>CBDBJL010000016.1:0-194940 GCA_965206365.1 Alphaproteobacteria bacterium
TTATTACGGAGCTTCAGTAATATTAATGTATTATGCCGCTGTTGATGTTGGAACCAATAATTGCCGATTGTTAATTGTAAAATCTCAAAACACTCCTCCCTATTATACAATCATGGATTCTTTAGCGGATACAGTTTTGTTGGGCGAAGAATTATATGAAAGTGGCAAAATTGGCGATGCCGCAATGCAACGCGGTTTGACAATTTTAACAGCCTTTTCGGAAAAAATTCATGCATACCCTAATATCATTTATCGCGCTGTGGCCCAGAAGTTTTTCGCAAAGCCAAAAATGGTAAAAAATTTATTGACACCATTCGGAAAAAAACCGGACTTAATATTAAAATTATCTCTAGCCATGAAGAAGCGCGCTTATCTTCTATGAGTTGCTTGCCTATGGTGAAACCGGAAAATCATTATTGCTTAATTTTTGAAATTGGTGGGGGGTCTACGCAATTAAGCTGGTTTAATTCCCAAACTGGAATTGAAAAATTAACCAATATCTCACTGCCAATCGGGGTATTAACCGCAATATCACGTTGGGGCAATGGTGCTATTAATGATTCTTTGCTGCAAGAGATCGTAAATTTTTGCCACCCTTATTTTGCAGAATTTAATCGAATGAATAATATTACAGAATTGATCGATGCTGGTAAAAATATTCAATTAATTTCTGCATCTGGAACTCCGACAACTTTGGCATGTTTGCACTTAAAGATGAATTATTATATTCGTAACCGTATTGATGGATGCCGTTTCCGAACTCAAGATATTATTGCCATTGCCGATAAAATCCGCAAACAAGAATTAATAAAACGCAAACAACATCCGGTTATTGGTGAAACGCGTATGGATATGATTGCTGTTGGTGCTGCACTTACCATGAATATTTTGCAACAATGGAATTTGCCAATTTTAGATGTTGCTGATCGTGGTCAACGTGAGGGTTTGCTTCGCGAAATGTTGGATGAAACATGATGGCCAAATTAATTTCTGGTATGGGTAAGAATGATCCCAAAGCTCAAAAAAAAACCGAAAAACCGAAAAAAAATCTAAGTTTAATCCAAAAAACAAGATCTCGTAGCGAAGCTGTGCGCGTACAGACCGCGACAGGCCGGAAAGATATCCTCGACGCGCTGGCTGAATCGGCATCTTAATGATCCTTATGTTCAAGCAGCCCAACAGCAAGGTTGGAAATCACGTGCTGCTTTTAAGCTGTTAGAAATTAACGAACAGACCCATTTTCTAAAAAAATCTCTGCACATTATCGATTTAGGGTCCGCACCCGGGGGGTGGATGCAGGTTGCGCAGAAAATTTGTCCATCGAAAACTACAATTGTAGGGTGTGATTTACTCCCTATGGAAAATATTGCCGGAACGCATTTTGTTCAAGGTGATTTTACCGATGCTACAATCCAAAAAACCATGATAGAAAAAGCCGGAGGGAAAATTGATCTCCTGCTTAGCGATATGTCACCCAATATGATCGGGCATAAACGCACCGATTATGAACGCATTAATTTTTTGGTGGAACTTTCCTTTCAATTTGCGCTTGCAAATTTATGTCATGGCGGACATTTTATCACCAAAACCCGACAAAGCGGTACCGAAGCCGAGCTTCTGAAAAAAATTAAAAATTATTTTACCAAAACCTATCATTTCAAACCCAAAGCGAGTCGTTTGGAAACCAGCGAAGTTTATTTAATTGCCAGCGGTTTTCAGAGGTAAATCGATATTAGAATAAATCTTCTGCATTAGTTTGGGCAAAGGATGATGATCAATTTCGTGGTTTTGCGCCCAAAAATAATTCTCAGCAATGCTCTGGTTCGCATTATCGGCAGAATTATATTCTGCCTCTACCAAAAAAACCGTTAAATGAATATGCGTAAAGATATGCTTTATCGGGCGATTCTTCAGAAAATTGATATTTTTCATTGGCAAGGCGGGTAAATATTTTACCATATTCTGCGTAATTGTGGTTTCAGCTAAAACCACATTTTTGGCATCTATATGATCTGGATTCGTAAATAAAACACCCAAAGGAAACCCAACCATACCCCCCAACAATCCCTTTTGTGCGCGACGTTCTAATAAGATCTCATGAGAATCATTGCGCATAATTAACGCAACACAATATTGGATTTTCGGAATTATTTTCGGTGGCATGATCGGTAAAGCCATAGCGATATCTTGCCCCTGGCACGCAAACTGAATTGGGCATTCCTGACATTTAGGTTTTCGTGATGTGCAAATTAACGAGCCTAATTCCATCAAAGCCTGAATCATATCGCCATTTTGCGTTTTATCATAAGGGCTATCCCCCAGCTGCGGCATAAAAATAGCAAACCTGCGTGCATATTCTTGATCAGACAATAATGTCTCAATGCGCAAAAACCTTGCCGCAACCCGACGAATATTCCCATCAATTGCAACAACAGGTTGATTGAAGCCAACCGCAGCAATCGCAGCAGCCGTATAATCACCCACACCCTTTAGCGATTTTAACAGCTGGAGATCTTGCGGGATCTTGCCGGAAAATTCTAGCATAATACGCTGCGCGCTCTGATGTAAATTACGCGCCCTCGCATAATAACCCAAACCACGCCACTGTAACAACAGCTCATCCAAAGTGGCATCTGCTAATGCCGGCAAATTAGGCCAACGCGCTATGAAACGCAAAAAATAATCATGCATTGTGGCAACTCTTGTTTGTTGCAACATTATTTCAGATAGAAAAACATGGTAAAGATTAGGTGGAACCCCCAAAGGTGCTCGCCAAGGTGCATTTCGGCGAGAATGCGCAAACCAAGCTAATAATGCCGGAGCAATTTTTTGCATTCGTACAAACTCTCGATTATAATTACATTATGTTAAAACATTTATCACTTCCCTTGCAATCTGTCGTTGGAAAATTAGGAGGCGACAAAAAAAACTCGTTGCTAACACTACATTGGGCAAAATTTATGGATAAAGCGCAAGCAGAAAATTCAACGATCGATAAAATAACCTATGATAAAGCATCAACGAAGCGCGTTTTGACAATTTTGGCAACAGCATCTCATGCCACAGAATTAGAATATCAAGCCGATAAAATTAAAAACAGCATCAATGAATTTCTCGGTGAAAATTATATCTCAAAAATTCGTATTCGCCAAGGTTTGCACGAAAATACAAGCCCAAACTCTACCTTCAAACCGGTGAAATTATTAGATTCATCACATGTAGAAACCACGAATAAAATCATTTTTCCCGATGATTTGCATCATGTTGAAATCAATGATCAGCTTCTGGCAAGTTTGAATCAGCTCGCAAAAAATTTAAATCAAAAAAACTAAGAGACTTATCCATCTAACTTGACAAAAATATAAAAGGTCGCAGTATCTTGCTACTAACGACCCCATCATTTCCATGCTTATATATCTGCTACGATAAGACAGAATAATAAGACAGAATAAAGAGATATGGGAATGCGGTTTTTGACACATTTTTTCATATGAAACTTAACAAAGATTCCTTTATATTCTATAGTTTAACCATAATTACTTGTTAAGTTATGGGTTATATTATGAAAAAACATGTAAAATATTGAGTCTTTTTAGTTTGATGGAATTATATCCAACAAAGAAAAATGCCATAGAATATTTTGAAAAAATCAGATGGGGTAATAAACCAACTTGTGGTAAGTGTTTCGGTCATTCAAAAATCACTGACAGAAAAAGAAGGGTGATTATTGGTGTGGTTCATGCAGGGCATATTTTACAGTGTTCACCAATGAAAATAATTCACCCATAATTTATATTTGCGAGAAACTAAGTTTCATTTGCGTATATTTTCGATGCACCTATTCCATGAATCTATCTGCATATAATCTTATTTTTGCAGTGATTGCATAACCACGACCGGCAATGGTACCCATAGATGATATCCATGCAAGAAACCAGGTCTGTTTCTTCATAGCTATTATTACTCGTAATTTTATCACCCGTTGCTCGGGAATTTCCACTGAAAACTCCCAAAGCTTATGCAAGTTTTTACGATTATCCAGCCAGCAATCTCGTAATTACCCAATAATACGCCACAACAATCCTTTTTTCTTTGACGATGTCGATGAATGATACGATGATTGACGTTGAGAGTATTTGTTGCGCGCCCTGCCACGAGACCCCCGCGATGCAGAACGGCGCGATGAATCTCGATCTTCGCGATTATTTCGATAAGATTTGCGCTGAGATTTGTCTTGATCATTATCATTCGCATTATAAGAATCGTCTTGACCCTCCGGATGATCTCGCTCAGCCTCATCGCGATCATGATTACGCCCACCACGATTACGCCCACCACGATTACGCCCACGCCCACGCCGTGAATAATGATTTATAGATTGTTCATAATTATTAAATAATTCTTCATATTTATCGACAGTTAGCTCAACAACTTCACCCTCATCATCAATAATACTCGTCGCATAAAGCTTAATCGCTGCCATCGGTAAGGCCATTTCTGGTTCAATCGCAATGGTAAGGTTATTCGCAATTTCAATTTCATGTATTTTTTTTCTTTTACTATTAAAAATGTAAATTGCAACATCTAATGAAATTTGTACGCTCATCGATGCAACTCTTCCCTTACCACGAATCGCTTCTTCTTCTAAAGAACGAATCATCATCAATGCCGTTGCATTAATATTAAGAACTTTCCCCGTACCATAGCAATGCGGGCATTGGCTACTTGTGATTTCGGATAAAGATGGGTTTAAACGCTGACGTGTCATTTCTAAAAGCCCTAACGAGCTAATACGGTTAATTTGCATTCGAGCCCGATCCTTACTCACAGCATCCTTGAAATATCGTTCAAGCGCATTATTATTACGGCGATCCTCCATATCAATAAAATCAATAATCACCAAACCCGATAAATCACGCAATCGCATTTGTAGGGCGATCATTTCTGCAGCTTCAACATTTGTATTATAAGCCGTTTCCTCAATATGGCGTTCTTGTGTAGCCTTTCCTGAATTGACATCAATAGATACCATCGCCTCAGTTTGCTCAATCACAATATAGCCCCCTGAGGGTAAAAACACATTCGGTTGATACATGCTTGCCAAAAGAGTTTCTACATTATGTTCTTGAAACATCGGTAACCGAGAATCTTCTTTATGCTGAATCACGTTCTTAACATGGGTAGGTATCAACATTTTCATATATTCACATGCTTTTTGATAGGCATCATCCCCGCTAATAATTACTTTTTCAGTATCTTTATCGTAAACATCACGAATAGAACGCCATAAAATATTAACATCTTCATGTACTAAAGTGGGGGCCTGAGAATCAATGGTAATTTTCCGAATATCTGCCCATAGATTATCTAAATATTCATAATCACGTTTAATCTCACTTTTGGTGCGACCAGCACCGGCTGTACGTAAAATTAATGCCATAGAATCCGGAACATCAAGTGATGCAACAATATCTTTCAACCGTTTACGATCTTCCTCATCATTAATGCGCCGCGATATCCCTCCACCCTTACCACTATTGGGCATCAGCACACAATAACGCCCGGCAAGCGAAATAAAGGTTGTCATGGCCGCACCCTTATTACCACGTTCTTCTTTTACAGCCTGCACAAGCATAACTTGCCCGCGTTTAATCACCTCTTGAATTTTATATTTATGTTTCAGGCGAAAACGTTTTACGCCCATTGCCGCGGCAAGGTCAAAATCATCACCACCATGATCTGTCCCTTCAGCGTCATCATTTAAGCTCCCATTATTCTCATCGTAATTGTCACAACTCGCTAAAATTGCCTGCCGATCTGCAATCGGGATTTTATAATAATCGGGATGGATTTCGTTAAAACCCAAAAAACCATGGCGGTTACCACCATAATCTAGAAAAGCAGCTTGCAAAGAAGGCTCTACACGAATAACCTTTGCAAGAAAAATATTTCCTTTAAGCGGAACTTTGCCAGTAATTTCGTGTTGAAATTCTACCAGCTCTCCATCTTCCAAAACCACAACCCGGGTTTCTTCTTGATGGCTGGCATCGATAAGCATTTTTTTTGACATTCATAAAACTCCAATAATATCTAAGTACCCGAAAAATTTTGAGGTTACCTGATATATAATCGTTAATTCTGATAAAAAAACAGGATCTATTCAAAGCATAAAAGCTAAAAAAACTAGCAATATTCAACATATACAGATTCGGTATCACTCTTGCGCGTCCCATTCTTGACAAAACATACGCACCCCTCATCATTTTATGAAAGAAAGCTCCTATTTGTAGCCATAAAACAGCATCAAAACTGCAAGCTACTCTGACGAATCCTCGTATTCATATTCATTCTTTATAGAGCTTCCGTGATATTAATCAAAAATTCCACGATCACTTCCAGCAAGCATTTAAGATGGGATGCAAACTTTACAGAATAAAACTGAGATATTTATATTATTTCTCTAAGATTATTTTTCTAAGAAAAACCTCAGCAAATCCCTACTCTCCAAGGTATACTGAAAATCACCTTAAATTGCAAGCAACAAAAATTTAAAAATATTGCAAATAATAGTAAAAGTTGCTTGCAACATTATCAAAATTAAATTAAATGATAATCACAGTATTTTGCAAAGGATAAGTGCTATGTCGAAGATGCTAGATTCAGTGGATTCTGCCACACCCTTGTTGCCACCCGATTATGTACCGAGTGAAACAGAAGAATTTATGAACCCAATTATGCGTGAGTATTTTCGAAAAAAATTAAATGATTGGCGCAAGGAATTGCTTTCACAATCGGATGAAACTTTGCAAAATTTGCAAAAAAACAACCAACCCGAGGCTGATGTTAGTGATCGTGCTTCTACGGAAAGTCAACGGGCTTTTGAATTACGCACTCGTGAGCGGGCTTTTAAGCTCATTTCAAAAATTGACCAAGCCCTAGAACGTATTGAAAATAACAAATATGGCTATTGCGAAGTAACAGGTGATGCAATTTCAATACAAAGATTAGAGGTGCGACCGATTGCAACCATGACGATAGCTGCCCAAGAAACTCACGAACAGTTAGAAAAAATTGCAAAAAAGGCAAATCCGGTTAAAGATCGACCTATTTAAATCTCGTGTGAGACCAAAAAATAATCGCAAAAAAATAATCGCAAAAAAATAATCAAAGAGCTTAACATGAAAACCTAGCGATTTGATTCTATTTTATTGTAACGGAACCGTAGAATTAATCCCAGATCCAATATTGCTAGAATCCGTAGGTGCGGCATTAAACGTTCCTGCTGAAGGTACTTCCACTGGCTTTAATGATGTAACCATCGTAATACGTGCCCCTCTAAGGCCCAATGGTTTAATAAAAAGACTAGCAATCCGATCTCCGCGAACAAAAACAATATTACTAGAACGATCTTGTACTGATAAGATCACTTGCCAACCATAACTAGGCATTTGCGATTGATAAAGCGCGAACATCTGTGCTGGTTCACTCGCAACATTAATAACCATACGCCCAGTCCACCGATCGCCTCGTCCTAAAATAAGCGATGCAGCCGTATCTAAACGAGCACCATCAGGAATGGGAATGTCATTGATTAAATCAATGGAAACTTTTTGCTGTTCAAAATCATCATCCTGTTTTGTATTCTCACGATCATTATTTACCGCACAGGCAGCAAGCCCAAATAACGCGACCCAAAAAAATAATTTTAATTTCGATAAAATCAATTGATTACGACGCAAGATACTTTCAAAGAAAAGTAGCATAAAAACCCAGTCTTTCAGCACAAAAAATTATGCACAAAAAATTATGCACAAAATACTATTAAACTATTTGTATAACCAATTTTTTCACCCACAAGCAAGCAAAAAAAACTATCACCCCAATAATCACCTAAAATCAAGCTTAGAATATTAAAAATCATCTAAAATTTAAAGATCAGCTTCTAAAGTTTCACGCAGTTTGACCAGAAACTCACCTGTAGTTAAAAAACTTTGTTGCTTACCAATCAATAAAGCAAGATCTTTTGTCATAAAACCCGACTCTACAATTTTGATGCAGCTTGCTTCCAACTGATCAGCAAATTGAGTAACTTTCGCAGTTCCGTCAAAATTACCCCGTGCCCGCAATGCCTGGCTCCAAGCAAATAACGAAGCAATCGGATTGGTAGAAGTTGCCTCACCTGCCTGGTATTTCCGAAAATGACGTGTGACTGTACCATGGGCAGCCTCACTACAAACTATTTTACCGTCTGGAGTTAACAACACTGAACTCATCATTCCCAACGAACCATAACCCTGCGCCACAGAATCCGATTGCACATCGCCATCATAATTTTTACATGCCCATAAATAGCCACCTTCACTTTTCAAGGCATAAGCGACCATATCATCAATCAATCTATGCTCGTAGAAAAGATTAGATTTTTCAAATAAATCCTTGAATTCATTTTCATAAATAGTTTCAAATATATTTTTAAACCGACTATCATATTTACGTAAAATTGTATTTTTCGTAGAAAGGTAAACTGGATACGAATGTTCAAGCCCATAGGTAAAACAAGCCCGCGCAAACCCCATAATAGATGCATCTAAATTATACATTGCCATCGCAACACCGGCATCAGTATATTCAAAAATTTCCTTTTCGATAATATCACCGCCATCATCGGGCGTAAAAACCATTTTTAATTTTCCCGGCGACCGAATCTGCATCTCAGTAGCTTTATACTGATCCCCAAAAGCATGACGCGCAACAATGATTGGTTTTTTCCAACTTGTCACCAATCTTGGTACGTTAGCACACACAATCGGGCGCCGAAACACGGTTCCATTTAAAAAATTTCTAATGCTGCCATTGGGGGATGCCCACATCGCCTTCAGCGAAAACTCTTTCATACGCGCAACATTTGCAGTGATCGTAGCACATTTAACCCCAACCCCATATTTTTTGATCGCCATTGCCGCATCTAAAGTAACCTGATCTTGAGTTGCGTCACGCTCGGTAATACGTAAATCAAAATATTTTAGATCAATATCCAAAAAAGGATAAATTACTTGCTCTTTAATATCCTGCCAGATAATTCTGGTCATCTCATCGCCATCAATTTCAACAATGGGATTTGTGACTTTAATTTTCATCCAATACAACCTTCTGTAATTTACATATTTTTAAATTAATCATTACTTCCCTACCGCTACCCTAACATAGGGCCAAAATTGATAAAGGTCAACCAAAAACCTTTATCAATTAACTAGTGGTTTTGATGCCAAACGCTCACCGACAATTAACGGATATCCATGAAGAAAATTTTTCCAATCCAAAATTTTTGCCCCAATTCGTTGAATTTGCGTAATGCATAATTGCCCTTGATTGCACTGCACAATAATCCCTCGATGAACTCCTTGCTGAAACCCAATAATTTCACCAATTTTATGAAGATTATTTTCTGGTAAAGAGACAGCTTGATGAATAAAAAGCCTCTCCTCTTGCCATTTTTTTTGCTTAGAATGATACCGATAATGCAAAAACCATGCCCCTGGCCATGGCGTGAAAGCACGAATTTTACGCTCAATCTCCAGAGCATCTTGCCTCATAAAATCAATATAACCATCGCTCCGAGTTAATTTCGGCGCATAACAACTATGGCTATCCTTTTGAATAGTACCGATAATTTTACCGGTATCGGCAAGTTTATGCAAAAAATCTACGATCATCTTCCCGCCCAATATTTGTAATTTATCATGCAATTCTGGCGTTGTTAAACACGCAATATCCATAAATTCTTGTGCCAATATCGCCCCGCAATCTAACCCCTTCTCCATTTGGATCAAGCTAATTCCGCTAGAATTATCACCCTTTAATATCGCATATTGAATCGGTGATGCACCTCGGAATCGTGGTAACAACGAAGCATGAATATTCACCCCACCATATTTAACGCTGGTTAAAAATTCATTTGGCAATAACAAACCATAGGCCACCACAATCAGAATATCTGCTTTAAATTTTTGCATTTTCGCCAATGCCTCACCCTCTAATTTTACTGGCGTTTGCAACGGAATTTTATGGTGGTTGGCAATTTGCGCCACCGGCGTGGCAACAAGCTTTTGCCCACGCTTAGCACGACGTGAGGGTTGCGAATAAACGGCAACGATTTCAAACTTCTTCGCAAGCAATTTTTGCAAAATTCCAGAAGCAAAATCTGGGGATCCCATAAAAATAATGCGCATTGATCACTTCACTTTTTTTCAAAATTTTCGAAAGATTTAATAATTTTTTTCATAATCATTTTGCGCCGAAGCTTCGAAAGATGATCTATAAATAAGATGCCATTAAGATGATCAATTTCATGTTGAATGCAACGTGCCAACAAATGATCTGCCTCTAATTCGTGGCTTTCTCCTTTAATATCCAAATAAGAAAAAACGCCACTAACGGGCCGCAGAATTTCACGATTAACGCCCGGAATTGATAAACACCCCTCATTATAGAATTCTTTTTCATCACTTAAAGAAATAATTTCCGGGTTAATCATTTGATATAGCTGGCTTTCACCTTCGCCGCGTGAGACATCAATTACGATCAACCGTAGCAAAACACCCACCTGCGTTGCAGCTAGCCCAATGCCAGATTCCACATACATTGTCTCACGCATATCATCCAAAATTTTAATAATCTCACTAGTAATTTCCTCAACAGACACCGCTATTTGGCTTAGTATCGGATCAGGAACCAACCTTATCGGCAATAAACTCATAATTTTCTCTTCACATTTCCAGGTTAAAAAATATCATTGAGTTTTAACCTTTTCTCTTGCTGAGAATCAAGGTAGAAGTCATATTAAATAAATTTTATAAGGAGAACCCATGCTAGAAATATTAATAATTATCTTGGGAATGCTAGCGATCATCTTAATAGGGGCCGTTATTTTCATCATAACCTTATTAAAAAAAACAAAAACGCCATTATTGCCTAAAGAATTAAGCGATAATTTGAATAAAATTACCGAAGCCCAAAGTAAATTTACCGGACATTTTGAACAATTTTCTACGCAAAATAATGCGAACTTCAATCGCATCACCGAAAAATTTTCACAGCAAGATAAACAAATCAGCGAAAAATTACATAACCAAGATAAACAAATCACCGAGAAAATTTCACAACAAACCATCCAAGGCAAAGAATTAATGGGTGATGTAAAGGCACGTTTAACCGAAATTATTACCGCACAAAAACAGATTGATTCTCTTTCCAGCTCAGTTCTCGATTTAAAAACAATTTTAGATGACAAACAAAAACGTGGCTTATATGGTGAAGTTCGCTTGATGGATCAGGTGAAAGACGCTTTGCCAAGCTATGTCTATTCGCTCCAAAAAAAACTTAGTAACGGCAAAATTGTCGATTGCATGTTGCATTTTCCCGGTGAGCCGGGAAATCTAGCCATTGATTCTAAATTTCCCCTAGAAGGTTATCGTAAACTTAGTGATAGCAGCACCGAAGAAGATATTCGAAATAATCGCAAAATTTTTTCCGTAGCAGTCTTAAAACATGTCAAAGACATTGCCGAAAAATATATTATCACGGGCGAGACTGCGGATAGTGCCATAATGTTTGTTCCATCGGAGACAATCTATGGTGAAATTTTTACCACCCTGCCCGATATTGTTGCCAAAGCTTTCAAATTACAAGTCTACATCACCTCGCCAAACACTTTAATGGCACTGCTTGCTACCATGCGTTCGATCCTGCGTGATACCCAAATGCGCGAACAATCTTCAAGGCTACGCGATGAAGTCATAAAAATTGGTGAAGATATTGACAGGCTCGACAACAGAGTTGGCAAACTTGCCACCCATTACCGCCAAATGGGCGAAGACATTGATAATATTCAAATCTCTACCAGCAAAATTAGCAATCATGCCCAAAATGTTAAAAATCTGGATGTCCCCAAGGCGATTGAAATTTCTCATCAACAAAGCGAGATTCCCCAAAATACCCTGCCCAAACTCTAATCTAATA
Source organism: Alphaproteobacteria bacterium (assembly GCA_965206365.1). Classification (GTDB taxonomy): domain Bacteria; phylum Pseudomonadota; class Alphaproteobacteria; order JABAAW01; family JAHZMA01; genus CBDBJL01. The sequence continues at coordinate 12,019 of CBDBJL010000016.1, forward strand.
GTAACAAATACCCATCCATAAACTGAAACGAAACCATTTAATATGCGCCAAAAATTACACTATTTCCTTGCACCATTACGCTTTGATCCCAAACTAATCTTGTTTGGTTTTTGTGGTTATATGGGGTCATCTTTTGGACAAACCTTCTTTGTTGGTATTTTTGCCGGTGAATTTCAACAAAGTTTTGGACTTTCCCATGGCGAGTTTGGCGGTATCTATTCTTTAGCCACCCTATTAAGTGCAATCATTATCTTAAAAACAGCACAAGGCGTTGATAAAATCCGTCTCCAATTATGGGTAATTTTGGTTTCGGGATTTTTGGCTTTAGGTTGTATTGCCTTATCATTTGCCAATCATTGGCTAATGCTGTTTATCGCTATTTTTCTATTGCGCCATGCTGGGCAAGGGCTTTGTGGTGATATGGCATTTGTGACCCTTAGCTGCTATTTAGATGCAGATTCCGGGCGTGCGCGGGCGATCCAGACTTTTCCCAGCCCGGAAAACGTGATGGGGTCACTAGCCCGGACTGGTCGCGCGAATTGCCAGATGGTGGGATTCTGCACCGCAGTTCAGCACAGCGTGACGAGGGAGATTTAACTATGTACAGGATTCGGAATCGTCGCAAACTTGGTCGTCCCAGATGCGGATTTATCGCTACGGATAGACATCATACAATTCTTGGTGCCACCGGGGATGCGGCTTGAACAAATCTATGGCGATTATCGACTTCCCGCTGTATACTGGTGCTTTATCGCAAACCGTCTGACTAAGGAATTGATGATGTACCAGCAAATGACATCAGCGCGTGTGAATCAAATAGAAATCGTGGTTCTGTTCACGGCGTTCATCGGCGCTGCCTACGGTTTTGGCTTGTATCTTTTTCCGGCTATGGTCGAGTCGATCCGCACTGATATTGACTTTTCCTACGGAACAATGGGCCTGATTTCCGGATCGGTGCAGGCCGGGTTCCTGATATCCTCGGCCTTAGCTGGATTTCTGACCTTGCGGTTCGGCGCAATCAACCTGATCCTGTTTCCTATTATTGTATGTGCACTTTCCCTCGGAGGTTTGATCTATGCCAATTCGGTTTTGGTTTTGGGTGGTATTCTGTTGGTTCTTGGCGCCTGCGCATCGTTGATCTGGGTTCCAATGGTTGAGGTGTCGCGCGATGTCATCGCGCCTAAAAACCGTGGTAAGGCCATGGGGCTGATGTCCTCTGGAACCAGTTATGGGGTTTTTTCAACTCCGTGCTACTGGCCGTGGTGCTGCCTAACCACGGCTGGCGCGCGCTTTGGGCGGTAACGGCCGTTCTTGTTGTGCTGCTGGCTGTCTACGGGCTGATCCGCCTAGCGAATCTTCGCAACGGCCACCAAACGAAAAAAGCGTTGCAGCAGACACCGAATCCTGACAACTGGGCGCGGGTGAAGTCATTGCCGCGATCTCTTGTGTGCGCCATCCTTGCGATGATGTTCTTCAACGGCCTGTCCTGCATGCCCTTTCAGACCTACCTGTCGGCCTATCTGATCGCTGAGATCGGGTTTGAGGAGACGCGCGTCGCGTCGGTCTGGGGGCTTATTGGTCTTGTCGGTATGATCAATGGATTTCTGATGGGTGCCATAGCGGACCGGATCTCCATACGGTGCGGGCTGATCGTGACGTATCTCGTTCTTTCCTTGGCGAGCGTGTCGGTGATGTTCGTAGATACCAACGGTGTGAACCTGACGCTGGCTTATGTCGCTGCCACTTCGTTCGGTATATCCTTTTATGCCATTTTCGGGTTGGTGCCGGCCTATATCAGCCACCTATTCAGTGGGGGGAATGCTGCCCTAGTCTTTTCCTTTGGTAATGTCGCTCTGGGTATTGGCGGGATCGTAGGCAACCTGATTGGTGGATACATTAGAGAATTCACCGGATCCTTCGACGTAATGTATGTTCTGATTCTCGCGACGGCTATCATATCAGCGGTCATCGCTGCGGTACTGCCTAGCGAGGTCGAGTATAATCTGAGCCATAGCTCTCCCACGGAATAAGAAAGGATACACACATGCTCACGCACGAAGCCATCGGTGGCTGGCTCAAGGAAGCTGATGCTCAGTTGGCTCGCCTTAAGATATAAATGGCAACAGCATAAAAAGGAAACGGAGAATTTTAAGAGGTTACGCCATGACGAGCAAAATCTTTTAATCGAGATTACAAAAACTCCCAATTGCCTTAGCACGAAGCACGAGCATTTATTGTATAAGTTAGGTCAAGCCAAACGCAATTTAAGCCCGCATCATCAAAAAGCGATTGAGACGGCTCAGAAAAAGCAGAGCGAGTATAAGGTTTTTTTCGCAAGCTTGCCACCAAAAGTGCGCAATACCATCGAGAAATGCGAACGCAATCAGTCGCTAAATGAAACTGAGACACTTGTTTTGGCGCAACATGTAACGGGGCAAACCGATAAATTACCCAATAATCTTGTGGAACCGATAAAAAAAGCAGTCAATCAATTACCGCCATCAGTTAGTGCTACCAAAAAGGATTTTCATGTTTCTAGTTCTGCGCAAAGTAAACCCTGTGTTTTGGTGGATCCAAAATTGCTACAGCTAACCGTTCAAATTTGCGAGCAAGTGATTAGAGAGGTTCAAAAGGCAAAATTTCATGTTCCTGAAGCTTACGAAGCTGGTAAAATTTCGAGTTTTAACCACCACGAGCGAGAAGCATTTCTGAAGAAAAATTATGAAAAGCTTGCCAAAAGAAAGCAAAATTCACAATTTGGTGAGGTTCGGTATAAATATACCCCGTTTGGAACCCATGAGGGCGTTGATTACTCAATGCATGATCATGAAAGCGGGATCATTATCTATCCTTATTATAGAAAAGGTGCGATTGTGATTGAGACTCACAAGGGTCAAAGCAACCCAAATAATAATTATGTTCAGATTGCAGAAATTGCAGACGACACCAACGAAGATGGTATTTATATCACCACCTATCGGCATATGCGTCAAGTTTCCAATCGAATTATCGTAGGCACTTGGCTTAAAGGGGGCGAAGCATTGGGCGATTATCGTAAAATCGTTACAGCGGTTACAAATAATGATGCCGAAATTACTACAGAAAAGAAGAGTCCACTACAAAACATTAAAATTTATCAAAACAGTAAGGATTTACTTTATGTAAAAAAAGGGCAAATCAAAACCCAAGCCAATGTTAAGAATGGTTTTTCTAATGATTTTCATTTCCAAGTGAGATGGGATGATGATAAATATGTTATTTATAATGAACATTTGCATATTGAAAAAAGATATTTGAAAGGCGAGAAAGCAGCTGAATTTTTACAAGATGGAAAAATTGATAAACGTGAAGGGCTAGATTTGGCTCGCGCTATTAAGACGACGAAAGAAGATCGAAAAGCTGCAATTCGGGAAGGGTTTAAATTTTTTGTAGCCGATGCTACGGGGAAGATTCCTGGAGGCATTGCGATCTTTACTCGCGGTGAACCTGATTATGATAAATATATTGCCTCTGCCAAAAAATTCTTAAATGCAGTAAAAACTCCAGAAAAAGATAAGGGAACAAACATTGTTCGCGATATTGCCGCCTTGGTGGCGATGCGCTCGGCAATTTTAGAAGCAAAAAATCGGAATAATGATAATCCATGCGTAAAAAACATTGCTGATGTGAATAAGGCAATGATAAAAATTAACGAGGCAATAAGTTCAATTTCTACATTTTATAAAACTGCGAGTGAAAAAGCAGAAATAGCAGAAAAAGATAAAGCAGAATATAAAAAAATCTTAGAAACAACTAACAGCATTTTAAGTAAGTAAATATTTCATAAATATTATTTGTTATGTAAGCAAACTTATGCTAGTTTTGTATGAACAAAGCTAGCATCTTTTTAGAAAACGAGAATAATTTATGGCAAAATTAAAGGTAAAAAGCAAACACGCAAATTTGCTAATAAACATACTCATAACGGGTGTTCTTATGGGTGGAATCTTTTTTTTTGTTATAGCGCAAGCGGAAGAAATTGTAGATATTGAAGATCCTATAAGATATTATTTTGATGTGAAAACCGCTACCCTTGCTGATATTCAAGAATTACTGGCAATGGGCATTGATATTAATAGCAGAGATGAAAATGGTGAAACTTTATTACCTGGGGCTCTTCTTGCTGGAAGGAGTGAGATTGCGATTTTCTTAATTGAAGAGGGGGCAGATGTGAATATCAAAAGTTATTGGGAATATACGCCTTTGCATTGGGCTCGCGATGCTGAAATTGTTAAGCTGTTACTAAGTGCAGGGGCAGATGCGAATGCCCGTAATCGTATTAACGGAGAAACGCCTTTGCATAACACTGAAAATGCTGAAATCACCAAGCTTTTGCTAGATGCCGGGGCAGATATTCATGCAAAAACTAATTATGGAGAAACGCCTCTGCATCATGCGGTTTTTTATGCACACATTACTTCTGCGAAGCTTTTGCTAGATGCTGGGGCAGATGCGAATATGAAAGATGAAGATGGCGAAACGCCTCTGCATCAGGCTGAAAATGTTGAAATTACCAGGTTTTTGCTAGATGCCGGGGCGGATGTGAATGTGAAAAATAATGATGGAGAAATATCTTTGCATAATGTCCGCGATACTGAAAGCATCAAGCTTTTATTGGATGCTGGGGCGGATGCGAATATAAGATCCTATTATGGATCTACGCCTCTCCATAATTTTTTGGGTATTGAAGCTATAGAGCTTTTGCTAGATGCCGGGGCAGATGCAACTGCAAAAACTGATAATGGAGAGACGGCTCTACATTATGCTAGTGGTGCTGAAAGTATTCAGCTTTTGTTAGATACCGGAGTGGATGCGACTGCAAAAACTAAGAATGGAGAAACAGCTCTCCATAATTTTTTGGGTATTGAAGCTATAAAGCTTTTGCTAGATGCCGGGGCGGATGTGAATGCAAAAGATGAAGATGGAGAAACGGCTCTACATTATGCTAGTGATGTTGAGAATATCAAACTGTTGCTGGATGCCGGGGCAGATATTGATGCGCGTGGTGTTAACGGAAAAACGCCTCTGCATCAAACGGTTTTTAATGCCAATCTAGTTTCTACGAAGCTTTTGCTAGATGCCGGGGCGGATGTAAATGCCCGTGATGATGATGGTGAAACCCCATTTTTTAAGGCTGTTCATGGAAAATACGTACACCAAATATACGATAGGGAAAAACATTATATTGAGTGTAGTGAAGGTGGCGGATGTAGTGAAGATGAACAATATGAGCCCACTAGTAATGTCACTTATGAAGAGACGATTGCTATGATTGATATTTTAATCGAATACGGCGCTGATGTGAAAGCAAAAAATAAGAAAGGCAATTTTGCCAATTTTGATTTCTTTGATAATTATCTGATCAAAATCGGCGTTCTCCTTGATCCTAGAGTAACAGATGATGATTATATGGATGAGAAAAATGCAACTCTTTTAGATATTCAAGAATTACTGGCAACGGACATTGATATTAATATCAAAAATAAGGTTGGCAACACCTTTTTATATTCTGCTCTTCTTCACAGAAGGGATAAGATTGCGATTTTTTTGATTGAAAAGGGGGCAGATGTGAATGTGAAAGGTGAAGGTGGAAGAACGCCTTTGCATTTGGCGCGGGATGCTGAGATTACGAAATTACTGATAGATGCGGGGGCGGATGTGAATGTGAAAGGTGAAGGTGGAAGAACGCCTTTATATTATGCCGATAATGCTGAAAATATTCAGCTTTTGCTGGATGCGGGGGCGGATGTGAATGCCAAAAATTTACTTGGAGACACGCCCTTGCATCATGCCCGCGATGCTGAAATCACTAGGTTTTTGCTGGATGCCGGGGCGAATGTTAATGTCAAAAATAATTGGGGAAGCACGCCCTTGCATTGGGCAAAAAATGCTGAAATTACCAAATTATTGCTGGATTTCGGGGCGAATGTGAATGTGAAAACTAAGAATGGAGATACGCCCTTAAATAATGCCGGCGATGCTGAAATCATCAAGCTGTTACTAGATGCTGGGGCTAAATGATGTAAGTGCGCGTGGTGTTAACGGAGAAACGCCTTTGCATCAAGTGGCTTATCGTGCCGATCTGGCTTCTGCGAAGCTTTTGCTGGATGCGGGGGCAGATGTGAATGTAAAAACTAAGAATGGGGAAACGCCCTTAAATAATGCCCGCAATGCTGAGAGTATCAAGCTTTTATTAGATGCCGGAGCAGATATTGATGCCCGTGATAGTGTTAACGGAGAAACGCCTCTGCATAAGGCAACGTATAATGCCAATATTCCCCTTGTTCAATCTTTATTAGAAGCAGGTGCGGATCCCAATATTCAGGATCAAGATGGGAGAACAGCTTTTTTATATGCAGCGTTTATTGGAAAATGTCAGGTTAGTTATGATGGCCATTATTTGACACCGGAGGAGGAAGCGGCTATTGATTATGAGGCGGATAAAGCTGAATCAATAGCCAGCATTGCCACTGGCATTGCGATGATGAAATTATTACTTGAATATGGTGCCGATCCGCATATTATCGATGCTGATGGTGGTGGTGCACATTACATGACAGATGTTGATGAAATTCATGATTATGTATATTCATTGGGTGTGATAGCGCATAAATATAAAGAATATGGAGGGGAATCTCAACCCTGTTAAATAACCTTTATGCTTGCATGAGCCAAAAAAACGAAATATAAAAAAGCTTGCCATCTTGAAGCTTAATTAACATTAGGTGGCGGTTACAGATGTGGTGGAAGGAGCTTCGTTGCCATTGATTGTGGGTTTGCAATTTTTATCCTTCATATCCTTCATTTTTTATAGGGATTAACCTTTCATGGCAATTTTACTAAATTATTTCACTGAAATATTAAGTCGGTGAAATGGTTAACGCGCAGCTGCTATCGCTTTATCTATATCGATTGCAACATTTTCGTCAGTATGATCGTCAATTGTTTCAACATGCGGCTTCGCAGCTTTCACCAGATAGGGCATCACAAATTTTAAGTCTTGTTGACTATATTTTCCTTCAATTGTTACACACCATGTGGGTTTAGGGGTTCGATCTTTTGCATCTGCAGGCTGATTTTTAAGTGCTGCTAAAATAAGCTGATGATAATAATAAGGATCATTGTAAACATTGGCAAATTTATCTTGTTCCGCTTTTCGTGCATTATCTTGTTCTGCTTGAAGTTTCTCTGTTAGGCTCAGAATAGAGGAAGCATCATCTGCCACGTGCGTTATTTTATGCGATGGGTTATTATTATCATGGCTTTGATCCTGCAATACTGGGGAAATAAGCTTAAAATTGTAGAAGCTATCATTGATCGGTTTGCGGTAATATTTTTTAATTTTTTCTGGTTTGCTAACAAATAGATTACGATTATTATCATTAAGGTAACTGCTATCCTCAGAACCATCACCGTCGGAGTTGCCACCCTCACCATCACCGTCGGAACTTCCGTCCTCAGAGTTTTCTTGGCCCGAACTATCATTGCCAGAACTTCCGTCCTCAGAGTTTTCTTGGCCCGAACTATCATTGCCAGAACTGCCATCAAAACCACCTCTTGAGCCGCCACCAGAACCAAAATCAGGAAAACTAATATCAGGAGGATCAGCACCGGCATAAATCATTATAATAATAATCGCAATAAATAAATAATATAATAATTGTTATATAAAATGCAATTTCAGCTATATCTAAAAGAAGTGTTTTAAAGGTCTCTAAAAAGTCAATTTCTTCTGATGGGAATAATCGTTGCCCTTGATGTTCGGTGATGCCATAATTCGTTGTGACCAAAGTCACATCTTCTTTGGCTTTATATTTGCTAAATTCTTTGATTGTCATCCGATGCCAGCCTAGATCAGACATCATATCGGTTGCATATGCAGAATATTCTAGAAATTCTTTATCTTTTATGCCCAAAATGGGGTTGGGGTTGTTTGCATTTAATAATACGTATAATTTACCCTTCGTGACATTCGCAGTGGCATCATTATCGGTTTTAGAAGATGCACAACCATTTAATGCCAGCATAACTGACAAAATAACCGGTAAAATACGGCATCTCAATAAACAATATAACCGATGCATAACCAACTCCAAAGATCGTAGATATTCTAATTTAAGTTTTCTTAACCACAATATTGCCCATCATCACAGTATAAACAAAATTATAGCTGGTACCTCGTATCATTCATCGATAGCTGTCAAGATGCCTAAAATTTCCGATATTTTTATTTTTGACCGTTCCAAACCTATCTTCATCATTATCAAAAACCACCAAGAATCAAAAAACCACGCATCAAGAAATAATGCGTGGTTTTATTGGTAATCTGAAAATTATGATTACCCTTGATTCACAAGCTCAGTTAGAATTATTGAGAAGTCCCAAAAAAATCAAAAAACTCACTATCGGGAGAAATCACCAAGGTTGTTTCTGAATTCGCAAGTGCTTTTTCATATTCTTGTAAGCTTTTATAAAACCCAAAAAAATTGATATCCTGATTATAAGCTTCGCCTAAAATCTGATTACGCTGAGCTTCACCATCACCTAAAGTAATATCGCTAGTTCGGCGTGCATCTGCTAAAATAATCGTACGTTCCTTATCGGCCTGCGCTCGAATTTTACGCGAAGCCTCCTCACCTTGTGCCCTCAGCTCACGCGCTTCACGATCACGCTCAGTCTTCATACGATTAAACACAGCTTCACTGGTTTGTTCTGGTAAATCTGTACGTCCAATACGAATATCTACAAGTTCAATACCAAAAGTCTTTGCCTGTTGCTGCACCTCATCTTCAATCTGTTGCATAATATCATTCCGCTTTTCCGACAATACATCCGTAAGCGCCACTGTTGCTAGCACCCTTTGCAAAGCCGCATTCACATTTTTTCCAAATCGATCCGTCAACAAGGTTTCGGTACGCACCCTTTGATAAAATTCCTGCGGCGATACAATCCGATATCGCGCATAAGCGTCAACATTAATCCGCTTCTTATCGGTCAACAAAACTTCAAATGGAGGCGGATCAATTGCCAAAACGCGATCATCATAACGAATAACATTCTGGATGAAAGGAATTTTCATTCTAAGCCCCGGTTTGGTAACTGTTCGGCTCACCTTCCCAAATTGTAAAACCAAAGCCTGTTCGGTTTCACGCACGGTATATAATGCACCCCCTACAAATATCGTGACAATCAATGCCCCAACAACAAAAATTATTTTACCCATGATCTGCCCTACTTACTTGCGTTGTGATTGTAATTGTGGCAAAGGCAAGTAAGGCAAAACGCCCCCACTTTCTTTGTCAATAATAATTTTTTCTGATTCTTTTAGCACCTTGCCAATAGTTTCTAAATACATTCTACGTTTTGTAACTGTAGGAGCCTGACGGTAAGAATTATAGACACTAATAAAGCGCTTTGCTTCACCATCAGCTTCAGTAATCAATTTCTCGCGCTGCGCTTCAGCATCTAACAAAATTTTTTCTGCCTCACCGCGCGCCTCTGGCACAATAGTATTGGCGTAAGCATCCGCTTGATTGCGCAAACGATCCAAATCTTGGCGCGCCCGCTGAACATCATTAAATGAATCAATAACCTGTTGAGGTGGGTCGGATTTTTGCATATCAACCTTCTCAACCAAGATGCCACTACCATAATCATCTAAAATACTTTGCAACACTTCCAAAGTACGCGTTTCGATACTGGCACGCCCATCGGTAACAGTACTATCAAAAGCCGTTTGCCCAACCACTTCGCGCATCGCACTCTCAGCAGCAAGCTTTACCGTATCTTCAGGAGCACGAATATTAAACGAAAATTTCTCAGGATCCCGTACTTTCCAAAATACGGCAAAATCAATATCCACAATATTTTGGTCTCCGGTAAGCATTAAACTTTCTTCAGGCAAATCCCGTACAGCCTGCCGATTATTGGCAACGCCCCGATAGCCAATATCAACCCTGCGCGAACGTTCAACATCAATCACCTTTACCTCACCAATAGGGCTAGGAAAATTATAATTTAGTCCCGATAAAGTTGGCGCACCGAGAAATTTACCAAATACCAATTCAAGCCCTAATTTACCTTGTTCAACTCGGTAAAAGCCACTCACAACCCACAAAAATAGTAAACCTAGCACAAAAAGAAAAATTTTGCGCCCATTGCTACTGCCACCCATAACATTACGAATCTGATTTTGAATGGTTTCTAACACAGCCTCAAACTCAGGACCGCCACCACCACTAGGGCTATCGCTTCCATTCGTAGAACGCGTAGTAGGCTTACGCCCACCACCACCACCGCTTCCACGTCCCCACGGACCAGAATCATTTGAAGAAGGCATATACAATCCCCTTAAAAAATATTATCATTACGATCATCGCCTCTACAAAGATAAGCATCTAAATGTCTTTTTGCAAGGGCATCGCTTGCTTTATTCTGAAAGATAGGGGATAAGTAAATTTTATCAGTTCATTTTTAGGTGGCGAAACTCATAAATTTTCTTCATCTGCAACCACAAACTCTACGATTCTCTTATGCTAACAACAGAAAATATAGTCAGTCTTTTATGCAATGTCCCATTATCGGATGGGTTGCCCCTAGACGAAAATATGATTTCACTTGATAGTGATTCAGATAAATTAACGATCATTGTGCAAATATCCAAAACACTCATCCCCAGCGAAGCCAATCGCTTGCAAGCTGATCTGGAAACCAGATTAAAAAATGCTGGCGAACAACGCTTGATTCGGATTGTTCTTTCTGCACCCCACCATAACGCCAATAATGATAATGTTCAACATGGAAAAAAGCCCATCGATTCCAACCGAAAACTGGATAATATTGACAAAATTATTGCGATCGCCAGCGGTAAAGGCGGTGTGGGGAAATCAACCCTTGCCCTTAACCTTGCTGCAGGGTTTGCCCAAGCTGGCCATAAAGTTGGTTTGCTAGATGCTGATATTTACGGTCCATCTATGGGGCAAATGCTAGGTTCATGCGATACGCCTGAGATTAAGGATACAAAAGCCGTGCCACAAATACGTTTTGGCATGCAAACCATTTCTATGAGTTACCTGTTAAAACCCGAAGATGCTATTGTATGGCGTGCCCCAATGGTTGTAAAAGCACTCGATCAATTTCTATTTGATGTACATTGGGGCGATTTAGATTATTTATTTATTGATCTTCCACCAGGAACTGGCGATATTCCGCTAACGCTTGCCCAACGTGCCCGCCCCGATGGTGTTGTTATTATCACAACAGGGCATGACCTATCGCTCATTGATGCTGTACGCGCAATTACTATGTTTAAGAAGGTTAATGTTCCGATCTTAGGGATCGTTGAGAATATGGCAGGATTCAAATGCCCCCACTGCCTAGAGGTTAGCCATATTTTTGGCAATAAAAATATGCTTGCGATCGCAGAGCAACATCAATTAAACCTGCTAGGCAAAATCCCTCTAAGTATTGCACTTCGTAATTCTTCCGATCAAGGTGTACCTTTCATGTGTAATTCTGAGGTTGCTCCCGAAACAGAAAAAGTTTTTTCTGATATTATTGCAAAACTAAAAATTGCAATTTCCTAAATAAACGGCCCTACCCTCAATAGAAAAATTCCCGGCAAGAAGTGCTATAAATTTTAAGATGTTGAAAAACTAAAATTTATTTTATTTTATTTGCACCTGAAATTAAAAAATGCTACTCCTATTCAATAGAATTTAGCATTAGTTAATCTCTTAAATTTAAGTCGCTTGCTGAAACATTGTTTGACTTTTTAGAATTGATTCGATATAATGTTTATTTGAATGATTGCGTTTTTGCGGTTGTTGGTTTTGTTTATAGAAGTTTTTTTAGGAGCTTTGTTCATGTCATTTGACACTAATATACCTGTTCTCATTGTTGATGATTACAAAACGATGTTGCGGATTATTCGAAACCTTCTCAAACAGATTGGCTTTGAGGATGTTGATGAAGCTTACGACGGAACTGATGCTTTGAAAAGGGTTGCCACCAAAAAGTATGGGCTTATTATTTCTGACTGGAATATGCAACCAATGAATGGTTTTGAATTTCTGAAAAGCATTCGTAGCACGCCTGAACATAAGGATATTCCCTTTATTATGGTAACTGCCGAGAGTAAAACTGAAAATGTTTTGGCTGCAAAAAACGCTGGTGTTGATAATTATATCGTCAAGCCGTTTAATGCAGAAACTCTGCGTTCTAAAGTGCAAAGTGTACTTGGCTAAAATGGCTCATGTTGCCATCAGAGGAATGATCAGGAGGTTATAGGATTTTGTTGTTACCGATATCAAGATTCTTCTTAGAAATTTTTGTTGCATGATGAGTATCTTTCATCATCCGTAGGACATAAAAAATAAAGTAGTTGAAATACGTTAAAAAATATTTTGGTAAATAAAAAATAGGGTGAAAAAATGACCATAAACGATAAGAAAATTGTCAACCGAACTTTCGCTTCCAAAGAAGACTTAGAATCTTTTGTTGATTCTATTCTTTATTCTCACGTCCCTGGTCACGATGGTGGCACTTCACTTAAAGTTGGACAATTAAGTAACCGTATGACGGTGCATGATTTAGAGGTAAATATTCTCAATAATGTGCGTTCTCGCTTTAAGGACGATATTAAAGGGCTTCATCCTGAAGATATTCGCGGACTTTATATCCCCAACATTATCGGTGAACTTGTTGCTATTCGTTCGGCAACGGAAACTTCGACCTCTACCATTCTTGAATGTGCTGAAAATATCGGTAATTTGGTAGATATGATTCCAGAAAATGTTAGGCCATCCCTCTTAAAACATACTACTCGTATCCTAGAAGCTTCTAGCTTTCAAGACATTACGGGTCAACGGATGGGCAAAGTGATTAAAACCTTAGAGCAAATTGAAATGACAATGGATGGTATTCTTTCAGCTTTAGGCGATGAAGTTGCCCGAGAACGCTACCAAGAAAAGATTGATAAAAAAGAAGTTATTCACGATCCAGGAGAAATTTTAGAAGGACCTGAGCTTCATCAGGCCCCTAATAAGCAACAAATGATTGATGAGATGTTTTCCTAACCTTTTCACTGGAATTTAAATGCCAGCCTACAAATCAAACCCCGATGCGGGAGCAAGCCTAATGGTAAATTTGTTTTTACTGTTATTGGCTTTTTTTATCGTTCTTGTTGCCCTTTCCGAAATTGTTGAAGAACGTTCTCATAAAGCCATTGATTCAATTGCAGAAGTATTTTCAGTTACCGTTGATGCAACAGAAAATGCCAAGGACACACCTCAGCATCGTTCTAGCGGAGTGTCTGATGATTTTATTCTAAAAATTATTCGCACTTTGATCGAAAGTGAGATTAAAGCGTTAGTGCCTACCTTAATTGAGCGCAGTGCAAACAAACTCTTTGTCCGTTATAGTTTAGTAGATTTATTTTCATCGAACTCCACCACTATTCGCCCCGATAAATTAATTGTTATTCGCCGAATTGCAAATTCTATTGTCCAATCGAAAACTCCACTCTATACCATTGTTACCGTTACAGCATCAATTGCTGATTTCACGAGTAGCTTTACCGTTGGAACACCACAAGCTGCCGAACGCTCAACTCATCTTGTTGATTTATTACAGCAAGAAGGCGTTACTGATCATTATCTGCAAGCGAATGTTTCTAATGATAATGAAAATTATGTAGAATTTACCTTTTTCAGTGATGATAATAGTTTTCCGAATATTCAAATCATTCCTAAAGGATACGTGAAATAATTTAGATGGCTAAGAAAAAAGAAAGAAGAAGAATCCCGGCAAGTTGGCTTGGAAGTATGGGTGATATGCTTGCCCTGATGTTGACGTTCTTTGTGTTGCTTTTTTCAATGAGTGCGTTGGTCAATCAGGAGTTTATCTCAGCAAAAACAATAACTGATGCCGATGAAGTTCGTAAAGTTGCTAACAAATTCAACTATGCCTATAGTATGAATTTTCGTCGCAATGAGGTATCGCAACCCACAAGATATATTTATAAAGTTCTTTCTCAACATACCGCACAAATACCTGGCTTTGAAAATGTAAAAATCACCTTAGGCAAAGGTTGGATTATTATTAGCATTTATAACAGCTTATTATTTAATGCTAGCGGGGACCGCCTAACTCCTGCCGGTAAAATTCTCCTTTTAGATTTACTAGATTTACTCAAAATCTATAAAAATAGAATCGAAATTGTCAGTACAGTGGGCCCAGAGCAACCCCTAATGAATAATGTTCATACAAAATGGATTTTAGGGCTTGCTTATGCAAACACAGTTAGGCAATATCTATTTAGCAATGGCATTGTTAGGAATGTTCCTATCGGTAGCCGAGCATGGCAAACACAAAATCAAATTAGCCAAGAATTTTCACCGGAGGAAAGAAAAAAACTGATTAACCGGATTGAATTTGTCATATATGACGTGGAATAGTAGAAAACTAAACTTTCTCAGATTTATCTTTATCCTTACGTTTCTTTTGCTGCAATCTTTTGGGGCGATCGCGCAAACAATTCGTCTTGCGCCTCATGCCGATGAAAATTTTGTTCGTCTCGCTTTTGATTGGCCACGCATCACTGGCTACACAATCACTCCTGATCCTGATACCTTAAATGTAACCATTACTTTTAGTCGTGAAGCCACATTCAATATTCCCAATATTCCTGCCTCAGTGCAACCCTATATTGTCTCACTGGTGCAAACCGCTCCAAACCAAATTAGTTTTACGGTAGCGGAAAATATAGCTTTCAACCCTTTCCGTTTCAACAATTCAATCATTATCGACCTCACCTTAGGTGACTTTACTGAAGCTGCACAAAAATTCATTCCAAGAACTGCCCCAGCGGAAACTTCAGCGGAAACTCAAATTATACCCGAGGCAACAAGCCCTGAGAGTACAGCAGAAATTATCATTACAAATCCTGATACTGATTTAGAATCCTCTGATAATACCGAAATTGCTACCCCAGATGACGCAACTATTTTAGATGACCCCACAGCAACACTCTCACAGCGTCAACAAAATTCTTCAGCTAACCTTGAAGTGATTGATATTAATACTTATAGCCTACAAGAAAAAGGTGGTAGACTAGAATTTGTTTGGACGAAAGTTCCCAAATATAATGCCCGTATCGAAAATAATAATATAATAATCACCTTTGCAACTCCCTTCACATCTAGCGATTTATCCAATATAGAAACCGCATTCACATTTGCAATCGGTCCTGCCATTCTTACTGATAACTCCCGAACCTTTACCCTGCCAACAACAGGAACATTGACTATGGCGGATAAAAGCACAAACACCAGAGTTATTATAGACATTCTACCAAAAGATAGCGCCCGAGATGTTTTCGACTTTTCCGAAGATTCCCTACCTTCCGAAGCCATCATTGATGAAGATAGTACAATTAATTCTAATATAATTTCTGGCTATGATCCTCTGCCAGAAGCAGAAGGCGGTGAGCAAATCTCATCTGACAATGTTTTTAGTAGCGATGCCATAGATGCAGATCGGCTTAATCTAGATGATACTGATATCGGATTGGGAAAAACCGGTTCGGTTCGCTTAGGCAGAACACCTGAATATACCCGCTTAATTTTTGATTTCTCAACCGATGTGCAATATCTTATTGAGCATGAAAATAAAATAATGACCGTTAGCTTTGGGCAAAAACAGCCACTAGATATTAATGGGTTAATATTTAATGAAAATGAACCTTTTCAAAATCCGCAAATCTTACAATCTGATAATACTACCGTTTTCCAACTCACTGTTCCCAATGATTACAATATTCGCCATTTCCGCTCTGGCACGAAAATTATTATTGATCTATTACCAAAAGAACGCCACACCGAAAAAACGGATGATTTGCCAGAAATCATTGTGCAAGGCGATCGTGCGTTTGATTCCCTACCCTTCACCGAACCAAAAACCGAATTTAGCCAGCAACCGGAACGGTTTCTTCAATCTCTACCCCCAGCAGAACATATTATTAATATCCCATTAGCAGAAGGTATTGGAACCGCATTTTTTGAACATGGTGGTTATTATTGGTTTGTTGCCGACCGTATCTTGCCATTGCCATTGGAAAACATCCAAGCCCAATCTTTGCCCTTATTTTCAGAAGTCATAAGCGTTGAACATCCTAATGCCACCATTCTTAGATTTCTACCTGTTCGCCCCATTAATGCATCCATTATCCAAAAAGGTTTCACCTATAGCCTACGTTTCCACGATACACCCCATCAAATCCTTAATTCACTTACCGGGCATATTCAACGTGATGGGAAAAATAGGAAATTTCTCCTAATCTCTTCACGTAATGTTGGCAAAACAATTACCCTAGAAGATCCTACTTATAAAAATATTATTCTGGTCGGTACTTTTAAGAAATTAGGGCTTGCCAATTCCCAAAGACGCGATTTTATAGAATTTTCCCTACTCCCCGCTCAACAAGGCTTTGCCATTATTCCCTATACCGACGGTATTAATATGCTTAAAACCGAAACCGGCTTTATCATTAGTCGTGATTCTGGGCTCAATGTTATTCAACAAACTTTAGAAGATGTTATTAATCAACGGAAAGATCCTTCTACTTTAGCCATTTTAAATTTTCCACCACTTTCTTATAGCACTGAACCCTTTCTAGAAACACGCGCCCAATTCCATTCAGGTGTTGCGCAACTTCAAGACAATTCCCTACGCAAAGATTTTCACCTCTCAGCGGCAACATTTTACTTAGGCCAACGCTTTGCCAATGAAGCTCTTGGCTACATTCATCTTTTTGAAAGCAATGAAGATATTGATATCACAAGCCTAAATTTTAGGTTGTTAAAAGCCGCAGCTTTATTACTGATGGAGCGCACTGACGAGGCGATTGCAATTTTGGCTGATCCAGATTTTTCTAGTTTTGAAGAATCCGTATTATGGCAAGGAATCGCCGCTGCCCAAAAACAAGAATGGGAAGCTGCAAGATTACGTTTCGATAGATCTAGTGATTTTGTTCGTCGCTACCCCTTCCATCTGCGGAATTGGATTGCAATTTTACAAATTAAAACGGCTTTTAAGCTTAATGACTTAGTTGTCGCACAAACTTGGCTAGAAACCTTGCGTCCCTTTAGCAACAAATTAACTTTGTATGAACAACATCAACTGCTTTATTATGAAGGTTTGTTTTTACTACGCAAAGAAGACCCACGAAAGGCTTATGCCATTTGGGATCAAATCAAAGCATCAAAACCCAATAGCAAATGGGTTATTATGTCGGAATTAGAATATTTAACCTATGAAATTGAATCTGGGCATTTATCCCCTGAAAAAACAATCCAGACCTTAGAACATTTGCGCTATCTATGGCGCGGTGACGAATTAGAACTTATGCTTTTAAGTCGACTTGGGCAATTATATTTGGATACTGGTAATGTTGAAAAAGGCTTAAATATTTTGCGCAATGCCGCAGCTTTTTTTCCTGAAAATCCTGCCGCATTGTTGCTTACAGAAGAAATGTTAAATGTATTTCGCTCAGTTTTCCTTGACGAGGATGATGATATCAATATCGATGCCCAAACCTCGCTAAAAATGCTCCGTGATTTTCCGGAACTTTTGCCCCTTGGAAATGAGCGTGTTAACATTATTGCACACATTGCCGATAATCTGATTAAAGAACAATTCTATGGGAATGCCACAGATTTATTAGAACCTCTTATCGATGAGAGATTATTAAATTTTAATCAAAAACGTGAATTAATTGTTAAAGTCGGTTTGTTGCATATTGTCAATGAAAACCCTGAGGCGGCAATTAATGTTTTTGAAACTTATCGCTCGGATTTAGGCATTGAATCTTCGCCCGAGAGCATTGATGCCAGAAGATTATATGCCAAAGCCTTGATTGATTTAGAACAACGCGAATCTGCGCTAGATTTAATTGCGGGTGATTTAACCCAAAGTGCCGATTTACTCCGTCGTGATGTTTTTTGGGACACACAAGATTGGCATCGTGCTTCCCTTGCCATGCAACGCTTAACCGGCGAGCCCGAACAAGAAGATGTCTCATTAGCAAGTGATAAAGCCAATTTTTTAATTGGCTGGTTGTTATCGCTACAGCTTTCCAACCAACCTGAAACCCTAAAATTGATTGCCAAACGCTATGAAAAATCTATGGAACGTTCACCACTTCGAAATATTTTTGAATATCTACAAAATCTTCAGGCCGCTGGCTCTTATCAAGGTAACATCAGCGATTTATTTAAAACCTTTGCTGAGCAAACGGAAAGCACATCGTTTTTAACGGAATATCGCAACCGTTATTTTAATGAAAGTAGTTTTTAATGAAACTAGAATTATTTTTTACGTTAAATAATCGGTAACAATGATTTAACATGTACCTGTTTTAAGTGTTCTTCTCTAATTTCGCACGGTGCGCCCATCATTAAATCTTGTGCCATTTGTGTCATCGGAAAAGGGGTAATTTCACGAATATTCGCTTGATCTGCAATCAACATCACCATCCGTTCAACCCCCGGTGCCGCCCCCCCATGTGGCGGAGCACCATAGGAAAACGCCGTTAGCATCCCACCAAATTTAGCTTGCACTTGTTCTTGGCTGTAGCCCGCAATGGCAAAAGCCTTCAACATAAGATCTCGACGATGATTCCGAATTGCCCCTGATGAGAGTTCAATCCCATTGCAAACAATATCATATTGCCAAGCCTTAATTGTTAACGGATCTTGATTTTCCAACGCTTCCATCCCCCCTTGAGGCATAGAAAATGGGTTATGCGAGAAAATAATTTCCCCACTATTCTCATCGCGTTCAAACATAGGGAAATCTACCACCCAACAAAATTCAAAACAATCATCCGTGATCAAATTCAACCGTTCTGCCAGATAAGTTCGAACGATACCGCCAAAAAATGCAGCTTTTTTTGGTTCTAAACAAATAAAGAAAATCGCATCGCCATCTTGCATTTCGGTTTGAAGCTTAAGTTGCTGCACCTGCTTTACATTCAAATTTTTTGCAATCGGGCCCTGGGCTTGATTATCCTTTAAGGTAAGGTAACCCAATCCGGCTTGTCCTTGCGTTTGTGCCCAGCTATTAATTTTATCAAAGAAACTACGCGGATGAGATGCCCCTGATTTAATCTTAATTGCGCGCACAACATTGCCTGTTTTAATCAAATTTGCAAAAATTTTAAAATCTGCTTCTGCAAACACATCTGTAACATCACAAATTCGCAAAGGATTTCGCAAATCAGGCTTATCACTTCCATAAACAAGCATGGCATCATGATAAGAAATACGCTTGAAAGGCAATGGGCTTATTTTTTTGTCTGTAAATTCGGTAAAGGTTGCGTGTAAAACCGGTTCAATCACTGCAAACACATCTTCTTGGGTTGCAAAAGCCATTTCAAAATCAAGCTGGTAAAACTCTCCGGGCGAACGATCCCGACGTGCATCTTCATCTCGAAAACACGGGGCAATTTGAAAATATTTATCAAATCCCGCTACCATCAATAATTGCTTAAATTGTTGTGGTGCTTGTGGTAAAGCGTAAAAACTACCAGGATGCAAGCGACTGGGCACAATAAAATCACGCGCTCCCTCTGGCGAGCTGGCAGTAAGGATTGGAGTATGGAATTCTTGAAACCCCTGCATTTGCATTTGGCTACGCAAAAACGCAATAATCTGATTCCGTAATTGGATGTTGCGTTGCATCTCGCGTCGCCTTAAATCTAAATAGCGATATTTTAACCGAATTTCCTCTGGATACTGGCTTTCCTGATTAACCGGCATCGGCAACTGATCGGCAGCAGATAACACTTCCATAGTTGCAATACGGATCTCAATATCTCCTGTACTTAAATCAGCATTCACCGTATCCGCCGTACGCTTTTCTACCATACCCTCAATTGTTACAACTGATTCTAATGAAAGCTGATTAATATCCGCAAATAAAGGAGAAATATCTTCGATCACTGTTTGCGTTACTCCAAACATATCGCGTAGATCAATAAACAGCAAGCCACCATGGTTGCGTTTGCGATCTACCCAACCTGAAATTCTGGCAATTTGACCTGCAGATTCTTGCCTTAATTCTCCACAATCATGAGTTCGATAAGAGTTCATTCTTACTCCGTAATATATTTAAATAAAAAACCAATAATAACTTAAAAAAGTAAAACTACACCAGCACACAAATAATAACGGCAACCCAGCCTTCATAAAATCATTAAAACTATAACCGCCAGGGCCCATCACTAACAAATTCGTTTGATAACCAATGGGCGAGGCAAAAGAACAATTAGAGGCAAAAACCACAGCAATCGCAAAAGCCATGTAATCCACCCCAATCCCATTGGCAATATTAACTGCAATCGGAGTAAATAAAATAGCGGTTGCCTTCGTAGAAAGTACATTAGACAAGATTGCAGTAATCAAAAAAAACATAGATAATGTTAAAGAAGGCGATGCGTTTCCCAAAACCAGAATCAATAAATCTGCAATAAAAGCGGCTCCTCCGGTAATTTCCATCGCCATACCCAAGGCCAAAGAAGCCGCAATCACCAAAATAATCCTACCATCTAATGCACTTAGTGCTTGCGGCACAGTAATGATTGAAAATAGCAACAATAATAATACTCCTAATAAGGTTGTAATCATAATTGGCATCATTCCCGTTGCTGCTAATAATATCATCGACACAAAAATGACAAGCGTTCTTTTCATGAATAAGATTCGTGTAACATCACTTAAAGAATGTTCCATCAAAATCATATTTCGACTCCGTTTTAAGCTTAAAAGCGCATCCTTACTTCCTTGCAATAACAAAACATCGCCACCTTCTAACTTCATATCTTCAATTTTTTGTTCAATCCGTTGCCGTTGCCGTTTAACCCCCAAAACCACACAATTATAACGCGCAAAAAACCTAATCCCACTTAAGGTGCGATTGATCATCGGTGAATGTGGCATAACCACTACTTCCGCGCGCCCCATCTGTTGTACCGAGCCTTGACGTTCACTTGCCGTAACAATATTGGAAAACACCTCCAAGCTTTTATTATTGCTAATTTTATCTAATTCTTCATGCGTTACCGCCACAACCATCAAATCATTCTCTTCCAAAGAAACCCCTTGAAAAGGGGGGCGAAACACCCGATGCCGACGCTTAACAAATTGTAACACCAACCCTTCAGGTAAATGCGGAAATTCACCTGCTGCATTCACCTGGGTGCCAATCAGTTTAGAAGCCGCATTTAACTCAAACTGTGTGAAAAACATATTGCGAGTACTTTGCTCGCCCACAATATTTTGATCCCCAGAGCGACGCATAATCAAAGGCATAATCAAAATAATATAAAACATACCAACCCCCACCATAATCAAAGCTGGCAAGGTAAAGCTAAAAAACGAAAACCCTTCACGCCCCAACCCAATCAAAGCTGAAGATACTAGCAAATTGGTAGAAGAGCCGATTAAAGTTGTCATCCCTCCTAATATCGATACGAAACTCAGAGACATCATATGTTGCCCAGGGCGCATCCGATATTTACTACAAAGGTTAATCATGATCGGGATAAATATAACCACAACAGGAATGTTATTTAAAAAGCCACTTATTAGTAATACGGAAAAAAATATCAACAGCAAAGCCAAAATTCGATAACCAGAAGAGAGCGAAATAATAAAAGTTGTTAACCGATCCAAAGCCCCGGCTCTACTTAAGGCCTCACCCAATATCAACAAACACAGCAAAGCTACCAATGCCGGATTCGCAAAGCCCGTTAAAAATTTCTCATAATCTACAATCCCATGTTGAAACGGAACAAGATAGAATAACAAAATTAATGAAACGATAATGGCAAGAGCCGTGGTTTCCATGGCAATTTTTCGATTGGTATAAAAGCAAAAACTCACAATAATGATTGTAAAGACCATTAGCATATGAAAATTAGCCATTAGGTAATTAACCATTTGCGCCCACAATTTTTTCGGATAATTCTTCTCGCTCTGCCAATTCTATTTGCATCATCGCAACAGTTTTCTCCCGCAGGGGATCAAAAAAATCAGCGTCAATAATTTCACTTAAAGGATCAAGCACAAAATGCCGTTCATGCAGTAAAGGATGAGGCAACAAAACATCTTGTGTGCTAATCCTATCATCATAATATAAAAGATCAATATCCAATGCGCGTTCACTATAGCGTTTCGCACTTAGATCCCGCCCAAAATCTACTTCAATCTGCTTGAAATAATCTAAAATTTGTCGAGGCGTTAAATCCGTTATCGCTTTGCCAACCATATTTAAAAAATCCGGCTGTTGCGTATTGTACATTGCTTGAGTTGCTATTCGGCTAGAAAGCTTTTCAATTGTCATTTTCTTTGCAAGCACACAAATTGCCTGATCAAAAATTACATGGCTATCCCCTAAATTACCACCAAGGGCAAAATAAAGACGATGTTGTTGCGCCCCCATTAAATAAATATCTCTAATTTTATTTTTATGACAACCAACAACAAAAATTGTGAAACCACCTAAATATTCTCCCCTTTTATTCTTTTTGCTAAGGTAATGGTGAAATAAATATTGAAATTGTAACCCTATATTATCGAATCAACAACCCTACGCGATAAATATCTCCATAAAATCCACCAAATCTTTGAAGTTATAACGCATGAAACCAATTTTACACAGTTTAAAATTAATGCTTTATAACTTAAAAAACAATGTTTTATAAGCTAGAAAAAAATATAAATACCAAAAGCCATAAATATTGCCGATCAACATACAAAAATATTCCAATAATGATCAAATCAATATATATTTAGGTTGCTAGGTCTGCTTAGTAAGCTTTAACCTTATGGTGTTTTTAAGAAATAGATGATTTTTTTTAAGACTGCGCCGATTTTGTTCATAAATTAGAATAACTCTACTTCAAAATAACTATGCATCTATCTTGCCCCTATTGTACCACTATTTTTGATGTCAGTGCCAGTGAACTAGGCACTATGGGTCGTCAGGTACAATGCGGCGTATGCGAACATGAGTGGTTTGTGAAGGCTGAATTTTACGAAGATTTAATTGCTGAGGGTGAAGAAGCTAAACTCAACCCATTTTTGGATGATGAAAATCTGCCCACCGATGGTGTCCCCGATGTGACAAGCGCCTTATCTATCGATGATTTGCCCCTAGGCGGAATGCCTTCGCTGGTGAGTTCTCATAAAATGCAAAGCCGCCATAATTTAGGAAAAAAAATCTTAATCAGCACTTGCTGGACCCTGTTATGTATATGTACTTTTTTAATTTTATTCTATGCCACGATCAAGCGTGATGATATCGTTGCTCAATTTCCAGCCTTGTCCAAACTTTATCGCGTTGCTCGTTTAGATGTTGACTATCAAAGTAATATTCGTATTTTCCAAGTAAAAGGCACCCATCTTTCTGTACAATTTCGTAATAAAGAACGAATTTTAAATATTAAAGGAATGATTGTTAATATTGGCGATATTCCCGCGCTCATTCCTACTTTACGCTTATCACTTAATGATATCCATGGCAAAGAAGGATACACTTCTCGGATCAAAATGCCTAATGAACCCATACGTCCTAACGAAGCGCATCATTTTGAACATACAATTTTTCAGTTTCCTGATAACGCCCTTAGTATCGTTTTGGTGTTTCTTAATCATTCAGAAGATTTATACAATACAATTAATCTAACCAGCGAATAGTAACAATTGCTTGATTTTGTTCTCATTTCCGATTAAGCATAATGAACATTTAATTTTACTATATTGATGGAATAAATAATGAAACCAAAATTCGCAATTAATGGCTTTGGACGCATTGGTCGGCTAATTTTTCGGGCCTGGCTAGAAGATTCTACACCTGATTTTGATATTGTCGCATTAAATGCGATTCGCGATCCGCAAGCAGCACGGCAATTATTATACTATGATTCCATTCATGGGCGTCTTAATGTTGATATTCAAATTTCAGATAACAAATTTATCACTCCCCATGGCGAAGTGGTTTTGCATCAATGCCGTGATTTAGAACAAATCAATTGGCGTGATGAAAAGGTGGATATTGTTTTAGAATGTAGTGGCAAATTTAACAAACGTAATTTAGCCGCCTTGCATATTGAAAAAGGAGGAGCGCGCAAAGTTCTCGTCTCTGCACCCTGTAGCAACGCCGATATCACCTTGGTTTACGGCGTTAATCATGCAAAACTTTCTGCCCAGCATGATGTAATTTCTAATGCCTCATGCACCACAAATTGCCTTGCCCCTATGGTGAAAATTATGGATGATCTGCTTGGAATTGAAAAAGGGTACGTCACCACAATTCATGCTTTTACCAGCGATCAACAATTGCTTGATAGTAGCCACAAAGATCCAAGACGAGCGCGAGCGGCAACAATGTCTATGATCCCAACTTCCACAGGTGCGGCCGCGGCGGTGGGCTTGGTATTACCACACCTAAAAGGCAAACTAGATGGCTGTGCTATTCGTGTTCCTACGCCCAATGTTTCCTTTGTAAATTTATGTTTTCTAGGCAAAAAAGCTGCCGATATTCCCACAATCAATCAAGCCGCTTCCCATGCTGCGAACCACACAATGCCAGGCATATTAGCCTACTGTGATGAACCGCTTGTATCCGTAGATTTCAATCATCATCCTGCAAGCTGCATCTTTGATGCTACCCAAACCGACATTGTCGCCGATAATTTTATCCGCGTTGGGGGTTGGTACGATAATGAATGGGGATTTTCATTGCGAATGCTAGATAATGCCCGACAGATTGGCAAGTTTATCTAAAATATGCTACACTTAAATTGCTAATGAGCAATTCTACCGATAGTTAGGATCAGTATTGCAACAAATGATCAGTTTCGTTGCCATATGAATATTTTCTGAAAAAGGCTTGAATAATGGTTGATATCAAAGATTTGAAAAATACGGCTATGGGCAAAATCCCTCTGGAAATTCGCGCCGAAATTGGCAGTACGGATCTGCGTATTGATCAATTAATGAAAATTGGGCGCGGTGCGATCATTGAAATTTCGAAAAATATTGAAAGCCCAATTGACTTAAAGATTGGCAATCACCTAATTGGCCATGCGCAGTTAGAGGTTAATGGTGATTATTTTTCTTTAAAAGTACTGGATATGGTAACTAATAGCGATGAAACTCTAACGCTATTTCATACCGGGGGCTCATAATTTTTGCCATTGATTATCTTTCTTGCTCATCTTTCTTGCGAATCCATGGCAATCAATTGATAACGCATATCTGCTAATTCGCGAAACAGGCTCGTCTCATGCATGGCATGATTAACGGTTTGTCGCCAAAATTTGGCCCCATATCTTCCATGGGCCATCGCAAATAAAGGTTGTAGCAGAAAATGGCGTAGCGATGTTTCTAGGTAACGTACATTATCACCATATTGTTGTTCGCATTGTCGAATTTCGCGTTGCATATAATCTAAGTAAGCCATAAAAACATCCTCACGAGTGGGAATCTGTATCGAATTTTTTGATTGATTCCCAAAAAAAACTTGAGAATCCACTGCCGCAAAAGCAAACGGATTGCGAATAATTTCTCGCCCTACCATTACCCCATCAAAAATTTTGCCCTGGATTTGCGCATGTTCAAGGGTAAGAATTCCCCCATTCAAAATAATTGGGTAATCAGGAAATTGGCTCTTACATTCTTGGGCAATATCATAACGCAAGGGCGGAACATTTCGATTTTCTTTCGGAGTTAATCCCCGCAACAATGCCTTTCGGGCGTGCAAATAAATTGCACTCGCACCCGCATCTCGTAGCAGTGCAATCAAAGTGAATAAAGCCTCAGGCGTATCATCATCATCTACCCCAATCCTTAATTTTACTGTAACCGGAAGCTGAGTAGCTTGCGTCATTGCCGCAACCAAGCCGGCACTACGCTGGGGCTGCAACATTAAACACGCGCCAAAACTTCCCTTTTGCACGCGCGATGATGGACAACCCATATTTAGATTAACCTCATCCGCCCCATAATCTGTAATAATTTTACTTGCCAAAGCTAGCTTGCTTGGATCTGAACCCCCAATTTGCACTGCAATTGGCGAATCTTCTAGATTCCAATCACAAACCCGCTTGCGATTAACGCAAACCGCATCAACCGGTAACATTTCCGTAAAAAGTAAACTATGTCGGGTGATTAAACGAATAAAATGTATGAAATGCCGATGCGTATAACCCATCATCGGCGCAACCGAAAATTGATAAGATTTTACTTGCATATGAACCAACACAAGATAGAATAAAGCATTAAGGAAACTTTGCGAAAAAACCAGATAAAAAACACAAGATGGATGAACGATGGTTGATGATACCTATATACCTGAAGGGGTGAACCCCCATCAAGAAAAAGAATGGGAAATGATGCAAGCAGAAACAAAACCCATGGCATTATTTGCCCTGCATAACGAAACCATACCACAAGAATTTCTCAAGCCCCATGATTTTATTGAAAAAACCTTGGAAATAACTGCCCATAAAGTACGGCGACGTACAACAAAACCAATGATTTTTAAAATTTTTGCCCGCCAAGAACA
This sequence comes from Alphaproteobacteria bacterium, assembly GCA_965206365.1. Classification (GTDB taxonomy): domain Bacteria; phylum Pseudomonadota; class Alphaproteobacteria; order JABAAW01; family JAHZMA01; genus CBDBJL01. The sequence continues at coordinate 38,686 of CBDBJL010000016.1, forward strand.
CCAAGATAAAATTGAAACACTCATCACCCTTCTTCAGCAATGCTATCAAAGCGACCAAGGGGGCATTACCCCCCAACGTGAAGATGAAATTGGAAAATTGTTAGGTTATCATGAAGCGCAACGAGCCATTTATCGCAAATGGGTTGCGCAATTTAAAGATTCTGTTTATCTGCCGCCGCAACAACTGCATTGGCGAGAAAATAAACGAGATAGTATAAAATAATTTATTAATTGATAAAATTGCATTAATTGGGTTTAAATTTCCGAAACAAAAGACTAATATCTATACCGTTACGATAGGATGATATGAGATGATAAAATTCTAATTCACATTTGCGCAAAAATAATGTTCATATTTGCGCTTTTCAAGGGAGAATTGCATGCACGGTATTAGCGAGATTTTAGGCATTGGTGTTATTGCTATATGTTCTACTTTCTGCGGTATGGTTATGGTACAATTTCGCCAACCCCCCATTATTGGCTATATTTTCGCAGGGGTTATTTTAGGGCCTAGCGTTTTAGGCTTCGTTACCGAAGAAAAAACCATATCTTTACTCGCAGAATTAGGCGTTATCTTATTGCTATATTTCATCGGTATCGAATTATCTTTGCAATCTTTTCGTAAAATTTGGCACAAAGCAGTTTTGGTTGTGATTTTGCAAGTTATCGGCTCTATGGGCATTGTTTGGGGGCTGAAAAATCTATTCTACCTTACAACCGCGCAAGCCTTATTATTCTCATTTTGCATGGCTATCTCTTCCACTGCCGTTGCAATCACCATCATCCAAGAAATTGGCGAGAGCCGTTCTCGGATTGGGCAGTTGGTTGTTGGTATTTTAATTGCGCAAGATTTAGCTGTTGCGCCTATGTTGCTAATTCTCAATGGTTTCACCGCCTCGCATAATCGTTCCACCCTTTCTAGCGTTCTTACCATTGGCTCTGAGGTTATGCTCTCAATTGCAATGCTTGTGGGGGTGATGTTGGTGCTTATTCGCAAAGGCAATATCAATTTGCCCTTCTCGGATTTACTCACCACAAAAGCAGATTTGGCACCATTGGCTGCTGTATCTTGGTGTTTTGGTTTTGCTATGATCACCGGGGTAATGGGTTTATCACCAGCCTTTGGTGCTTTCCTAGCTGGATTAATTATTGGCAATTCTGCTCAACATGATTTTGCCCTACATAATACCGAACCGATTAAGGTTATTTTGATGATGTCATTTTTTCTTTCGGTCGGTTTGTTAATCGATTTACCCTTTCTTGCCGAGCATTTGGTTTTAATTTTGGGGCTGTTACTATTGATAACCGTCGCCAAAATTATGCTCAATACATTGGCACTTCGGGTCTTAAAAGAAAGCTGGTCATTTTCGATCATGGGTGGCATGCTTTTGGGGCAGATGGGCGAATTCTCATTTGTCTTTGGTGCTGCAGCACTTTCGATCGGTATTATCGATACTGAATTGCAACGTTATCTCATTGCAGCAACCGTACTTTCACTGATTATCAGCCCGCTTTGCGTTGATGCCGCCAGGAAGAGTGCAAAAAATTAGAATTATGGGCAATACAGCTACCTCACTTGTAGTTGCTATGTATTTCCAAGATAAAAATGAAAAACCGAAAACGCTAAGCGGAAAATTGCTTTCTTACCAACTTATTTTCCTGTTGGCACAGCCCCTATTGCTGTTAATTAATTTACGTTATAAAGCCCGTGCCAAAGCGATATCAAAAAAAGTGTCGCAGAAAAACTGAAAAAACCTCCCGATAAAGTTGAGCAAGTGATTCAACAATATTGTTGCTTTTTGCGGAAACCATTTTATGAAGCCATTGCTATTTGTTGCCAATATTGCCGGAATTGACGAGGCGGGGCCGTGGTACATTATGCGGACCGGTAATTGCTGCTGCAGTTAATTTTCGAACCCATAATTTACCGAAATGGTGTGCACAAATCCGTGATAGTAAAAAGCTAACCCCTTTGAAACGAATCGAACTTACCAGTTATATTCATAGCCACGCTGATTATGGTTATGGTGCGGCAAGCGTTACTGAAATTGACCGAATGAATATTTTGCATGCCAGCATGTTGGCTATGGCGCGGGCATGCCATAAATTACCCACCACCCCCCAAGCCATTTGGGTTGATGGTAATCACTTACCGCCTAACTTAACCGCGCCCGCTCAGGCGATTATTCGTGGTGATCATAGCCATCTTTCAATCGCTGCAGCTTCAATTTTAGCAAAAACTCTGCGTGACGCACTCATGATAAAAATTTCCCAACGATACCCACAATATTTCTGGCAAAATAACAAAGGCTATGCCAGCAAAGTTCATCTGCAAGCTCTTGCCAATCATGGTATTACCCCCCATCATCGCCTTAGCTTTGCCCCTTGTAAACAAATTCTATCAAACAAACTCCCTTAATCACACTCACGGCTTTCCATCTGCGGCAAAAACCGCGCTTGACCCGATTCGCAAATATTGCTATAATGGTTGCCGTTGTCTCAAAGACAATTCGATTGAAAATATTCATTAAAAATGAATATTTTCACCAGAAATCGAGAGATTCTAAATTTATTGGCAGAAGCCTAAATAGAGGTAGCAATCTTTAAGTAGAAACTTAGATAATTAGATCGGCATATCATGAAGCATTCCAGCCTTGCGTCCAATAATGTTATCAATCATATGATTGCAGGAGATTCTCTTGCAGAAATGGCAAAATTACCCAGCAATTGTGTAGATTTAGTCTTTGCCGACCCTCCTTATTTTTTACAACTTAATCAATCTTTACAACGCCCTGACCATTCTATTGTGCAAGGCGTTCATGAAAATTGGGATAAATTCGCTGATTTTTCCGACTATGATAATTTCACAACACAATGGCTAGAACAAGCAAAAAGGTTGATGAAAGAAGATGCCTCACTATGGGTAATTGGAACCTATCATAATATTTATCGAATTGGCAAAATTCTCCAAGATCATAATTTTTGGCTTATTAACGATGTTGTTTGGGTAAAATCAAATCCCATGCCTAATTTTCGCGGCACTCGGTTTGCCAATGCTCATGAAACATTATTATGGGCAGTAAAATCTAAAGATGCAAAATATCATTTTAATTATCAATCCTTAAAGGAAATGAATGATGGTTTGCAAATGCGTTCTGATTGGCATATGCCCATTTGCACCGGAAAAGAACGAATCAAAGATCAAACCGGTAAAAAAGCCCACCCTACGCAAAAACCTGAAGCTTTGCTATATCGAATTCTAGCCGCATGTTCGCAAATTGGCGATCTGGTTTTAGATCCCTTTGCGGGCAGTGGTACCACACTTGCCGTAGCCAAAAAACTTGGACGTAAATTTATTGGTATCGAACGCGAACCAAGCTATATTGCTGTTGCCAAGCAAAGGTTACAAGCAATCAAACCCAATACAGATGAAAAATATCTTGCCATACAGATTCAGCATAAAAACCCCCGCATTCCTTTTGGTCATCTGCTTGAACATGGTTTGCTGAATCCGGGAGATCGCCTTACCAGCCCCGATAATAGATTTAATGCCAAAATCTATGCCGATGCCAGCATTGCTGCGGGCGAGCATCGTGGCTCGATTCACAAAATTGGAGCCCAATTGCAAGGTACAGAAAGTTGCAATGGTTGGACCTATTGGCATGTTCAACATAATGGGCGTCAAGTTCCAATTAACGAGCTACGCGTGAAATTATATCAAAACACGGCCACCATCCCCAAACCTTATCCGGTGCGCACAATTAGCACTCGTAATCATCTTACAAAAATACCAAGATCACAAATCAGCACCCCTCCTAACAATGATCACGAGGCCTTGATTTTATCGCAGAATATCAGCGGTGTTTTTCGCCTAAAAAATACCGAAATTACCAAAATATTTGCAATGTTACGGTAATATGCGGTTAATTTCTAGGCACATAAAATAGCATCTAGCATCGCAACCGCCCTATGGGTTTGCGCCACATCATGCACTCGCAAAATGCTAGCACCACGCATTTTGCCAACCATCGCCGCAATGATTGAACCGATAAGACGCTCTTGGGTTGTTTCATTCAACACTTTGCCAATAAAAGATTTACGACTAGCCCCCAATAATATGGGCATTGCAAAAATTTGCAATTGCTCTAATTGATTAATTAATCTTAAATTATCTCGAACAGTTTTGCCAAACCCGATTCCAGGATCCAGAATCATTTTACTTCTTGCCACCCCCGCAAGTTCCATTGTCGTAATTCTTGCCTGTAAATCATGCGTGATTTGCGTAACAATATCATCCCGATCTGTTGCTTGATAAGCGTTGCCCAAAAGGGTGTTTACCTCAACTTTCGCGATATTGGCACGATTATGCATCAACACAATCCACGCCTTCGCCTCAGCAACCACTTGTGCCATTTCAGCATCATTGCTACCATCGCTAACATCGTTAATCATATTTGCACCCCTTTTAAGGGCTTCGGCAGCAATCTTCGCTTTTGTAGTATCCACAGAAATTACCGCATCGGGAAATTTATCTTTGATTGCTTGGACACAAGGGATCACCCGTTGATATTCTTCCTGAAACGTAATTGCTTTACTACCCGGGCGTGTACTTTCGCCCCCAATATCAAGTAAATCGGCACCATTTCTTAAAAATTCTGTAGCTTGTTTCACCACATTTACCGGGAAATCATCTTGACCACTCAACATTTGCCCATCTCCAGAAAAACTATCTGGTGTCACATTAATAATACCCATAATTTTTGTTTTTTTTTCACCATCTTCTACCATAAATACGCCATTTTTCCTTAATTTAAGACCGATTAAAAACAGTTCCACCTCATTTTCTGCCCGCACGATTATTATTTATTGTTGCAAACCAGATTATTTTCGACTAGATTTTAGCTCGTCGATAAAACATTCCTAAGAAATTTCTGTGAAATGGATGTGCAAGTGAAATCCTATAACATACATGCTAAAAATGCAATCTGCGATGCCCCGCAAGCGATTACCCCACAAACGATTCACCATGCGCGCTGTGATGCTTTGCTTAGCTCGTATCAAGTAAAAATTAACCAGTTAATGATAAATTGTTTGATTGGCATTTATGAGCATGAAAAAACCATTCCGCAACCTGTTGAAATTAATCTTGAGGTTCATCTTGATTGTCCCAAAACCCTCGCTAGTCTTGATAATTATGATACAGTCTTCTGTTATCATAATTTAATTAAGCGCATTCAATCTCATACCCAGCTACGTCATATTGGTTTGGTAGAAAGTTTAGCGCGCGATATTGCCTATTTATGTTTTGACGATCCTAAAGTTACCTGCGTCTCTGTTGAGGTTCTTAAACCCAATGCCATTGAAACTGTTCATCATGTGGGGGCTAAACTCACCTTTACGCGTCCATAAACACTAACTTCACTAAAGAAACAAATCATGCTAAAAAAAAACACCCTCTTACTATTAACATTTTTATCTCTAACATTTGCGATGCCAGCCTCTGGCGATGATCTAACCGATGCCAGAACCTATGTTGAAACCAACATTGCCCGTTCTTACGCCCTGTTAACACAGCCAGAGCTCAGCGAAAAACAACGCTATACCCATGCACTTGCCTTGCTAGAAGAGCATCTTTCGTTTCCTGCCATTGGCCGCCTTTCTGTTGGGCATCATTGGCGCGATATGAGCTCTGAACAACAAAGCGAATATTTGGGTTTATTTGAACGCTGGATCAAAACCAGTATTGCACAACGAATGATCAGCTTAAAAACTCCAACATCAAGTAATATCAGCATCACCGGAGAACGCCAAAATAAAAAAACCCTCATTATTTCTACAAAAGTTACTACAGATGGCGAAAATATTCTGCTGGTATGGCATCTACGGAAATTAAAATCTGGCATGAAAATTATTGATTTAGATATTGAAGGCATTTCTATGGTCCAAACTCAACGTGCTGAATTTTCAGCAATTATCGCCGCGAAGGGCGTTTCTGGTTTTTTGGAAACCTTAAAAGCAATGCTTGAAAACATTGAAAAATGGAACCCCAATGCCTAAATCAGCTCTTAACCCTACATTCATAAGGAAACCCCAATGACCGACTTTATTCTGAACCCCGCCCTAGAAAGAATGGGCACTGAAAGTGCTTTTACTTTAGCCGCACGCGTTGCCAAAGCTGAAAGTCAGGGGGTTAATGTAATTAATTTAGGTTTAGGACAACCCGATTTTCAAACCCCCGCTCACATTGTAGAGGCTGCGATTCAGGCTCTGAAAGATGGACGCCATGGCTACACACCTCCTTTGGGCATTGTACCTTTGCGAAAAACTGTTGCTGATTATTTAACCAACCGCTATCAATTTAGCGCAGATCACGAATGCGTTGCGATTATGCCGGGTGGAAAACCAACAATGAACTTTGCCATCACTTTGTTCGGGCAAGCTGGTGCTGAAATCATGTATCCCGACCCAGCATTTCCGATCTACCGTTCCATGATTAACTATACCGGGGCAAAGGCTGTCGCCGTTCCGATGCGTGCTAAGAACAATTTTGAGATCGATATTACAGATATTGCTGAGCGGATCACAACGAAAACTCGTTTGCTGATTGTAAACTCCCCCCATAACCCTACCGGAAGCGTTATGTCGGAACAAACCGCAAGAAAATTAGAAGTTTTGCTCCAAGAATACCCTGACTGCACAATTATGACAGATGAAATTTATAGCCATTTCACATTTGGCAACCAAGAGCATTTTAGCCTGTTAAATTTAGAATCTTTGCGTGAGCGTATGATTCTACTTGATGGATTTTCGAAAAGCTTTGCTATGACTGGCTGGCGATTAGGATTTTCGCTTTGGCCCAAAGCATTAATGCCTTACATCTTTCAGCTCGCCGTGAATTCTTACTCTTGCCCGAATGCTCCGGCACAATATGCTGGCATTGTCGCACTAGAAGGCGATAAAAAGCCTATCTATGATATGTCTGAGCAATTTGCTAAGCGTGCTGCCTTTATGCATAAAAGATTTAACAATATGCCCAATGTAACTTGCGTTGCCCCACAAGGTGCCTTTTATATTTTCCCCGATTTCAGTAATGCCAGCAAGCTAGATTCAAACCAGCTTAGTGATAAGTTTTTATTTGAATATGGGGTTGCTGGGTTAAGTGCCAATGGCTTTGGAGATGAATGTTCCGGGCATATTCGCTTTTCATGCGTAGCTGATGAAACAGATTTAGTTACCGCTATGGATCGAATTGAAAAATGCCTTCAAGAATAGGCTCAAACAACTAACCTTACGCTAATTTTTGGCGCTATTTTTTGGCACCAGTTTTTGACACCAATTCTTTGGCACCAGTTTTTGACAGTCGGAATGAAACTGTAAACCGATTGGGCCTAGTTTTACTCTCAACTGATAGAAGGGATTCGCGCTCATGCTTTTAGTGATCGAAAATGAACGTAGCGATTTTTGGCGAAATGATTGATTTTTGTGTGGGTTATCATAAAGCATGATCTATGAAATGCCGATGATCTGCCCAAGACAGAAATCACCTTTCCCTAACCTGCAAAACCCCAAACATAAAAATTACCTAATTTATTCATCATAATATTCTATCCATTTGTTCGCTAGCTTCACATATTCGGGGTTTATTTCTGTAGAATAAAAATCTACACCCATCTTTTTTGCCATAACACATTCAGAGCCAGTTCCAGCAAACGGAATTAAAACATTCCCAGGCGCAGAAGCTTTTATCAATTTTTCTGTTACCTTAAAAGGTTTTTGTGTAGGATGATCAACGATACTGCAATGGCTGTGATTCTGTTTATCTTTTTGCCGACAAAGCATTTCACAATCTTGACAATAAAATATTCTTTCTGAATATCCTGCCCCTCCAGCCAATGCCGGTATTTTTATTACATCTCTTGGCAGTGCTCCTTTTTCATGGGCCTGATAAATAGTTTCTGAATTGCCTTTACTATATCTACATTTTCTACTTTTCCTTACTTTCCCTGCGGCATTTTTCAAGAAACCATCCGTGTAATCTTCTCTAATATCATCAACTTTTAGCTTTGGCTTATCACCTTTCCAAAGACATAATATACTCTCAAAACTTCTCTGCCAGAATTTACTAGAAGGAACCGTTTTATTCGTATAATGCCAGGCTAACCATCTTTGATTTTCGATAGGATATTTCACTGCAATATAAGATAATATTTCGGGGTATCCATAAATATATATTGGGCAAGATGGTTTGATTAATCTAAAACATTCATTGAGATAGATAAGGCTCCAATGAATATAATCTTTTATATCCATAGTATCCTTATTATTGCCAAAATTTTTGCCAATATTATATGGCGGGTCAATGATCGCTAAATCAAATGAATCGTAATTGTGAATAGATTGTAAAAAAATTACGACATCAATATTATGAATAATATTTTTTTTTATGTCCACCTGATCAATGCCCCACGCTCATCATCGAATTAATCCTAGCCATCTTCAAATTACCCTCATTTCATCTAATCTAAAATCACTGCGATCTTTACCAAGATCGTCTAACTACAATCGTAGAAATATTGTTCCTTTTGAAATCTCACCCTATTTTCCCTGAAATATTTTCCTTGAAATATTTTCTCGGGAAAATTTTATTAACGCCCATAAATAGATTTTTCAAAAACTTTTACTCCATGCCTTGCATCAAACGAAATTGTTTCAAACTGCGCCAATTTTCTTGATGCTTAACAAAAACAAACAAATGAACTTTTACACCCGTCAACTCCTCAATCTCTAAACGCGAAGATTGTGAGATCACTTTAATCGTTTCACCTTTTTTGCCAATAAGCATAGGCTTCAACGCAAGGCGCGAAATATAAATATTTTGTTCAATCCGAATGGAACCATTCTTTTGCTTTAACCACGACATAGTTTCCACTGCAATTTCATAAGGAACTTCTTGATGCATCCGCTCAAAAATATGCCCACGCGTAATTTCTGCTGCCATTAACTGCAAAGGCATATCGGCAATTTGATCCTCAGGATAAAGAAAAACACTTTGGGGCATAAATTGACGTGCTGTTTCTAGTAGTTGCTCGCAACCATTCCCAGAAAGAGCCGAAATCATAAAAATCTGATGATCTTTGCGCGTGGATTTCTCACTAAGAATTAATTGCAATTCTGCTGTTAATGGCAATAATTTATTTTTCTTCATATTATCGATTTTATTCAAAAGCAAGGCGAAAGGTTTCTTCGCCAAAGCAGGATTTGCAAATAATTGCGCCAACATTTTATCGGCCTTCAATACCGCATGATGCACAGCCGCATCGATAATCAACCAAACCATATCGGCTTGCTGAGCACTTGTCATTGCCATATTAAGCATCGAAGCATCAAATTGATCTCGCGGGGCAAATAAACCCGGCGTATCTACCAAAATATATTGGCAATCTTGAAAGCAACGAATTCCCCGAATCCGAGTTCGCGTAGTTTGCGCTTTACGCGTAACCAAACTAACCTGACTGCCAACCAAATAATTTACCAAAGTAGATTTTCCAGCATTGGGCGCCCCCATAAGAGCGATAAAGCCGGCCCGTGTGGTCGCTTCACGATTAACCATTATTTTCCCCATTGCCATCTGAATCCTTGATCACATGATGATTTTGCCAATAATGGCATGCGGCTTCCTGCATAGCTTCACGCTTTGAACCGCCATAACCAAACCCAAGCAAAAAATCATTTTCCTTGCCACTTTTATCTACCACTTTGACTTCAAATTCAAACCAAGGCAAATGATCACTTCCTTGCCGTGAGATTTCTCGATAGATCGGCAACGGCAACCCCTCTGCCTGACACCAATCTTGTAGCCGAGATTTGGCATCTTTTTCAATCGGGAAATTCTCAATATCGATGCCGATATCGCGCTGAACAAAACAAATTGCGGATTGTAAATCACTATCCAAATAAATTGCCGCCAGCAAAGATTCAGCAATATCGGATAAAATTGCCGGATTGCTCTGCAAATTTCTTGCCCGACATTCCGCTGACATTTGAATAAAATCACCGATTTCTAATCTTTGCATCCATTCACTTAAGAATTTACGATTTACCAAAGATGCCAGCCTACGCGATAACTCGCCTTCATCGGCATTTGGCAATTGCTGATAAAGCATTTCGCCAACAATAAAACCCAAAATTCGATCCCCTAAAAACTCTAACCGTTCATACGAGCGCCAATTCGCTGCCAACGAACGATGCGTTAAAGCTGTGATTAGCAATTGCGTATCTTGAAATGAATAACCAATCCGCCGACAAATATCTTGGATTAATTCTGGCGCAAGAATTTTTGAATTTGCTGGCAATGCCATTAACTTTACTACTTAATCAAAGTAAAGAATCGTCCAATACGGGGACTCCATTCTTCTAAATCTAGCGATAACCACACCATCGTCGCTCGCCCTACCAAATTTTCTTCAGGAATGTAACCCACCATCGATAAAAACCGACTATCTTGAGAATTATCCCGATTATCGCCCATAGCAAAATAATGCCCGTCAGGTACATGATAAATTCGAGTATTATCGGCAAGGCTATCATCGCCATATTGTTCCAAAATTTGATAAGTTTTCTCTGAACTTACGGTTTGATTGTAACGCGTAATCCCGTGAAAATCTTCTATTTGAACTCGCGGAACTAATAAATCGTTAATATAGAGTTTTCCCAAACGCATTTGAATTTCATCACCAGGCAACCCGATAATGCGTTTAATATAAATAATTTTTGGGGTTACGGGATTGCGAAAAACTGTAACATCCCCGCGCTGAGGCATATTGTTAAAAAATCTGCCCGAAAAAGAAAGCACATTAAAGGGAAAAGAATACCGACTATAGCCATAACTAAATTTAGAAACAAAAATATAATCACCGATCAATAAAGTAGGCAACATCGAACCTGAGGGAATCCGAAAGGGTTCATACAAACAAGAGCGTACGACAAGGGCAATTAAGATCGCAAAGAAAAAAAAGCGCACCTGTTCGCAAAGCGAACGTATCATTTTTTTAATATCTATATTTTGCATATTCACTATTTTCAAACCCATAAAAATTTTCTGCTCATCAATAATTCGCTAAATATAAAATTTTCCCGCATAACCACTCAGAAATTCTTAGCGAGCCAACAATATGAGGCTTTCGAAGGCTTGTCAAACATAATCCGTTGCAAATCATCAACAATGGACCAGCCCGATCATTATGTGAGCCGATAAAGTTTTTTCGCATCTTGAATCGGTTGTGAAATAATTGTCACCGCGCCAGTTTGTAAATTAACATCGCGATAGAAACAACCCTTACGCCCAGTGTGGCAAGCAGCACCGAGTTGCGTAACTTTTAGCAATAAGCAATCTGCATCACAATCGATCAACAATGATTCTAATTGCTGTACATTCCCTGAAATCTCTCCCTTACGCCATAATTTCTGGCGCGAACGCGAATAATAACAAACCCTGCCTTCTTGCAAAGTGATCCGTAAGGCTTCTGTATTCATCCATGCCTGCATCAAAGGCTCACAATTTTGCGCATCGATTGCAATTGCGGCGATTAAACCTTTTGCATCAAATTGGATAAGATCCCATAAATTTTCAGATCTAGTCTCAGTAACCTTCATAGCCATATTGTCTCCGCATTTTTAGGTAATTCTTTTATTTCATGCAAAAGCATTCATGGCCGCAAAACCACCCGCCAAATCTGCAATTAAATCTTGAACATTTTCAAGCCCAACATGAATCCGCAATAAGGTTTGCCCATAATATTTAGGCAAATAAGGAGATGCCGCACGCCCAAGCTTGGCATCATCCGGGTCTAATTTTACCGGTATCAGCAAACTTTCATAACCGCCCCAACTATAGCCGAGCGAAAATAACTGTAAATGAGCAAAAAATACGGCCAATTTATCCTGGTCAGCCTCACGCAAATAAAAGCCAAATAAGCCCGATGAACCCGTGAAATCGCGCTGAAAATATTTTGCTCCCCAATGCTGTGTCTCAGCGGGATGTAAAATGAAACCCACTTCATCACGTTGTTTTAACCATGCTACAATTTCTTGAGCATTTTCTTGATGCTGCTTTAGTCGCACTGCCAAAGTGCGAATCCCTCGCAAACCTAAATAAGCTTCATCGGGAGCCACATAATAACCATGGCATTTCGAATGTAGGAAGATTTGCTGGTAAAGATCAGCCGATGCCACACTAACTGTTCCCAACAAAATATCAGAATGCCCGGAAATATATTTTGTTCCAGCAGTCAGCGAAATATCACAACCTAACTGCAAAGGTTTGTGAAAAACCCCGGTCCCCCAACTATTATCCATTACGCAGATAATGGCTTGCGTGGTTTTCGCACATTGCAACAAGGCAAGTGTATCATGGCATTCAAAAGTACCACTTCCCGGACTTTCCATATAAAGCATCCGCGTATTTGGCAAAATAAGCTTAGATAACGCTTCTGCGCCTAACAGCGGATTATAATAATCGTAAGCAATATTCATTCGCGTTAAAATATTACGCGCAAATATTTTAACTGGGTCATAAACATTATCCGTAAGCAAAACATGGTCTCCGGGGCGCAAACAACTTGTTAAGCTTAAACTTACCGCATGCATTCCCGAGCTGGTTAATAATGTTGCATGGGCATTTTCTGCTAAACTCACCGCATCTTCTAACGCGCGATGTGTTTGTAGCCCATAGCGCCCATACGTTTTTTGCCACGGTTTTTTGCCAATAAAGCTTAAATAATCCGGTGCCCTTAACGTAGAAGCATGTTGCACCGGAGGATTCACCGTACCATCCACATAATCACCATTATGCAGTAAAGAGGTCTGTATCGCTAATTTTGTTCGATCATCCATAATTAAAAATCCCAGTTTAATATTGGCAAATTATTTTTTTGTAGAAATTCAGCATTAAATAATTTGGTTTGATACCGCGAGGCACCATCACATAGCATCGTTACAATGATCTTATCCTTGCCCAAATCTTTTGCCATGGCAACTGCGCCGGCAATGTTAATGCCTGAAGACATCCCCAACGCCAACCCCTCATATTGCAACATATGAAAAACCCATTCAAGTGCAATCTGGTCGCTAATTTGATAAGGCAAATCCACATAAAGCCCGACCAAATTTCCAGTAACCCGGCCTTGTCCAATACCCTCAGTAATAGAGCTACCCTCGCTTGCAAGCACACCCGTTTGATAATAAGAGTATAGTTTTGCTCCAAAAGGATCTGCCAGGCCAATCACAATATCCGATTTTTTCGCGCGCAAATATTGCGCAACCCCTGCCAAAGTTCCACCCGTACCCACCGCGCAAACAAAGCCATCCACGCCACCATCACAATCTTGCCAAATTTCATTTGCCGTGCTGAGATGACTTTCACGATTAGCACAATTATCAAATTGATTTACCCATAACACGCCACCTTCAGGATTGGTCTTTGCAATTTGCTCGGCTAATCTCTGCGCCTTATGAATATAATTATCTGGATCACTATAGGGTTTTGGCTCCACCTCAATTAACCGAACCCCAACATTTGTTAGCATTTGTTTTTTTTCATTCGCTTGATCATTATTAATCAAAATATGAGTCTTCAACCCCAGCTGATTGCCAACCAATGCCAAGCCAATACCCGTATTGCCAGCTGTAGCTTCAATAATCTGCCCGCCCTTACCAAGTAACCCTTCGGCAAAAGCCTGTTGCAACATGCCTTTAGCAGCGCGATCCTTCACCGAGCCTCCAGGATTCATAAATTCTGCTTTCCCTAAAATGGTGCATCCGGTAATTTCAGAAGCTTTTTTAAGGTAAATCAAAGGCGTATTCCCGATAGCCTCGATCACTGATTGTGCAATGCGCATACAGCATCTCCATAATAAAAGAGAATCTTAAAAATTAGGGATTGTCTCGGATAATCTAGGACCACAACGCACAGGCGCAATATTTTTTGCCAAACCATTTTCACCAATCACCATAAACACCCCTGAAACTGTGGCTTCCCCTTTCGCATATTGCAGCCTTGAACGGGGAACAACCAACTTAAATCTTTCGATCGCACCCGCTGTATCCATCCCAATAACCGAATCATAAACCCCACACATGCCCGCGTCGGTTTGATAGGCTGTACCGAAAGGTAATATCCGACTATCTGCTGTTGGCACATGAGTATGGCTACCAATCACCGCACTTACCCGCCCATCAAGGGCATTGGCAAGTGCCATTTTCTCAGAAGAAGCCTCGGCATGGATATCTACAAAAATCGCAGCAAAACCAAAATCAGCAGGCTTGCCCTCAGGAACAATTTCAGCAATTTTTTCCCATACACCTAACATCGGTTCCATAAATAATTTTCCCAATAAATTAATTACGCGTATTTTCCCTTGCGGTAAAATAAGATCACGATAACCTTTCCCTGGTGTGGTTTCGGGCATATTCAATGGACGCACCAACTGATCCGCATCATTAATGATTGTCATCACATCAATATTATCCCAAATATGATTGCCACCTGTCATAATATCCACACCATAGCTCAACATTTCGCGATAAATCGCCCCGGTAAGACCAAAGCCATGTGCGGAATTCTCAACATTAACAATCACCAGATTCGGGCGCAACATCCGGCGTAACTCAGGCAAATATTTGTGCACCGCATCCCTTCCAGGAGAGGCAAAAACATCTCCTAGAAATAATATTCTTACATCACTCAAAATAAACGAATTCCCTTCTCGCTTAGCAAACCATCTAATGGCTGATCATACTCGCAAAACGGCAAGCTTGCAAAATGTTGCTCACGATAAGCCACACCTAGCCAACAAATATCTTTCCCAGCATCTTGCTTAAGCTTGGCTATGGTCCGATCATAATAACCACCCCCATATCCCAAACGCAACCCAGTATCATCAAACCCCAATAAGGGAACCAAAACAATATCCGGAATTATTTCAGGGGAATCTAATGGCGGAGTCAACGCGCCAAAATCACCTTCGATCAAAACATCTGCAAAATTCCAATGTAAAAATTTTAACCAACATTTTTTTTGCCATACCCATGGTAGACATAACTGCGCACCATTTTGGTTAGCATATTCCAACAGCGGCGTTACATTAACCTCAGAATGAATTGCAGAATAACCTGCAACAATTTTTCCTGCAAGCTCTGGAAATTGTTTGGAAAAATGCGAAACAATAACATTTGCCACTTGTTTAGATGCAACTTTTTCTTGATCTAACCTGTTAGCCTCTATGCGCATAATCCGGGCAATTTTTCTACATTCTTGTTTTGCATCCATACTTGTCACAATCTATCCAATCCAATAATACCAGTCAAAAAAAAAGCCGTTCAATGAAAACCAGTTCAAAAAAATCTAGGCATTAAAAACCAGACGGAAAAAGCCAAACGGCCGCCGCAATATGTTAATTCCACGATGGCCTGAAAAACAGGTGGGCACCACGATAATAAACGCGCACATGCAAAACATCCGCATCCATCAGAGATAGCTCCCTCGTAAGAAAAATATCGCCCCCGGGAATTTGGAAAGCAAAGCGTACCGTCCAGCTTCTTTAGTTTAATTGTCTTGCACAGTTTCTGCAAGTCTTTCCATACGTCCGGCCATAGCTTCTAGCCTAACCGCAATTTGACTCGTATCCAACGAATAAATAGTTTGCGTTGCAAATGCTGGGTTTGAGGCCCGTTTTACGTGCCCTTCCAAACTTACCACCTGCTTTTTAAGCTCAGTAATTTCAGCAATAGCATCCGAGAGATCATCACTAAGCAAAATACCGGTAATTACCAATAGCTCTAAATCATTCTGGATTCGACTCGAAGATTGCAATTCACGGATTCGATTATCCAAATGCTCACCCAGCCTTTGCAAATGCTCTTCTTGGCCATCATCACAATCCAAGCTATAGGAACGTCCTGAAATAAAAACGGTTACTTGTGCCATTACCTATTTTTCACTTTCCATCTTTGATAAAGATTTCTAAATCTACTCTTTTAAGCGCAATAAATCTACCAGTACCAACTGCACTTCATAAAGTTGTTTCTCTAACAGCTCACATTGCAATTGTAGTTTTTGGTTTTCTTCTTGAAGAACCGTATCATCTATACCCGAATCTTCATTCTTATACGAACGACGATTCGTCAGTAAAGCCGTTTCCAGCCGCGAGAGAGCTTTTGATATCCGATCCAACTCTGGCAAATGATATGCCATATTTTGTCTCCCAACCTCGTAAACCGATCAATATAACGTAATTTACCCAAATTAATTTTACGCAAAGATAATTCCATCAGCTAAAATCTAGCAGATTCTTCTACGGAAATAAACAAGTAAATTCAAAAGATTGTTAAAAAAAAGTAAGAGATTACCCGAATAATAAATGAATCCAAATCGATCTGCATGCACTATATTTTGCCTTTTCGGGTAATAATTTTATTTTATTTTTTTACAACTTTAAGGTTCCATAACCAATCGATCCGCATATTGTGGGATTTCTTGCTGATAACAATCTACACCGGCAATCGTACGATAACACCATCTAGGAACCGCACTTTCAAGCGCGCCTTGTTCCTCTGAATCTTGACAAACATCACCCCCCTCATCTTGGGCACGCGCCGTACTACATTCCTTACCCATAATAACCTCAAGCACAGTATCTGTTGGTAATTTATCGGTCCAAATGGTGTAACCAACACCAACAATAAACATCGAAACATATTGCCCAGGCGTGCACCCGCTAAGAACAAGCGATAGGCCAACCACCAACCCCAACCTTAGTAATAATATCTTTTTCAAAATCTTGATGATCACCAACTTACCTTTTGCCCTTATAATGCTTGGTGCTTTATAACACGTAAAATTATGATTACCAATAATTTCTTTGCCTTAGAATTTAACAAAAAAGCGAATAATAGGTCCGTGGCGAACGGTTTCAATTTTCGTTACCTTAATTTTTTTAACAAAATCAGGGCCTAAAAACTGCGTTCCTGAAGCATGCAAGCTCCAATGCCGATAACCAACCGCTAAATATTTATTGTGATCCAATTGATATTGCATGGTTACATCACTCAACAACCCGGCACCGGTACCTGATATTTTTATATTATTACCCGCACCAAGCACCGATTGATAAGCTGTTTCTTTAATATTTCCTGCAAGATTGTTTAAAACATAAACAATTTTTGCTTGATACGACAATCTGCCAGCTTGATCGCCAACTTGATAATCAACAAAGCCACCCAAGCGAACACCATCCCACTGAAATTTTTGAGTTGCCACTAACCTATGAACCGGCGCACTATTGCCTGCCCCCGTTAAATAACTCTTGCCATAACTATTATAATGTTCGGCAAACCGCATATAACCAATCAACCAATGGTAATTTACCACAGAACGATTAGCGCGAGGATGATACCCCGCCCTTTTCAGGGAAACAAACCGATGCTTACTATCAATCATCATCAACGAAATATCGGTATCCGTAAAACTTTTCGCCTCAGAAAAAATTGGCGAAGCTCCCCCAGCACATCCGGAAATATCCCCTAATAAACCATTACAAAATTCAGTTTGAGTTTGGATGCCCGATGCCTTGCCCATTGCCATCGTAACATCAAAAGCCAAATCCTGATCAGAACTTTGATAGCGCCCAACAAATTCTTGAATAAATCCTGCATCATCATTCAAATTTGTTGCGATCGGCGTAACAGACGCACGTTGATTTTCCCATCTTAGCTCGCCATAATGTGGCCAAAACGAGGTTTCAACCGTAAATTTGGGTTGCTTGGAGTTCTGATTAGTAAAATTTTGTGCTGAGGCTGGGAATATTGCCAATAATAACGAGGATAAAAAAACACCCCATAATAGCAATATTTCGACTTTACAACTCATCTTGCCAATTCATCTTCCAAGTGTTTTCAGAAAAACATAGCCCTGATCATCATTGCTGGTTATATTCTGATAATGCGCACGCTGAAATGTTTTCACCGAAGCGATATTTCCTATTTTTACTTGAGCCACAATACGCATAATTCTTGAATCTAAAAATGATTCTGTTGATAATAACATAACAACAGCTTTACCTGCTCCACGTTTTTCAGGGTTAAGATACAAAGAAATATTTGCACGATGATCACCACGATAATTAAAGCAAACAACACCTAAATCTTTATCTTTACCCTGGCCTTCACTGGCGATCAACAACAGAAAATTTTGATCTAAAATCACCCGATCAAACCAGTCACAATGGGTTTTCCACTCGATCTTTTCTGTATTATGCGGCATAAGCCGCGTTTGAGCATCATTGCGCCATACAAAAATATTATGACGATCTTGCCGTAATGCCAAACGCATTTCAATCATTGATAATATTCTTCCATTATTAATCGATACCAAAACCATCTTGAGCAATAGCAATATCCAAACAAAACACCCTACGCAAAAAATTATTATTTTAACGGCTGTAAAATTCTGTTACCAAATTGGGTTCCATCTGCACAGGATAGGGGATATCTTCCAATTTTGGCACTCGAACAAACGTGGCAATCATCTTAGTATAATCAACAGTAACATAATCAGGAACATCACGCTCAACAAGAGCGGTTGCTTCCATAACCATCGGAATTTCACGACTTTTCGCGCGCAATTCAATCACATCGCCGGTCTGAACCTGATAAGAAGGAATATTGACTCGCTTACCATTAACCTTTAAGTGCCCATGATTCACAATTTGCCGAGCTGCAAAAACTGTTGGAACAAATTTTGCCCGATAAATCACAGCATCCAACCTTTGCTCAAGCAAACCCACAAGATTCTCACCCGTATCCCCACGTCGACGTTGTGCCTCTTGATAATAACGCCGAAATTGACGCTCGCCAATATTCCCATAATACCCTTTTAATCGTTGCTTCGCCATTAATTGCAGCCCAAAATCAGATTGCTTCTTGCGCCTTTTCGCTGCACCATGCTGACCAGGCCCGGTATCACGGCGATTTAATGGGCTTTTGGGCCGCCCCCAAAGATTCAGCCCCAAACGGCGATTAATTTTATATTTTGACGATTGACGTTTTGACATTAAAAAATATCCTTATCTTTTTATCTTCACGCATCTTATTTCGGCAAATTCCATAAGATCCCGAAAGATAATTTTTTATCACGGAACAAGCCAACCATATTGATGCAAGACTAAGAACCACATTTATTATCCTGCTCAGCAAACCATAGACATTCAAAATCACTGAAAATACACTCAAGAACTTCACCTAGCTTCATTGCCAAAATAACCATAAATTACAATCAACAAGAAAAATTGCCAAGAAAAAATGCCAAGGAAAATTGCAGGGAGCCTAAGCCCCTCTTGCAGGAATGGCAAAATCATAACATATTTTTTATTATTATCAACCTTTCTTCACAAAACTATCTTTCTTTTAGATATTTTCTTGCAATTTTCGTTTTCCTAACCATAATGCAGAGAATGAAACTTTATGGAACAACAATTCTTTCTGTACGCAAAGGCGATCAAGTTGTCATTGCAGGCGATGGCCAGGTAAGCCTGGGGCCAACCGTAATGAAAGCGAACGCAGTTAAAGTACGCCACCTAAGCTCTGGTAGTGTTATTGTCGGCTTTGCTGGTGCCACCGCCGACGCCTTTACTTTATTTGAACGGTTAGAAAACAAACTAGAACAATACCCAGCCCAGTTAACGCGTGCTTGCGTGGAACTTGCCAAGGATTGGCGTACCGACAAATATTTACGCAAATTAGAAGCGATGATGATTGTTGTTGATAAAACGATCTCACTCACCCTATCGGGTACCGGTGATGTAATTGAGCCTGAAGATGGGTTAATTGCCATCGGATCAGGGGGAATGTATGCCTTAGCTGCCGCCCGGGCCTTGTATCAGCACATCGATGATCCTGAAGAAATTGCTCGCCAAGCCATGAAAATTGCCAGCGACATTTGTATTTATACTAATAATAACTTGACTGTTGAAAAATTATGAATAATTTTACTCCTGCTGAAACTATTGCCCATCTTAATAATTATATTGTGGGACAACACGATGCAAAACGTGCCGTTGCCATTGCGCTTCGCAACCGTTGGCGACGACGACAATTAAAAGGTGCCATGCGCGATGAGATTCAACCAAAAAACATTCTCATGATTGGTCCCACCGGTTGTGGCAAAACCGAAATTGCCCGCCGTTTGGCAAAATTATCACACGCACCTTTTATTAAGGTGGAAGCGACAAAATTTACCGAAGTTGGCTATGTAGGGCGTGATGTTGAACAGATCATCCGTGATTTGCTGGAAATTACCATCAATATGGTGCGTAACGAGCACCGTATCCATGTTACTGAGCGTGCTGAAAGGAATGCCGAAAATCGTGTCATCGAAGCCTTAACAGGCGCAGGAGCGACCGATAGCACCAAGGAAAAATTCCGAAACCAGCTCAGAAATAACGAATTAGACGATTTGGATATTGAAATTAATGTCCAAGATACTGGTCATTCACAAATGCCAATGCTGGATATTCCCGGCATGCCAGGGGCCCAAATGGGCATGTTAAATATTGGTGAAATGTTGGGAAGAACTTTTGGCTCACCCACACAAAAACGGACCCTATCGGTGAAAGATTCCTACGAAGTTTTACTCAATGAAGAGAGTAATAAGTTAATCGACCCCGAAAAAGTTATTAAAGAGGCAATCAAACGCTGTGAACAATCGGGGATTGTGTTTTTAGATGAAATTGACAAAACTTGCGCGCGCTCGCAACATCACGGTGGCGATATTTCACGTGAAGGTGTTCAGCGCGATTTACTTCCCCTGATTGAAGGCACAAATATTTCTACAAAATACGGCACTGTGCGTTCCGACCATATTTTATTCATCACTTCAGGGGCATTTCATACCGCAAAACCTTCAGATTTGTTGCCTGAATTGCAAGGCCGTTTGCCGATACGTGTTGAGCTGACCTCTCTTAATCGTGATGATTTTTTTCGAATCTTGACCGAACCGAAAAATGCTTTAATTGCACAATATCAAGCTTTGTTGGCTACCGAAAATGTAACTTTGGAATTTACCGAAGAAGCCTTGCATAAAATTGCCGATATCGCCCAAACCATTAACGAACAAGTGGAAAATATTGGGGCACGACGTTTGCATACCGTGTTAGAAAAATTGCTGGAAGAAATTAGCTTTACCGCCAGCGATAAAGCGGGTGAAATTATCACCATTGATGCTGATATCGTTACTGAAAAATTAGAAATTTTAATGAAAAGCACTGATTTATCTCGCTTTATCTTATAGTTTTTTTTGTTAAGATGGTATAAATAAATGGAAAGGTAATCTTTACCTAATTTTTGTGCAGAAACATTGCGAGAAAAGGGCTAACTCATGGTCAAAACCGTTACTTTCACCGACAATCAAACCGGGCAGCAAGTTGAATTTCCTGTGCTGGAAGGCACTCAAGGACCTGATTTAATTGATATTCGCACCCTTTATAGCAAAACAGGCTATTTCACTTTCGACCCCGGCTATGGGCAAACAGGGGCCTGCGAATCTGAAATTACTTTTATCGATGGCGATCAAGGCATCTTGCAACATCGTGGTTATTCAATCGAAGATTTAGCCAGTAAAAGTAGCTTTTTAGAAGTTTGCTATTTATTATTACATAATGAATTACCCACATCGAATCAGTATCATCAATTTCGACAAGAAATTGTGGATCATCGGCTACTCAACGAACAAATAAATTTTTTCTTTCGTGGCTTCAGGCATGATTCTCACCCAATGGCAATTTTGGTTGGCATTGTTGGTGCTCTTTCTTCTTTTTATCATGATAGCCTAGATTTACATTCGGCGGAAAGCCGATTGTTGGCTTGCTATCGCCTAATTGCCAAAATACCTGTAATTGTCGCCAATGCCTATAAATATTCGATCGGACAACCGTTTATTTATCCACATGAAGATTATGTTTATACCGATAATTTCCTATTCATGACATTTAGTCGCCCTAATCATAAATATCATCTTGTTCCCGAAGTTTCCAAGGCTCTTGATCAAATTTTTATCCTCCATGCTGATCACGAACAAAATGCTTCCACTTCTACAGTTAGGATGGCAGGCTCAACTGGCGCCAACCCTTATGCGGCAATTTCTGCAGGCATTTCAGCTTTGTGGGGGCCGGCGCATGGCGGTGCGAATGAAGAAGTTTTAAATATGCTGAAATCTATGGGCAGTACGGATAAAATTCCTGAATATATTCGCCGTGCGAAAGATAAAAACGACCCCTTTCGGTTGATGGGTTTTGGGCATCGAGTCTATAAAAATTTTGATCCACGTGCCAATGTCCTGCGCGCAGCTTGCCATAACATGCTAGAAGCGTTGGGGAAAAAAGATGAGCCATTGCTGAAATTAGCCCTAGAAATGGAACGGATTGCTTTGGAAGATGAATATTTCATCGAGCGCAAATTATTCCCCAATGTTGATTTTTATTCTGGCATTATTTTAGAAGCCATTGGCTTTCCCTCTTATATGTTTACGCCTTTATTCGCCTTGGCACGTACATCAGGTTGGATTGCGCAATGGAAAGAAATTTATGAAAATAACACCAACAAATTATGTCGCCCGCGCCAACTTTATTTGGGCAAAACTACACGTGATTATCTTGAAATCAACCAAAGGTAATGTTTCTGTGCGATCACTACAAAATTTATCCAAAATATCTAAAAATAAATTATTTGGTAAAAATTTCTGACTCTATATTAAAAACAAAAATGTTGATAACGGCATTAAGGAAGCTATCAAAAAGACAGGTGGTGATTTTTGGGATCTCAATAATGGCATATCATTAGCTGTCATGAATTTGATCATGATGGAATATCAAACTCAAATGAGTTTTCAGTAATTAATGGCTGTGAAACCACTAGCCTAATCGGTAACGAGGAAAACATAACTGAAGATTTCTGTGAAACCAACAAAAGAACAAGATTTTGATGCGTTTGTGAACAAGATTGCCACCGCTTCAAACTCACCAAAACCGATAACTTAAAAGCCAATAACCCAGAAATGCAACAGTTGCAAAAAACTACAAGGAAAGAGATATCATCCGAAATTGCGATTTTTTCATCATTGCCTGAAAATGAAGAATTAGCAGATGATGATAACAAAACACTTAACAGGCTTTTTGATACCCTGATTGCAAGGATTGAAGGACAAATTCCCCAAGATACGAATGCGGCGAAATGTATGAAGGATCAAAAACAATATGATGATTTTGCAGAAAAACTCTATGATGATTGTTTTCCTAATAAAGTGATCGGGGTCAAAAATTCTATCGAACACGACATCCTTAACCCTTGCAAAGAAATTTTTCAATAATCCAAATAAATCGCAAAGCTAGTTGGAATGCAATGATAAATTTTCGCGCTGATATTTTGCTTTGCGCCGCATGAGATCCAACCGATATTGCTTCCCAGCCACACCGGCATCGTTCAGGCGATCGCAGATCATGCGGTAATATTCGGGGTGAATTTCGCAAGAAATAAAATTGCGATTCAATTCCTGACAACGCATAATTTCAGAGCCACTTCCACCAAACAAAATAAAGCAAGTATCCTGCTGTTGTGTGCTGGCTTTAATTAACATTTCCACAAGATCTAGGGGAATTTGACAAGCGTGAAATGTTTTGTCTTGTGAAACATTCTTCACCAAATCATAATAGAACCAACTATAAGGCATACGCCCCTTATGCCCATCGGCTATTCTTTTGCGGATCCTTTTATCGGTTGGATTTTGATATGGCTCTGCCACATTATTTTTATAAAATTTATTATTTTTCGACTTCGTAGCATGCAAAATAGAACGATGCGCGGTGGTGAAGCGCCGCTGTGTATGCCCAATATTGGTATTATAAACCCAGGCATAATCCTGCACATCATGGGCATGCTCATCTAAAAACTTAACCCGCAGATGGGCATTTTGTTTGGGATAATTCATCATAAATAAATTACCATCAAACTTTAATACCCGCATCGCCTCCCGAGTTAATTCAATATACCATTGAATATATTGCTCCCAATGCGTTATATATTTTTTTCCAGAATAATTAACGCCCACCCCATAATCGGGGTCACCATAGATCATATCCAACGAATGATCCGGCAATCTCCTTAAAATTGTCAACACATCCTGGTTGAAAATTTGATTCTGATATTCCTCTGCAGATAATTCCATCACCGCGTGCCCCAAATTATAGTGTTGGTTTTAGCAAATTTTAAGCGAATCTAAATTCAGTGTATTTATTGCTTATCTGAAAGATATCGTGATTGCTTGCCACACATCACACAAATAACGTAGCACAAATAACGCATTCGACAAATTTACTTTTTCTAACATTTTCTTGCTTCTCATCTTAATACCCGCACGAGACCAAACAAAAACTCACTCATCATACCATAACCAAATTTTATCCTGAAACCCAAAAAATTTAGCGGATTAACACAGAATAATCCCCTTAATTTTTCAATCACCACTTTTCAAACCACCGATGCTACGCGAAAATAACCAATAATTCCAACATTACCATTCGCTTATCAGCAAAACGTAACTCGTTTGCATCATAGCCTGATTTTTGTTACTGTAATCTTCAGTTAGATTAACACATAAGGGGAATAATGATGAATGAAATATTTGATGAATTATCAGATGCCGATGCCCGCACCGCTTGGGTAGTTGCCGCTACCGACCCCAAAGAGGTGAAACACCGTTATAATTTATGGGCAAAATATTATAATGCCGATCTGGTGGATGCTGATGACTATATTGCTCCGGAAAAATCTATTGAATATTGCCCGCAATGGATTCCCAAAGAAGCAAAGATTTTAGATGCTGCTTGTGGCACTGGCTTAAGTGGCAAAGCTTTTTTTCAGGCGGGTTATGAAAACATTACCGGCTTAGATTTTGCTGCGGATATGTTGGAATTTGCTAAGAAAACACCCTTTTATCGTAATTTGATCGAAGCTGATCTCGGCAAAGTTCTGCCCTATGATACCCATAGTTTTGATGCCGTTATCAAAATTGGTGGCAGCCCAGTACCTCCGGTATGTATGCACGAATTTGGGCGGATCACCCGCCCGGGCGGACATATATTTTACTGTGGTAGTGTCGAAGCTTGGGAAGCACGCGGATTTCGCATTATTGCCGATAATTATGTTACGCGTAAAATTTGGCAAGCCCTTGCGCATAGCAAACCCTTTCAACCTCTGCCAAAATCTACCCCTGATTTAATTTATAAAATCATTGGTTTTCAAGTTTTACGCTAAAATAGGTTTGAAAAGCACTTTGCAAAAGAAAAAACGATCCCATATCCAGCATTTTTGCTTTGCTTTTTCTGCGGATCATGCTATAAGTTCTACCTTACAATAACTTTTATCTCTCACATGGGAAATGCTGCTGATTCGGTGTTACAAAGCTTGCAATAAGTAAAGTAACCTTTTCTCATGGTGGTTTAACCGAATTTAAAAAGGAGGCAGCCTATGGCAATGCCTAGTTTCACAATGCGCGAACTGGTAGAATCAGGTGTGCATTTCGGACATACAACGCGATTATGGAATCCCAAAATGAAGCCCTATATTTTTGGGCAACGAAATGGTATTCATATTGTTAATCTAGATCATACTGTGCCAATATTGGCGCGCTCACTAGAAATTTTGCACGAAACTGTATCACAAGGTGGCAGAGTTTTATTTGTTGGCACCAAAATGCAAGCCCGTGAAACCGTTGCGAATACGGCGGTAGAATGCGGACAATACTATGTTAATCATCGCTGGTTAGGGGGGATGATGACGAATTGGCAAACCATTACCAATTCGATCACCCAAATGAAAAAGCTACAAGCCCAACTTAAGGAAGATAATATCGGGCTTACGAAAAAAGAATTGGTAAAACTTACCCGAAAAAAAGAACGTTTAGAGCTTGTACTCGCTGGCATTGGCGAAATGGGTTCACGCCCCGATGTTTTATTTGTGATCGATATTAAAAAAGAGGCAACAGCCATTGCTGAGGCAAATCTCTTAAATATCCCGGTCATTGCGATTGTTGATACAAATTGCAACCCTGATGGCATTGATTATCCAATTTTTGGTAATGATGATTCTTTGCGGGCAATTAAACTTTATTGCCGTTTGGCAAAAGAAGCGATCTTAGAGGGCTTGCAAAATCAAATGAGCAATATGGGTATCGATACCGGTAGCGAGATCAATCCTAACACCCAAGCCGATCTTGCCAAAGCCGATGCTAGCCAAGCCAATGATCCATCAACGAAAAGCACCCCCACCCCTTCTACAAAAGACACTGCAAAGGAGAATTGATGCCACTCCGGTTTCTAACAAATAATTATCGTACCAAATTTTCATTCTTGAAAATACTGTAACCAATCATAATTTGACTACATAAAGGAACATAAAATGGCTGAAATCACAGCAACCCTGGTAAAATCGTTACGCGAGAAAACTGGCGCGGGTATGATGGATTGTAAAAAAGCATTATCCGCCACAGATGGTATTTTAGAAGATTCAATTGACTGGCTTCGCAAAAATGGCCTTGCCAGTGCGCAGAAAAAATCTGGCCGCACCGCAGCTGAAGGTTTGGTTGCCGCCTGTTCTGGGGGAAAGGCAGGTGCTGTAATTGAAATTAATTCGGAAACTGATTTTGTGGCCCGCAATGAAAAATTTCAAGATTTTGTAGCTGCAAGCGCAAAAATTGCCTTACAGCAGGCGGGCAATTTAACCGCCATTTTGGAAAGCCCTTATCCTGATACTGACAAAGATTTTCAAGCACAACTCACCGAAAATATTGCCACAATTGGCGAGAACATGTCGCTCCGTCGCGCTGCTTACCTTAAAGTGGATTCTGGCGTTGTTATCCATTATATTCATTCAGCTCTGCGCGATAACATGGGGAAAATTGCCGTTCTTGTTGCTCTTGAAAGCACAGCTAATGCCGATAAACTTCGCGAAATCGCCTATAAAATTGCCATGCATGTTGCCGCTGCACGTCCGCAATTTCTTAGTATTGACTCAGTTGATCCTGTGGTATTAGAACGCGAGCGCAATATTCTTGCCGAACAAGCCCGTGCTTCTGGAAAATCAGAAGAAATTATTGGCAAAATGGTTGAGGGTCGCTTGCGGAAATATTACGAAGAATCTGTGTTGCTAGAACAAATTTTTGTTATGGATAATGAAAGTAAAATTGGCACGATGTTAGCTCAATTCAGCAAAGAAATTGGTGCCGATATTACATTATCAGCTTTTGAACGTTATCAATTAGGCGAAGGCATTGAAAAAGAAGAAAGCGATTTTGCAAGCGAAGTTGCCAATGCTGCGAAAAACTAAAATCTAATCATGCCAACCGAGTTTGTCTAATGTCACGCCCTACTTTTCGTCGCATATTACTGAAAATATCCGGTGAATCTTTAACCACACCCGTAGAAAATTCCTCTTTCCATTTGCAAAAATTGCAAGAAACAGCGCAAAAATTAAAGGATGCCCATAATTTGGGCATCCAGATTGCCGTGGTTTGTGGTGGCGGTAATATTCTTCGCGGTCACAGCATTGCAAGCTCTGCCGGGTTTCATGGCATTCATCGCGCCGATGCTGATAAAATTGGTATGTTGGCAACCTTAATGAATAATCTTGCCTTGCAAAGTATATTGTCTAATTTGGGGATGAAAACATCGCTATTTTCGGCTCTGCCGATGGCAGGCACATCGCATGATTTTAACCGCCATGATGCCATTCATGCTTTAGAACAAGGTGACATTATCTTGCTGGCTGGCGGTACTGGCAAACCTTATTTCACAACCGATAGCACAGCAGTGATTCGTGCACTAGAACTAGAGTGTGATTATATGGTTAAAGCCACAAAAGTAGACGGAATTTACGACTGCGACCCAATAGAAAACCTAAATGCCAAACGCTATGCAACCCTTAATTATGAGACTGCAATCACAGAAAAATTACAAATCATGGATCAAACAGCCTTTACCCTAGCCCAAGAAAATAATCTTAAAATTGCCGTACTCTCTTTAGAACACGGATTTCAGGGTTTGTTAGATGGCACCGGTACTTTTACCCTAATTAGTAATGAATTATGAAGCGGAACCAAAAAAATGGATAATGAACAAGAATATGAACAGCGAATGCAAAAAGCCCTTGATGCTTTTAGCAAAGAATTATCTTCGTTGCGAGTCGGACGCGCATCGCAAACATTACTAGAACCTGTAATGGTTGAATCTTACGGTAACAAAGTAGGAATTAACCATGTAGCAAGCATTAGTGTAATTGATACAAAAACTTTAAGTGTAAATGTTTGGGACCAAAATATTGCCGGCGCAGTAGAAAAAGCCATTGGCGAATCAAATTTGGGATTAGACCCGCAACGCGAAGGTTGTGTTATTAAAATTAGATTGCCTGACCTAACCGAAGAAAGACGAAAAGAACTTTTAAAAGTTGCCGGTAAATATGCCGAAACCGCACGCATTGCGATTAGAAATATTCGTCGTGATGGTATTGACCATCTGCGAAAAGCTGAAAAAATCAGTGAAATATCGGAAGATGAATTGCGGAAATCTTCAGATTCCATTCAAAAACTTACCGACCGTTTCATTGCAAAACTCGATGAAGCCTTAGCTCTTAAAGAAAAGGATATGATGCAAGTGTAACTTGCTTACCATCATTAATCTTCACCAATGCCACTTTCTTCAAATAAATTACAAAACCCGGTTCCTTCGCATGTTGGTATCATTATGGATGGCAATGGTCGTTGGGCAAAAAACCAAGGGAAACCACGCCTTTTTGGGCATAACCGTGGCGTGGAAATAATCTCTAATATTATTCAGGCCGCAATTGAGCTGAAAATTAAATATTTAACCTTATTTAGTTTTTCTACTGAAAATTGGCAACGCCCAACAGAAGAAATTAATGGTTTATTTGAACTTATCGAAACTTTTATTGATGCGAAGCAAAATGATTTTTTAAAAGAAGAGATTCGTTTCACCATCATTGGTGATTTAAGTGCCTTTCCAAACCACATCATCCAAAAACTCTCTAATTTGGTTCATGATAGCCAGAATCATTTGAAAATGACTGTGTGCATTGCCCTGAATTATGGTGGCAAACACGATATTGTTCAGGCTGCCCAATCTTTTGCCCGCGAAATTTCTCAAGGAAAACTTGCCATTGAAGATTTAACCGAAGCCCGTTTTGCGCAATATCTCTACACAAATACTATGCCTGAACCAGAATTAATTATTCGCACCAGTGGTGAACAACGAATCAGTAATTTTCTGCTTTGGCAAATCGCCTATAGTGAATTATATTTTTCTGATACATTATGGCCTGATTTCACCCGTGAATGTTTCTTCCAAGCCATTACCGCCTATCAAACTAGAAACCGCCGTATTGGTAATATTTAACGAAAAGTAAGTAAATGTTGATAAAAAGAGTAACCTTACGCATAAAAAGCTTTTTGCTTCGCCCTTTTCAAGCGATCAATAATTTTTTAATTTTAAGAATCCGCAATTTTCTCACTTGGATTACAATCACATTGCCGAAAAAAATATATCAAGGCGTAAAACAAATATTTACCAATATGTATGGTATGCTTTTCTTTTTCACGCATCCCAAAAGTTTCATCAAAACTCGCTTTGAAGCTTTACTTAATAAGATGCTAGAAAATAAAGAATTTGCCAATCGCGTTTTCTCATCTTGTGTTTTAATTGCGATCTCTTTACCTTTGATTATTATTGGAGGATGGCCCTTACAAATTTTAGTGTTTATTGTCACTGTAATTGCAGCTTGGGAATGGGGGGGGCTCGCTCCTGGAGGCTTTCTTAACAAACGCATTATGTTGACTGTTTCCATAGGGATTGCATTACTTTCCATGCGTTTTTTGGGTCCGGCCGCGCCAGCCCTTACCTCAATTTACATCTTCATCGATACTTTCTTTCCGCGCCCACATATTCAACAACGTTTTCATAATCAGGTAGGTTTTGCCTATCTTTTTGTTGCCGCACTTAGTTTTACTTGGATTCATGATAATTTTGGTGCCTTAGCAACGATTTGGCTTGTTCTAACCGTTATTATCACCGATATGACGGCATATTTTGGTGGCAAACTTTTCAAAGGTGTGAAGCTGATTCCGGCCATCAGCCCTGGAAAAACTGTTTCAGGAGCAATTTGTGCTCTGGTTGCCGCAAGTTTTATTGGTTTGCTCTACGCTTTGATCACAGGAAAACCTTTGCTCTTTTTTATTCTTTTAAGCATGTTAACTTCCGCGATGGCACAAGCCGGCGATTTACTAGAATCTATTCTTAAACGCCGGGTTGAAGCCAAAGATTCAGGAAATCTAATTCCAGGGCATGGTGGCATTTTAGACCGTATTGATGGCTTCTTACTGGCAAGCCCAACCGCGTTTCTTGTGCTTAAAATCACAGAGCTTCTTAGTTAATGGGATCACAGCGTGTCACATTACTCGGCGCAACCGGAGCCGTTGGCAAAGCCGCTACTGATTTTTTAAGTGCAAATCGCACTGAATACGAAATTGTTGCCATTACCGGAAATCGCAATGTCGCAAGGCTAAAAGAAATCGCTTTATTGCTTGAACCTGAATGGGCGGTGATTGCCGATGAGGCCCAATGGGGTGAACTGCGAGGTCTTTTTTCAACTTTAGAAATGCAAGGTTTGAAAACTAAAATTGCGGCCGGGCAAGATGCCCTAATAGCAGCAGCAAGCCACAAGGTCGATAAAGTTTTGGCAGCCATTGTTGGAGCGGCAGGCTTGAAACCTACGTTAGCCGCTGCCGCTACTACCGCAAGCATTGCCCTTGCCAATAAAGAATGTTTGATAATGGCGGGTAATTTTTTCATCGAAGCGGCAAAAGAAATTCTTCCTGTAGATAGCGAACATAACGCTATTTTTCAAGTTCTTTCCGGCAAGCCCAATGAAATCCAAAATGAAGTTCACGCCATAGTTTTAACTTCATCCGGAGGGCCTTTTCGCAATTTAACCCGCAACCAAATGGTAAATATAACCCCTGAACAAGCGATAAAACATCCAAACTGGACAATGGGAAACAAAATATCGATAGATTCTGCCACAATGATGAATAAAGCATTGGAATTAATTGAAGCCCAATTTTTATTTGCCATTCCATCAGAAAAATTAAAAATTCTGATCCACCCTGAACAAATTATCCACTCAATGGTGCAATTTTGCGATGGCTCAACTCTTGCGCAAATGGGCGTAACCGATATGTACCTGCCCGTAGCCTACACATTTTCTTACCCTAATCGCTTGCCGGCGGCGCCTAAATACCACTTGAATTTCACTGAGATCGCACAACTTAATTTTTCTCCTCCCAATCATGAAAGATTCCCACTATTAAATTTGGTGCGCAATGTAATGCAGGCTGGGCAAGAAGCCGCTATTATTTTTAATGCTGCCAATGAAGTGGCCGTAGAAAATTTCTGTCAAAGAAAAATACCCTACCTTGCCATCGCTGATATTATTGCCGATAGCTTAGCGCAAAGCCATGCGCCCTCACCGAAAAATATTGAAGATGTTTTAGATATTGATCAGCAAACTCGCCGACTAACGAAAAATATCTGCACTAAATATCGTTTATAAAACCTTTAGAAAATAGAAAAATGATTTTAATCCAATTTATATGGCATAATGCACTCGCATTCCTAACAGTTTTAAGCTTGATCATCTTTATTCACGAACTCGGACATTTCCTAGTTGCGCGTTATTACGGCATTAAAGTAAAAACATTCTCGCTGGGTTTTGGTCCTGAACTTATTGGTTTTACCGGAAAAACAAGTCAAACACGGTACCGTTTCAGCCTCTTGCCACTTGGTGGGTATGTTTCAATGTATGGCGAAGAACTCAATCGCAAAGAAAATGACCCACAAACTTCTTTTTCTGCTCGCAAACCCCATGCCCGTGCCATGGTAATAGCTGCAGGGCCGATTGCCAATTTTATTCTTGGGTTCTTGCTTATGTGCTTATTTTTTCTCCTGCAGGGTGTGAATACAGATCGGCTATATGGTATTAATATCGGCAATATTGTCGCACATAGCCCCGCGCAAAATGCTGGCTTTCAAGTAGGGGATCGGATCACCCATATTAACGATAAAAAGATTCGCTCCTTTCCTGATCTTGTCAATATCGTTCGAAATAGCCAAGGCAACAATTTAACATTCACCCTTTTACGCCCCGAAGCCCCTCCCCTTACCCTTACCCTTACCCCTGGAATAAAAGGCTTAGAGGAAAATAATGATAACCATCAATCCTATTATATTGGCATCGGTGCTTCCCAGCAACAGCTAGTGTCGGTAAATCTTTGGCAAGCGACCGTACTAAGTGTAGATAATATTTTCTGGTTCACCCGTGAAACTTTTCAGGCTCTTGGAGAAATCATCAATGGCAAACGTGGTACCGAAGATTTAGGCGGACCTATTCGTATTGCGATGGTAACGCAAGAATTTGCGAAACATGGCATCATTAATTTAATTTTTTTCACCTCTATACTCTCAATCAATTTAGGGTTAATTAACCTATTTCCAATTCCAGTTTTAGATGGAGGACATTTGGTTTTTATTTTTTACGAAATGCTGGCGAGAAAACCTGTTTCTTTGAAAATAAAAGAAAAAATGATGCAATTTGGTTTTGCAATTATTATCGCTTTAATGCTATTTGTCACTGTGAATGATCTCCTCTATCTCTAGCTTGGAAAATGACAAACACTTCTTATCTCATATTCAGATTATCTTCTATTTTATAATGGCAAAACAACCTTGGTACAAATTACGATTGGGTTTCTGGCTAGGCCTATCAGTAATTTTGCTGTTAGCAACACCTCTATATGCCCAAAATAATAATGATATTATTGAAGATATTGTTATCCGTGGCACGCAACGCACCGATGGCTTAAGTCTACTTTCCTACCTGCCACTAGGCATTGGCGATACATTCAGCCAAGATTTAATGGATAAGGCCCTAAAAACATTATATACAACAGGAAATTTTAGTGATATCCGCATCACGCGCGAAAACAATGATCTCGTCATTACCATTTCTGAACAACCAATCATCAATGAAATTGTTTTTGAAGGCAATAATATAATTGAAACGAAAATTCTAGAAACCGAAATGCGCACCCGTCCGCGTCAAATTTATAATGAAGCCCGAATCCAAAGTGATGTGCGCAACATGATTAATCTTTACCAACGCTACGGACGATTTGCCATTCGCATTGAGCCCAAAATCATTCGCCTTGAACAAAATCGAATTAATCTCGTTTTGGAAATTAGTGAAGGACGCAAAACATCCATTGATCATATTGCTTTCATCGGCAATCGATTTTTTACTGATTCACGCCTACACGACGAAATTTATTCACGCGAACGGGCCTTTCTACGATTTTTTGGAACGAATTTTGACCCAGAAAGATTAGAGGGAGATCGCCAAGGGCTACGCGACTTCTACCGCAATCATGGTTTTCCTGATATCGAAATCACCTCAGCGATCGCTGAGCTTTCGCGCGCACAACAATATTTTTTGGTGAATTTTTCCCTAAATGAAGGCAATCGGTTTAAAATTGGTGAAATTAAATTAACCAGCGATGTCGCCAAGCTAGAAGCGAATGCGGCTAAGCTACAAAAAGTGCTAAAAAAATCACCTTTAGAATCAGGTGATTGGTATCATTTCAACCGAATCGATGATATCCAACTCAATCTGATTACTGCCGCCAACAATTTGAGTTTTCCCTTTGTGGATGTTGTGATTGAAGAGATTAGAAATCTTGAAGATTCTACGATCGATATTCACTTTAAGCTCATCCGTGCACCCAAAATATACATTGAGCGTATCGAAATTATTGGCAATACCCGTACCCTTGATAATGTTATTCGTAGAAAATTACTGTTTACTGAGGGTGATGCCTTGATTCAATCTAAAATTAACCGTGCACAACGCGATTTGCAATTTACTGGCTTTTTCAAACATGTTCAACTCTCAACCCTGCCAGGCAGTAAAGCCAGTAATATTATTTTACAAATTGCTGTGAAAGAAAGACTAACGGGAACCTTAAATTTTGGTCTTGGTTATGGTAGCCTGAATGGGGCCTCTCTTAAATTCGGCATTCAAGAACAGAATTTTGGCGGTAGAGGCAACAAAATAGGAGCTTCTCTTGAGGTCAATAGCAATAACAACAATCTCGCTTTTTCTAATAGCAAACCCTTTTACCGTGGATTACCCTTAACCTTAGACTACCAACTCTTCCGAAACCAAAGTGCGTTACCCACATTGCCCTATAATGTTACAAATCAAGGCATCAGCGCGAACATTAATTACCAAATTGGTTCCTCTTTTTGGCGACATAGTTTTGGTTATTCAGCTACCCAAAATATTTTCGGCAAAATCCAAAATGTTGATTTTGACCGCGATAATAATCCTAACACCATAATGTTAGAGCCGGCAATTCCTAAACTTTTTCGTCAAACATTAACTTTTGCCCTCACGCAAAGCTTCAGTCGTGATACCCGTAACAAACGCTTTGGTCCTAGCAAAGGTTCTAATTTTTCGATCTATCAAAGCTATGCTGGAATCGGTGGTGATGATCATTACGTTCAAACCATTCTCAATTACGCTATTTACCATAGCCTCACCCGAAATAGCACCATCGATTTTCGTATGCGCGGCATCACAATTAACGAAACCGAAGGGCGCTTAAACAGCACCCATGGGCGTTTTACCGGTGGGCAATATTTGCGCGGTTTTGTCTATGGCGGTGTGGGCCCGATCAGTAGCACAGGGCTTCACGTTCCCGTAACCGATATCCTTACCACCTCGATAGAAACATTTTTCCCGGTAGGGCTACCCCCCGAAACCAATATCGTGGGAACAGTTTTTTTAGATAATGGTATTGTTACCAACACTGATTATGAACATAATTATAGTGGGCTACAAGATACTGGCTCTATTCGTGGCAGCTGGGGTTATGGTTTGGTATGGCGCTCTCCAATCGGAATCATTAAATTTGAATGGTATCGTCCCTATGTTTATGAAGAATATGATCAATTAGATCTGTATGAATTCTCGATCGGGGCTAGCTTTTGATTCGCATTTTTGGACTCATTCTATTGCTTATATTGCCTGTGTCTGGCTATGCATTTGATGTCCCCCAAGCAACCGAAAACACCACAAAAATTGGCTTAATTGACTTTCAAACCGTCTTGGTTAATTCTTTGGCTTGGCAAAGTTTTATTCAGAAAATTAAAATCAAAACCGAAAAATTTCAAGCAAAAACCCTCGATCTACAAAAAGATATTACCCAACGTGAAAAACAAATCTGGCGCCAGCAAAACCAGCTCAACCGAGCAACATTAAATGCAAAAAATACCGAATTAGATAAATTAAAAACGCGCTATCAAAGGCAACTACAAGAAGATAAAGATGCTTTGGATCATGTTTATGCAAATGTTCAAGATCTGATTCGCCAGCATATTTATGATATTTTGCGGATAATCGCCGACGAAAAAAATATTAATTTGGTTTTCAACGCAGGCATCAATACCAACGCCGTGATTATTGCCGATAAAAATATGGATTTAACGCAAGAAACTCTCTTGCGATTAAATAAAATTTTGCCTAATATTGATGATAAATTTTTAAAAAATTTCCCCTAACTATCATTCACTGTAATCTCTAATGCCACCTTATCCCTTTCAATCTCAATCCATTGCGCTAAAGGCCTTACTAGAAACCCTGGCATTACCCTTTGAAACTATGGCGAAACAGATCACCCAACATGCCTATAAAATGATTAATGGTATCGCCTCGCTTCAAGAACCAAATGCAGAGAAACTACACTATCTGAACCATCTTAATCAGGAGGCAATCTTCAATATTGAGTCTATGTGTGTTTCTCCAATTTTTTGCTTAGTATCACCCAACATTCTGCAAAAAATTTCTCCTTTGCTTCCCAGCGAAAGTAAAATTTGTTTTATCCCATGCAAAAACCCTAAACTAACATGGGCACGTGCTACCTTGCTGCTCTACCCAGACTACCCTGCCGTCAGATCTGATCAGCAAAATCCAATCTTAGACAAGCCTATCGCTGTGGGGAGTCACAGCTACATCGACGCCAACAGCCAGATTGGTAATCATTGCCAGATTGGATATAATACTACAATCATAAATAGTAAGATTGGAAATTATTGCCAGATTGGAAATAATGTTTCACTAAGCCATTGCGTTATTGGCAATGATACCACAATTAATTCCGGGGCAACCTTGGGCGAGGCTGGCTTTGGTGTTGTTTTTGGTGATGATCCCAAGATACCTTCGACAAAAATTCTACAATTAGGACAAGTAGTGATTGGCAAACATTGTTTGATTGGGGCTAATTCTACAATTGATCGGGCTGTTATCCACGAAACCACCATTGGCGATGACACAAAAATTGATAATCTTGTTCAAATCGGACATAATGTTAAAATTGGTAAAAATTGTTTAATTGCGGCCGCTTGTGCTATTGCAGGTTCTACAGTTTTAGGCAATAATGTGATCATGGGTGGCGTATCCGCAATTACTGATAATAGAAATATTGCAGATGGTGTAGTCATTGGGGGGGGGTCTGTGGTATATACAGATCAACTAAAAAAACAACGCATTTGGGGAGTGCCCGCACGTCCTTTCATGCAACAAGCACGCCTAAATGTTTTATTGGACCGCATGCTAAAAAAAGAAAAAAAATAGGAGTAACCATGATCGAAACCGTGCCAAACAATATTATTCTACCCAATCAAGATTTATCCGATATTATGTCTTATATCCCCCATCGTTATCCTTTTTTGATGATTGATCGTGTTATCGATATTCATGCTCATAAACAAGCGGTGGGCATTAAATGCGTTACGATTAACGAACCCTATTTTGCCGGGCATTTCCCTCACGAACCAATTATGCCAGGCGTGTTAATTATTGAGGCAATGGCACAAACCTCGGCAATTTTAATTGGGGCTTCGATAAATTTAAAAGCAGAAAAAAAACTAATTTATTTCCTTAGCCTTGATAAAACGCGTTTTCGTAAGCCGGTAGTGCCTGGTGAAGTTTTAGAATTGCATGTTAAATATAAATCTAATCGTGGGTTAATATGGTCATTTACCAGCGAGGCAATTGTTAATGGTACATTGGTTGCCCAAAGCCAATTTAAAGCCACTGTCAGAGATACGAAATAATGCCAATACATCCTACTGCACAAATTGAACCTGGTGCCCAAATTCATGAAACTACCGAAATAGGCCCTTGGTGCATTATTGGTAACCAAGCCAAAATTGGTGCCCGAACAAAATTATATAGCCATGTTTGTATTGATGGCGATACCGATATTGGCATGGATAACGATATCTATCCCTTTTGCGTGTTGGGAACTGCCCCGCAACATACCAAGTGCGATGGTCAGGGAACGCAACTTATTATTGGGGACCATAATAAAATTCGTGAATATGTGGTTATTCATCGCGCTATTAAAAGCCATGGCAAAATAACAAAAGTTGGTGACCATAACATGTTTATGCTTGGCACCCATCTTGGGCATGATGTGCAAATTGGCTCTCACATAATTTGTGCCCCGCATACCTTAATTGGTGGCCATGTCTGGATCGAAGATTATGTAACCGTTGGTGGCAATGCTTCTGTGCATCAATTTAGCCGTATTGGCAAATATGCCATGGTTGGCGCACAATTTCTGGCACGGCGCGATCTGATCCCCTATGGTTTGATTAATAGCCCTGATAGTAGAAATTTGGCCGGTTTAAATATTATTGGCATGCGGCGACGAGGATTTACGCGTAGTCAAATTTCCAATGTTCAAAAAGCCTATAACATCTTGTTTTTACAAACAAATACTATGGAACAAGGGAATGAAATCATTAAGACGCAGTTTTATGATTGTTCAGCAGTTGCTGAAATTATCCGCTTCCTTGATCACGATTCGATTCGCCACTATATTCGCCCTAACCAATCCAATGAAATCTCCGAGCCATAATTTATGCTTGCGATTATTGCTGGCTATGGGGATTTACCAATCATTTTAGCAAATCATCTGCAAACCCCGGTTTTTATCCTAGGAATTGCAAATAACTGGAATCCAAAGGATTTCACTCATTTCAAAAATGCCGAAATTGGCATCGGAGATCTAGAAACAGGAATCCGAATCTTGAAAGAAAATCACTGTGATGAATTAATTTTTGCCGGAAAAGTTCAGCGTACCGAACTACATGCAATTGCCAAAGATCCACTTTGTGAAAAAATATTCCAAGATACTTTAGCCCAAGGCGATGATTACGCACTTCGTAGCCTACATAAAATACTAGAAGAACACGGTTTTAAAATTACCGCCCCGCACATATTATGCCCTGAGCTAATCTGCCAACATCGTGGCTCTTTAGGTAAGAGCCATCCCACTGATTCTGAAATGCGAGATATTATCAGAGGGCAAGAAGTGTTATCGATCATTTCTGCCGCCGATATTGGGCAAGCCGCTATTATTCAACAAGGACTCACCCTAGGGATTGAAGCCATCGAAGGCACAAATGGCTTAATAAAACGGATCGCTCCCCTACAAATCAATCATAAAGGTGCCATCTTAATTAAATTACCCAAAATTGGACAAACCGACATTCTGGATTTACCAGCCATTGGTATCGAGACTATAAAACTTGCCGTACAATGTAATTTCGGTGGAATTGCCATTGCCAAAGAAAAAACGATTTTCATTCATGCCCAAGCCGCCATTGCTTATGCCGATGCCCATCAATTATTCATCTATGCTTTAGAGGAGCTAGCATGATTTACTTTATCCTTGCCGGAGAGGCTTCGGGGGATGATTTTGGGGCAAATTTAATGCATGAATTAAAAAAACGTGATCAAGCTGCCAAATTTTATGGTGTTGGTGGTAAATTAATGTTAGCGCAAGGGCTTGAAAGCCTATTTCCAATGGAAAAAATTAACATTATGGGTTTCACTACCGTATTTACGCAAATTCGACAACTCTATCGTTACATTCGTTGGGCGGCGAACCACATTAACCAAATAAAACCTGATCGGGTTATTACCATCGATGCGCAAGATTTTTCGATTCGCTTAGCAAGGCGAATTACGATAAACACCGTTAAGATTCATTATATTGCTCCTACAGTTTGGATTTGGCGCAAAAATCGTGCCTACGAATATGCGAAACAATTTGATATCATTTTAACTTTAATGCCGTTTGAACCCGATTATTTTAACTGCCATGGTGGCAATGCAATTTATGTTGGGCATGAATTATTTGCTAACCCCCATTTTCTCCATGCTGATGGCACAAAAATCCGTACTCAAGCATTAGCGAAACTTCCCCCCGCTGCTTCGAATCAAAAAATCCCAACGCAAGAACCCCAATTAATAGCAATTTTACCGGGAAGTCGCCAAAGTGAAATTAATCGATTATTAACAATATTCATCGAAACTGCCAGCCAGATCTACACGCAAAATCCGCATACGGCCTTTATCATTCCAACCTTCCCTCAATTTCGTGAGAAAATTTACCACACCCTAAAAACGAAAGCCAGCCACCTCCCCGTTACTGTGATTACTGATGAGAGCGAACGCTTCAACGCTATGCAGGCAGCAAACCTTGCCCTTGCCGCTTCAGGCACCGTCTCCTTGCATCTGGCCGCCTTAAAATGCCCCCATTTAATTGCGCATCGCATTGATTGGATGAATTGGGTGATTTGGAAGTTATTGGTCGGTAAAGTTAATATTTTTAACATTATTTCCCGAAAAAAACTGATTCCAGAATATCTACAACTCAATTGCACACCAAAAAAACTGGTACAAGGCTTGCAAAAATTAAACAACCCTACCATACAGAAACAACAAATTGCAGCTCTGGCTCCACTGATCAAAAAATTTGATACCCCCACAAATCAAACGCAACACAGCTATGTTGTTGATATTATCCTATCGGCCACAAAAAATTAATCACAGGAAAATTAATCATTGCGCCGAAGCATCCAATAAGCCAAAGCACCGGAAATAATGGCTAGAAAAATTGCGACAATCCCATACAAAAAGCTATAATTATGGGCAAAAGCAAACAAAAAACCCAAAAAACCACTCTTGCGAATAAATAATGGCAAAGCCTGCGCTGAAACAACATAACCATCGCGCAAATAATAAGTCTCAATAATATAAGTTCCCGCCGCCACATTCACTGGGAAAGTGAGATCGGCACGAAATAATCTTTTTCCTAACCACCGCAATCTATCAGAGCTTTGTAGGTAAAGTCCTTGCTTAACCATTTGTTCAATAAAAAATGGCCGCATTTCTTGATTGATTCTGATTGCTTCTTCCAGGGTTGCATTAGAGACCCTACCTTGAATATCGAGTGAATTCAAATCTAACTGATACGTTTCCCTAGCACTTGGGCTGGCAAAGCTAGAAACCTCACGCGCAGACACAATATGGTAAAAACGGGGGGTATCATGATAATGAATGCTACTTCCCTTTAACCATAACCCTAATTGACGTTCTTTTTTATCGAGGATAAAATCTTGATTCGCTCCTTTGGCAATGATGATTACATCGCCCTCATCACTATCAATCGCCCCATAAATCAACACTTTCGTCCCGGTAAAACGATGCGAAATATCAACATAATAACTAGAAACATCGGCAACAATTCTAGAATTTTGTGCCAGCACCCCATAAGACCCTAATAGCGCCAACAACAAAATTGCCAATCTTGGTAATATCTGCAACATTATCACCGCATCAACCTAACCGAATAAATATCGGCAGGATGCGATAATAGCTCCCATACCAAGAATAAACATACCAAAAGTACCAAAACTGCCAAAACAATCCGCAATTGGGCTCCCCCGATCCGCGCTCCGATCCGCGCTCCGAATTGCGCTCCGAAAACACTACCGGTTAACAACAATAATGCCAAAATAATATCCACCGTTTGGTTGAAACCAGCTTGCAAGAAAGTTGCGCTTGCAGTAACAAAAATAATTTGAAATAACGAGGTTCCAATCGCTAATCTTGTTGGCATTCCTAGTAAATAAATCATGGCTGGCACCATAATAAAGCCACCCCCAATCCCCAAAATCGCTGATAAAATTCCAACAATGCCACCAAGGCACAGCGGAACCAATCCGGAAATATAAATTCCCGATTGCCGAAACCGTACCTTTAAGGGTAGGCCAACACCAAAACGATATTTCTTTGTTCTCTGCCCACGCTTGCGTTTAATTTTTCCACTCTTGCGTAGCAAAGAAACAACGCTTTCCCACAGCATTAAGCTACCCACAGCCCCCAATAGTAGCACATAACCGATACGCACAAAAAAATCGACATACCCAAATTCGCGTAATAACGCAAAAATCCATACACCAACAAAACTACCAAAAACCCCACCGGTAACCAAAACACTGCCCATCTTGAGATCAACATTTCGGCGTCGCCAATGCGCAAACACACCCGATACTGATGAACCAAGAATTTGATTAGCCTCTGTGCCTACAGCAACGGCTGGCGGAATCCCAATAAATAGCAAAAGTGGCGTTAGTAAAAACCCGCCCCCAACACCAAAAACACCTGAAAGCAAGCCAACAACACCGCCCATGCTTACAAGTAACAAAAAATTAACAGATTGTTCTGCAATCGGTAAATAAATATTCATGCTTCAGTCATCTTAATTTTGACAAGCCATTTACAAATCCAAAAAACCAGAATTATCGCAAATATCGCTCTTTTAAAACAACTATAATTTGAAATATTTCCTAAAATCTGGTGCGGGTGAAGGGACTTGAACCCCCACTCCCTTACGAGAAGTAGATTTTGAGTCTACCGCGTCTACCAATTCCGCCACACCCGCACTATGGTTATCTAATTACCGCAAAGCCCACATAGGTGCAAGCTCTTTTATTACAATATAACCAGATATTTATCTTTAAAAATCTATCATTTTAGAGAATTTCTTCGAACACTAAAAATTGTGTTGTTCATTCAGGGAAAGTGACACTTTGCCAATTATCAGTTGAGCTAAATAATTCATGAAGCAATTCATTATTTAATTTATGCCCTGAACAATCCCCATAAAAATCAGCAATCAAAGGCTGTCCTGCTAAATATAAATCGCCAATCGCATCTAAGATTTTATGTCGCACAAATTCATTTTCATAATGCAATCCGCCAGAATTAAGAATCTGATACCCATCAATGGCAATTGCATTCCCATAACAGGCCCCTTTCGCCAAACCACTATTGCGCAAAATTTCTAACTCGCTGATAAAACCATAAGTTCGCGCCTTGGCAATTTCATGGCCATAATCATCCCCCACTACATAAGTGAAATTCTGCTCACCAATAGCTGTTTCTGGAAAATTAATGCGCATATTCAACTTGAAATTCCAATCATCACTAGGCAATAATTTTGCAGTTGAACCATTATAACTCACTTCAACTCGGCGCATCACTTTAATAAATTTCCGCTTTTGGCTTTGTGCTACAATTCCTGCAGATTGAATAAGAAAAACAAAATCATTTGCTGAACCATCCATAATTGGCATTTCCGGGCCATCAACACGCACCAAAACATTATCAATATTCAAACCCGCCAGTGCCGACATAATATGCTCGATCGTTGCCGCCACAGCATTAAAACCATTGCTAATTTCTGTGCAAAGAGTTGTAAATTCAACATTATCCCAACGCGCCTGAATGATATTATCACCATTATCGCCCGATCGCATATCATCACGTTGAAAACAAATCCCCGCACCGGCATCAGCCGGCTCTAAAGTTAAAGTGACATCTTTCCCTGAATGAATGCCAATACCCTTACAATGTATAGGTTGCGCCAAAGTTTTTTCACGATTTTCCCAACCATAACAATCGCCTACTAGATATTCCTCAATCAAAATATTACTGCATTGTAACACCAAAATTTCCTTTTCTAAACAACCAAAAATTTCCTGAAATTAAGCAAATTCTGTAATAATCCGCGCTACACAAATAAAAACC
The DNA here is from genome assembly GCA_965206365.1 of Alphaproteobacteria bacterium. Lineage (GTDB taxonomy): Bacteria > Pseudomonadota > Alphaproteobacteria > JABAAW01 > JAHZMA01 > CBDBJL01. The sequence continues at coordinate 81,856 of CBDBJL010000016.1, forward strand.
TGCATCTTCACTATAACCTGTGCGCCGATACAAACAAATCAAAGAATGTTTCAAATTGTTGCAAGCCCAAATTCAAGTACTTTTATAGCGTGCGTTTTTATTATTAATTTACTAGCAATTTAAAGAAACAACTCGTATAATGTATTTATGGATCGAGAATTAAAGAATTGGAGCCCTGAGGGCTGGCGTGAATTTCCTTTGAAACAGGCTCCTACATACCCTGATCCTATTGCATTGCAGGCCGTTGAAGGCAAAATGAGGCGTGTTCCGCCCCTGGTTTTTGCAGGTGAGGTTGAACAGTTAACAAATATGTTGGCGAAAGCCGTTCGTGGCGAAGCTTTTGTGCTTCAAGGTGGTGATTGCGCCGAAAGCTTCAGTGAATATTCTACTGATTCTATCCGCGATACTTTCAAACTATTTCTACAAATGGCAGTTGTGCTTACTTATTCTTCACATTGTCCCGTTATCAAAATCGGACGTATGGCAGGGCAATTTGCGAAACCGCGCTCAGAAGAATTTGAAACGGCTAATAATATTTCTCTCCCCAGCTATCGTGGCGATATTATTAACGATATCGAATTTACCGAAGATGCCCGCATCCCTAACCCTAAACGCATGCTTCAAGCCTATACCCAATCTTCTGGCACCCTTAACTTGCTACGGGCCCTTTCCAAAGGTGGCTTTTCTGATTTGCAAAATGTCAGCGACTGGAATTTAAAATTTATTGCTTCCGATTCGAATTACAAAACCTATGCAACACTCGCCAGGCGTATCAATGAATGTCTTGATTTCATGAAGGCTTGCGGAATTACCTCAGATATGACCCAAATTAACCATACTGATTTTTATACAAGCCACGAGGCTTTGTTACTTTGGTATGAAGAAGCATTAACGCGAAAATCTTCCATTCATGATAACGCCATTTGTGATCGCTGGTTCGATTGCTCGGCACATATGGTTTGGATTGGCGAGCGCACTCGAAATTTAGACGGTGCCCATATCGAATTTGCCCGAGGCATTGAAAATCCAGTAGGAGTGAAATTTGGCCCTACCATCGATGGGGATGAGCTTATTCGTCTCATCGATATTTTAAATCCCCACAACATCCCAGGGAAACTCACATTGATTAGTCGTATGGGGCATGATAAAATTACTGATAAATTGCCTACACTTGTGCGCCGAGTTGTTCAAGAAGGACGGCATATTGTTTGGTCGTGTGATCCTATGCATGGCAATACAATCAAAGCGACAAATGGTTATAAAACCCGTGCTGTAGATGCTATTTTTTCGGAAGTGAAACATTTTTTTGATATTGTCCCTGCGCAAGGTGCCCATGTGGGTGGCATTCACTTTGAAATGACCGGGCAAGATGTTACCGAATGTATCGGAGGCTCGCGCCCATTGAACGAAAATAATCTATCGGAACGCTATTTTACCCATTGCGATCCACGCCTGAATGCCGCGCAAGCCCTAGAGCTTGCCTTCATGACCGCAAATTTACTGTCATCAGTGAGGGCGTAATTTTGCAGAAAAAACCTCAATCATAAAATTCTAACTTAATAACGTATACATAAAGGAGACATTCGTGAGTATTGAAAACAGATTAGCCAGCTTAAAGGCACAGCACGCCGAACTAGAAAGTAACCTGAGTATCGTAACAAAACAACCTTCCCGCAATGATGCCGATATTACTGATATTAAACGACAAAAATTGGCTCTGCGCGATGAAATTCACAAATTAGAAACTGCCTAAATCTTCATTTTGACCTTTAACGGCTTCATTCCCTTGTTTATGCAAAAGGAAGGGATGAGATGTAATGAAAAGGTGGAATGTAATGAAGAGGTGAAGTGTAATTCATGTTTATTTTTGTACTTGGGTAGTACAAAAACTATGGCGCGAAAAACTATACCCGATTATACTGTGCTTTAGACTTAAAGTTTTTTTGTAAAATAGTGCTTTCTTTAATGAAAACCTCCAAATGATAGGAGCTGAAAGTGATAAGAACCGACTTTAGCTTTAATGCTAGTAAAAAAACTATATTACAAAAAAAATCATGGAAGGGATGTTTGGTGCTAAGCTCATTGAAGGTGTTGCGCTATTTGCAAAAAATGGTGCGTCATTTGCACATGTTAAAATTATACATTGCCCGCGATGGTGTGTTTTTGGGATTAACCACGAGCAATTTACTACCGATGTTCCCTCTAAATCAAAAACATATCAACCTAACTATAAAATATTAGATTCTATGTTCGGTAGGAAATATCTCTATAAAAAGGAACCCAATCTCTCCCAGAAGGAGTTCCACAATCCTACCCCCGATTCGTGATTAACTTCTTTACTATCTAGCAAATTATGAACGAATTAACGAAACCTATTACCAGCTGGAAAGCCCGCAATCTCAAGATTTGTTTTTTAACCTTATCCTGTTTCGCATTTTAGGGAATCGTTACATCGAGCCTATTGATATAGAAAAATATTGGCTCTATAGAAACAAGGCATCTAATTTACCGAATGCAGAATCTGATTTATGCATTATTTGGCAAAATAAAGCACTTTGAATTTGAATATGATGATAAAATCATTCTTTTTGACGGGTTTGATATTAATATTGCCTTTACATTTTATATAAAACAATATTTTTATGAATCTAATGGCGTATCCATTCAACCTGAAAAAGGCGATTATGCTCTGGATATAGGCGCGTGTTGCGGAGATACGGCTTTAATATTTGCTGATGCTGTCGGCGATAATGGACATGTCTACACTTTTGATTTTATGGAAACCCATATTAGAATTATCCAGAAAAATTTGCAACAAAATCCAGAATTATCAAAAAACATCACGCTGTTTCCTTATGGGGTAAGTGATAAAAGCAACAATGCTCAACCCTTAGAGAAAACAAACGATAATGTCCTTGCGCCGGCTGCTCAACTAGATGCCCAAGGAGAGTTAAAGCAGGCAACAATACCAACAGTTTCAATTGACGATTTACATAAAAAAGGCAAAATTGAAAAAGTTAATTTTATTAAAATGGATATTGAAGGTTCTGAATTAGCGGCATTACATGGTGCTAAGAAAACTATCAAAAAATTTACGCCCAAATTAGCGATTTCGATCTATCATCGAGACGATGATTTTTTTTATGATCCCAGAATATAGTAAATCATTGAATCCTAATTATAAATTTTATCTTGACCATTATGCAACCAGTTATGAGGAAACCATTTTATATGCAATCTTGTGAAACCTATCCACCAAAATGAATTTTTTTTCGAATCAGATCTGAAACCCACCCACGGGACAATTTCATCTCGGATAACCGCTCAAAATTGATCCCAAATATTACCAATACGTTGCATTTGCCCAAGAAATCGATTGCAATCATCATCTGTTTGATATTCTCTCGCTCGTCTAGCGTTAATTCTCTGCCCTTTCGGGCTTTTCAGATATTTCGCTACAACCTGATAACCACCAATATGAAACTAATAAATATTTTTGCAATTGGCGTGAAATATTGGGTTTTATTAAGATAAAGCCGCTTTTGTATTTCATCATAGCGTGGCATCTCTACAATATGATTGCCGACAATCGGATAGGTATTTTAGGGCTTGCGGGCAGCTTTTTCAGCAGATGCGCATCAATTCCTAGAACAGATAAAGCTTCGAAGCAAGTGGCGTCTTGAATAAAGGGAATCTTCGGGAAATCGCTTTTTAAAAATTGACCATATTTTTCACGATAGGTTGGACAATCAAAATTGCATAAATATAGCCTAAAATTTGCTCGGGGCTGTAGCTTTTACGATAATGTGCATCAATAAGCGAAATTTTCGCTCCTGCCTGTTGCCCCGCCCATAGTTGCAAATGTAGTGGTGGCGGCTTTTGTAACTTTCTTGCCAGCTTTCGGCAGATCCAAATAGAGAGGGAAAAGGTAAGAAATTTCTGAAGTTTTATTAGATATGTAAGTAGATTCAATAATCATGTTCGCCACAAAACTATGATACCATTTATTCCCTACCTTAAACTGTTTCACCGTAATCAACCCCAAATTATCCCCGCCACCATATGGCGCATCACCTTTATGGCGCGATCTATCAATTAAATCACCATGATGAATATAAGCTCTTTGATCAAAAGAGCGATATAATATTGGAATAATAGCTTTTGTATAATCAACATCTGCAAGTTTTTTTCGCTTTTGTGTAAGCTTCCAATCACGATTGCTTTTTAGTTGATATTTTCGCGCGATCATCTCATCACTAACGGTTAAATCACAAAATTCTCTGTTGCAAAATATCTTTATCAATATCTATTACAAAATGATCGCGATGGGTTTTAACCCCTGTCGATTTAACTAGAAAAATATCTTTCACCGACCAGCTTTGATGATATTCGGCCAGACATTTGTGATCTTGAGGAATGAAGAAATAAAATCGATATTGCGGTTGTAATTTCTGCCAGGCAATATTTTCAATTGTACCTTCAGCCAATTGCTGATATTTGGCCGAGCGCCGTACCATAAAAATCAGCATGATAAATACCCTTGGTTTCCGCAGGCAAATCTGGTTCTTTTAAAAAATTGAGATCGCGACCCCTTGTCTACTATCAAAAATATTCTTATCAAGCCAGCCTTCAGGAATTGCTTCTTTTTTATTGGCATTGCCATGCAAATCTACCAGATAAATTTTATCAAAATCATCGACAAACTTTTACGCATCCCACGAAAGGTGGGGTTGTCTAAAAAAGAATGATTGGTAATCACCGCAATCATTCCGTGAGCTAGCTGTTGCATTTTGTTTTGAGCAAACCGAATAAATTTAAATAATCATCTTGCAAGGGTTTTAAGGTTATTTTCGTTCAAAAATTCACCATCTAGATGGTAGTAAGTTTTTCTTATTAAATCGGTGATCCATTCACCTGTATTTTGGGAAGCAATATTATAGGGCGGATTGGCAAGATAAATTTGCAACCTTTCCTGGGGCTACATCCGATAATTCTGGCTGTGCAGATATTGCGATAATTTAAGATACGAAATCGTATAAGGGGCAATGAAATATTCCAACCCATACAGATTTTACAAAATATGTTCCTTAATCAGCGCATCACGCATGCCAAGATCGGTTTTTGCCAAAATTTGTTGCCCAAAATTTTTGATTGCTTCCAGCAAAAATGTACCAGCGCATGGCAAAATCCAGCATGGTAACTGTATTTTATCGGCAAGCCCGCGCGCAACCGCAAAGTCGGTTTGTAAAATATCATCGATCGCACATACAATAAAATTAACCACTGGGGACGGAGTATCATAAACCCCACGCGCTTTACGGGTTTTTTGCCGCTAAAAACGGCTCGTAAAAATAAATGCTGGCAAAAATTTCTGCCTCAGCGTAGGAAACCATTTGCCGCCTTTGTTCTTGCCTGCCTTGCCCCGATATTTAGCTTTGCCATGAATAAGCCATAGCGTAAAGTTTGCGCAAAAGCATCGGCAAATTCTGCCAGGGTTAGCGCTGAGGATACCCAAAATATGAGCCATGAAGGCCACCCCTGCTGATGCTCGCCTTGTTGCCGAATAAGCTCGCGCCCTAAAAATTTACGCAGAAGCAAACCCCGTTTCGCAAGTTCGGTTGCCAATAAATCAACGCTGGCATTTTTTTCGGGCGGAGTTGAATAAAAACCTGAACCACGGCTGTAATATTTTGCGGAGATGGCGTGAAACTTGCCTGAAAAATTTCGGGTAAATTCTGGCATAGGCTGGCTTGGCTTTGTTGCCCCTTACCCAAATCTAAGTAATTGGTAATTAGAATATTATCGCTTAAATTCTGATATTTTTTATCTGTTCAGATTCACTAATTTTTGCAAGATTCTCTTCCATTTTTTTATTTTCTACATAGCCAACAATAAGCCCGCCTTGCCTGATTGTGAAATCTGGCGTGCCATATTCTGTTTGTTTTTCTTCCTGAACAATTCTTAGTTTTTTAGCCGCTAGCGCATCTGATTGTGCCAGTGCATTAAGCAAATTTTCTAAATCTGAACTGTTCGGTTTTCTCAGAAAACGGCGTGCGAACCAAGGCGGCACAATAATGCTTGAAAATCTCAACCATTAGACATGAATGGCCTTGCCATAAGCCGATAGCACCGATTCATGCATGGTTTCAGAAAGCGTTGGATGCGGAAACACCGTATGGATTAATTCAGCTTCGGTGGTTTCTAACTGCATGGCAATCACATAGCCTTGAATTAATTCGGTCACCTCAGCGCCGATCATATGCGCACCCAATAGACGTCCGGTTTTTTCATCAAAAATAGTTTTCACCAAACCTTCAGCCTCACCTAAGGCAATCGCCTTCCCATTGCCGATAAAGGGAAAACGCCCCACCTTTACTTTATAGCCCGCATCAATTGCCTTAACTTCGGTAAGCCCAACCGAGGCAATTTGCGGATTGCAATAGGTGCAACCTGGAATTTGCGCCTTATTCAGCGGGTGAACATTTTCCTGTTCAGCAATTTTTTCAATACAAATCACCCCTTCATGCTCGGCCTTATGGGCAAGCATGGGTGGCCCTGCCACATCGCCAATCGCATAAATACCCCCAATATTCGTGCGCGAAAATTCATCGGTAATGATACAGTTTTTATCTATTTTAACGCCCAATGCCTCAAGCCCCAAATTTTCAACATTGCCAACCACACCCACCGCAACAATCATGCGCTCCGCCGGCAATTCATGCTCACATCCATCAATGGTAACATTTAATGTTACTGCATCTTCATGCTTGGTCAACCTGCCCAACGCTACATTCGTATGAATGATGATCCCTCGTTTTGCAAATGCATCCCGTGCCATCGCCGATATTTCGGCATCTTCTAGCGACAAAATTTGCGGAGCAATTTCTAAAATCGTAACTTCAGCCCCCAGCGCACGATAAAAACTGGCAAATTCAACGCCAATGGCCCCAGAGCCAATCACCAACAAAGTTTTCGGCATGGTTTTCGGGATCATGGCTTCATGATACGTCCAGATTAATTTTTCATGCCCGGCATATTCTGGCAAAATCCGAGCCCGCGCGCCCGTTGCCACAATAATATGCGGAGCGCGTAATCTGGCAATTTCCTGTGCATCCTGTGTAACCACTAGCTGATTTTTATCCAAAAATTTCGCAAACCCATCAAAAACCGTAACCTTATTTTTCTTCAGCAAAAAGCCAACGCCTTTATTCAACCGCCCTGAAACCCCACGCGAGCGCTTAACAACCGCCTCTAAATCAAAACCAACCTCTGTGGCACTAAGACCATAATCACCCGCATGTTTCATATTTTCGTAGATATCGGCACTTCTTAGCAATGCTTTGGTGGGAATACAGCCCCAATTAAGACAGATCCCACCCAAATGTTTGCCTTCAACCAAAGCGGTTTTCATCCCTAACTGTGCCGCCCGAATTGCCGTTACATAGCCACCAGGACCGCCACCAATAATAATAACGTCAAAATTTTCTGCCATAAAACTCGCCTTTTTTCGAAAAATTTACAAAAATAGCCAAAGTGGGTTTTCAAGATGTTGCTTTAATGCTGCCATAAATTGCGCGCCCACCACACCATCAATCACTCGATGATCTGCAGAAAGTGAAAGGGCAAGCAAATCTGCAGGCACCAGATCGCCTGAGGCATCATAAATTGGCGTTTTCTTTGCCGCGCCTACTGCCAAAATTGCACCTTGAGGCGGGTTAATAATGGCTTTAAATTCATCAATACCAAACATTCCTAAATTACTAATCGAAAAACTTCCGCCCTCATAATCAATGGGTTGCAATTTTCCGGCGCGTGCGCGCGCCACAAGCTGTTTCATTTCATTGGCAATAAAAGCAATCGGTTTATTTTCAGCATCACGAATAATCGGCGTAATCAACCCCTTAGGCGATGCTACCGCAACCGAAATATCCGCACGTTGATAATAATGAATCACATTGCCCAGCCAAGCCCCATTCGCATCTGGAACATCGCGCAACGCCAAAGCCGAAGCCTTAATCATGAAATCATTAACAGAAATTTTATCCGCTTTTTCTGGAAACCGAGAATTATATTCCGCCCGCAGAGCCAACAACGCAGTAATATTCGCCGATAATGTTACGTAAAAATGTGGCACTTCTTGTTTCGATTGCACCAACCGACGCGCAATGGTTTTGCGAATATTATCCGGCTTAACCTCACGAAATTCAGGCATGGCAGAAAGAGCAACTGCGGTATACCCAATATTTACGGCTTTAACGCTCACCTGAGCCTTGGCGCGTTCAACATCAGCCAAGATAATGCGCCCATGCACCGCAGAACCTGTTATATTTTCTAAATTCAAATGATATTCTTTTGCCATGCGCCGCGCCAACGGCGATGCAAAAATACGCTTCTCCTCCGCCAAAGGGCGAGAGGTGGGTGATTCCTGTACCCGCAAAGATGCTTGAACTTTTTCACGATCATCAGCCAATGCTGATCGTGACGATTTGGGCAATGTTACATCCACTTGCGCCAACGCCTCCGCAGTTTCACCCTCTTCTTGCAAAAGGGCAATCACCGTATTAATCTTAACCGCCTTGGTGCCATCACCAATAATAATCTTACCGAGAATGCCATCATCCACCGCCTCAACTTCCATCGTGGCTTTGTCGGTTTCAATTTCTACCAACAAATCGCCCAGTTTCACAAAATCACCTTCCTTTACCAACCAGCGCAATATTGTTCCCATTTCCATCGTTGGTGATAAGGCTGGCATCAGAATTTTGATTGCCATTAATAGTTTCCCCCAACCAATTGCATCGCTGTTTCCACAATTTGTTCAATTTGTGGCAAAGCCGCTTTCTCTAAATTATTCGCATAAGGCAAAGGCACATCGACGCCCGCAATCCGTAGAATAGGTGCATCCAACCAGTCAAAAGCTTTCTCAATAATTTGCGCCGATATCTCAGAACCAATGCCAGCATAACCCCAGCCCTCTTCAATGGTAATGAGGCGGTGAGTGCGCTTTACAGATGCAATGATTGTCGCAATATCCAACGGGCGCAAGCTCCGCAAATCAATCACTTCTGCCGAAATTCCTTGTTGCAAAAGCTGCTCTGCGGCTTGCAATGCCTTGCCTACCGACAAAGAAAACGTTGCTAGGGTAACATCTGTGCCCGTACGAACAATGTTGGCTTTACCAATCGGAACCGTATAATCATCATTTTGAGGAATGAGAAAATGTTCACCATAAAGCAACTCATGTTCTAAAAAAATCACCGGAGAATGATCTCGAATTGCTGATTTCAGTAATCCTTTCGCATCTGCACCCGAATAAGGTGCCACCACTTTTAACCCCGGGCAATGCGCATACCAGCTAGCATAACATTGCGAATGTTGCGCTGCAACCCGTGCTGCAGCACCATTAGGTCCACGAAAAACAATCGGACAATGCACAAGCCCCCCCGACATATAAAGTGTTTTTGCCGCCGAATTAATAATTTGATCCATGGCTTGCATTGCAAAATTAAAGGTCATAAATTCTACAATCGGACGAAGCCCGCCAAAAGCCGCACCCACCGCAAGACCGGTAAAACCATGTTCAGTAATTGGAGTATCAATCACCCGCCCGGCACCAAATTCTTCCAATAATTTTTGACTCACCTTATAGGCACCTTGATAAACTGCCACTTCTTCACCCATTAAAAACACTTGGTCATCGCGGCGCATTTCCTCGGCAATCGCATCGCGCAAAGCTTCCCGCAAAGTTAATTTCTCCACCTTTTCTTCTGGCAATGAAACATTGATAGCGGGCTGGGGCGTAGGTTGTTTCGCCACAATTTTTGCCGAAGATCCGGTGGAATCACCTTTTAAGTTAACCTTAGGAAGATCCCCTGGTAAATCCCCTGGCAAGTTCGATAATTCTTCTCCCTCTTCTAACAACAGCGCAATCGGAGTGTTAATCGCAACATTTTCACTGCCATCTGCCAGCAGAATTTTTCCTAAAACACCTTCATCTGTTGCTTCAATTTCCATTGTTGCTTTATCAGTTTCAATTTCCACCAACAAATCCCCTGATTGGATCCTATCGCCTTCTTTTACCAACCAACTTGATATGGTGCCAGTTTCCATTGTTGGCGATAAGGCTGGCATTAAAATTTTAATCGGCATGATTATTCTCCACCGCATAAACATCAGTATCAAGCTCGGTCAAATCAGGCTCGGATGCGTTTTGCGCAAATTCTGCAGCCTCAACAACTTTGGCGCGAATCTTTTGTTCCATTTGTTTTAATTCTTGTTCATTCGCAAAATTTTTCTCCAAAATTCTCGCTTTCACCATGCTAAGAGCATCATGATTTTCTTTCATATCTTGCACTTCTGTTTTCGGGCGATATTTGGCGGGATCCGACATAGAATGCCCGCGATAACGATAAGTCATCATCTCGACAATCGTAGGGCCTCCACCTTTTCTTACCTTATCAACAATCCTTTTCATGGCAGCATAGACCAGCTCTACATCCATACCATCCACTTGTTCACCTTGGATCCCATAGGCAACCCCGCGATGATAAAGATCCGTACGTGCCGAAGCCCGCTCCACAGAAGTACCCATACCATAATGATTATTTTCAATCACATAAATAATTGGCAATTGCCATAAACCCGCCATATTAAAGGCCTCGTAAACTTGCCCTTGATTGGCGGCACCATCACCAAAATAACATACAGCAACCCCGCCATCTTTGCGATAATGATGCCCAAAAGCTAGCCCCGTGCCAATCGGCACTTGCGCAGCAACAATGCCATGTCCGCCATAGAAACCTTTTTCCGGAGAAAACATATGCATCGAGCCGCCCTTACCACGCGAACAACCCGCAGCGCGCCCCAATAATTCAGCCATAATTTCATTCATGCTGATTCCAGCTAACAAAGCATGCCCATGATCCCGATAAGAGGTAAGGGTAGAATCACCAGCGCGCAAAGCCGCCTGGGTACCAACGGCAACGGCTTCCTGCCCAATATAAAGATGGCAAAAACCACCAATTAACCCCATACCATAAAGCTGACCGACTTTTTCTTCAAAGCGCCGTATTTCCAACATTTGCTGGTAAAATTCAATAAGTTTTTCCCTTTTAAGATTCATAGCTACCATGATACCCCGCAACATCCCTGCTTTACTAATGACCAATTTATACAATAAACAAATCAGAAAATCAATTTATTGGATATAAAATTACTTTTTCGCTTGGGTCAGTCAACATTAACAAATTACGAGCTTTCTCTTCTAAAAGCTCACGATCCAGGGTATCAGGGCGTAAAAGCTGAGCTTCACGTTGAACGTGAATGCGTCTTTGTTTTAAGATAAATGCCTTTTCTTGCAAATGTAGCGCGCGCGCTTCTAGGTTTTTGCGTCCTGAAATCGAATTCTCAGAGTAAAACATATGATGCATAATATAAATGATAAACGCGATTAACAAAAATGCCGACAAATAAAACCGACCATTATTGCGCAAAGAAAAATAAATATCCATAGTAACCATTATGAATCACAAACAAAGGATGCGGTCAAGAGATTTTTATTTTTGAAACCGAATTTTTTGCTTGTTATATAGGACTAGTTTGGTATTATATAGTTTCATTTTACATGAAAATTGGAGATTGTTTTTTGCTGAAAATAAGTCGGCTTGCTGATTACGCTATTGTTTTACTGTGCGAGATGGTAACGCACCAAAGATGGAGCTATTTGGGTGATAATTTACCCGAAAAAATGCCAGAAAAAATATTGGGGGAAACCACCCTAACCGCAAGCTATCTTGCACAACAAACTCGTATCCCGCTAACGACAGTTGCAAAAATATTGAAAATTCTTAACCAAAATAAAATTCTAGCCTCGAAACGTGGCGCGCAAGGTGGTTATTTTTTACGGCAAGATGCGAATAAAATTTCACTTGCGGAAATTTTGATTGCCATTGAAGGTCCGGTAGCTTTGACAGATTGCATTCAAAGTGATAATGAGACCCAGTGTAATATGATTAATTTCTGTCCACTTTCAACGAGATGGTCACAGCTTAACCGCGAGATTGAAAAAGTTTTCCAAAATATGAGCTTAGCGCAAATGCAGTTAGATATTTTTTCAGCCCCCATACCTACAGTTCATAAGGAACATAATCTATGAGTAATGCCAGCGTTGCCACGATCGAGCAAGTGGAAGAGCTAAATCAAAGCTATAAATACGGCTTTGTTACCGATATTGCATGCGAAGAGTTTCCAATTGGGTTAAATGAAGATATTGTCTCCATGATTTCAAAACGTAAAAACGAGCCGCAATGGTTGCTTGATTATCGCCTGAAAGCATTTCGACGATTTGAAAAATTAACGCCCCCTAATTGGGCAAAACTTAATATTGCGCCGATTGATTATCAAGCCATTCGCTATTATGCTGCCCCCAAACGCCCCGAGGATATGCCAAAATCATTGGATGAAGTAGATCCTAAATTATTGGAAACTTATCATAAATTAGGGATTTCGATCCAAGAACAAGAAATTTTGGCTGGGGTTGCGGTAGATGTTGTCTTTGATTCTGTTTCAGTGGCAACCACCTATCAGGAGAAATTGAAAAAAGAGGGCATTATTTTTTGTTCGTTTTCACAGGCTGTGCAGGAATATCCTGAATGGGTGCAAAAATATTTAGGCTCTGTTGTTCCTTTTAACGATAATTATTTTGCCTGCCTCAATGCTGCCGTTTTCACAGATGGCTCCTTTGTTTATATCCCCGAAGGCACAAATTGCCCAATGGAGCTTTCTACCTATTTCCGCATTAATGCCGAAAATAGCGGACAATTTGAGCGAACTTTAATCATTGCCGATAAAGGCGCAAAAGTTAGTTATTTGGAAGGTTGCACCGCACCCATGCGCGATGAAAACCAATTGCACGCTGCAGTTGTAGAATTAGTTGCTTTAGAAAAAGCCGATATCAAATATTCTACTGTGCAAAACTGGTATCCTGGCGATGAAAATGGAAAAGGTGGGATTTATAATTTTGTTACGAAACGGGGGTTATGCCGTGGAGATCATGCAAAAATCATGTGGACTCAAGTAGAAACAGGCTCAGCGATCACCTGGAAATACCCCTCTTGTATTTTGCAAGGTGATTATTCTTCAGGAGAATTTTATTCTGTTGCCATCACCAATAATTACCAACAAGCCGATACCGGTACGAAGATGTTACATATTGGCAAAGGAACAAAATCACGAATCATTGCGAAAGGCATTTCTGCCGGGCGCGCCGAACAAACCTATCGAGGCTTGGTTAAAATTATGCCTAACGCCAAAAATGCTCGTAATTTTACCCAATGTGATTCCTTACTGATTGGCGATAAATGTGGTGCCCACACCATCCCCTATATCGAACAAGAAACTTGTTATGCCATGGTAGAACATGAAGCCACAACCAGTCGTATCAGTGAAGACCAGCTATTTTATTGCCAACAGCGCGGTGTGGATGAAGAAAGCGCAACCGCTTTAATCGTTAATGGTTTTTGCCGTGAAGTCATGAAAACTCTGCCCATGGAATTTGCAGTGGAAGCTCAAAAACTCATTGGGATCAGTTTGGAAGGTTCTGTAGGCTAGACAGAAGCAAAACTGAACAATAAACGGAGACACTATCAATGCTAACTCTTGAAAATCTTGCCTGCTCTATTGAGGAACAACCAATTTTGCGTGGAATTAACTTAAACATTAACCAGGGTGAAATCCATGCAATTATGGGGCCAAATGGCTCGGGTAAAAGTACCCTAGCTAACCTACTTGCAGGGCATAATGCCTATAAAATAACTGCTGGCACGGCAAATTTTAAGGATGAAAATTTGCTAGAAATGGATGTTTCACAGCGCGCTTTAAAAGGTTTATTTCTGGCATTTCAATATCCAATCGCCCTGCCAGGCGTTACTTGCACGCATTTTTTACGCGAAGCCTTAAATGCCAAGGCGAAATATACCCAAGAACCGAATATTGATGCTTTAAATTTTGCCAAACAAATCCGCACCCTAGCCCCCGAATTGGGGATTAGCACCGAGATGCTGAAACGTGGTGTTAATGATGGTTTTTCCGGGGGCGAGAAAAAACGTTTTGAGGTTCTGCAAATGCGGATTCTTCAGCCAAATTTGATCATTATGGACGAAACCGATTCTGGGCTAGATATTGATGCGCTAAAATTAATTGCTAATTGCGTGAATAACCTTCGAAGTGCCAACCGCTCCTTTCTAATTATCACCCATTATCAAAGATTGCTAGATTATATCACCCCCGATCAAATCCATGTGATGGCACAAGGTAAAATTATTAAATCTGGCGATGCCTCACTTGCGAAGCAACTAGAACAAGAAGGTTATAATAATATTGTTCGGGAAAATACGTAAATGTTGCTTGAAAAAATAAAATTGCAAAATAATTTGCCGAATTGGCAATTACCCACCCGCAAGGCCGAGCCATGGCGCTATAGTTCGATTCCCAATTTTTTTACCAATAACAAATTTTGCCTGAATCCAAACATCAATAGCAATGAGGCTGAAACTGCAGCGAAAATGGCGGTTTGCAAAAACTCATTGGCGCAAGCCAATATTCTTGATCCGATCTTGATTTTTTGGGGCATGAATACGGCTCTTCCCAAGATTCCCGGTATGAAATTACATTACCAACACCGTGAACCTAGCCACTTTCTTGCCCATTCACCCTTTGTTGATTTAAATCAAAATTTAGCTGAAGATGGCTTATTCATTGAAATTGAACAACCGATACACCAACCGATCTTTTTTATTTATGGCGTAACCAACGTAAAGAGCACCGATGAAGAGCATTTGCCATGCACACAACCTTATTTGCAAATTACATTGCAAAAAAATACCAAGGCCACCTTGGTTGAATGGGTAACCGGCACCCATTTTAGCAATGCTTTGTTTGATTTTAAGCTCGCTGAAAATAGCCATCTGCAGCATTATGTTACCTCAGATTTTCAGAATCACTTCAATAGCAAACCGTGTCATATTGGGAATATCAGTGTCTCATGTGCAAAACACGCTGATTATCACCATCTTTCCCTATGGCAAAATATCAATGCCAACAAAACTCCAAATACCCAGATGCAAATTCGTCGTGATGCCCATATCAAACTTACCGGTGAGCAAAGCCATGTTTATTTTGGTGGTATCGCAACATTAAATGGCGAGAGTCACCTAGAAAATGTAAGTTTAATTGAGCATTTAGCCGAAAATACAAGCACCGATGAAGAATTTCGCAATATCATTACTGACAATGCGATCAACAGTTTTCAGGGGAAAATTATTGTGCATCCCGATGCCCAAAAAACTGAAGGCTATCAAATGAGCCGTTGTTTGATGCTAAGCGACACTTGCCGTGCCAATCATAAGCCTGAATTAGAAATTTATGCCGATGATGTTAAATGTTCGCATGGCTCTACAATTGGCGCGCCTGATTTGGAACAATTATTTTACCTGCAATCACGAGGATTCTGTAAAAAAGATGCCCTAAATTTAATTTGCCAAGGGTTTTTCATCGAAATGCTAGAAAAAATTAAATCGCCTGAACTGAAACAATTTTTTACCACACAAATATTTCCTGGGCTTAAAATTAACGATGATGATTAGGCCTGATATCCGTGCTGATTTTCCTTTACTCCAAAACCATCGCGACTTAATTTTTTTTGATAGTGCCGCTTCCGCACAAAAACCTAAGCTGGTGATCAATGCCATGAATGATATGATGCAAAAGCATTACGCCAACATCCATCGTGGGCAATACCAACTCTCGGCCAATGCAACCGAAAGATATGAACAAGCCCGCACCCGCATGGCAAATTTTATCGGTGCCTCTGCAGCTGAGGAAATTATTTTTACCCGTAACGCCACCGAAAGCCTTAACCTGCTAAGCTATAGCTTAAGCGAGACCATCTTGCAAGCGGGTGATTGCATTGTTAGCTCGCCCCTTGAACATCACTCTAATTTTGTGCCTTGGCAACGGGCAGCAAAACGCCATCACGCACAGTTTAAGCTGTGCCCCTTAAACTCAGATCAGCTATCGCTTAATCTCAATGCTTTGGAAAATATTTTCCAACAAAATCGAGTCAAAATTGTCACCCTCACCCATATCAGCAATATTTGTGGTGCGATCCTACCCATTGCCGAAATTGCGAAACTAGCACATCGTTACGGGGCTTTACTGGTGGTGGATGGCGCGCAAGCCGCACCACATATACCGCTGAATATGCAAGATTTAGAGGCTGATTTTTATATTTTTACCGGACACAAACTCTATGGGCCCAGTGCCATTGGGGTGCTTTATGGAAAGAGCGAACATCTAAACGCCATGCCCCCTTTTTTAAGCGGTGGCGGAATGGTTACCCATGTTGATGATTTGTCTTCCAGCTATGCCTTACCCCCTACACGTTTTGAAGCAGGAACTCCGCCCATTATCGAGGCAATCGGGCTACACGCTGCACTTGATTATATTACCCAAATTAGCTTTGATGCCATTCTTGCACATGAAAATCAACTTAATCAGACCCTATTTACGCTAATAGAAAACCGCCCATTCATACAATTAGTCGGTAATAATCGTACACGCGCAAGCGTATTTGGCTTTAATTTACAAGATAAAAATGGCAATGTAGCGCAAGCTAACGATGTTGCTACCCTATTGGATGAACAACAAATTGCCGTTCGCGCCGGGCATCATTGCGCCCAGCCTTTTCTGCGCTATCTTGGAATTAATGCATGCGTTCGAGCCTCTTTTGGGCTTTATAACACGATTGCTGAATTAGAAACATTTGCCAAAGCCCTCGATAAAACTGCAAAAATATTGAAATTATTAGATTAAAGGATATTTACAAAATGGAACTGCATGATTTTATGCCAAGCACCGCCGAAGGCTACCAAGCCGAAGCGGGAACCTTATCTAACACCCAAACCCCAATTGCGAAACAAGATGTGATTGCAGCCATGCAAACTGTACATGATCCCGAAATTCCCATCAATATTTATGATTTAGGTTTAATCTATCACACTGATATTGACGCTTGTGGCAATGTTGCCATTCTTATGACCCTAACCGCACCGGCTTGCCCCGTTGCTGGGCAAATGCCCTATGATGTTGCCGAGGCGATCGCAAAAATTGCAAATATTGGGAAAGTTACAGTAACCTTAACCTGGGAACCGGCATGGAATCGCGAAATGATGTCGGAAGATGCCCGCCTGGTATTGGATATCTAGCCACCTTGGTTTTTGCAAAAACATACAAATATCTTGCATAGATAGTAGGAAAATAGTACATTAATGAATAAGGAGAATGAAAGCTTAAGATTCTCTGATCTAAAAAATCCATACCGGCAAATGAAACAATGCCTAAGAAATGAACGAAGTACCGAAGAAATGAACGCTCAAAGCCCGAAATTACTAACCCTTACCGATGCCGCCGCCACACATATTGGCAGTTTAATCAAACTGGGACATAAAAAGAATACCAAAATTATGGGCTTGCATATTTCTGTTAAAAATACTGGCTGTGCCGGTATGGCATATCAGGTAGAATATGCTAGCACGCAACCTGAAAACTCTATCTTGGTAGCCGATAAAACAATTACCTTGTTCATCGATAATTTTGCTTCGGTTTTTCTGGCAGGTTCGGTTATGGATTATAAAACTGATCTACTTTCGGCGGGTTTTACCTTTAAAAACCCGAATGTAACCGGTGAATGCGGTTGCGGAGAAAGCTTCACCGTTGGCTAGCAACCCAACCTCTCACCCCGAAAAACCGCTCATCTCAAAACCGCCCCTAACCCAAGGTGATATTGCTCGGCATCTGTTTCGTTTAATAGTACCACCAATTCTGGCTTTAGGAGTTGTGTTTAGCTATTACATTGCCGATATTTATTTTGTCTCTTTTCTAGGAACCGAGCCCCTAGCGTCCTTTGCCTTCAGTGCCCCTGTATCCTCGATACTCATCACTATTTTTGTTGCCCTTGGCATTGGCGCTACCAGCGTTATCTCCACACAAATGGGTAAAGCTGGTGGTGATTTAACAAAAATTCGTCCGCTATCACGCGATACAATGTGGCTTACCTTTTTCATTGCAATCCTGATGATCATTGCTGGATTTACCATTTTTCCCAAGATATTTTTGCTATTAGGTGCCAAAGGGGATATCTTGCAATATACTCAAACCTATATGAAAATATGGTATTTCAGTTTATTT
Organism: Alphaproteobacteria bacterium; assembly: GCA_965206365.1. Lineage (GTDB taxonomy): Bacteria > Pseudomonadota > Alphaproteobacteria > JABAAW01 > JAHZMA01 > CBDBJL01. The sequence goes on from CBDBJL010000016.1 coordinate 100,099, forward strand.
TTCACCGGAAGCCATATTGTTGCCGGCAATATCATTCGCGCAACCGCAGGCGATGCAAGGCTTACTTCGCTTGCGACCTTGGTGAGTGCAATTCTCAATATTATTTTAGACCCGATTCTAATTTTTGGTTTTGGCCCGATCCCGGCCATGGGCATTGCCGGAGCCGCATGGGGAACCCTCATCTCAAGTTTTTTTGCTTTTAGTGCCATAATGTGGCTACTCATCTTTTATTATCAAGTGACTATTGTGAGATTTGGGAACTTGAAAAATCTTTACAAACATTGGAAATGGATTATCCCCATATTTCTCTTTGCCATTATTGAAAATAGCATGCCTCCTGTTGGCGAGAGCCTTTTAATTTGGTTTGCGGCAAAATTTAATACCGAATTGGTAGCAGCTTTTAGCATTATTGGAAGATTATACCTTTTTTTCTTAACCCCTTTCATAAGTATTTTTATCGGAATTATCCCTTTTATCGGGCAAAATTGGCATGCGGGCGAATATGGGCGCGTGCGCATTGCGATTAGAATTTGCTTTAAAATTGCAATTATCTATTGGCTATGCCTAAGCATTACCATGTTTTTTGCTGGAGAATATGTTGCCACACAATTTACGAATATCCCTGAAATCATTCACTGGGTAGCATTTTACTATCACTGGGTTCAGTTTGCTACGATTGGCACTGGGTTAATGATCGTTATCAGCGGTATCTTTTACGGTATGGGGCGAGTAATTTTACCAAGCCTGTTGCAAGTTTTATATTGGCTACTTCTATTTGCACCTGCTGCCTACTTCCTCACAACTTATTTTCAGATCTATGGGTTATTTATCGCCGATATTTTTAGCAATCTTGTTGCCTTAGCCGTTGCCTGTTATTTACTATGGCGATGTTTACTTTCGCAAGAATACCCTAAGCTCATTCAAAATGAGTAAATAAGATTTCAATTATCTTGATCCCCGATCCCGATCCACGATTTGCTTTTGTAATCTACCATAATTTTCCCGTGAGAGCACCACCTCTACTTCCAACGTCCCATCCCCCTGCCAAACCTCACTAACAACATGACCACACGCATAAAGCCAAGATTTCAACTGTCCCTCATCACTGGCAAGCTGTAATTTACAATGCGAGCCTTGCTGATCCAGAATTTTATCTAAATACTCTCCCAAACGATGACAATCTTCTTGATTATGCGCACTCATCAATAATGCACCGGTAATTTTTGCCCCTTGCGTAATATTGGCTTTATTCTCTACCGTAAGCCGATCCGCTTTATTCCATATTTCCACAATCGGTGGCATTTCTTCAGGCGCATCAACAAAAATTTGCTGGAGTACCTGAAGCACATCTTGCTTTTGAGCCTCAAAATCAGGAGCCACACTCTCGCGAACATGCACCAATAGATCAGCTTCACGCACTTCTTCCAATGTTGCCCGAAACGCTTCAATCAATTGGTGTGGTAAGCCCGAAATAAAACCAACCGTATCGCTTAAAATCACTTTGCGCCCCGAAGGCAAAGTTACATTTTTTGTTTTCGTATCAAGAGTTGCAAACAACATATCTTTTGCTAAAAATTCTGAATGACAAAGCGCATTAAACAAAGTGGTTTTTCCAGCATTCGTATAACCCGTAAAGGCAATAATTGGCGCAAGTGCGAACTTACGATTTTGACGTTGCAACCGCCGCATACTCTTAACCCTCATAATTTTATCTTTTAATTGCATCATCCGTTTATCTAACAATCGACGATCAATTTCTAATTGCCGCTCACCAGGTCCGCCCATAAAACCAGCACCACCACGCTGACGTTCCAAATGAGTCCAGCTTTTTACCACCCGCGAACGTTGCCAATTCATCGCCGCTAACTCTACTTGCAACTTGCCTTCACGGCTTCGCGCCCGAGCGCCAAAAATTTCTAAAATTAAGGTGGTTCGGTCTAGTAATTTACAGTTAAGATTTTGCTCTAAATTACGATGTTGACTGGCTGAGATCGTGGCGTTAAGTACCACCAATTCAATCTTTTTAGCCTCAATCAATCCCGTTAATCTCTCTACAACCCCACTTGCCAACAAGGTAGCCGGGCGCATCTGATTCATCGTAATGATTTGTGATTCGATAATTTCCAATTGAATGGCCTGACTTAAGGCACAAATTTCGGCAAATTCCTGTTCTTGGGTGCGAACAATACCCTTAGGCTCTGAATGAATAATAGGGTGAATAACAAGGGTTCGGGTCGATTCAGTCACAAAAAAAACACCTTCCAACCCTCAACAAAGAACCATCATCCCCCAATTATGTCTTGTATTAACGTATCATTCATATTGAATCCGTTTCTTGATTGGGAGTAACCACGGAACGACGAGAACCATTAACAGTTTCCACAACAACAGAAGCTGTTTTGCTTCTAGCCGACACCCCTGTAGACAAAGGTGGTGTTGCGCCTGAATTTTCAGCTTCAAAAGCCGCAGCCTCGGCATCTTCACCATCATACAGCATAACCGGCTGAACCGGCATAATGGTAGAAACCGCATGTTTATAAACCAATTGCGCATGCGACGAGCGACGCAGTAAAATACAAAAACTATCAAACCACGTAACAATCCCTTGCAATTTAACACCATTCACCAAAAATATTGTTACGGATATTTTATTTTTACGCACATTGTTAAGAAAAGTATCTTGAAGATTTTTTCCTGAATTTGTTGACATAATTCGTTACCTTAATTTATTTTTTCTTAAAAATTTACAGAAGATATCTGCGACACTTACCCGTATCTTCATGATATTATACTGACAATTTTATCAAGGCACACAAAATCCAAAACCCAAATGCGTACCCTTTATTTTGCACTACAGGCAGTGTAGACAAATAGATCTGCTGTTTCAAGGATTATATAATCTTTTCCTAATTATTCCTTCAATTATTCATTGCTTTCTTGGGCGGCTAGTTTTGCAATCGCTTGATAAGTGCCGATGTATCCATACGCCCCAGCCCTTGATGCGATAATTCTTGATAAAATTGATAAATTTTCTGAGTGATTTCCAAATCACTGCCATTTTGTTTGCCGCGCGCCAAACAATAACCTAAATCCTTAACCATCCAGTCTAAGGCAAACCCAAAATCAAATTCGCCCGCAACCATCGTTTTGCCACGATTCACCATCTGCCAGCTTTGCGCCGCGCCACCCGATAAGGTTTCTAATAATTTATCCGTATCTAGCCCCTCGCGCATTGCAAAATTTAACCCCTCTGCCAAAGATTGCACCAAACCGCCAATAAAAATTTGATTGACCATTTTTGCAATCTGTCCTGAACCATTTTTTCCCATAAAGGTAATCTTTGCTGCATAGCAATTAAGTGCATCTGTTACCTTTGCTAAAATTTCCTGATTGCCACCAACCATCATGGTCAAAGCACCATTTTCTGCCCCAGCCTGCCCGCCTGATACCGGAGCGTCCAAAAAATTAATGCCTTGTTTTATGGATGAAGTGGCTAATTCTTGCGCTAAATCTGCCGAAGAGGTGGTGTGATCAACAATAATTGCCCCTGCCTTTGTCCCCGCCAAAATACCATCTTCACCATAAAAAACACTACGAACATCATCATCATTGCCTAAACATAAAAAAATAAAATCGCAATCTTGCACCGCATGCTTTGGGGTGCTGGCAAGAAACACCGCTTCATTGCCATATTTTTCTTGCCATGCTTTTGCTTTTGCTAGTGTACGATTATAAATCTTAAGATCCGGGAATTTTTTTGCCAAATGCCCGGCCATCGGTGCACCCATAACGCCTATTCCTAAAAATGCTACTTTCATATTGCCTCCACTTTGCGTTTATGCTAACGTTACTGTTTTTGTAATGGTTTAAGTGTACGCTGAAACAATTCAACAACACAAGCCATAAATAACCCATCCCTATTCTTAATAATGAAAAAATACTTTGAATTTTTTTTTAGCCCAATTAAACCCAACCGTCGGCGCGATAGATGCCAATATCAACAAACTCGTATCTGTCGCCAAAAATCTGCAAGCCCAACCTTGCATTTTGGTAACGCCCGAAATGTATCTAACGGGTTACCCGATTGATGATTTATTGCATCATCCTGAATTTAAAACAAAAATAGAGCGCGGTTTGGAAAGATTAACCGAACTATTTGATGATAAAAATATGCCCGAATTGATTTTAGGCGCGCCACAATATCGGAAAAATAGTCGTGGAAATATCGTTTATAACAGTCTGTATCATATAACAAGCGGTCAATGCCAGGCAATTTACAATAAATATAAATTGCCTAATTTTGATGTATTTGATGAAAAACGAATTTTTACTGCTGGCAAAACCCATGGCGTAGTTACAAAAATACACGGTGTAAGTATCGGTTGGCTACTATGCGAAGATGCCTGGCACGAAGATGCTTTTGGTAAACTGAAAACCCAAGGCGCGCAAATATGTTGCATTATTAACGGCTCACCCTTTGCCATTGGCAAACAACAAGAACGAATTGATTTGTTCGCTCCCCAAATCAAAAAACACGAAATCCCAACAATTTACCTCAATTTAATTGGCGGCAAAGATCATCTCGTTTTCGATGGTGCCAGCTTTGTATTAGATCAAAATGGTAAAATCGCTTTACAAATGCCAGCCTTTACCCAAGCCATGGCATGGGTAGGTTATGATCCAGCCAAAAAAGATCCAATCAAAGCCAAATTAATCAATTGGAACCATGAATCCTCAAAAGCCACTCATACGATCGCAACCGCACGCTATGTAGATCTAGAAGATGCACGTTTGCACGATATTTACCATGCAATTTCCCTAGGGCTTAGCGATTATCTAACCAAAAATCATTTCAACCATGTTGTTTTGGGGTTATCGGGTGGCATTGATTCTGCTTTAGCGGCAACAATTGCAGCCGATGTTTTCGGAAGCAATCATGTAACTTGTTTGTTAATGCCTTCGCAATTTACCGCACAAACTAGCCTGGATGATGCAATTTTATGTGCCCAGAATTTACAAATTAAACATCATATTCTTTCGATCACTTCACTTTTAACGAGCTTTCTAGAAAGCCTTGCCCCAATTTTAGGCAAGATAAGTTCTGGAAGTTGCCATGAAAATCTACAGGCACGAATTCGTGGCATGTTGCTGATGGCACATTCTAATCATAGCGGTAGTTTGCTGATTTCTACCTCGAACAAATCAGAATCCGCCTGCGGTTATGCCACCTTATATGGTGATATGTGCGGGGGTTATGCCCCCCTGCAAGATGTTTATAAAACCGACATCTTTGCCCTTGCCAATTGGCGCAATCAAACCATCCCCGACAACAGCCAGGCACCAAGCAAAAATGTGATCCCAGAAACAATCATCACCAAGCCACCCTCAGCAGAATTGCGCAACAATCAACGCGACGATGATCGCTTGCCTGCCTATGATATTTTAGATAATTTGCTGTTTCATATGATCGAACGTGAAACTAATTTTTCTGATTTACCCAGCAATATTGACCCAACCCTTGCACAAGAAATATGGCATATGGTACAAAATTCAGAATATAAACGCTCTCAAGCCCCCATCGGAGCAAAAATATCTTCACGCGCCTTGCAAAATTCAAGACGTTATCCGATCACCTCTCATTTTTTAAAGAAATAAACATGCCTAATATTCGCGTTCGTTTTGCCCCAAGCCCTACCGGGCATCTGCATGCTGGTAATGCCCGGATCGCTTTGATGAATTACTTATTTGCAAAGCGCCATCAAGGTGAATTTATGTTGCGTATGGATGATACCGATTTGCAAAGATCAAAACCTGAATTTATCGATGGAATCATTGCCGATTTGGCGTGGCTAGGCATCAACCCTGATCTTTATGCAGCCCAATCACAACGTATGCACAAATACCAAATCGCTCGCGAGCAACTCATCGATGATGGTAGATTATATCCTTGCTTCGAGACCAGTGCCGAATTAGACTTAAAACGCAAAATTTTGCTGGGCCAAAATCTACCACCGCTTTATGATCGATCTGCACTTAATTTAACCCAAAATGAAATTGCCAATTATCAAGCCGAAGGGCGGAAGCCCCATTGGCGATTTAAGTTAGACGCAAGCTTGATTGAATGGGATGATTTGGCAAAAGGGAAGCAATCTTTTGTTCCCGAGCATTTTTCTGACCCGGTACTTATCCGTGGTGATGGTTTACCCTTATTTGTTTTTACCACCGTTGTTGATGATCTTGAATTTGCCATTACCCATATTATCCGTGGTGATGATCATATTTCTAACACAGCACTGCAGATTCAAATTTTTGCTGCCTTGGGCGCAAAAGCTTTGCCAGAATTTGCACATTTGCCATTAATTGCCAATCATGAGGGTAAAAATTTTTCAAAACGCGATAATGATGTCTCACTTGAAAAAATTCGCGAAAGCGTAATTGAACCCCATACTTTGATCGCCTATTTAATCCGCATCGGCACCGCCAATGCCGCAAATGGCACCGAAACTTTTCAAACTTTAATGGCTGATTTCGACCCAAGCCTTTATGGCAAAGCCTCGCCCCGTTTTACGCTTACTGATTTAGATGATCTTAATAGCAAAATTTTGCAACATACCCAATTTGCCGATATTGCCACCCGATTACGGAAAATTTCTCCGAAAGCCGCATCAGAAGATTTTTGGCAAATGGTGAAACAAAATATTGTGCATTTTTCCGATGTCGAACTATGGTGCAATATTTGTTTTGGCGAGATTACTCCGGTAATCGCACCTGAAAATGAAATATTAGCAACATGCGCCGCAAACTTGCTCACTCAAGAACATATTGACAATCAAAGCTATAAATTATGGCTTAACCAAATTACTGAAATTACCGGTAAAACCGGAAGAGCCTTGTTTATGCCCCTTAGATTAGCCTTAACAGGGCGCAATCATGGACCCGAAATTGGTGCACTCATTACCCAAATCGGCTACCGAAAAGCACGGGCTCGATTAAATAATCATTGATTAAAATAATCATTGATTTTTTTGCAAATAAAATGTTTGCTTTAATTTTTCTACATTCAAATTTTCTGCATTCAAATTTTGCCGAAATTGCTTGTTTAAATTCGTAATCTCTAAATTTTTCCTATTTAAAAAAGGCAAAGACATCAAACTTAAACTCCGCCTTCGTTCTTTCCCTCGCAGCCAAAAACCTTGCAGTCGACTTTGCAAATTATCACCGATATAGAGCCTGATATCTTCGTTCAACACCGGTAATTTATATAAATTTTTGTAAATATCTTCAACCGAAAGTTTGTAGAGAACTTGATTGGTAAAGAAATAATCTGCCTCATCAATAACCGTTTGCTGAATGCTAAGGGTTTGTAAACATTGCTCTTTTTTTTCTACATTCAACATACAAATTCTATCAACGAAAGCATCTTTCATATATTTTAACGCATCATCGGGTAAATAGGCAGTAATCACAACATCTTTAACCGCATTACGATCTGGCAATAACCGATATAAAACTTGCCCTTTATTGAAAACATCACCAATATCATGGGGCATAATTTCACCAATAGTAACATTACGCGAAGCCGAGAAAAGGCTGGGTGGCTGATCGGGTGAGATCCCCAATTTCATATAAAGCCGATTGCGTTTTTGATAAAGCTCGCCGATTTCAGGTTCAATTTCAGAAGCCTTGCGCGCAATAACCCGTTGCAATCGGGGTTCTATCTGTAATAATTCCGCGGATAAAGTCTGTTTAATCGCTTCGGCTTCCACAATATCGGCATCAATAAAAACAATTTCATTACGCAATAAAAGCTTCTCATCGCTAGCAACTTCAATAATACGAGCATTAATATGTTTTTTTTCTTCGTAAAACCCGGCAATCGTTTTGTTAATGTCAACAATTCGATCCTGCAACCTTTGTTCCTTGATATAAATGTCACGCCCGTACTGATCTAAACTGTCATAATAATCATCAAATTTCTTCTGTTGCGCAACCACAAATTTGGTGAATTTATCATTTTGAAAAGCCCTCTGCCGTAGATCATCTGGTAAGCTCCACGTTAATTTTCCCATTTTTTGCGTCTCGAGACGGGAAAGCACCAAGCGAATATTTGCAAGCTTAACTGCCAAAGATGGACTTAATCTCTCTAATGTTGAAAACTGCACCGCAATAATCAAAGCTCCTTTTGCAAGATATCGACTATCTTTACTATAATTCGTAACAAATATCCCCCCCTTATCCGCAATTTGCGTTAACGTAACTGGAATATTCGTAACGAAACCGCTATAGGGTAAATGAATTTTTTGTAAGCTATAGTAAAGCAATGCCAGAAAAATTAAACAAACCCAAAATATCCTGCCAAATATCTTGGTAATTGCCATATTATCCTGCAAAGCCTTACCAGATTTATATCTATTGTTTTTCTTCCCTAAAGCTTTCTTCCGTTGCTGTTTCGGATTTAATTTTCGCGATTTTATTTTTTCCACAACAGAACCAGCTTGCTCACTCACAGCTTCGCCTTTTTGCATTACATTGCGAATTAATTTATCAGCCCGCTTATTCACAACCCGTATAACGTTCCATTACATATTTTTAATAATATTATCCGCACTATCACACACCGCCAAAGTACGGTTATGTAAAATTGCAATATTATCGGCAAGTTCTAAAAAATTACGCGAATGCGTTACCAAAATCATGGTTTTCCCAAGCTTTTTCAAGGTATCAATCGAATTGCGTAAATCCAGTAAAGCCTTTTGATCTAACTGCGCTGTAACCGCATCAAGAACAATAATTTGTGGCATCCCAAAAAGTGCCCGCGCAATCGCAATTCGCTGTTTCAAACCATAAGGAACCGTATCATTTCCAACCGCAATCTCGGTTGAGTAAGATTTCTCTAAATTTCTAATATGGGAATCCGCCCCTGCCAATTTTGCCACATTAATCACATCATCCTCACGTGCATGCGGAGTAAAACGACAAATATTCTCAGAAATTGTCCCTGGCAACAAATCAATTTCTTGTGGCAAATAACCAATATGGCTGCCTAAAAATTCTTGATCCCATTCACTATATTCCACTTCATCAACCCGAATGCTACCTTCATAATCTTCAATCCCTGCCAGTAATTTACACAGCATCGATTTTCCACTGCCAATATTACCGATCACACCTAAAACTTCGCCAGCGTGAATCGTAAGCGCAGGAATTTGAAGCACAGGATCAATGAGATTAGGAGAAATGATTTTAACATCTTGTAGCTGAATTTTGCCTTTGATCTCACGCGCCCAATAATCGCGCTTCTTATCGAGTGGCCGCAAACGTTGGGAAATTTTAGGCTGTTGCAATTGCGCTTTCACCCATAACCGCAGCAAATGATTTAAATCCATAATCGGGCGCAAAGCAAAAAAACCTACCCACAAAACTGCAAGTAACAACCCTTCTTGAAACAATAGGCTCTGACTCATAATCACAGGCGTTAACGCCAAGCTCGCAAAATAAAGAAACCGAATCAGATTCTGAAACAATAACATCCGAGAGGCTTGCTGCATATGAAACAAAAGCTCACGCATCCGCGATAACACCCATATTTGTCGCATATGAACATAAAGTCCCATCGCAAGCATCGTTCTGCCAGCATTTCTGATCGTTTCTAATTTATCTAACGTCGCACTGCCAACATCCTCTGCCCGCCTTTGCCGTGCGCGACTAGTACGCAGAATAAAGCCCAAAAGAAGCAACATAAAAATAGCACTTACACTAAAAATTATACCAGCTTCTTGATCTAACCAAAAAGCCGCTACCAACCAAAAGGGTAATGAAAATAACTCAAGCAAGGCCTTGTGAACCCCTTGCAATTGCGAATTGCGTAACTGCACAATGTCACGTAAAATACCATAACGTGTGAAAACTGAATCACCGATTTTTGTATTAGAGATTCCATAACCGCGAAACAGCTGATCATAGAGCATCGGGGTAAATAAAATTTCATAACGATGATGTAACCGAAAAATTAGTTTTTCGATACAATAATCTAAAAAACATGCAAAAATTAAAATAAATCCGACCAGAGAGATAAAATACCAGATAGCTCCATTCGTAATCGCAATCTCTTCTAGCCCCAAAAATAATATGGCAATGGCAAGCAAAGCAAATTGACGCACCAACACAAAAAAAACAACCACCAAAAGTGGAAGTTTTATTTTTCGTTTTGCCGCAGCATATTTCTTTTTATAATCCTTACGAGGTTTTGCCATTTTCTACCTAAACAAATTCTCAATCGCCACAAGTTTAGATAACATATCTAGCACAAAAATGGGAATAAACTTTAAAACAACCCCAAAAAAGAAACGTCACCACCTGCAAATGTCACACAAACACTCACCGAAAGTAGAACCCCACAAGCAACAACGCATAGTCGCGGGTGCAACCCACTTATAATCTAATCAACAAAGCAAACCATTATAGGAACAAAAAATTAAGCATTCTCGAGAATACCTCTTTGCTCATTCGTAGCTGTTTGCACCTCTTGCCTAGCAACAAAGCTCTGCTCTACCACATCAGCTGTAATCTGCGCTTGAACGCGTACGGCTCCAGCAGTATCATCCACCACTGGCACTTCACGTGCCGCAATGGCTCTATTTTCACTTAAAAGCCGCTCTGTATCAGATACTCTAACCGTTGCAATGGCAACCTCTTCTTCCACTGGCAATGGCAAATCTTGTACTGGTGCTGGTGCTGCCTCGTCCGTATCCTCACTTGCCTGACGACGAATCGCTGCCGGATCAAAATCAAAATCACTACGAGGCGGAATACTAACCAAAGCCACTTCCGTACGTGGATCAACAAAATCAAGATAAAGTTGAGAATCAACCGGATCAAAATCTACCCGCACCTGTACATCGCCACTGGCTTCAACTCCAAGCGAAGCTTGGCGGTCTTGATATTGTTCGGCATCATTATTCGCACCATTATCCAAATCAATAACATCTGTCACGCTTTGTACAACAGCATCAGGATTCCTAATATCGGTAGCTGTTCCCCCATTCGCTAAACCCGCATTCGGGGCTTGTTGCTGTTCCGTTGGAGGATTGAAAGCCGTTGGAACTAACTGAATTTCAGCCATAATTACTTCTCCTTAAAAAAACATCTTATCGCAGACCAACACATACAAACCATACATCTTCTCGTCTACGATTCTCTATTTGCTCTTCAAAAACCAAAGCACACAACCACTCACATGCTGAAAGTAACTAATGCCGGCCCCGAACCTTAAGGTAAAATTTTGCAGGTCAGATTTCGTTTGCCCTTTTACCTTAAGAGAACGATTTCGGAGCAATAATAAAACACCCTCGCAGATAGCCCCAAACATCTGTAATCCTGAAGAAAAGATTTGCAAAAACATCGCGAACCAAAAATCACCCAATTTTTACAAAACGCTGTAAGCTATCTAACTTCTCACTATAGCCCGATTAGACATAATGTGCAAGGAAACCCTCAATTCCAGATAGAATTTTGTTGTAACATCAAAATAATATGCCTTAATAAATACGCATAACCTGCAATAAAATACAATCATTACAATAGGATATGCCAGGAAACCCTTTAATATTGTCTTGGATTATAACCCAAGCTTTTATTTTTCCAATTTTTAATGGCTTCTTGCAAGCGCGAATCAGGCGAATCAGGCAACATAATTTGCAATATAATCAAAAAATCACCTGCTAATTGTTTTGATGTGGCCTGCACCCCTCTACCTTTTAGCCTTAATCGGCTTCCCGTAGAAGAATTAGCCGGCACCATAAGCTCAATCGTACCGGTTAAAGTTTCCACCTTTACCTTTCCACCCAAAACAGCCTCATCTATTGATATCGGTAAATTTACAACAATATTGCGCCCCTCACGGTACATTTTCTTATCGGGGCGCACAAAAATCTCAGCATATGAATCACCCCCATGCCTACCCTGCCCGCGCAACCGTAATTTAACGCCAGTTTCCACACCTGCGGGCACCTTAACACTCACTTGGCGTCCATCATCTAACGTTACATAGGTTGTACAACCTAAAACAGCATCAGCAAAATCTATTTCCGTAGCAATCGTAACATCTTTTCTAACGCTTTTTTGATAATCTGCATGCTTATCTGTAAACAGCCCGCCAGAATCTTGAAAGATACCTTGCCATGATTCATCAAACATACCAAAATCATTTTGTTGCCCTCGCGAGGAATTTCCACCAGCACCAGACCAAGAACCAAACCCACCAAGATCATATTGTTCGCGTTGTTTCGGGTCTTTTAAAATATCGTAAGCGGCGTTAATTTCTTGAAATCGCTTCAAATTTTCTTCATCACCAGGATGAGTATCGGGGTGGTGTTGCTTTGCCAAATTACGATAAACATTTTTAATTTCATGAGTATCAGCATCACGCTTTACGCCCAATATATTGTAAGGATCTTGCATGTATGATTCTTGAATAAAATAATAAAATAGTATAAGGTAACCTTGTACTATAACCCAATAACTCGCAATAGCCTTAGAAATTTTACTATAGATTTGATTTTATCCACAAAAAAGGTTACAATATAAGAGTTATTAAAGATAAATGGTAAGAAATATTCTGCAAAGAGATTTGTTTCAATAAAAAACATTACTTAATGATATAATATTCGGGAGGACTGAATAATGAATATAACAAAACGCTCGATTTTGCTTTTCGGGCTAATAATCTGGTGCGTTGCCCTGATTCATGGTTCAATGATCAATGCACAAAACATAGATACTAATTTTGAAACTACAGCACAAAAAGCGATCATTGATGCAATCAACCAAAATAAAGCTCTCAAAGAGATCATCACACAAAGTAATATTTCCACAACGAATCTTAAGGCTCAAACCGAAACTTTAAATCTACTTCCTTTAAGTTCATCTGCCTTGGATGTTACATTCAAATCTCAATTCTCGCAGATGAGTATTGCTGGTATTCCCGCAATTTTATGGTTGGTTATTAGTTTTTCCGGTCTTTTAAGTTTTATTATGATGATCATTATTATCATCGCATGGCGTCGAAAAGTGTTCAAAAGCAATTCATCTTCGCAATATTATCCGCACCATATTTATCGTTCTCATAACCGCCATGGCCATCATCGACATTTTCTCTAAGACAAAAAAGACTTCTTTACGGTTTATTGCGTATCTATATGCGCAACAAATCTTAACACGAAGCCTTGTAAATTTATTTTTTGCCCTGCTTATGGATTCAAAAAATAGTTTCTGGCTTGATGATCGCTTAGCCATATAAAAAACAAAGACAATAATACAAAGCTCTTTCAAACTGAGCAGAACTGTGCTGATAAGTTAAATGTGACCCTATTTCAGCATTATTCCAATAAGCGTAGCGGGGCCCACTTAGCAACCGATCCAGCAAACGAATATCTAAATCAAGACGAACATATTGCCTTGATTGATCCTGAAAATAATTTTCTAACATCACCTTTTCAACTCCCATAGACGTAGAAAATTTATACCCCCAATCTTTTCCAAAACCCAAAATAATTTCAGTATCTGAATCAAAAACCATTTCCTTCGCTTTCATTTGAAACCTGAGCACAACCTTTGTAATATTTTTTTCAATATTTTGCAAAATTTCTGCATCAATAAACTCATATTCATAATCATATTTTAAAGATTTAATTTCACGAATATAATCATCTTGCGCTAAACCAAAGGGTACACATGCCGATGAATCTATCAAGCGTTCTTTGAATCTAAATTTTTGTAGCTGTTCAAGCACAACAAGCTCACTGTTTACTTGCAAACCCTGCTTAATGCGATTCCCAGCATCGTGAATGGAAGGAACCCCTCGCGATACATTACGATCGGCAAATTTTCCTCCTAAAAAATATGTGCCGGCAAATGGAATAAATATCTTTGGGCAGACAAGGTTAACAAACTGCTTGGCCTGATCAATAAACTGTTTTTCCTTCGCTAATACAGCCCGAATCCGCTCACTTTCATCGGAAAAATAGAAACATTGAGGATAAGGACCCGCCCCCGCATAACCCACCAATAAAACATCGATATTATCCACAAGCCCATTACTCAAAATCGTGTCGCAAGCAAGCTCGTAAGGGCAATCATTAACATTGAGAAGTCTGTTGCCGTTTGCATCTTCAAATAACGCCAACGTATCTATATTTAATTGCAAATAATCACCTTCAGCATTTCCACATCCAAAAAACCGCCCACATAATTCTGGGTTGCAATTATCGGCAGAAAAAATTTGAATAAATGATTGGTCATCAAAAAAGAATTTTTCTCCATGCGCTAACTCAATAACATCAAAACCCAAAAAATTAATTTTCTTCTTTAAAAAATCAGACTGGAATTTATGGATAACAACCGGGGTTGATTTATCTTTTAGCAAACCCAATGTTTTTTTCACTTAAATGATCCGGATGAATATGACTCACAAATATGTAATCATACTGCAACTGAGATATTTTATCTTCAGGAAACGGTGGATAAGCAAACCAACTCCCATAATACTCACCCGAAGATAACCACGGATCCGTAAGAATTCTTGTCTTCCCAATCGTGACAATCTGTGTTGATGATTGCAAATGTTGAATGAACATATCTCAAGCCTTACCCGATTTTCTTAAGTGCCAACACCGGTTGGCGACTGATCACATTGGCAATCGCAATCTTCTAAAAATTCAAGTAATGCGACCGTTTCCCCGGGCCATATCGAGCTGATTGCCTCATCAAATACAATGAAACCTCCAATAAATAACCGTTCTTTCAAAAAAGACAATGCTTTTTTGACAGGTTCGTATAGATCAAAATCTATATATGCAAAAGACACCATTACTTCAGGATTATCCGTGGCAAAATTGGGAATTGTCTCAGTTGCATCGCCAACGACCAAATGAACATAATTTTCATAATTAAACAAATCAACAGCGTCTCTAAGAATGGCTTCATCCCCTTCATACATGCCCACCATTTTTCTGCTTTTTATGCTATCATGAGCACAAGGATCAGGCAACCCGGCAAAATTATCAAAACCAATTACCAATTTAGGCGAGTTGGGAGCCAACAAATCAAGAGTTTTTGCCAAAAACAACAAATTAGCTCCTTTCCATGTCCCAAACTCAAGAACATGTCCTGGTATCGCTATCGTTTGCTTCAAAAATTCATATGTTGCAATTTTATTACCCAATGTTTGCTTCCCAGCATAGAGTGCAAAATGATCTATATAATCATAAATACCATTCTTTTGATTCTTATTTTCAAGCTTTTTTGCAAAAACCTTTCGTTTTTCTAAGAACTCATCATCCTCAACCATAAATTTATCATTTAAATCTGCTAATCTCACTTAAAGCTACCTCCAAAAAACTAAAATTTACCATAAACGCTAACCTCAATCAACAAAAAGCACTGATTTAACCTGCCCGCAATCATGTTTTTTACTATATTTTACAGTGAAATTATATTACACTAAATCTTGCAGGCGACTGGGCGAGCGCACCTGAATCTCAGGTGAGGAAAGTCCGGGCTCCACGGAAAGAGAATGCTGATTAATTGTCAGCTCGTCGCGTAAAGCGATGGCGGGAAAGTGCCACAGAAAGAAAACCGCCCTATTTCAATAGGGTAAGGGTGCAAAGGTGTGGTAAGAGCGCACCGCGTCAGCTGGTGACAGTGGCGGCAAGGTAAACCCCATTCGGAGCAAAACCAAACAAGATTTCTATATGTCTTTCCGCATTGAAATTTGGGTAGGTTGCTAGAGCGTTATGGCAACATAACGTCCAGATGAATGCTCGCTTAAACAGAACCCGGCTTATAGGTCGCCTGCATTTTATCTTACGGTTCATCGCATCTGCAAAAATAATAGCATTTTCCAATGCGATCTTCGCGCCCTTATTGTTGACTGCGATTACGGTTAATTGGGGTTACCTTGCTTTTGTACATTGGCTCTCGCTCCTCACTTGCTCCCATCCTTTTTATTCCTGAGTTGTGTTTATAGCCCCAATCATTGCCACTTAATGCTACAAATCCAGGATAACAATAAAGCTTGACTGCTTCGATCGCAATGCCTAAAATGCCCTATGTTACCAACCTATCTGATAACAGGCGCAGCAGGCTTTGTTGGTGCCAACCTTACTTATGCGTTACTCAATAACCAAGAATGCGATGTTATTGCGGTGGATAATTTTTCACAAAGTGAAAAGTTCCATAATCTTGTAGATTGCAATATTAGCGATTATTACGATAAATCCGAACTTTTAGGGGTTCTTAAACAATTGGATGGCAAAATCACTGCCATTTTGCATCAAGGGGCTTGCAGCGACACCATGGAAAGCGATGGGCGCTATATGATGGCAAATAATTACCGTTACTCATGCGATTTGCTTCAATGGGCAAATCAGCAAAAAATTCCATTCCTCTATGCTTCCAGCGCAGCAGTTTATGGCAGTAATACCCAATTTATTAGTCAACGCCAATATGAAAAGCCCTTAAACATTTATGGCTATTCTAAATTTTTATTCGATCAATTTCTACGCCATAAAATTGCCAATCACGAAATTGATATTCCGGTGATTGGATTTCGTTATTTTAATATTTACGGTCCGCGCGAGGCCCATAAGGGGCGCATGGCATCGGTGGCCTATCACCATTTTCAGCAATATCAACAACAAGGCTATGTTAATTTATTCAAAGGTTCCGGCGGTTATGGAAATGGCCAACAATGCCGTGATTTTATTTATATTGATGATGTTGTAGCTCTTAATCTACATTTCCTAGCAAGAAGCTTAGCGGGTGAAAAATTTGCTAATATTGTAAATTTAGGCACGGGACGCGCCCAAAGCTTTAATGATTTATCTATGGGCATGATTAATGCTTGCCGCATCAAAACTGGCAAACCTGCCCTATCTCTCGCTGAACTCGTTGCACAAAATAGTATCCGCTATATCGATTTCCCCGAAGCTTTGATCGGAAAATACCAGCATTACACCCAAGCTGAAATCAGCTGTTTGCGCAACGCTTCCAATGATCAATTATACGAATTTACCGATGTCGCCATCGGCACAGCAAAATATTGCGACTGGTTAAGTCAATCTTAAGCCCGATAAAAAGACTAAAATTCTAGTAATCTTAATGTTTTTCTTCCCGCGATAAGCGTTTCTTAAATTAAAAACTGGGAAATATAAAATAATTAGGATTTGTTTCCAGCTGTTTATCCAAAAAACATCTAGCATTGAAACAATACGACACCGAATTTTTTGCCGATTAGGTCATCATTTTTTGAAGCTTGGGTTCACAATAATCTGATAAATTTTTATCATAATAGCTGTATTTCAGCTCATCAAATCACCAATATTTGCGTTACAAAAAACCTTCATGTTATGAATAACAATATCAGGTTTATATGCGATAATTGCTTTATTATGAGTTTTACAGATCATATCATTTTGATAAATATTACTTGTAATAACAAAAAACTATTCGCTAATGCGCTTTTCATCGGAGGCATATTGAAAAACGAATCATGCTGAATATAAACTTTTATCATGTTATTTGTATTAATACTTGAATATAAATTTACATCTTGCTGACTACCATAAGAATTTTGTATAATCTTTTGCAGTTCCTGATTCATGGCTGAAGTTGCTATTGTTTCGTAGCCAGGGTTTTTAACAGTCGCAATTGTTGAATCATATTCAAAATGATAACCCGAGATCGAAGCGAGCTCGCCACTATTATAGATTTTTCTTCTATATGAAAATATGTTTTATCTAAATTAATATTTCTCTCTCGTAAATAATTATATATGGCATTATAGCTATGGTTGATCCCTAACCCACTCCAATGGGTATCAGTTTTATCATATAAAATGCTTTTCTTTTCACTTTTAATAATTTTTTTCTTAAATCCAGAATTGGAAAATCCGGATAACGATGCAATAATTCTGCCATAATTTGCTCAAGCCTTGTTACAGGTTTAGATCTGGAAACAACATTCGACATGTAACGAGGCAGATATTCTGGATAAATTGTCTGTTTATTAGAAACAACAACGAATAAATAGTCAATGTTATTCGTTTTTAAAAACTGCCAATTTTGATATAAATTATCAACAATCTCTTTTAATTGATATTTCTTAAATGGCACCAATCCTAAAATATCTTTTACTTGTCCAAATTCATTAATATATAACCAATCTTGCTGACCAAAAAAATACAACCTATCAACTGTCGAAATATTATTAGATAAAATAAATCTACTGCCAAGACCAATAACAACATTTCTAAAACCAAAATGATCTTGGTAATGAGGTGTAAATTGTTCTGGGAAACGTTTAATATTTAATTTCCCATTGGCACGTCGTGCCTTTGGTAATGGTGCTAATAATCTATTTTCTTTTAAATTCAATTCAATGTTTTTTGCGAAGCCAAAAATATTATCTAATGTTGGTAATGCCAGAATAGTAAAAAATAAAATAATAAGAACAACGTTATAAAATTTTGATGCATCCGAAAATTGAGAATAGATAAATGGATTATAAGAATTAAAGCCAATAGACAATAAACAGATCAAAAGCGTAGAGAAGAAAACCGTTAGATGCAATATTTTATTAAAAACCCAATAATTATTATCAATATTTTGCTTTATATATCGTACAAGTAGGGGTAGATAACAATATTGCCATAGGAAATACAATAAAGAACGATTTATATTCTAAAAAAATATTCATATGGATAACAGCGTTTTTATTGGGAACAAACATATGATGCAATAGCTCCAAAGCATAATTCAGATTAGGGCTTCTAAAAAATACCCAACTTATCGTAATGATTCTTAACAAATAAACATGTGTTGTAAATTGAAAGACAGACACAGGCAACAAATTTTGCAAGCTTTTAATCCTTGCCTTAACGATTGGCATCCGTTCTAAAATCAAGAAAAAACCGTGCCACCCACCCCAAACAATAAATGTAAAACTTGCACCATGGCAAAACCCACACAAAAAAAAAAACAATCAATAAATTTAAGGTACGTCCGGTTTTTGCCTTTTTTATTCCCACCTAAAGGAATATATACATAATCTTTAAACCAGCTAGAAAGCGAAATATGCCATCTACGCCAAAACTCCGTTACCGATTTAGCAATATAAGGATAATTAAAATTCTCTAAAAATTTAAACCCAAACATTCTACCAAGCCCTCTCGCCATATCAGAATAACGCTAAAATCAAAAAATATTTGCAAACTATAAATCAACATAACACTCCAAATAACGCCCGTAGACAAATTGCCAGCACCATAAGTAAAGGCTTGACCAACAACAAATCCCAAATTATTAGCAATAATTACTTTTTTGCCAAGACCAATGATAAATCTTTGAATCCCTAATGCTAAATTATCAACATTGATGCTTCTATTTTTTTAATTGCATGGCAATTGAACGATAACGGATAATAGGACCTGCAATTAATTGTGGGAATAAGGCGATATAAAGAGACATTTGAATTACGTTTTTACTAACAGGGGCATCCTTTCTATAAGCATCTATGATGTACGACATTGCCTGAAAAGTGAAAAACGATATCCCTATTGGCAATAGTATAGGTTTTCTTAAGATAATAGAAAACTCTAATCCCATTAATATTGCAATATCATTAATTTTCAATTAAAAAACTAGTATATTTAAAATGAACTAAAATTAATAAATTTAAAAATACTCCAATAATTAAAAATATTTTTCGTAGAATCATTTTATTTTTATGAATGAGCAGTCCAATGATATCGTTAATTATAATCGATATGATCATCACGCCAACATAGTTCTCCCCAGCGATAAACAATATTTTAAAATATAATTCCAGTTCTTGGAATATAAGATAACGCAGTAATGAACGGTAGAAATAAAAATAAGAAAATAACTGATGAAAAAAGCACTTATAAGCTACCATGGCAATGTTTATATTTACTACCCGAACCACACGGGCATGGTGAATTACGAGGCACCCGCCCCCAATCTTCTGGATTCTGTTTTCCGATCTGCCCATTTTCAGGATCACCATGCATATTTTGATAATGGCGAGTCCGCTTCGGTTTCTGTGGCGTATTCGCAATATCCGTGGTAAATTCTGCCCGTGCATAAAGCTGCACAAAATGTTCATTCGTGCGTTCTAGCATCTCTTCAAATAACTGAAACGCCTCTTGGCGATATTCATTCAAGGGATCTCGTTGCCCATAAGCGCGTAGCCCAATGCCTTGGCGCAAATGATCTAACTGATGCAAATGCTCTTTCCACATCGCATCCATCACCTGTAGCATAAAGGCTTTTTCTGCCATCTTCATTAATTTTACCCCATAACGGGTTTGACGCGCCTTAAATAAAAGATTGCACTGACCGATAATTCGCTGTTTAAAATCTACTTCAGTCACACCATTTTCATCTGCCCATAACTTAAAGGGTAAATCCAAGCCAAATATCCGATAAATCTCACCATGAAGCGCATCTATTTGCCATTGCCCTCGCATCGCCTTATCGGGAATGGCACTTTTAACATGAGTATCGATCAAATCTTCAATAATTTGCTGAGTTTGCTCGCGAATATCTTCCGCAGCCATCACATAGCGTCTTTGCTCAAATATCGCATGGCGCTGGTCGTTCAGCACATTATCAAATTTCAAAAGCTGTTTGCGAATATCAAAATGATGGGCCTCTACCTTTTTCTGCGCCCGTTCAATCGCCTTATTAATCCAAACATGCGAGATCGCTTCATTTTGTTCAATTCCCAGTTTCAATAACATACTACCCATACGTTCAGAACCAAAAATCCGCATCAAATCATCCTCAAGACTTAAAAAGAAACGACTCGCTCCAGGATCACCCTGCCGACCCGACCGTCCGCGCAATTGATTGTCAATTCGTCTATTTTCATGCCGTTCGGTACCAATAATGTAAAGCCCGCCTGCCTGCAAAACAATCTCGCGCCCTGCTTTAATCTCCGATGTCATCGCTGTGATGTCTGCACTGGAAGGTGGCGAACCTGTTTTTGTAGCCAGTAACTGCAATTTCATATCCAAATTACCGCCCAGTTGAATATCCGTACCCCGCCCTGCCATATTGGTGGCGATTGTCACTGCACTTGGACGCCCCGCCTCAGCGATAATTTCCGCTTCACGCGAATTTTGCCGTGCATTTAAGACATTATGCGCAACCTTTGCTGTTTTTAATTTTTTTGAAAGCGCTTCAGATTTTTCAATCGAAACTGTTCCTACCAAAACAGGTTGTTTTCGGTGATAACATTCTTGAATTTGATTCAATACCGCCTGATCCCGTTCGTCACCAGTACGATAAATCGCATCATCAAAATCTTGCCTTTGCACCATTTCATGAGTTGGAATTTCAATCACCGAAAGCTGATAAATTTCACCAAACTCTTCTGCTTCAGTGGCAGCCGTCCCTGTCATTCCCGAAAGTTTATCATACATGCGAAAATAATTTTGAAAAGTAACCGAGGCAATGGTTTGACTTTCATTTTGCACAGGAACATTTTCTTTTGCCTCAATTGCCTGATGCAAGCCATCACTATAACGGCGCGACTCCATTTTGCGTCCGGTAAATTCATCAATAATAACGATACGCCCATCTTCTACAATGTAATGCACATCGCGTTCAAATAAATACATGGCTTTCAAACCCTGATTCACATGATGCAACAATGCAATATTTTGCATATCATACAAAGTGCCCTCCACCATCAAGCCTGAATTTTCTACCAAATTTTCCACCGCTTCAGCCCCAAATTCAGTTAAAATAATGGAACGATTTTTTTCATCGATTTCATAGGATTCTTTCGGCAATTGGGGAATAAGCCTCGCCACCGAGCGATAAATTTCCGGATCATCTTCAGCTGGCCCCGAAATGATCAGTGGCGTGCGGGCTTCATCCACCAAAATTGAATCAACCTCATCAACAATCGCAAAATAATAATCGCGCTGCACGCAATCCTTTAGAGAAGATTTAAGATTATCACGCAAATAATCGAAGCCCAATTCATTGTTCGTCGCATAAGTAATATCACTTTGATATTGCTTACGCCTAATGTCATCATCCATGCCACTTAAAATACATCCTGTACTTAACCCTAAAAAACGATATACGCCGCTCATCCATTCCGCATCGCGTTTTGCCAAATAATCATTCACCGTAACAATATGAACACCTTTTTTGGGTAAAGCATTCAGTACCACTGGCAAAGTGGCAACCAAAGTCTTCCCCTCACCAGTTTTCATTTCAGAAATTTGCCCCTTATGCAAAACAATTCCGCCCAAAATCTGCTCGTCATAATGGCGAAGCCCCAAAGTTCTTTGGGCGGCCTCGCGCACCAAAGCAAAAGTTCTCGGCAACAACAAATCCAAAGCTTCACCCGCACACACACGCGCGCTTAAAGCTTCAATTTGCTCAGGGAAATCTGGGTCATGTAATTGTTTAATTTCAGCTTCTAATTGGTTCACCTGCTTCACAATCGGATACAAAGAATTCAGCATCCGCTGGTTAACCGTACCAATAATTTTTTGAAGAACAAAATTAAGCATTAACTCTAAAAGCCTACCTGTAGAAAAATAAATGGAAAAACGACACAAAACACATCATCTTCCACCTAGCTAACATATTTCCAGCTTGCTTGACAATCAGATTTTCATTATCATACGCTGAAATCAATTCATCGCTATCTTATTTCCTGGAATTTTTAACAATAATGTTCGCCCTAGTAAAAAAATATTTTCTGCGCTGCTTGATTGCAATCAATGTTACTTGCGTAACATTTATCTTTTCTATCATGCACACCCCTGTTGTTGCCCAAGAGATTAAAGCTGCGGAGCCATCAAATGTAAAAACCCTATATCCCGTGCATGATGAATATATTCTACCAGCAATTCCCGACCGCATAGAATGGCTGAATCGAAAAACTTTCGGGTTTAATAATTTTTTCGAGCGGTTTTTATTACGCCCAATCGCTCGAACTTATCTTTTTTTGACTCCACAATTTTTTCGAACTGCCATTAAAAATGTCACAAGCACATTCAAACGCCCTTTAAGTGCCGTTAACGCAGCATTACAAGGCGATATTAACAATTTTTTTGATAATGTTTTTGCCTTCACCCATAATATTACTTTGGGGGTTTTTGGTTTGGTAGATGTTTATGGTGACATCGCTGATCATAAAGTTCACCAAGAAGATTTCGAACAAACGATGGCAATCTACGGTATCGGCTATGGAAGTTATTGGGTGTTGCCTTTTCTAGGCCCATCTTCTTTACGTGGCGCAATCGGCATTTGGGTAGATAGTCAAATCAGCCCAGTGGCCCGAGAAATTTCTAGCAATGATTACCTCGCCCTCACTCTTCTAGAAATTATCAATAGCTATGCGGAAAATCTAGAATTACTGATCACTTTGCAAAAAACCTCAATCGACCCTTATGCGGCACTGCGCTCGTTTTATTATCAAAACCAAATGAAGAAACGCTACAATGATCATGTTCCCGAAATCATTGTCCCCGATAATGTCCAAGATGCCGAAGATGATTGGCTGGATGATTTATAAAGGCTTGCAAAATTATTTACGCATGCCCTAAACTTCCCGATAATTTGGTTGGGTCTACGCCAATTAAACCGAAAGCATTGAACCATTTGATAGGATTATCATCCGAAAAAATCAGTTGACTGCTACAAGGCAACAACATCCAGCTATTATCGATTTGATATTCATTTTCCAATTGTTTCGGCCCCCAGCCGGCATAACCTAGCAAAAAAATATGTTGTTGGGGTCCCCTACCCTCTACAATATCACGCACCACATCCACAGAACCACTCATCGCAAGATTGCCAAACAGCTCGCTATGCTTGTAGAGCACATCTGCGCTATGCAAAATAAAGCCACGTTCATTCTCGATTGGCCCCCCAAAATGAATTGGCAAAGATAATTTATTTTTCGTGTCGATTTCGGGGATATTGTTTCGCAGAATATCTTTATAGTGCAGTTTGGGCAAGGGCCGATTAACAACAACGCCGATCGCCCCAGCTTCATCATGGCGACAAATAAAAACCACCGTTTTCACAAAACAACCTGCCTGCAGACCCGGCATAGCCGCCAAAAGTCGCCCGCTAAAAAAACCTGTATGATTAACAATTTTTTGTTTATTCGTTAATTTTCCATCCATCTTTTCCCTATCCATACCCTAGCCATAATTTATTTTACAGTGAAGTCTACAGATTGTCATCTAAATCTGTAGGAAAAAATATTTTTTCCCTGATTTTGGCATAATCAGCTGACCTAACTTCTTATGAATCCATATTCCCTCTAGCAAAATGATTAAAAATCAGCTAGTCTGCCTTTTTATGAATCCATAATTTCCATTGAAAAATTGGTTGAGGTTAGATAAATTGCTTTTATGAATCCGTTGTTTCCCTTCCAACATTGCAAATCTTTCGCCATATTAATCTTGTTCTGGATAGGCTACACCCTATTATCGATGCAGGCTTTTGCCCAAAATTTTAATTTTGGCAGTGCCTCAGTTGCAAATCTTGGAAAAATTTCTGAGGATACTTTCCTGGCCACTCTTAATTTCAAGCTAGAGAAAGGCTGGAAAATTTATTGGCATAGTGGTGGTTATGGGGCTCTGCCCCCTTCGATTGAATGGGATCTAACTAGCCAAGCAGCGATTGTTAATAGCCAGATTTTATGGGCTTATCCGGAAAAATTAAATATTTTAGGCCTGAAAACCTTGGGCTATACAAAAAATATTTCCCTGCCTGTTGAAATTATTCTATCACCTAAGCCTGTCACCCAACTAACGGGCACCTTACATTATCCTATTTGTAAAAAGGTTTGCATTCCAGCAACCCTAAACTTCACACTTTACCCCGAAACATCCGCCAAAATAACCTCTAAAACACTCAGCAAAATTATGCGTAAAATTCCGGATCAACTAAGCGATAACACGAATAAATTAGGGGAATTATTTTGGCATCAGAATCCAGAAAATAATCAAATTATTCTCAATGGTCAGCTAAATTCGCAGTGGAAAAAAGTTATTTTCAGTGCCCAGAAAAAATATATTCTGCCAAAAATACATAAAAAAACAGGCAGATTACAGCAAAACACCCATGTTCCTTTTGCGGCAAATGCTGGCGAAACTCTTCAGATCTTGGTCACCGCAAAAACCAAAGAAAATTTTATCACAACTACTCTTTATGCCCAACCAGCGCCAGTTTCACCCATTAAAAGTAATGTTACTGGTAATGTCACCAATAATGTCGCTAATAATCCCATTGGCGAAATCACAATTTCTTTATTCTTTTTAGCATTATTTGCCGGATTATTGCTTAATTTCATGCCATGCGTTTTGCCTGTATTGTCATTAAAAATATTGCCAACATCACAAAATCATCGTGAAAATCATAATGCAAAAAGTGATTTGCGGATTAATTGCCTGTTTGCGGGTATCGGCATTTTAATCGGCTTTGGTTTGTTGGCAAGTTTTTTAATCTTCATCAGGCAATTTGGCTTTGCCCATTGGGGGTTGCAATTTCAATCACCTTTTTTCTTGATCTTTATGCTTTGGACGTTGTTATTTTTTATCGCAACAATTCTCAATTGGCATTTTTTAATCCTCCCCACCCTGCCACTACATTTGTCTCAGCGCTTTGGGCTTAAAACCATGATTCCCAAGCCGGCAAAAGCCATGCTTCAAAAAATGATGATCGGTATTATCGTGGTTTGGTTTGCCAGCGCATGCACTGCCCCAATTATCGGCACCATTATCTTAACCGCACTTACAGCACAGCCTTGGGTGTTATTCGGCATGCTTGAATTATTGGGGTTAGGCATGGCATCCCCTTATTTTTTGATCGCAGCATCGCCTTATATCGCATCTTATATTCCAAAATCAGGACGGTGGAATCAATGGCTTAGCAAATTCATTGTAATTGCCTTACTACTTACCTGCCTATGGTTACTATTGTTACTGAAATCCCATCTTGCATTATGGCAATTGATGGGTTTATGTTTCAGCATCGCATTTTTATTCATGCTAATTAGGCTAAAAAATCATTCTCGTTTCCGCAAAAACCAAAGGTTATTTCTGCAAAAAGCTCCGCTTTTCAGCATTTGTTTGCTCACCATGCTCACATGGCTTTATTTGCCTAACCTACTCAATCTCCAAAATATAAATCCCTCACCAACAAATTCACCCTCCATAATAGACAAATCCGCGGAATCTTTTATGCCCGATGCTGTCTCGGCATTATTGCAAGATGGCAAAAACGTTATCATCGATATTACCGCACTTTGGTGTATTAGCTGTCAAATCAATCAAGCACGAATTTGGCAATCGAGCTTTGGCAAAAACCTAATTGCACAAGAAAATATTATTTTCATGCGAGGTGATTGGACTCTACCCAATATAAATATCGAGAAATTCTTGCAAAAATATAATCATTATGCTATTCCCTTCACAATTATTTTCACCCCTACCCAACCTGAAGGATTTATCTTGCCCGCACTTTTTAGCATCTCTGATATTAAAGCCCATTTGCCCCTTTTTTTACCCTCTCAACAATAAAAAATCACAGAAAAACCATGTCTATCCCTATGCCACAACCAACAGCTACCCATCCTAACCGTCACAAGAAAGCCTATATCATCAATTGCACCACGAAATTTCGCAATGATATCGTTAAGCTTGCTGAATCAAAACATGTTAATGTTGGCGATCTAGCACGCTCGATCATTTTAACCATCCCTGAAGATGTGATTAATGCCTTCCCAGATCCTGGAGATCCTAGCGAGAAAGATCGCGAACCGGTTTTTTTAAAATCCGGTGATAATTCAGGCAAAGTTTGGCGTCGCAAGCCCCGATTGCAAGCCCGCTTACCCGAAGGCTGCCACCCCATTACCCTACGCAAAGCTTTAGGCTTGGCGCTTTCCCTATCCACAAATAAAAAAAATCTAACCTTGCATGATGGTGCCCAAGATACTCTACAAAAAACCATTGATCAGCTAGCAAATGACCAAGAGAGATTACACAAAATTATTGATAAAATTGCTTTTATTCCTTTTAAGGCAGGTTGCTCAACAATCGAACAAGCTCTTTATATTTTGGGATTACCGCGTCATCCCTATCCCAACCATGAAACGATAAAAAAACGTTATCGTGAATTGGCAACAATTTTTCACCCTGATAGTATTTGTGGCAGTCATGATCGAATGAGTCAGCTTAATATTGCCTTCGATTTGCTTAAAGGGAACCGCTAAAACCAAGCCAACAATAAGAAAGAAAATTATGGCATCTCCAAAAAAGAAACCTCCTCAAAAAAAATCTACCGGTCTTTCTTTTACCAAAATGCACAGCAATGGTAATGATTTTATGGTAGTAGATAATCGTAGTCGCAAATGGCGTGTAGACCCTGGCGAAATGGCGACGCAAATAAAAATCATGGGCGATCGGAAGCGGGGCGTTGGTTTCGACCAACTGATGCTCATTGAGCCTGGTGAGGATTCCACCCACCCTATTTTGCAAATTTTCAATACCGACGGCAATAAGGCAGAGGCCTGTGGCAATGGCACGCGTGCAGCCGGACAATATATTATGGATAAATTATCCTGCGATGAAATTTGTTTCCACGGCCCTATCAGACATTTGGAAGTTTGGCGCAAGCCTAATATTTCTAATCATGTTTGGGTGGCCATGGGGAAGGTGAGTTTTCTCTGGCAAGATATCCCTTTAAAAGCCGAAGCCAATAGCTTAGCCCTTGATTTGAAATTGGATGCACGTACCCCTTTTGCCACCCTTTGCGATGCCCCCATTGCCGTAAATATTGGCAATCCGCATTGTGTGTTTTTTTGCGCTGATGCCGAGCAAGCTGACCCTGAAAATGAAGGCAAATTTCTAGAAAATCACCCATTTTTTCCACAAAAATCTAACATTGAATTTGTTTCTGTTCGCCCCGATGGTAGCTTGCGTATGCGGGTATGGGAACGAGACGTTGGCGTTACTCAAGCCTGTGGTAGTGGTGCTTGTGCTGCATTTGCAGCGGCAAAAAAAATTGGCAAAATAACCACAGATCAAGCTGAAATTCATTTGGATGGTGGCTCGGTATCGGTAGCTTGGCAACGTGAAAACGCCCCGATCATTTTAAGTGGCGATGTGCATTATGTTTATCATGGCGATTGGCTATTTAGGGGGGCATCTTGAAACGAACTTGGCAGGAAAACCACAACGCAGAGCCCAATACAAAATCTGGCACAAAATCTGGTAATATTGTGAATTTTGGCTGTAGGCTTAATATTAGTGAAGGCACCCATATCCAAACCGAGTTTGCACGCGCAAAATGCACCGATATGATTGTTGTTAATTCATGTGCGGTAACGCTTGCTGCTGAACGCAAATCATTACAAATGGCACGACGCTTAAAACGTGAAAACCCGGATAAAAAAATCATCTTCACAGGTTGTGCTGCCCAAATCAATCCCAATAAATATCAACAAATTTCTGAAATCGATTATGTTGTTGGCAATCATGAGAAAATGTCGTTGCTTGAAAAGATTCCTGAAATCGCAAATTCTGCAATCAATCCACCATTAAAGCCAACAACCGATAAAGCCAACTCTGCGCATAATCTAGTCAGCAATATTTTTGATATTACTGAAACAGCTCTGCATTTAACCCAAAGCTATCATCGGGATCATACCCGCGCTTTTGTTCAAGTTCAAAATGGTTGCAACCATCGTTGTAGCTTTTGTATTATTCCCTATGGACGCGGCAATAGTCGTTCCGTCGCACCCAATGTAATTATTACACAAATTCAACAATTGGTAGATAATAATTTTCAAGAAATAGTGCTAACGGGGGTAGATTTAACCTCGTATCACTATGATGATGCTTATAAAACATGGCGGTTAGGCACCTTAGTAAACGCAATTTTAACCAAGATTCCCAGCTTAAAACGGCTTCGAATCTCATCTTTAGATTGCATCGAAATTGATCCAGAACTAGCTGAATCATTTGCGGAACCCCGCTTAATGCCTCATTTGCATTTATCCTTACAATCCGGTGATAATGTAATCTTAAAACGCATGAAACGCCGCCATAGCCGTGATGATGTTGTTAATTTATGCGATAAATTACGCCAAATTCGCCCTGATCTAATCTTTGGTGCCGATTTAATTGCTGGCTTTCCCACCGAAACCGATGCCCATTTTGCGAATAGCTACGCATTAATAAAAGAATGCGATCTGGTTTGGCTACATATTTTCCCCTATTCCTCACGCCCAGGAACAGTTGCTGAACGAATGCCGCAATTGCCCCGAGAAATTATTCGAAATCGAGCTGAAACATTGCGCGCAATCAGTCTGAGACGCGCCCAACAATATCAACAAAGTCTTGTTGGCACCGAAGTTACTATGCTTACCGAGCGCAATCAAACCGGCTATACACCACATTTTGCTCAGGTGAAAATTATCGATAATAATCTTGTTCCAGCCAATAAAATTATTCCGGTAAAAATTACCAATTTTGATGGAACTTCCCTACACGGACAAACCCTATGAGCCGGTTATGGCAAAAACTCAATCAACAATTTCAATCGAAACAGCTTCGGTCTGCATCAAAATTCGTGAATATCGATGCGCATTATTTTGAGCAGCTCGAAGAAAATCTGATTCTTACGGATATGAATGCAAATCTGGCACAGGATTTGGTAGCAATATTACGCAAAAAAAAATATCCCGATCAGCCTAATCCAGAAGCTGTGATCATAACCGAACTTCAACAAATTTTAACCACCAAGCTTGAACCTTACGCGAAAACTTTTGCCATTACCGATTCGCGCCCCTTTATTATTATGGTCTCAGGCGTTAATGGTACCGGCAAAACCACTACCATTGGTAAATTAGCCTACCACCTTATCCAACAGGGCTATATCGTTGGGCTCATTGCTGGTGACAATTTCAGATCGGGCGCACCTCAGCAACTAAAAATTTGGGCTGAGCGCACTGGGGCTAGCTTTTTCTCAGCCGTCACTCATACCGATCCTGCAGCTTTGGTCTATGAAACCATCGCCGATACACTCAAAAATAATAGCCCCGATATTTTAATCATAGATACCGCAGGTAGGCTCCATAACAACACCAATTTAATGGAATCTTTGGCAAAAATCCCCCGCGTTATCCAAAAATTACTCCCCGATGCCCCCAATGAATCCTTACTGGTTTTAGATGCAACAACTGGGCAAAACACTTTGAATCAAGTAAAAAAATTTCAAGAAACCTCGCAAATTACCGGAATGATTATGACCAAACTCGATGGCACTGCCAAGGGCGGAGCTTTGCCATCTTTAATCACACAATATCATTTGCCAGTTTATTTTTTAGGTATGGGCGAAGCCATCGAAGATTTGCTACCCTTTGATTGCGAAAAATTTACCCAGGCTTTGCTCAGCCAAAAATGAAATTAGCCCAAGATTCAAATCTTCAGCCACTTAAATTTTAGGGCAATTTTTAGGAAAAAATTTTCAGGATATTCGAAATTTTAAGCGTTACAACCACTCAAAATTTAATGAAAAAAGCCTTACTATTGGCCAGCCAAGCCGCCAAACAAGGCGAAGTGCCTGTTGCTGCAATCCTTACCGATTCTGTTGGGGATATTATTGCAAGTAGCCAAAACCGCATGCACCGCAACCAAGATCCCACCGCACATGCCGAAATGTTGGTATTGGCACAATGCAAATCAATAAATTCTCACCATAAGCACTATTTTCTCCATGATTGCTATTTATTTGTCACCCTAGAACCTTGCCCCATGTGTGCCCATGCCATCGCCCTAATGCGGATCAAAGCCCTCTATTTTGCTGCCTATGATGTTAAGGGGGGAGGGGTTGATCACGGTGCCCGAATTTTTGCTCAAAGCGGTTGTAATCATATTCCTGAAATTATTGGTGGGTTGTATCAAAGCGATAGCGAAAAATTACTCAGCCATTTTTTTCAAAAACGCCGACAAAATCCTTGACCTTTCCTCATATTTGCATTAAATTTTGTGTCAAATTGCGCTTTTTCCGAATCAATTTCGGTTTAAGCGTGTATTTCTTGGTATAGGGGTTTTTCATGTTGGGCTTTTCTATAAGGCTTTTTTTATGGTTTTCCTTGAATCTAAAAAAATTTTAAGAAACGGAGTATTCTAATTATGGCGCGTCGGTGTGAATTATCAGGGAAAAGTGTTTTAAGTGGAAATAATGTTTCGCACGCACATAATAAAACGCGTCGCAAATTTTTTCCTAACTTACAAAACATTCATTTGCGAAGTGATTTGTTAAATCAAAATATGAAGTTTTCTATGTGCACAAGCTTGCTTCGAACCGTCGAACGTTGTGGTGGTTTGGATGCTTGGCTAAGCACACAACCAGAACGAAATCTGGCAACAAAAGCCGTGAAAATCAAACGGGCAATCGCTAAAATCCAGAAAAATTCTCAAATCCAACCCGAAAATCAACAAATTTAATATAATGGTTACATCCCGGCTATTTTAGGAATATAGATATGGGATGATGGTAAATGCGAATTGTTTTTCCTGAAATTGATCTAACGAACATTAAAGCCGTATTAATTGATCTGGACCATACTTTGTATGATTTTATCCAGGCTGAAGCTACCGCACTAGCTTCTTGCCACCGAAAATATCAAAGCGAGCTTGTAGCCATCGACTACCCAACTTTTGAAGCTTATTACCACCAGGCACGTGGTGAAATACAACAACGCCTAGCCCCGCAAGGTGCGTGCCGTTCGCGATTTCTTGCCTTCCAGGCTTGGTTTGAAAAACTTAATTTTCCCAAAGCTTACCAGCTAGCTTTTCAATATGAGGCTTTTTATTGGCAAGTTTTCATAGATTCGATCTCACTTGCCCCTGATGCTGAAAAATTTTTAACCGATACTCAAACCAAAAAAATAGGAATTGCGATCGTCACCGATATGCAACCGCATTATCAAACAGCAAAAATTGCGAAGCTTGGCATTATCGATAAAATTGATTTTTTAGTCACCTCCGAAGAAGCCGGCAAGGAAAAACCTGCTCGCCAGCCATTCTCATTGGCACTCAAAAAACTCTCTACCCACCATAAAAAACCTCTCCGGCCTGAAGAAGTAATCATGATTGGCGATAATTTTGCAAAGGATATCATCGGTGGTGAAACTTTCGGCATGAAAAGCTATGTTGTTCAATACCAACCCTAAAAGTAAATTAATTAGCGGATAAACGAACACACCCCTTGAAATATGGATCATTTTCACCTTATTATCTTGATGAATAAGCGCAATCTATAAATATTTTTAAGTGGGGTTAAAAATGGAAAAAGTAAAACATGTTCTTTTTATTATGTGCTCACAATTACGGTTTGATTACCTTAATATTCATGGTCACCCTCACGCTAACACACCCAACATTAGTCGCCTTGCCCAACGCGGGGTCACTTTCACCCGTGCCTACAGTCAATCTTTACTCGATGCCCCTTCCCATATCAGCGCCTATACAGGGCGTTATGTGGGCACTCATGGCAGTGATCGCGAATATGCTCCTATTAAACTGGGTGAGCGCACCATCGCTGATTACCTCCGCCAGCTTCAGATCCCCACAGGCTTGATTGGGAAAAGCTCAATTCGTGCAGATTTTGAAACTATGCAACTTTTAGGCATAAACCCGAAAACATCTATTGGGGTATTGGCATGTGAAGCAGGCTTTGAATCTTACGATCGCTTGGATGGTTTGCATCCTGGTAATCCTAATAACCCGCTAAATTTTTACCCACTTAAATATAATTACTTCTTAAAAGAAAATGGTTACGAGGATAAAAATCCGTGGCAAAAATTTAGTGCCAGTACGAAAAATGGTAAGAATAGTTTTTTTTTAGAAAATACTCATATCCCTTTGGCTGTGCACGAAATAGAATCAGAGACCAATTATTTAACTAACCGTACAGAACAATTTATCAAAGAAGCGGGTGACCAACCTTGGTGCGCCCATTTATCATTTACAAAACCGCACTGGCCCTATGCCGCATCTGAACCTTTCAACAAAATGTATACAAAAGAAGATGTTGTCGCGCCAGTCCGTAACAAAGAGGAACTAAATAATCCGCACCCTATTTACGAAGCTTTCATGAATAACGTGGCTTCTAAAACTTTTATTGATGATGCAAAACGTACCCGTATTATTCCTACCTATATGGGTTTAATTAAACAAATTGACGAAAATTTAGGCGGATTATTCCGTGCTATGGATAAAAACACACTTTTCAAAGATACAATGATTATCTTTACTTCCGATCATGGTGTCTGTTTGGGAGATCATTGGTTAGGCGAAGGTGAACTTTTTTATGATTCTGCCGTAAGGATCCCCTTAATCATTTATGATCCACGCACCGAAGCGAATAAGACGCGCGGGAATAAATGCGATGATCTCGTCGAACTCATCGATATTGCCCCAACCCTATTAGAAGCTATGGGCGTAACAAAATTACCCAAGCATATTGAAGGAAAAACCTTAACACCGGTTTTACATCAACATGGCGATTACAAACCTCGCGAAGCCGCATTCTCGGAATATAATTTTAGTGCATCTTCCATTATTAAAAAGAAAAACATCCAAAATCGCAACGCAAAATTAACAATGGTTGTAACAAAAGAATGGAAATATACCTATTTTTCTGATTACCCACCCATGCTATTTGATTTAATCAATGATCCCAATGAACTCAAAGATTTAGGTCGCGAACCAGGTTATGAAAAAGTAACCCGTCAATGTCGCGATTATTTGCTAGAGTGGGCTTTGCACCATACCTCGGATACGGAACCAGAAATATCTGAAGATACCAACAAGGCCCTAGAAAAATTGGGTGTTTTTAAGGGTTATTGGTCGGAAAATGATGTTGAAAAAGAATGAACAATGTTGAAGAAGAGTGAACTCACAATAATATTCAATATCAGTACCCTTAAAGAATGATATAAATTTGCAGAATTTCCATAATCTATGAAAATACGAGCAACGCATGGCCTAGCCCATGCTGATTTTTATGCCTTTACCATGGCACAGGCTTTGTTTGCCCAAACAGAACATGAAATTCCAGCTTGCTTTCATGCTTTTGCTCGCAACACCCCATTTGGCGGAGCCTATATCCTTACCGCAGGACAAAGTGAATTTTTACAATGGATTCTCCATCATTGGCAAGAAAATATTGCAAATCTCATTACATTTCTGGCAAAGCAAAAAGGGATAACCAATAATCCTTTATTTCAAAAAGAATTCCTCTCCATGCTAGAAACATCTAGGCTTACCCTAGATATAGATGCCTTGCCTGAGGGCAGTTTGGCATTTGCCAATACCCCTATTATTCGAGTTTTTGGCCCTATTTGGCAATGTTTACTTGTTGAAGCTTACCTACTCAACACTCTCAACAGCCAAAGCATTATTGCCACCGAAGCTTCTCGTCTGCGCTATGCCGTAGATTTCAACAACCCAAAAGCCCCTAGCCTTATTATTGAAAGTGGTATGCGTCGCGCCCAAGATATTAGTGGTCTCTCGCCCACACGCGCCGCTTATATTGGTGGCACCGATGCCACTTCTAATGTTGCCGCAGCCATGGAATATGATATTCCCGCCAAGGGAACTTTTTCGCATGCTTTTGTTCAACATCATTGGTGCAATGCTCCGGGCAATGGTGAAGATGATGCTTTTCGAAATTATCTCAGCTGCTTCCCTCAAGATAGTTATCTTCTTGTAGATACCTATAACGCGCTGAAAGGTGTTGAACGAGCTTGCAAAATTTGCCAAAAGGGAAATTTTACCCTCCCTGGAATTCGCCTTGATTCTGGTGATTTGGCTTATTTAAGTAAAAAATCACGCAAGATTTTGGATGCTTACGGCTTTTATAACACGAAAATTGTTGCCAGCAACAATTTAAACCCACATGTTATTTATTCTTTGCGCCAAGAACAACAAGCACAAATTGATGTCTGGCTCATTGGAACCCACCTAACAGTGGCTAGCGAGCAGCCTAGCTTGGGTTGTGTTTATAAATTAGGGCAAACCTATGCAAAAACCGCACAAAATCTTTATAATTCTGGGCGTAAAGTGTTAAAAATTTCAGATGATCTCAAAAAAACAACTCTGCCAGGAGCCTTAAATTTGGTACGTTTTATCAATGAAACCGATGGTATATTTCTCAGTGATAATTTGATTAATGCCCAACAAACTGATTTTTTTATCGATAAAAATCAGCAATATCTCCAAAATGAAATGCATTGCACGCGTATCAATGCATCACACCAGCAAAAGAAATTTGCCAAAGGACATCCTCTTTTGTTGCCTATCGAATCTTTTATTCAAAAAGGGGCGCAGATTCGCTCAATAGAAACTGCACAGCAAGCCCGTAACCATGCAATAATATCCCTAAAACGATTAGATGATTCGCATAAAAGGCTTACCTACCCACACCTATACATTACCGCTATCGAGGCAAGCCTACGCCAACAACAACAGGATTTGCTTGCCAATATAACATTGGCAAATGCCGATGATTTTAAATAATTTGCATCTTCAGATGAAACTTGCTAACCTGTGCCGATAAAGGGTTAGTAATCCTAAAATATTAATAATTGAAGGTTTGAAATCAAATGACGAGTTCGCTATTTTTTAGCAAAAATATCCTTGCTAGCATCTTTGTAATTTTTCTATTGATTGCTTGTGGTGGTGGAACTTCCTATAATCAAGGCGGTGAAGAAGAGATTAGTACTGGATTTGGCATTCGCGATTTTCGTGCCATCACTGAGATGATGGTGGAAAAAATGAGCACCGATCGGGGCTTAAGAGAAGATATCGGCGATAACCGCCCAACTTTACTAATTACCCCAATGATTAACAACACAGATGAACATATTGATACCCAATCAATCACCCAAACTTTACAAGTGAAAATCTCTAAGGCTCGCCTTTTCACATTTGTAACACGTGAAGCTCTGGAAGCCTTAAAAGATGAAAACGCCCTAGAACAAGCCGGAATTGCAGATTCTGTAACTGTGGCACGTTTAGGAAAAGTTGTCGGTGCCCGTTATATTTTGCGAGGCAGTATTACCTCACTGCGAAATAAAATTGGTAAAAAAACGCAAACTTTCTATAAAGTCACAATTATTATGACTGACATTGAAACCGGTATTGATGTTTGGCTAGATGAAGTTGAAATTAGTAAAACCACAAAAAAATCTTTATTCTAGATGTTTTATCCTTGTAGTGCTCTTTATTGCTACGCTTCATACTGGCTTTGCCGAACCTTTAATCGGCGAAGGTACTGGTAAGAGTAAAGACGTTGCCTATGAGAATGCTCTTGCAGTGCTAGCGCAACAAATTCTTGTTCAAGTTTCTGCAAGTAGTAGTTCCCATATTATAGATAATAATGGTGATGTTGATAAAAATAACGAGAGTTTGGTTGCTCTGCAAAGCAATATTCGCTTTCAAGGCGTTCAATTTAAAAAACCAAAACGAAAACGAAAAATTTGGACCGTTCGGGCGATTCTTACCGATGATGCTTTGCGACAAACCATTTCTTTTTTAGATGAGCGACTACCCGATACGATTGAAGGCTTAACGCGATTACAAATATCGGATGCTTTCAACGAGGTTCAACAATTACAAGCTTTATTGCATTTTTCTACACAAAAAAGATTAAATATTCCCGAAAAAGACCGCATTGGTCAACAAGCGAAAAAAATTCGTGCTGCCCTGCAACTTAGAATTGGAAATTATGGTTGGGTCCGCTTTATTCCACCGCCCAATATTCCTTTTAATGAAAATTTTATTATCGAAATTGATGATACGCCAGTGGCAATAGCGGGAAAAATATTTCTGCCTGTAGGAACATTTCGTTATCGAATTAGCCGTGAAAATTATGCCAATGAACAAGGAATTTTGCGGATATCGCGCGGGCGCGAAGAAAGAATTTCACTGTTTTTGGTTCACCTGCCCAAACAACCCGTTGCCATAGCCCTGGATATTAAGGCTGAAACACCACAAGAAATTAATATTATTACTGCCACGCTTACAGAAATTCTCCAAAATTATACAGTTACAATTGATCCTAACAGCCGCCTTGTTTTACACGCTCGTGCTGATAGTGAGGTGAATAATTCAGTGAAAAATTTTGAACATTTATTCGCCACTCTCCAATTAAATTTTACGCGCTCAGGGAAAAATATTCGCTCGCATAGCGAAAGTCTCCGCTTATTTAACAAGAAAAAAGGTGATATTGGCTCACATTCATGGCGCAAATTAAGCGAAAAAACTTTACGTACGCTTATTTCTGGCAATGGACTCTTGCATATTAGCGGAGAATTGTAACCGTTTCCCTTTTTTATACTTGTATGTTTTGCTATTTATATCTTGTTATTGATTACACAAACAACAATTTTACCGCATTAATTTTCTAATTTTGGATAAAGCTGGCTGCCAATCGCAAATGTACCGGTATCAATCAGCCGAGCAATTGTTAAACCTCCAGAACGCACAGTAACCTTTAATTCGGCTTCTCTGCCTCCCCCCAAATCTACCTTCAAAACATGATTGCCTTTCGGTAAAACCATCTCCAAATTATCCACCTGCTGTGGTAGGCTAACCCATGAACGCGTATCTGCCTGTTCTGATATTGTTGTAACCACAGCCGTTGCTAAAAATCCAGCCAGCCCGGCAACAGCTACCAAAGCATCATCCGAACTTGCACTTTGCGTGGCAACATTCAATGCCAGCTGATTGGCAGCCTGTTTCACTGCCAACCGCGCAATCTGTCGTGCCAAAATTCCAGCCATAGCTTCTTTTAATTGATAAGCTGCCATCGGCAAGGTTGAAAATAAATATTGGCTTTTACCAGTAACAGTAGCTGTTCCTAAATCTTCTGGTAATGCCTCAACCCCGATTGCTGGTAAAATATTAAATTCTTGCTCGTAAGTTGGCACCGCAGTGCGAGCAGAGAAAATATTAAATGAACCATCAGCGCGCAAATAATCCCCCTGCACATCAAAAATAAATTCTGCTCTTGGAGCCACAAACCCACGCTCGATAAGCACCGCCACCCGACCACTTCCTTCAGGAATATCAACAACGCCCACTCCAGTTTTTTGCTGATAACCCGCTTGATTGCTACGATCATATTGCCCCGCCAATGTAACAAGATTGGCACCAATATAGCGATTTGTGGGTTGTAATTGCCAAGCCTTACGGTAATCAATAAAAGCTGAATTATGCTCTTGGGTTGCTTCACGCATAAGAGCCGAAAAATAATACATATAGCTACTTAAAAAACCATTTCTGGTATCACCAGCTAAAGATGTCAATAAGGCTAGCTGATCCTTATCCACACGATTAATATATTTCTCACGGGCATCAGCTTCAGCTTGATCCACTATTTTCTCGCGAGCTTCCGCGGCAAAACGCTGATCATTAGCCCCAGCACGAATTTCGATCAATGCCTTATCCACTTGCCCTAAAACCAAATAATTCATGGCTTGTAGCTGCCTGGCAAAAATCCGCTCATAATCTGAACCACCATAAGGAATCACCTTATCATTCGTAAATAATGCCGCACCTTTGGAAACATCTTCTACAGTAAAAGTGGCCTCATATTCGCGGGCACGATAAATATCTAGCAAGATGGCTAATAATTTTTGACTTTCCTGATATTCCCCTGCCAACTGATGCAAACGAGCTTTTTCTTGCAAATCCAAGATTGCATTCAGTTTTGTATCAGTTGAGATTTTTCTTGCATACAAACCGGCGGCTTCAGGCGTTTCTAATCCCAAAAGTTCCTCTCTAACATCACCATGCTGAGGGGAAAACCCCCCACAACCACCAAGGGGTAATAGCAAAACAACAATAATTTTTTTTTTTATTCGAAGCATCACGTTAATTCTCACCGCATTATTTTTTTTTTAATGCGCTACCTCACAATTTAAAATCACAAGGAAGAATACAACATCTTAAAGCAAAACGCAAACCTTTAACATGAAGCAGGGAGCTGTGCCCTTAATTTCGATAAATAATAATAGATACGAAACACTACAATATTTTTTGCGCAAGCTCACTGGTAAAGCCTTGCTTGGCATCTTTGCTTGTAACAGCCGATGTTTGCTCAAGCTCAGTAATTTCTACTCGCGTTGAATCTTTCGCATCTAAGCGATTTTTCAATTGCGCAATCTCATGATCAAAAACATATTGGTTAGCATTTTGACTAACCACATTGATCGCACGTTTCTCTAACAAAAAATTCAATTTTTCTTGAATTTCAGCACCACTAAGATCCACTTGAACATTATTATCTTTCGTATCTAATACCCGACGATGAATTGCTTGTTGCTCACCATCAATCAAATTGGCAGTTTGAATTTGCGAACGCAAATGCAACAATAACAAATCACTTTCAAGCCCCTTAATTTGGGCTTGCAACCCC
Organism: Alphaproteobacteria bacterium; assembly: GCA_965206365.1. Classification (GTDB taxonomy): domain Bacteria; phylum Pseudomonadota; class Alphaproteobacteria; order JABAAW01; family JAHZMA01; genus CBDBJL01. The sequence goes on from CBDBJL010000016.1 coordinate 139,650, forward strand.
TTAAACTGCTGACCCTCAGTTTGCTTACGATCCACCAAACCTTGCAACGAACGTTTTAGGAATTTTAAGGCCCTGCTAGTTTTATAAAATAATTTCGATACCTCATCATCCACAGCATCTTGCAAAACAAGATTTACTTGCTTGGCATCAACATTTGTCAATTTTTTTGCGGATGAACTCCGTAATAAATTTTGCAGTGTAACCTGAATCACATCGGCATTATTGCGAGCAAAAAAATCCGTATTTGTTGCTTGTTGCTTGTTATTCGTAAACTGCAATACACCAATATCATCCTGATCAGCCGTACGATTATACGCCAATTCAGTATCATTATTTTCCTGAGTAAGATAAGCAATATTCGCTTGTTGAATAATTTGCGTATCCGATGTTACATTATCGGCACTATTAACATTCGCAGAAGCCTGCCGTTGCCGATCCGGCGAGATCGGATTTGCCGATATCGCCCCTATAACCGAAACAATCTGTGTCATAATTTTGTCCCTCTTCTTTTCAATGTTATTCGTTACCTCTTATTATAGCAAATTTTGTGCCATATTTCTCTAAAAAAAAGTTATATGCCTTTAATAAAAAAACGAAAGCAGAGGTTGCAAAAAAAGTCATTTTACGGTAAAATATTCCTTAGCTAGGCGAGTTTGTGAAATTAAGAAATGTAGTTTCCATACCCTCTTTGGTTTACAAAAAATGGATGTTTAGGGCCAGTAGCTCAGTTGGTTAGAGCACACGCTTGATAAGCGTGGGGTCGGAAGTTCAAGTCTTCCCTGGCCCACCATTACTGGTGTGATTTCCGTTGCCTAACCTTGCAAAATGTTGGGGCAAAATGTTGAAAAGTTTATTTTGGTTTGTAATTAAACGGTAAAAAGTTTGATTATTCTATTTTTAGGTTGCTAATTTTGTATGTTTTATATGTTGACATTAGTCGCTTGTAGGTCTTATCATCCAGGACCAGGACTGTGGTTCGACCAAAAAAACAATAAAACTAGGAGCATAGATGATTCATTTCCACTCAATTGGTTTAAAGAGTATTGATAGTTTGCCTATTGTTTATAAAATTCAAATCTTAACTTTATTATTTGTTATGATAAGTTCAACGGTGATGGCGGTACTTGTAGATCGGCTTACCGTTGATGCAACCTATTCCAATGTTTATACTTATCTTCAATCTATTGGCTCACAGCGCAAGCAAGCATTAGAAATAGATTTTCAATCTAATATACGTGCCATTAAGCTCTTAGCATCAAGCGCACCTACAAGAAATATGATGATCAATTTTGATGAAGCCTGGCTATTTGCCCAAGAAAATGATGAGCTGGAAGAGGTGATCTCACTTTATACAACTGAAAATCCAAATCCTGTGGGTCAACGCGACCTGCTTTTCCATCCCTATGATCCCTCTAGCTATAGCCAATATCATAATGATTATCACCGGATAATGCTGAATTTTCAAGAAATTAATGGTTTTTACGATGTCTATCTTATAGATCTAAAAGGCAATATTATTTATAGCGTTGAAAAAGAAGCCGATTTTGGGCTTAATATTCATAATTCTGAAATCTTAAAAGATTCTGGAATTGCCAATGCCTTTAATGTGGCATTGAAAGCTTCTGAAAATGGTGATTCTCCTGAGGCTTCATATGCAGAATTTTCTAGCTATGCACCCAGCAATGGAGAGCCCACATCTTTTCTATCAAAATCAATTTTCAACCCAATAACCAAAAAAAATCTAGGCATTCTTGTCGTTCAGTTGCATCTTTCTAAAATTACCGATATTACCCTTAACCCCGGAGGGTTAAATGAAGAGACCGAGGTTTTACTGATTAATTCAGATTTTGTTTTTGTTGCCCCATCGCGGTTATTTGATGACCAAACAATCATTTTTCAACGCGTTTTAGACGATAGTGAAATGATTCGAAACAATTTATTGCGCGCTTCAACGCAAACCTTACAATCAAAAGATGAAATCGATGAGGATTTTCAAGATATTTTAGAGAATTACACAGAAAAAACCATTAATCATCTGGGTTACCCCGTTCTTAGGGTCGTTGATACAGTTTTATTTTATGATACAATTTATCCGATAATCGTAGAAAAAAGTATCAAAAGTTCCTTGGCACCACTTCGTCATCTTGAAACCATGATGGGAATCACCACAATTGGGATCTTGATTAGCATGTTTTTCATAACCACCCTCACCTCGCACACCATTAGCAATCCAATTGTCGCTGTTACCAATGCCATGAAAAAATTGGCCAGTGGCGATACCAACGTGCATCTTAAAAATTTGGTAAACCACAAGAATGAAGTAGGTCATATGGTGGAAGCTGTCAATGTTTTCCGTGAAAACTCAGTCAGAAACCAAACTCTGCAGGCCGAAAAAGAAACCCGTGAAAAAGTAGTAAAAGAACGATTTGAAAAACGCGATAATTTAATCCATCTTTTTCAGGATAATATTGTTAAATTGCTTAAGAATGTCTCTGAATCTGTATCCATTATGGAACATAGCAATCATGTTGTTAACGTTGCCGTGCGTGAAACCCACAAATATTCTAGCGAAATCTCTACTGCAACGGAAAAAGCAACCGGAAATGTTCAGCTTGTGGCTGCTTCAACAGCACAGATGGCAACATCAATTAACGAAATTAATGAAAATATGCAAGAATCACTTTCTGCATCCAACAAAGTTGCTGAAACAGTCTCTGAAACAGACGTTGTTGTTAAAAATATGTCGAGGCTTTCCAGCAGTATTGGCGATATTGTCTCCCTGATTAACGACATTGCTGGGCAAACCAACCTATTAGCACTTAATGCTACTATTGAAGCCGCACGTGCGGGTGAAAGCGGTAAGGGATTTGCCGTTGTTGCCAACGAAGTAAAGAATTTAGCAACACAAACCACGAAAGCTACTGAAGAGATCTCCCAGCAAATTACAAGTATTCAAAGTATTTCAGGGCAAGCCAATGGTGCGATCGTTGGTGTTCAAGGAGAAATCGAACTCCTTAACAATATGATGTCTGCAATTACTGCGGCTGTAGAAGAACAGTCTGTTACGACTGAAGAAATTAAACATGCGAGTACAGAAGCCTCGATAGGCACCATTGAAGCCAATAATAAGGTAGGAAAAATTGCAGAACAAGTAACTGACAGCTTGAAACAATCAGAAGATATGTCATCTTCTGTGCAGGACACAGTTACAATTCTTAAAGAATTGCACGATGAGATTCAAACATTTTTGGATAATTTGTCTAAAACCTAATCTAGAATCTTATCGACAACATTAAAAAAAACACTAAGCTTGCCTTCATTAGATAGGTGTTATATATTTAACTAATTTGTGACCATGCTTAAATGTTGACGCGAAGTTTGTTTGTATTATTAATGAAGTGATTCTTTATATAGAAGTGGTATCCATTATTGCTTATGTTATTAAATAGTGATTGTATTTTAAGGAAAAACTATGAAATCTAAGATGAAATTCTTAAAGTTGGATATTATTCGTAATTGGCCGGTAAACGTTAAAATTCAAAGTTTAACGATGTTGTTTGTTATTCTTACATCAATCATCATGGCACTTCTTGTTGATATTCGTACCACGAACGATGTAACACAAACCGCTACGTATAATTTGCTAACCACAATTAAGGAACGCAATAAGATCTTAGACCTCTATATCGAGGGAAAAGTAAGCAATTTAGTCCTTATGGCCTTGAATGAAGCAACGCTTAAAGCTTCTAGAAATTTTACTCAGGAATGGAATTTTGCGAAAGAAGATAATAATATCGAAGATATTATCTCACTTTACACCACTAATAACCCTAATCCTGCAAATGAACGTGAACTGCTCATAGCCCCCGATGATAATCTCTCTTATGGTTACCATAATGAGCATAAAACTTATCACCCTGGTTTTGTAACATTACAACAAATTGATGAATTAAATGATATTCTTGTGCTCAATCTTGAAGGTGACGTTGTCTACAGCGTTAAAAAGAAAGCAGATTTTGGGCAAAATGTCGTTGAAGGCGAACTTGCAAATACCGGACTTGGTAAAGTTTTTGCCGATGCTGTAACAATTGCCACCTCTGCAAATGAGGCAACTAGTTATGAAGAATTAATTAGCTATGAAGAATTATCGCTCTATGCTCCGGCTGATAATCAACCCGTATTTTTTCTGGCAACGACAATATATGATCCGGAAAATCACCAACCCCTTGGTGTTATTGTGATCAAAATTAATAATGATGCTCTCAGCGAAATTACCTCAGACACTAAAAATGCTCATACGAAAATAGAATCCTTTTTGGTGAATGGGAATTTAGAATTTATAACCCCATCGCGATTTCTTAGTAACGATATTGTCTTAAAACGTCGTTTGGAGGGTCGTGATTTAATTAAAAAACATTTCTCGTCGCTCCTGAATCCTGCTTCCGAACACTCGGAAGCAGATTCCTTAAATTTCGAAGAAGGTCATGACGATAATGATAACATTTTTATTGAGCAGACCATTAACCATCTTGGTTATCCGGTGCTAAGTGCAGTGAACGTATTTTTGATTAACAGCTCCCCCTATGCGCTGATTGTTGAAAATAGTGTTGAAAGTATTTTGGTACCAGTTCGTCGCCTTGAAGCCATGATGGGATTTGCCGCGTGTGGAATTCTGATTGTAATGTTCTTTTTAACGTTGATCACCTCACGTACAATTAGTAGCCCAATTATCGCAGTTACCAATGCAATGAAAAATTTAGCCGGTGGCGATACAAGCATTACTCTCAATCATTTAAAGCAAGAAAATGAAATTGGCGATATGGTTGAAGCGGTAGGTATTTTTCGCGATAATATGATTAAAAGTCAAACCCTGCAAACTGAAAAAGATCAACATGATGACGCAGAGAAACAGCGATTTGTAAAACGCGACAAATTAACCCAAAACTTCCGTAACAATGTTGTTGATTTGCTAGAACAAGTCTCTGGTGCCATGTATAACATGGAAGAGGCCAATAAAATTGTTACCACTGCTGTGCGGCAAACCCACGAATATTCTAACGATATTTCTAGTGCAACCGAAAAAGCGACACAAAATGTTCAGCTTGTCGCCTCTTCAACATCACAAATGGCAACATCGATTAACGAGATTAATGAAAATATGCAAGCCTCGCTTTCCGCGGCCAATAAAGCCGCAGAAACAGTTGCTGAAACAGATGTCGTAGTCAAAAACATGTCAGAACTTTCAACCAATGTTGGTGATATTGTCTCGTTAATTAACGATATTGCCGGACAAACTAACCTCTTAGCACTCAATGCTACCATCGAGGCTGCACGCGCGGGGGAAAGCGGTAAAGGCTTTGCCGTTGTTGCCAATGAAGTGAAAAATCTAGCCACACAAACCACCAAAGCTACCGAGGATATCTCCAAGCAAATTACGAATATTCAGGGTATTTCTATGCAAGCGACAACTGCCATTGTCAGTATCCAAGAAGAAATTCAGCTTGTGAACGACATGATTAGTACGATCACAACCGCAATGGAAGAACAAGCCGTTACCACCCAAGAAATTAACAAAGCCAGTACCGAGGCATCGATAGGCACTATGGAAGCCAATAATAAAGTCGCAAAAGTTGCAGAGCGAGCTACTGATACCTTACATCAATCCGAGGATATGTCATCTTCAGTACAAAATACTGGTCAAATTTTGGACAAATTACGCGGTGAAGTACGAACATTTTTAGATAATTTATCGACTGATACGTAATCTATCAAAATCTAAAATCATTACGCAACTACAAAGCAGCCAGAATTGATGGTTAAATTATTTGCCATTTTATTTCTTCTTCAAAGCGGGCTTGTGCGTTCAATCAACAAAATATCAATAAAGTCACCCTTTTTTGAGCTTTCCCTTTAAGAAAATTTTTATCGTTCATGGCCATGATCCATGACAGCGGGTGATTATGGTTATTCTAAAGCTGAAGGCGCAGAAAAAGTTAGTGCCAGAATTTTATCTTGGAAATAGGGATGATATGGCATCTTTTGGTCGTGAAAAAATGGTAATTTAAAAAGGAACATGAAAGGTGCCGTCTGACACAGAGGGTATTTCCGTAGAAGGCAGCTTGAGTTTGTAATAACCAAAGCAAGAATGCTTAATAAAATTTTAGGAGCCGAAAGAAAACCCAAATTCTGTTGCTAAGGTAAGGCTCTGCAAAAAATAATGGTGGCAAGTATTTTTTCAAGTTATTTCCCTAGAATCTTATTATTAAGTATGGTGAAATTTATTACTAGTTTGAAGATTAGTTTTTATTAAACAGTCATGTATATGAAAAATAATTTTTTTTTACCATACCATTCGTACTTGATAATCTACAATGATCATTGAAGTTTCTTTTGTTCCTGCTAATTCATTCGCTGTTTCAAGCATACGTTATGATAGCTAGTATAAATTCCCTCAAAGTCCCTTTTAATGTTTTCGTATTTATGCTTTTCTAAGCATTCTTCTGCCTGCGCAGAATTTACGATACGCAAGCTGAAGATAAAGCCGGCGCCGATAAGTGTTTTGACAGATTTATTCATTGTTGTCTCCTCAATGAAATAGTGAAAAATTAGAAATTTTTCTATAGCGAAAAACATGCTAAAAGATGGCTAATGATCGTCAGAAATATTTAGAATATCAATTTGGGAATAATCTAAATAATTTTGTAGAATTCCATATATTTTTGCCTCCATATATCCGGCGTTAGCCTCTTTCGCATTTCTAAATTTTCCGCGACGCCCTCGAATGCCTTAACTGCATTGTCTAAATCTCTTCGATTAATATCTGCAAAAGTAGATTGCATATAATTTTCGTCTTATCGTTTCATAAGGATAAATCGCACTGCACCTTTTATCGAAAAATTATCAAGAACGAATGATTTTTCTATTGCGCAAAACGGTGCCAAGGCTTCTCGCAATATTAATCATAGTGCCAAAATTGCGAAAACATTTCCATCACATAAATATTCCTGATGCGCTTATAGTGGCAGATGGTGACCAATGGGATTTGCTACAAAGTGATTTGGCGAATAATATAGGATACAAAATTTCAGCATATCAGGAGGTGATGAAAAAAGATTTCAGAAATTCAGCGGCCGCTTCAAGCGGAGGAGCTGGGTGACGATACTATTGCGATATTTAGGTTCGGAGATTTCACCGGTTGGATTATTAAAAAAAACTCAAACTAAATCATTTGATATAATAGTTTAAAAATTTATTCTAAAACTGAAAAAACTTAAACCATGTTTCGAATAAGAGCAAACCATGTTTCTTGCATTTCCCGTCACATAGGAAAATTTTAAGAAAACCCTGGAAGAAAACCCTGGGCTGGAAATGCTAAGGGCGCATCATCTGCCCGACATTTTTTGGCCTCCAGTAATTTTGTCTCCCCCCAAAGCTACACCAAAAATAACTTAAACGCTCCCGTGGATGATCGTGAGACCAAAACCTTGGCACGCCCACCGCAAAATCCTGGAGGCACGTATGTAAGAGATCTTGACGGCGCATCGCCTTTGGTCTTAAAGGACCGATTTAAATTGGGCGCAAGCTCGGCAGTATTTTCCAAGGGACGGCCTTACCCAATATCGACTTTCATGAACCCGCGGTCTGCTAAGTTTTTCGCTATAGCAGCAGGCACAATCGGCGACCTAAGTAACGAAGAATGGTAGACAAGTTAAACAGAGGGAAATTTTTGCAAAAATGTGCGTGGCAATCTCACCCGTAAGCGCAGTTATCACAACTCAAACAATCGCTATTTGAACCAGCGGATTAAAATCGGGTGGTGGTTCAGCAAGGGTTGCCACGAAAGAATTTGATAATAAGAGCTTTTTGCGAAAAAAATGGGCAATATGTTTTATTTTTTAGAGGATAAGGATTAAAATATTTATTCTCTGATAATAAATTTATACCTTAGACTAGGAAATTTTATTGGCGCGCATGATTATTTATTCTGTAATTTACGCGCTAGCTTTTCTAGCATATTCAACGATGATTGCAATTGCCCGAGCGAGATAAATTCATCAGCCTTATGGGCTTGTTCTATAGAACCTGGACCGCAAACAACCACATCCATGCCCATCGATTGAAACAGCCCCGCCTCGGTACCAAACGCCACAAGCTCTCGATTGTTCTTACCGGTTAATTCAGCCACGAGCTCTATGGCTTTGTTATTTTCAACCGGTATCAGCCCTTCTACCTCGCCCACAATATGAGTGATAATGTTTGACTCGCCATAAATTTTTTGCATCTTAGGCAAAAGATGCTGGTGACAATATTTATGCATTTCACCTTTCACAAAAGCCGCATCTGTATCTTGTACGGGGCGCAGATCCCAAGCTACTTGGCAAGAAGCAGCAATCACATTAGAGGCAATGCCACCATGAATAGAACCGATATTAAGCGTGGTGAAAGGCGGGATAAATTTCCCATTTTGTGGCGATCGGTCAGCAAGCTCTGTGCGTAATGATTTAAGGTAGGCAACATAATCAACAGCATATTCTACGGCATTAACCCCAAGTTCGGGGCGCGAACCATGCCCCGGTAGGCCTTGAAATTCGGTTACATATTCATAGCAACCCTTATGGCCTTCAATCATCACCATCTCGGTTGGCTCACCAATAATCGCCATCGCTGGGCGAATTTTTTTTTCGACCAGAATTTTAATTAACTCTTGGGCACCAAGGCAGCCCGTCTCTTCATCATGGGTGAAGCTGAAATGCAGAGGTCGCGATAAAGGCGCTGAAGTAAATTGGGGGCATAAAGCCAAACAAGTGGCAATAAAGCCTTTCATATCGCAACTACCGCGACCATATAATTTCGCATCGATTGCCACCATTTTGAAAGGATCATTGAACCAATTCTGCCCCTCTACAGGGACAACATCACTATGGCCCGATAAAACAATACCGCCTTCGCTCATGGGCCCGATTGTGGCAAATAAATTGGCTTTGTTTTGGCTTTTATCGTAAAAAATTGCAACAGAGATGCCAAAACTATCAAGATAATTCGCAATATATTCTATAATATCTAAATTGCTTTGCGCGGAAATGCTCGGGAATGCAATTAAGTCGCGTAAAATATTTTGAGTTTTTTCTAGTAAAGTCATGCGAGCAATTTTTCCCCAAATAGCTTTTTCGTATCGCGCAAAATAACTAACTTTTGCTCCTGCTTACCTTCAGCCCAAAAAACAACTCTGCCCAAAAACGACTCTGTAAAGAGTTGAGAAAAATGAAATCTACAACATTTAGCTTTAATATGAAAATAATTTTCCAAATTTTTGGGGTTGATAATTATAATTTGCCAATCTCATATTGTGCCATATTAACACTTGATTGCTTGAGAACATATGTTTATTCGTTATTTTTTCAATTTCATCAATCACACGAAAACTATGTAAATTTGTACAGGATGCAAAATATGCTTCTATCTTATCGCCATGTTCCTTATCCATATCCAAAATTGCCACCTTTACCGATTGCTCGCTAATCGAAGCAACAACATGATCATCGGATTGTTCAAAGGATGAAAATGCTTTAACCGTGATCTTATTTTGGTTTAGCAAAGCAATCATCGATTGCGAGACTTCTGCAATATAAGGCGTTAACAGGCCAATATTTTTTATATTCAGAAGCTTAAGAGCCACGATCAAAGCGGTAATAGGGTTGGTAACCGGCATATTAGGATGGGGTTTTTGGACAAGCGCGGCAACATTTTCCTCACCAATAATGGTGGCCCCCGAGGTGCAACCATAGGCGATAGATTTTACGCCTAACGACGGTGATAATAAAGCAGCACTATGGCTAATATTTTGTTCCATAAGGGCAAGAGTTTCTTTTGTAACTTTTTTTTCATTCGCAATGCGTGAAATATGATATTCAATATTGGCTTGCGGCAAAATTTTTATAATATCACTTTCCAAAGTTAGATCTGTTTGCAAAATAATAAAACCAAGAGGGTTTCTATTCGCAAAATCAGGAATAGTTTCAAAAGCTACCTTCATTTTTTCAATCCTTTATAATATCGGCAATGTATCATTAGCCCGTTTGGATAAATATTCTGCACCATTTTTCGTAATAACAATATTTTCTTCTGCAACCATAATTTTACCATTCATGATTTCGATACTCGGCTCTAAAGTTAATACCATATTTTCTTCAATGATGGTTTCATCAAGTGGCGAGAAAGATGGAAATTCGGTTAATTGCATACCCAACCCATGGCCAAACCGACCAACTTGACCCGCATCACCTTTAATAATTGCATTCATGGCAACAAAAACTTCTGCCATAGAAGCACCAGGTTTTGCAGCATGAAACCCAACATCTGTTGCTTGATATAAAATATCATAGGCATTTTTGGCTTCATCAATGGCCGAGCTAAAGGCAAAATTTCGATCAAAATCACAATAATAGCCTTTGAGAGTTGAGCCCGTATCTAGCAACAAAATATCTTTTTCGGCAATTTTTTGCGCACAAGGTGGGGCAATAATATTATCATGGCCTTCTGGGTCAGCACCACCAACAAGATATTCTACATTATCCGCGCCTTCTTGTAAAAGTGCAATGCGAAATTTGCGAAAAACTTCCTCTAAGCTTTGCCCTTGATGGAAAAGTTCAGGTGCCCGAGCAAAGGCTCTACTCGCAATTTCACAAATATCTCGGATAATCGCAATTTCTGCTGCCGATTTCACCACTCTTAATTTTTGGATGATCGGAGTGCAATCTATAAATTTTTTCGATAATTTTTTTATCAATAGCTGATATTTAACCATTGACATGGTTAAGCAAGTTTCTTCGCCCATTGGCATTCCAATATTTTTATAATGAGATAATGCCTCAATTAACAAGGGAAGTTCCGGCATAGATAGATCTGGAGAGGCAAAAATACGAATATCATCAACCCAACTTTTTTGCATAAGATTCTCGCCAATCGATGGAATAATAGCAATTGGTTTGCCGCCTTTCGGAACAATCAAATACCACGGCCTTGTCGGGCTTTTCCAAAATAAAGTGCGAAAGCCAGTAAAATACATGATTTCAGCTTCGCTGGTAAAAAACATGGCATCCATATCTTGTTGATCCATAAGGCTTTGAGCCTTGCAAAGACGTTTCTCATATTCCTCAGGTAAAAAATCTAGCATGGTTTATGCAGCTTCAGAGATAATCGATAAAATACGAGATTGGGCATTTAACTCTACTTTTCTTTCTATGGAAGCATAGTGGAATCCTGCAAAGCCAGCACCACCAGATGGGCTAGTGCTAAGGTTGCAAAAATCTAAATATTTGATGGCCTCTGCGCATTCATCATCACTGATTGTCATAAAATAATCCGCATCCTCTGCCAAAGCTTGCAGAGCTAAATCAGAGGGCTCTTTGCAATCTAATCTGCCCATATTAGAGATTTGATTGCCGACAGAAGTTTTCTTGCCCGCAAGAATGCTTGCTTGCAAACAAGGCGCAAAATCAGCCTCAACAATAATTATGATCATATCATCAGACCAAATTTTACGAAAATATTTCGCCATAGCAGAGGCAAGCCCGCCAACACCCGCTTGCAGGAAAACATGACTAGGTTCTTCGATCTGGCGGGTAATTTCATCGGCCAATGCCAAATAGCCTTCCATGATCATCTTACCACCATCATAGCCTTTCCATGAAGAATCAGATAGTAAAAACCAATTATTGTCATCGGCAGCTTGTTTTGCTCCTGCCAGCGAAGCTTCGTAATCATCGCCTTCGATCACCACAGTTGCGCCGTACTCTTCTAGCCTGGTTGCAAATGATTCAGGAACATTTCTTGAGAGATAAATTACAGCCTTGGCACCAAAAATTTTGGCACCCGCCGCGATTGAAAGCCCATGATTGCCTGCACTCGAGCAAATATAAGTTTCACCTTTTAATATTGTAGATAAATGTTCTTGATCCTTAATTGCATCACCAGCCCTTTCATAAGCATGGCGGGCAATAACATAGGCTGCACCTAAAGCCTTAAAACTGCCAAGCCGCATACGCGAACGCTCGTCCTTAAAGTATAAATTTTTAACATTGTAAGATTCTGCCAGTGTTTTTTGCTCACAAAGCGACGTTGGTTGAGCAATAGGGCAAAGGTTTAGCAGATAATTGACCAAAGTTGGGTCAGTAGATAAAACCCCATTCTCGCAATCATGATCAACTGGAAATGATTTTCCTCTGTAAGGGTTTGATATTATATTAATTGCAATATCTCCGATATTCATTACTACCAAAACAAGTGATTATATGATATTGTAATTTTAATTGCAATTGATTTCAATTCAATAATGCATATATTATTCAACAATATCGCTTAATTCGCCCGTGGTTTTTGGGCTCCTAATTCTAGTATCAATCCAGAAATTTTGAAAAAAATAGTTGCTTATGATGCAACTATGCCTTTAAAAACTTTATTCCGCGAGCAGCTACTGAAAGAATGTGGGTTTGTATCTATTGCAATTGATAAATTATGCCCCCGATGAGCCATGAGCGAGCTTTAAAATATTTTCCGTTGCCAATTCCCAAAAAACATTCCAGAAACCAAACCAAACCAAAATATTCTGGGTAAAAGGGAATATTTTTGATAATATTCAAGTAATATTTGTGCCAGAATTGCCGTATTTCTGGTGGCAATTCATCTTTCGGGCGTAAATAATTTCCTATTGGCAAGATTGCCCCCCTAATATAATCCGAGCATTGGATTTAGTCTAAGCAAATCGATCCCGTAAAATCATGGCAAAAATTATCGTGAAACAACAACGAAAACAAAGCTAAGCATAGAAAAGATTTATGGAAATTCACCACAAAGCATTGAGCCTCTGCCCGGTAAACCAAGCAAAGGCCTAAATTATCTTAGGCGAACCTAAGAAATATCTTTCAGATGTATTATAAAATACACCCTTACTATAGCCCTTAATCCATCCCAAACGAATTATGCTATACGAAACCACAATATGTGCCAAAAACAAAAAAAGACCCACAATGCTAACCAAAACCCATCATCAAAAACAAATTTAGAGACAGGCTCGTAATTTCATCGAACTACTAACGCCCTACTTTATCATAAATTCTAGAGTAAGACAAACCTTATTTATCAGTTTTGTTGGAATAATCTTAACAACAAGGATAAAACATCAAATAACAAAGCATTGAGCCTCCGTAACTGAAAAAAAAGACTCAACTATACTTAGGCGAATCTAAGAGATATCTTTCAGATGTATTATAAAATACATATTTTCTATAGTTCCCGCCGATATTCTAACATAATTTTTGGCATTTTTATTTTCTAAAAAATATTACAAAGACACCTATTAATAGATATCATCGGTGAATAAAAAGATGTAATATTGACACTTAATTGTGTATTTAAGGGGGATAAGGCGCAAAGGAGCTTCAAAGTAATGGTAAAAAAACAACCCAGAAACCCTCAAAATTATATTTTAGGAATTGATGTTGGAGTCGGCTCGCTAGGCGTTGCCTTAATTGCAATCGATGGGGATACGCCTAGAATTTTAAATGGTAGTTCGTTAATTTATCCCAGTGCAAGTGGAAATAGTGACAGGCGCACCCATAGGTTAGCGCGTAACTACTTCCAAAATCGGACAAAACGTAAGAAATTGCTTCAGAAGAAACTAACAGAGTTTTTGCAATTACAAGGTGAAGGATATCGGATCGGGCAAACCCATATCAAACCCTATAACGCCGAAAGATTTCCCAAAGTTAAGAATAAAAAAAATAACTCTTGTGTGGCGTTACGCGCCATGGCTTTGGATGAACAACTAACTTTACCTGAATTATTTCGAGTTTTTATGCACCTTGCAACGCATCGCGGAGTCCGCCTTACCAAAGCAATCAAAGAGGCTGAGCAAAAAGAAACCGGTGTGCTGAAACAAGCGATACAGGAATTGCAAGAGCAAATGCAAACAGCAGACAATACAGGAAAAATGATTCGCACTGTGGGTGAATATCTTGCCAAGCAAGAAAAAAAGGGTCAGGCTATAAAGTTGCGTCCAGATGCTTTTAATAAACGAGCTATTTTTCTACTCACGTGCGATGATTATCAAAGAGTTTGACCAGATTATTGCCAAGCAACAAGAATATTACCCTGAAATTTTTACACCGGAAAATATTCAACTTATAAAAGAAGGCTCTCTTAAAAAAACAATTGAAGGTAAAGAAAGAATAATTGGTTATGGGATTTTTTGTGAAAAAGGTGCGTATCAAAGCGCGATCGAAGAAAAAATTGGTTATTGTTGTTACCTTCCGGAAGCGGGGACCATAAGAGAGAAACGAATTGCAATCGCTTCTAATTTGTTTCAAGAAAAGCGTTTGCTCGAACAAATTAATAATCTCCGTATTTATCAAGGTGCAAAAGCTGGCGGTGAAGCCGGGGATGGCAAATTAACTTTAGCGCAACGCGATCTTGTTTATGAAAACATGCTCGAGGAAAAAGAGGCGGTTAAGGGAAATAAAATTGGGAAATGGCTTAATTTAGCCAGTAATTCTCGCCTTAATATTGATGCAAGTGGCAAAAAAAAATCCGAACAAGTGATCCAACCTCATGTAATTCTTGCCACAATCAAAAAAACCAAAAATTCTGAACTTTTTGCAACATGGCAGAGTTTAAGTGCTGAGGCGCAGGATTATGCAGTTAAATTATTGCATGATGAGGGGGAATTAGATGCAAATATGAAAGCATGGGTAGAAGAATTTCCTGATTTTCCGCCCGATTGGATTGAAACATTACAAAATATTATTTTGCCACGAGGCTATGCGGCAACGGGCACCACTGCCACTTCGAAATTGATTGCAGAATTACGCGCTGATGTGATTACTCATTACAAAGCTGAAATACGCGCTAAACTCAAACATCCTACATCTGAACCCACAGAAGATTATTTGCCATATTACGGAAGATTGCCCTCCTTAGAACATTATTGTCAGGGGGCAAGCAAGCATCCGGCCGAACCATTAGAAAAACAATTTGGTAAAATCCCCAATTCGGTCGTGCATCAATCACTCAATAAAATTCGCAAAATTCTCAACACCTATATTAAAGAATATGGTCCGCCACAAAAGATTCACCTCGAACTTGCACGCGAGTTAAATAAATCACTTAAGGAACGTGAGAACGAGGATAAAAAAAATCAAAAAAATCAAAAAAAAAATACTAAATATAATGATAAAATCCTCACCTATAGGGACCGAACCTCGCGCAAATATCGACGCGCCTTAAAATTACATGAGTGGCAACTCCCTAAACAACAAAAAAAATTATACAAAGAGCAAAAATGTATTTGCCCGTATTCAGGAACAGAAATCAGCATTGATGATATTTTTACTGGCAAGGCCGAAATTGATCATATTTTGCCTTATTCTCAAACCATGCTCGATAATATTAGTAATTTGGTGTTATGCACAAAAGAAGCGAATTCGAAGAAGAAAAAGCAAACCCCTTACGAAGCTTTTTCTGGTGGCTATCCTGATGGAACTGGTAGAACTTATGATGATATTCTCACAACGATTGCAGATTATCCAGAATATAAGAAGAAAAAATTTAATGAAGATGCGATGGCGCATTTTAAAAATAAAAATCTTTTCGCAACCAGATTTAAAACCGATACCCAGTATTTGGCAAAAGTGGTTCATAATTATTTAGGATGCTTAAAATTAAATCCTATCAACCAACAGCAAGATGAAAAGCATGAAAATAACCCTGAATCACAGCATGATGCTCAAGATAAAATCGACGGTGAAGTAAAGAAAAAAAGGATTATCTGTCTTTCCGGCGGTATTACCGCTGATCTGCGACATCATTGGGGCTTGGGCAATATCCTCCAAAATTTTGAACAAGATAGCCTCACCAGTGTCGGACGAGAAGAAATGGCTGATAATATTAACAAAGATTTTTTGCAATATATCAAAACTAGACAAATCGATTTACAGAAACAGGCGAAAAAAAAGGTGCTCGATGAAGCTGAGCAAAAATTTCTCGCAATTAATCTTGCCGAACTTCAAACAAATCAGCGGGGCGACTGGGATGATTATGTTAAAAATATATTTAGGGATCGTGAAAATAAAGCAAAAAAGAATCGCCTGGATTATCGTCATCATTTCATTGATGCGATTGTGATCGCTTGTACCAATGCCTCGGAAGTAAATAGGCTTAATGCGGCAAATGCAAATTATCGAAACCAAAAAACCGAGAATACGCAAAGTTTTTACCAGCAAAAACAACAGCACCGAATCGAGCATTCAGGCGTTAAAAAACATCCCTTAAATTGGGTGAATTTTTGCCAAGATGTTAAAGATTATTTGCGCGCTCATCCTAATTTAATCGTGCAAAATCCTAATTTCAACAGTGCATCGCGCCAGATCCATGAAGAAACTAATTATCGCAAAATTATTGATATTTATACTCAGAATAAAACCACACAAGCAGAAAATTATCTTCAATCTCTTGTATCCAGCCGACAATCTTTGGATAATTTAGTTGCAGAGAAAAGTTTTGATGCTTTGCTCCCAAAAAAAGAGGATTGGATGCAAACATTGCGCAAGAAAAACAGCATTTGTAAATCTCCGATCGGGGATCGACCTCGATTTTCGCCGGAAGAATTGGAAATTGAAATTACAAAAATTACAGCGAAACTTGCAGTTCAGGCCGAAATCAAACAATTTTTAGAAGATAAATTTCATGGAGCCAAGAAAGAAAAACGCGTTATTTATGAGGCAACAAAAGATAAGCTAGTAAAAGATAAAATCGTAAAAGGTGAACCCGAAGAAGAAAAATTGGTAAAAACCTCTGTGCCAGAACAAATGGCATGGGCAATTACAGAATATAAAAACCGGAAAAGCAAAGGAGAAATTAACACAATATTTGGGCGCAAATATTTCACAATCTATAAATATCTCACAGTGATTGAAATTAGAAATAAATCCCTTGAGACAGACTTAAAACAACAAAGACAAAATATCCCCACCCGCCCGCAACGTGTGGTGGTAACCGGCAATAATTCGCATAGCGATATTTTCTACTATTACGATGACAATGGTGCCCGCCAGATTGGGTGGGAATGTATTGCCGTTATCGCTGTACGAAAAGCAGATTACCAACCCGCATGGCGGCAAAAATATCCTAAGGCGAAATTAATTGGGCAATTGCGCATTAATGATACGCTTCAAATTTGGAACAATCCTGATCCCGAAGCTCCCCTGCGCAAAAGAATTTTGGTACGGGTACAGAAAATGTCGAAAGGATATATTAGTTTTTCGCACTTGCAACGTTCCAAAACCGAAAATATGAGTGCTCCTTATCGGAAAGTTTCATCCATTGGTCTTTTTCAAGCTTTTGCACCCAAATTGGTCAAGCGTGATGTTACGGGCAAGGTTTATTATCATCGTAAATTATATTAAAGGAAGCTATTTTATGTGGAGAATTTTGGATATTGGGCAAGATCATCGAAGCTTGTTGGTAAAAAATCATCAATTAGTGATTAAAAATAACACAGCATCTTCTAAAAATATTCTAGCAACTCTGAATTTTAACGATCTTCATGCCATTATTCTCCATGGTCATGGCATCTGGTTAAGTCGAAATGTGCTGGATCAGGCAGGTGAACATAATATTCCTGTGATTATTTGCAATGCCCAGCATATTCCCCAAACCATAACTCTGCCCGTAGTAGGGCATTATCATTATCAGCAACGCGTTCATGGGCAAATTACTATTACACTTGCCCGACGTAAGGGTTTGTGGAAAAAAATTGTTCAAGCCAAAATCAAGGCACAAGCCTATTTGCTGAAATCTTATCAATTGCCCGAAGCCGATAGGCTGGAAGCCATGTTGGCAAAAGTTCTTGCTGGTGATGCGAATAATCACGAGGCCCAAGCAGCTCGTATCTATTGGCAGGCATTATTCGGCAGTGATTTTCGACGCAATATCGAACAACCAGGGCTAAATGCACATCTGAATTATGGTTATGCAATTTTACGCGCATCGGTAGCGCGCTTTATTGTGGCATCGGGTTTATTACCCGCAATTGGGCTGAATCACCATAATAAGCTGAATCCATTTTGTTTTGTGGATGATGTTATGGAACCATTTCGCCCGTTAATTGATCGGTTGGTGCGTACGCATCATAAGCCATTTGCCAATCGGGTGACTCCTGAAAATAAAGCAATTTTAAGCGATATTATCAATCACCAGCTCTATTATCGTGACGAAAATATTTCAGTGCAACATGCGGTTCAAAATTTATGCCATAGTTTTGCCCAGATTTTTTTAGGGGAAGAGAAAAATCTTGCCTTACCACCCATTATTTTTACCAATCAATTATAATATGCTATCGGGATATAAAACAATGTGGCTATTTATCATGTTTGATTTGCCAACTAGCAATCGGGCTGAAGCCCGTAGTGCGAATCAGTTTAGAAATCACCTGTTACAAGAAGGTTATATTATGAAACAATTTTCTGTTTATATGCGTTATTTTGACAGTAAAAATCGCGCAAATTCGTCGCTTAGCCGAATTCAGCAGAAAATTCCACAACAAGGTATGGTGAGTGCATTATTTGTTACGGATCGACAATTTGGGCAAATTCAGAATTTTTATGGCAAAAAACCCAAAAAAAACGACGAGAAACCGACCCAATTACTGTTATTATAGGGGAATTATGTGCATTTTTTACACGAATAAATCCCTGGAAACCATTTCATATCAAGGGTTTCCAGGGATGCTAGTATAGCATACTTCGTTTGGGATGGGAACTATAGCATTATTTTCAAAAGCCGATATTCCATAATAAGTATAGCATACTTCGTTTGGGATGGGAACTATAGCTACCAATACGTTGCATTTGCCCAAGAAATCAGTATAGCATACTTCGTTTGGGATGGGAACTATAGCTTGCGGCTCGTATTTTGGTAGAACAATTAAAGTATAGCATACTTCGTTTGGGATGGGAACTATAGCAAGATAATCCAAAAATCCATGTTAAAATCAAGTATAGCATACTTCGTTTGGGATGGGAACTATAGCATCAACCATTCAATCACTGCAGCAAAGTCAAGTATAGCATACTTCGTTTGGGATGGGAACTATAGCTAGCAACAGTGCCAGCAATGGTAAAACGCAAGTATAGCATACTTCGTTTGGGATGGGAACTATAGCAAAATATGATCAAGGGGTTCGTGACGTTTAAGTATAGCATACTTCGTTTGGGATGGGAACTATAGCATCAAACAGCAACAAGCTTGGCAAATAACTAGTATAGCATACTTCGTTTGGGATGGGAACTATAGCCAACGCGGGTTTCGCCGTAAGCTTGCTTGGAGTATAGCATACTTCGTTTGGGATGGGAACTATAGCCAACAGGCAAATGCAAGTTCGACATTGTTGAGTATAGCATACTTCGTTTGGGATGGGAACTATAGCTAGCAACAGTGCCAGCAATGGTAAAACGCAAGTATAGCATACTTCGTTTGGGATGGGAACTATAGCTCGTTTACGGTAATATCGTAAAATGGTTCTATGCGTTCTAGTTTTTTAGTCCTTTCTTGGGGGTTAATTTTACCGTCTCCGTCTTCATCGCCTTTTAAAAAGGCTTCTTGTAGTGCTTCATGGGCACTGCAATCAACCGCTTGTGGGTCAAAATTCCAAAAGCGGTCGCGTAAATGTTTTTTTATTAAAGCTGATACTGTCCTTAGCTCGCAGGTGATGTTGGTTAGATGCTGAACGCACGTATCGCAACCAACAACACCCGATAGGCTTGCCACTGTCCCCGTAACCTCTGCCATACCGTCAAGATCCGCAACAGTTTCAGTGATCCCGGCTTCGATATCTCTAAATGTAGAGGATTGTTGCCGTGCAACATTGGTAAGGTTAATGCCGTTATTAGCAATAGATAATAAGTGTGCTGTATTTGCTGGGTTAGCATAAGCTTTAGCTATTTCATAAAGTGGTTCACCATAGCGCAAGGTAATGAAGGATAAGATAATGGCAAGATAAAGCGATGAATGGTTGGGCTTTTCCATGATTAAAGAGTCTTTTTATGTGGGTTTTATTTTATTTG
The DNA here is from genome assembly GCA_965206365.1 of Alphaproteobacteria bacterium. Taxonomy (GTDB): domain Bacteria; phylum Pseudomonadota; class Alphaproteobacteria; order JABAAW01; family JAHZMA01; genus CBDBJL01. The sequence goes on from CBDBJL010000016.1 coordinate 159,764, forward strand.
GGGTTAATTACTTTATTATAAATTTTTAAATATTTATGTCCGTTTGTAATTTCAGAATTTAACAAACAATTATTTTGATCAAAAACATAGATTGCTTTTTTTTCACCATCTGCTGTTCCTGCTGTACCAATAATTAATGCGCTAGTGCCGTTGCTTTTGGTGATTTGATTAGCAACAGCAAGAGCCGCGCCTTTGCTTACATCTAACGTCTTGAACGGATTAAAATCAGACGCAACCTCTGCTTTAGACTGATATTGCTTGCAACCCTCTGATGCTTGCGCATTAACCATAATTAAAAAGGTAATGCCAGTAATCATGAAAATTATGGCTACAAAACGATAGATAACATTCATTACTTTGGTAATGCCAGTTTCATCCCTATAGGCTTTGCAAATTAGCGGGTGGATAATATTTTCGGTGATTACATATCGGATTCTTTTAAATACAAAACTGCCTGTATTAAGCAAAAAAATGCCAAAATTACATAAAATGATATTCATAGCTTTTGTATCAAGCTGGTTGCCGATAAGTAGTCTTTTGGTAAGGTTATTCATTATATATCTCCTTAATGAAGGGTTAAAGAAAAAGGTATGTTTTGATAGCGCAAAAAATATGCCAAAAAATGTATGATAATGATGTGATTTAATTATTTGTTTATTTTATATTTATATTTGTCTAAGCATTCCTCCGCTTGTGCAGGGTTAGTTAAAATTATATATATTGTTGTTGCCAGCTTTCTGGATTCAATTCTTTTAGCATATTTACTTTTTTTACAGCTTCAGCCCCGCCTTCAAAGGTTTTAAGCGCGTTGCCTAAGCCTATTAGGTTAATGTCTATGAAAGTTGATTGGGTATATTCTTCGTCTTGACGTTTGATTAGAATGGGTCTAACCGCGCCTCTAATCTCAAAGTTTCCTAGTACAAATTCTTTTTCGGTTTCAGTAAGTTTAAATTTATCTAATTCTTCAGGATTATCTGACGTTCTAGGAAAGAAAATAAATGTTTGAGTATTGGTAATTAATGAATTGCTGGTTTTGCCTAAGTTTGTGAGTCCTGAAACTTCTTGAAAGATAAGATTAAGAACACCATTGGATTTTCTGATGGTTCTGATATATTGTTGGATTTGCTCGGCGAAAAATTTATCTTGTAGCAAGGTTGCGCTTTCATCAACAATCATTAATGAAGGTACTGAATTAGTTTCGCAATGATTTTGTATTTTGGTAAGAAAATATGAGATTAATACTCGGAATAGATTTTCATCTTTTATGACTTCATCCATGCCGGATGCCATAAATTGACTATTTGCAATATTAAAACTATCATGAATTCCATGAAAAATTTCCTTATATTTGCCGTCTGCGAAAGGACGTAAAAGGTCTTTAAATTTGCTTTGTGGGATGGCTTTGTACCATGTTTTTTTGAAGGTGGTTTTTTCAAGAGAGAACGAATTTTGAATAGATTCTTGGATGATTTCTTCGTATTCTGTATTATTTACAGAGATTCCAGCAATGGTTTTAAGAAAACTTGTTAAATTTTGTACATATAGAGATTTATTAGGAATATCAAATGGATTTAGATCTAATTTATCAACGTTTAACATTAGATATTTACCGTCAATTACTTTACTGAATACTTCCATGCCTCGCTTAATATCAAATCCATAGACTTTTAACTTTCTGTAGCGTGCGATTGCTTGAGCCGCGAGGAATAATATCAAAACTGTCTTCCCACTGCCTGAGGGTGCAAAAATCATGCTAGTATAGCATACTTCGTTTGGGATGGGGGCCATAGCCTGAAAAGCACACTCACCCTCTTCAAGTTTTTTTCAAGGAAATTAATTTGTAAATTTTATATTTCTCAAAATTTTCTTGATTACGATTCTTGCTATACTTAAATTGGAGCTTAGCAATTTTTTTCCGTGAAAAATATTTAATAATGCCATAGATAATTTTTTTCCTATGCGTTAAAAATTTGTCTAAAATTTGACACACCGGTATTAACCGATTCACAATCACTTCATTCACCAAAGCCATGTTTGGCGAGACATTGCGCGTTACATCAAGATCAGAAATAATTTTATAATTACTTGCTGCGATTAACCGATCAAAATTACCAAGCGAATGCCCGCCCCCAAGTGGCGAGCGCCCGTCAATATTATCACGACTGAAAAAATCAAAAATCACAACATTCCCCAATGGAGTTAATATTTCATCCAGAACACGCAATGATTTTTCCATATCAACATATTGAAAACTTTCACTAAAAAAAACCAAATCATACTTTATACCCGAATACAAACCTTTATCGATAAAATCTTCAAATCCACATTGATAAAAAATTGCTTCCGATATTTCTCGACATTGCTGAATCATCATCTTAGATGGAATAATACCTTCAATATTTTGATAACCCATTGCCTCTAGCTTTTTGATATTTTGACCAACCCCACAACCAACATCTAAAATTCGCGCCTGCTTATTCGATGAAATTAATTCTTCAATATGGCCAAAAAGAACCTCTGAATAACGTTCTTGCGCTGCAATGAAATCTTTGATTGTTGGGATCGCACCTTCTTGCCAAAAACCATAATGCAGATCCTCAACGTCTAATATTTTTTGGGCCATTACCAAACCCATTTCTTTACTATCCATAGATTGCCCCCTTCTGCATCTGTTTTTAAGAACCAAAATCCTAAATATGCCATCCCCGATCCAAGAATATGGCAGGAGCGGAGGGACTTGAACCCGCAACCCCCGGTTTTGGAGACCGGTGCTCTACCAATTGAGCTACACTCCTAAATATTGCCACTATCACTATGGTTTGTGGAGCGGGTGATGGGGATCGAACCCACACAGCTAGCTTGGAAGGCTAGAATTCTACCATTGAACTACACCCGCAAAATCACCCAAACATTCTTTGACAATAGGCTTTATGCTACATAGCAAAAAACCAAAGAATAAGCAAGCCCATCTTACGGCACTTCTTCGTAAAAATAACGATAACCAGTAGCCTTAATATCCTTCAGAGAGATTAGTATGAATTTTGCGGTAGATCCGGTGCTATTGCCAGGCTTTGCCCATATTTGGCGGCTTCAACATGCATTCGAGTTTCAATTTGAACAATAATCTCTCGCAACCGTAAATCTTGCCCCAAATTCCCGCGCTGCGCTTGAATAAAGCGCGCAATCGCCTGCAATCTTTGCCCAGAAACTTTCCCTGCCAACAATTCATTTTGTAATTGTCGTAAATGATGCAATAAAGCGTTACCATATTCATAGGCTTGTTTATTTTCTTCAACCCCAAATTGCGTTTCTTGTAAAGCTAATAATGCGGAAACCCCGGCATTCGCATAAACGTTATCAAGGCTATCCGTTGCTTCCACATCATCAATTTCGTCTTGCGCAGAGTTACTGCCACGAACCGCAAAAACCTTATCAACATGTTGCGATTTCTGACTACGTTTGAGGCTAGTTGTTTTGCCTACTGAGCTACCTGAACCAATTTTCATTTATCTACCTTTAATTACTTATCTACTCTTATTACTTCCAAAGCCGGGCTGTCCCAAAGCTGGGTTATCAATGACGCAAAAACCTAAAGACTAACCCTCACCCTAACATGATTAGACACAAAACGCAAAATTAAATATCCAGCTGATTCACCTCAAGGGCATGCTGTTGAATAAACTCACGCCTTGGCACCACATCATCGCCCATTAAGGTAGAGAAAATAGTTTCCGCATCATCGCAATGCCCTATCTTCACCTGTACCAACGACCTAATCTCAGGATCTAACGTTGTTTCCCATAATTGTTCCGGGTTCATTTCACCCAAGCCTTTATAGCGTTGAATCGCAACCCCTTTGCGCCCCGCCGTGAAAATATAATCAGCAAGCGCAACGGGACCATAAATAATGTGCTCTTGCCCATCACCGATTAATTTTACCGGTTGCAAAAACATTTTTTGCAACAGCCCCGTCATTTTATCAAGCTGGATCGCCTCACTACTTCTTAAAGCCTCCCAATCCAAGCAAATCATACGTTCAATACCATCTTCAATTAATCCAAATACAATGCCAGCCACATCGATCCTGCCGTACCAATCCACTTCCTCTACATTCCCAAGCCCATTCATTCGCTTGGCCAAATATTCTACCGCCTGTTTCAACTTGCTAGACTCCCCTAACAATTCCGTATTAAAAATACCGCTAATTGCCGCCTGTTCAATAATGCCCTGATGCCCACATTTACGACTTAAACCTTGCATCAACCGTTTCGCATGCGAAATTTGTAGAATTAAATCTTGATATTCCTGACCATTATATTCGATACCACCTTTCAAACATAAACTAGATTTTGCAATGCCATTGGCAATCAAATAACTTTCCAAAGCACGTTCATCTTTCAAATAAACAATTTTTTCGCCCCGTTTCGCGCGAAATAACGGAGGTTTGGCAATATAAATATGCCCACGATCAATTAATTCACCCATTTGCCGAAAAAAGAAAGTCAGAAGCAAAGTTCGAATATGGCTACCATCAACATCGGCATCTGTCATAATAATAATTTTATGATACCGTAATTTATCAATATTAAAATCATCTTTGCCATAGCCGGTACCATAGCCGGTTCCTAAGGCATTAATTAAAGTGCCAATTTCTTGCGAAGCGATAATTTTATCGGCTCGCGCCCGCTCAACATTCAAAATTTTCCCTCGAAGCGGTAAAATCGCTTGAGTTCGCCGATCCCGCCCCTGTTTTGCCGACCCCCCCGCAGAATCACCCTCAACAATAAATAATTCTGAAAATTCTGGTCTTCGTTCCTGACAATCGGCAAGTTTCCCCGGCAAATTGCTAATATCCAAGGCACCTTTGCGGCGAGTCAATTCCCGTGCCCGCCTTGCGGCTTCGCGCGCTGTTGCCGCTTCAATAATTTTTGCCACAATTTTTTTGCATGCGGCTGGGTGTTCTTCCAACCATTGTTCAAGGCGAGGACTCATAATTGCCTCTACCGCAGTTCGCACCCCTGATGAAATTAATTTATCTTTCGTCTGCGACGAGAATTTAGGATCAGGCACTTTTACCGAAAGCACACAAGTAAGCCCTTCACGAACATCATCACCAGTAAGGCTTAATTTATCTTTTTTACTATTTTTTTGTATATATTGGTTCATTTGCCGCGTTAATGTAGCGCGAAACCCGGCCATATGCGTGCCGCCATCGCGCTGCGGAATATTATTGGTGAAACATAAAACCGTCTCATGATAACTATCATTCCATTCCAGTGCTAATTCTAAAGTAATTCCGTCACTCTCACCAATTATATAAATAACTTCATCATGAAGAACTGTTTTCGAACTATCCAGCCATTCCACATAAGCTTTCACCCCCCCTTCAAATTGAAACTCCCTATGAATATGTTCAGCATGGCGCTGATCACTTAAACGCACACATACGCCTGAATTTAGCAATGCCAATTCTCGAATTCGTCGCTCTAACGTTAAAAAATCAAATTCGGTTCCGGTAAAAACATCCGATGAGGGCATAAATTGGATCTTAGTTCCGGTTTCATGAATAGGGCAACCGCCCATAACAGCCAATGGCGCGCAAGCATCACCATTTTCAAACCGCATCTGATAAACTTGCCCTTGCCGTTTAATGGATAATAGCAGCCATGAAGATAGCGCATTCACTACCGAAACCCCAACACCATGCAATCCCCCTGAAATTTTATAGCTATTATTGTCAAACTTGCCCCCAGCATGAAGCTGGGTCATAATCACTTGAGCCGCCGAAACCCCCTCTTCTTCATGGATATCTGTTGGAATTCCGCGCCCATTATCGATAATGGTTACCGAACCTTCTGGTAATAATTGCACGCTAATAATATCACAATGCCCCGCAAGAGATTCATCGATGGCATTATCCAAAATTTCATAAACCATGTGATGCAGACCCGAGCCATCATCAGTATCGCCAATATACATGCCAGGCCTTTTGCGCACTGCATCCAGCCCGCGCAACACCTGAATAGATTGTGCATCATATTCATCACTATCAGTAACAATATCCCCTTCTTCTTCTACAGGAATTTCTTCATCATTATATTGTGACATCACTGACCTTAAAGCTTAATTTTTAGAAAAAACACAATTCTTCTGCAAAGAATATGCACAGAAAATTAGTAACCCTAATCTAACTTATAATGAAGGTATTTGTCATCTAAATACTGCAGAAAAACTGCATCTGTACCCGTAAAAAACAACTGAACATCCAAATGCAACAAATAATCGTATAAAAATTGTAAATGCTGAGAATCAAGATGGGCCCCAATATCATCAAGTAATAAAATTGGACGCGGCCCCATCTCACCAAGCATTAATTGTAATTGTGCCAAAATTAACGAAAGCAAAATAATTTTTTGTTCCCCTGTTGAGCAAGATTGCGCCAAAACAGAGAAAGATTTAGCTTCAGAGCCAAAATCTTTGTTGCCAAGATCAGAATGAGAAGGACATTGATAATATCGAATAACAATATCAGTTAAATGTACCCCATAATGGGTTCGATTATAGGTTTGGTCACGCTTTCGATTATCGAATAATTTTTGCTGATAATCTTGTTCGCCTTGAACCGCCCCACCATCCAAAATTTTAGGGTCATTGCCGCCGGTTAGCTCCATGATAATGCTAGGGAAATTGACAATTTTTGGTATATGGGTAATTTGATTTAATCGAAAAACAATCTGCTTGCGCATCACCGCAATCGAAACCGCTCGCATTGCCATTTCTTGCTCGATAATATCCAACCAAGTTTTATTCCCTCCTTGCAGTAATAAAATTAATCGCTCACGCATTTGTTGCTCGTAAGCTTTCAGCCGACCATAATGACTTTTATCAAACAAAATAGCCGTGCGATCGATGAATTTCAATCGTGCCATCCGTCCATCTTGAAATAACCGCGCCATTTGGGGAACATACCATAACATTCGCAAATGTTCATCTAAAGCTTGTTGTGACGATTTCTCATTGCCGTTAATCATAATATGGCGACGTTTTTGATGGAAACTATTTTCCGAATTTTGCTGACACGAAAACCCTGTTGCCAAACGCGTTAATTGAGCATTATTGGCAACAACCGCCTGAATTCCCCAATCACGGATCAGTCGTGGCGATGTTAATTCTGGATTTGCCAAAGCATCATTGGGGTGAACCGCAAAGGGCAGAATATCTTCCAGTTTTGCATTTCGTAACCCCCGGCCTGAAACTAAAAATGATAACGCCTCTAAACAGTTGGTTTTGCCAGCACCGTTACTTCCTGTAAACAGAACCACACGACTCTCTGTAGCAAATTGTGCTTGCCGATGATTGCGAAAATGAGAAAGTGAAAATTCCTTAATCACAAAAACAAAAGCAAACTTGCCTAAACCCGCATCGGCATTAATATATACAAAGCTTGACTATTATTAATATCCCGAATAATCGTTGCTGCACTATTATCCAACCAACAAAACTCTGCCATAGCCCCAATATTATCCACAATATCGAGTAAATATTTGGCATTATACCCAATTTCCAACGCATCATCGTTATATTCAACATCCATTTCATCGTTGGCTTCGCCATGTTCTTGTGAGCGCGTTGTCAATTCTAACCGATTCGTTACAACATGTAATTTTACCGCACAAGAATCATCGCTGAAAATATTAACCCGCTCCACCGAACGGCGCAATTTGGGGGCATCAACTTGCATTTTTTTCTCATTATTTTTTGGAATCACCCGCTCATAATCAGGAAATTCACCCCCAATTAATTTACTCGTTAAGTTAATGGCATCAATTTCAAAGCGTGCCAGTTTTTCACTCACCTTAATTTGCAATTCTTGCGTGTTATTCTCACATAATTTAATTAATTCACCAATCGCTTTTCGTGGAATAATGATTCCTGGAATGGCTTCGGCACCCTTGGGGCAATCACCGGCAAAATATACCAATCTATGCCCATCAGTGGCAACAAAACAAAGACTTTCATCACGGTAATGCACATAAATACCATTAAGATAGTGGCGCATAGTATCGGTAGATATTGCTAATTTCACTGTCTTTAATGCCTGAGCAAAATCTTTCGCTACCATTGTAAAATGTACAGCAAAGGGTCCTTGTTCCGGGTTGGGGAACTCACTGCCCTCGTGCAAAGAAGTATCAGAAGTATAATCGAGAACATTCAATGCAAAACGACTCTTCCCCGATTGAACCTTAACGTGATTATCACTAACAGCCACTTCGATAATTGCCCCCTCAGGTAATTTGCGGGCAATTTCATAGGCGAGTTTTGCCGGGATGATACTCTCACCCTGCTCTGAAATTTCCGCCACAACCGTTTCTTGAATGAACACTTCTTTATCAGTGCCTGTAAGCTCAATTCCTTCTGCCACAGTGCGAATTCTGATATAGGATAATAAATTTTGCGCATGCCGCTGCTCAATCACACCATGAACATGTTCTAAAGCACTCACTAAAATCGCGCGATCAATAGTAAATTTCATATATTTGCCCTTATTTTCTCACCTACAAGGCTTGCTATTTTATTCAATATCATGTTTATAGAAAACATATCTTGCTACTATACAAGTATATTACGCAAAAAGTGAAATTAGATTCGTAATATTTATGTGGGTAACTTTAACAGCACAACCTCACTTGCTACCGCATGATATGATTTGGAAATATTTGATTCAAAAGTGCTACACTTGTATATCACCACAATGCAAAGGATATGACCGCAATGACCAAACCGTCAGATACAAAACAATCCTCTAAAGATACCCCACAAGCTCTTCCCGACACTCCTTTCATGATTATTGCACAATATACTAAGGATCTTTCTTTTGAAAATCCCAATATCCCGGAAATTTTAACCTATAAAGATCCAGCGCAATTAAATATAACCATTAACGTTACCTTAAGCCCTATGAATGAAAATTTGTTTACCGTCGATTTAATCGTTAAGGCTGAATCTAAAATTCCCCAAGGTGTGCAATTTGTCGCTGAAATTACCTTTGGTGCTTTGGTGAAAATTAATGAAACCGTGGCAGAAAAATTTCATAAGCCACTTTTGTTAGTAGAAGTTCCCCGCATGTTATTTCCTTTTGTGCGTAATATTTTGGTCGATATCACCCGTGATGGCGGTTTTTCACCCTTATTGATGCAACCGATTGATTTTGGTGATTTGTACCGCAAACAGCTTGAAACTGAAATTAACAATGCTTCTGCGGATATTCCCAAACATTAACCCCAAATTATCAATCTCATGGAGTAACCAATATTACAATGAACCCAAGCCAATGAAAGATAAAAATTCCTCAGAAGCTCTTATTCGCCATAGTGAAAAAATGGCAAAAAAGAAACATGTCCGCGCCAAAATTATGGCGCAAAAAACTCAAGAAAAAGGTTTATTAATTGTCCATACTGGCAAAGGTAAAGGCAAAACAACTGCAGCCATTGGGCTAATTTTTCGTGCTTTAGGGCGCGAGAAAAAAGTCTCGTTAGTACAATTTGTTAAAGGGGCGTGGGAAACAGGCGAGCATGCTGCTTTGCAAAAATTTTATCCCCTATGCCAATTTAAGGCAATGGGTGAAGGTTTCACTTGGGAAACGCAAGATCGCGCGCGCGATATTGCCGCCGCATCAGCCGCATGGGAATATGCAAAACAGCAAATGGCAGATGAAACTTTATTTATGCTTGTTTTAGACGAACTTAATATTGTATTGCGTTATGATTATTTAGAGCTTGCCGAGATTTTATCAACCTTGAAGAAGAAACGCGATGATTTGCATATTGTAATCACGGGCAGAAATGCCCCGGATGCTTTACTAGAAATGGCTGATATTGTTACCGAAATGACGCAAATTCGCCACCCTTTTCGTGATGGGGTGAAGGCCCAATTAGGCATAGAATTTTAATACATTCATAATTCATCATCCAATTTTTTCCTAAGAATCATGCGCCCAAAAACTCACCTTCCCGCTTGCATCATGTTACAAGGCACAGGTTCAAATGCTGGAAAATCAGCGCTTACCGCTGGGCTGGCACGTCTTTTTAGCAATCAAGGATTCAAAACCCTTCCCTTCAAACCGCAAAATATGTCGAATAATGCTGCCGTCACTCCAGATGGCGGTGAGATCGGGCGGGCTCAAGCATTTCAAGCATTTGCCGCGCACGAGCCGCCAAACCGCTTGATGAATCCCATTTTACTAAAACCTGAAGGGGAAGGTTCACAACTAGTTATCCTTGGCAAAGCTGTGGGCACAATCAAAGCTTGTGATTATTACAAATGCAAAACTCAGTTGCTGGAAATTGTGATGCAAAGCTTTGCTGAGCTTGCACAGCAAGCCGATATTATTTTGGTAGAGGGGGCAGGTTCTCCGGCAGAAATCAATCTGCGCGCCAGTGATATCGCCAATATGGGTTTTGCCACGGTAGCCAATATTCCGGCTTTGTTGGTTGCTGATATTGATCGTGGCGGAGTGTTAGCCTCTGTGGTCGGCACGCATCATTTGCTTAACCCAAACGAACGAGCTCACCTTAAAGGCTATATTATTAATAAATTTCGTGGCGATGTTACTCTTTTTACCGATGCCATCGATATTATCCACCAAGAATCTCATTTAGATTGCTTAGGGATCGTTCCCTTTCATCCAGCCGTAAAATGGTTTGCCGACGAAGATTCTATGACACTACGCTCGCGTAATAACATTGCTTGTGCAGATCCCTGTCAACCTCGTATCATTGTTGCTCATCTGCCGCATATTGCCAATGCTGATGACTTTACGCCACTTGCAGAAAACCCGGAAATTAATTTTCGTTTCGCGCCACTAGATGCCCCCATGCCCCCATGTGATTGGGTAATTTTACCCGGTAGTAAAAATACAATTTCCGATTTGCAAGTTTTAAAAGATTCTTTGTGGCATATCGATATTCAAGCGCATTTGCGCCACGGTGGTAAAATTCTAGGAATATGTGGAGGCTATCAAATGCTTGGGAAAAAAATTGCTGATCCCAACCAAATTGAAGGCAGTCACACTGAAATCACTGGGTTAGGCTTGTTAAATGTAGAAACAATCCTAACAGCAAAGAAAATTTTACAAGCCGTAGAAATCACTTATCCCAGATCAACAAACAGCGATATTCATTTTTCTGGCTATGAAATTCATTTAGGCAGAACTTATGGAAAAGATACCGAAAATGGTTGGTTGAAATTAAGAAATGCGCTCTATGGGGCTTGCCCTGCTGCGAAAACCCCCTATGCCGGGCAAGTATTTGGCTGTTACCTTCATGGTATTTTTAACAATTCTCGTTTTTGCAATGCCTTCTTTCAATTGCCAAACCATCCCGATTTTATAAATATCGATCGCAAAGCCGATCTGGCATTGGATGAATTTGCGACTTGTTTAGAGCAATCTTTAGACATTTCAAAGCTACTTGCCATCGCCAAAAAACGCATTCCAACCCTAAAGAAACAATTCCTGTTGAACAATTTCTAGAGAAGCGGATGCTTGTGTGAACAATTTTATGGGATTTACATTGTTAAATAATTCAATTCATAAGGATAAATCATAGAAAATAAAAAACACTCCTTGTCTTTTATTATGTTTTCGGTTATTTAAGATTGTGAAAATTTATAATTTTTCTAAAGGTTAATATTTTTTAATGGCAAAAACAATTCAAGCTAACGAAGCAGAACCCGATAAAAAGCGTCGTGATTTTTTAAGTTTACTCGCAACCGCAACAGGCGGTGTTGGTGGTGTTGCTTTGTTATGGCCCTTTATTGATTCCTATAACCCGTCAAAAGATGTGTTGGCTGTCTCCACTACTGAGGTGGATCTGTCATCGCTGAATGTTGGGCAAGCAATCACCGTAATTTGGCGCGGCAAGCCTGTATTCATCCGCAAACGCAACCAAGCTGAAATTAGCGCAGCCCAAAATGTTGAGCTTTCAGATTTACGCGACCCTGAAGCCGATGAGATCCGAACAATACTTCCTGAATGGCTTGTAGTTGTTGGCATTTGTACCCATTTGGGTTGCGTACCACAAGGGCAAAAAACCAATGAAGTGCGAGGCGATTTTAACGGCTGGTTTTGCCCATGCCATGGTTCGCATTACGATAGCTCTGGGCGAATCAGGAAAGGCCCGGCACCGGAAAACCTCATTGTGCCTCCTTACAAATTTACTTCCGATAACATTATTAAAATCGGTTAGATACTGTTGCTATCATTTCAGGAAACCCATTTATCATGAACAAAGAAAATCTTCCCAAACCTGATTTTAAAAATCCAGTTATTCAATGGATTGATCGTAGATTGCCGATATTTACCTATATTCATTACGATTATATGCACTTTCCAATGCCCCGAAATGTTAATTATTTCTGGAGCTTTGGTGGAATCGCTATGGTGATTTTGATGATTATGATCTTAAGTGGTGTTTTCTTAGCCAGCCAATATATTGCCAGTGCTGATTTAGCCTTTGGCTCGGTAGAACGCATCATGCGCGATGTTAATTATGGTTGGTTAATGCGCTATATTCATGCAAATGGCGCATCCATGTTCTTCATTGCCATCTATATCCATATGTTTCGGGGTATTTACTATGGTTCTTATAAAGAACCTCGCGAGCTGGTTTGGATTTTCGGTGTTCTAATCTTTGTCATTATGATGGCAACGGGTTTCCTTGGCTATGTGTTACCTTGGGGGCAAATGAGCTTTTGGGCCGCAACCGTGATTACAAATCTTTTCGGTGCAATCCCTATTGTTGGCGATAGCGTTGTTACATGGCTATTAGGCGGGTTTAGTGTTGATAATCCTACCTTAAATCGCTTTTTTGCCTTGCATTATTTATTTCCCTTTATCCTATTGGCAATGGTTATGTTGCATGTCACCACTGTCCATATCTCAGGTTCTAGTAACCCTGCAGGCATTGATACCAAATCGGCTCAAGATACAGTACCGTTTTTTCCCTATACGGCGGCAAAAGATATATATGCCATGGGTATTTTTGCAATTTTCTTTGCATTTTTTGTCTTCTACGCGCCGAATTATCTTGGACATCCCGATAATTATACCGAGGCCAACCCGCTTTCAACCCCAGCCCATATCGTTCCCGAATGGTATTTTTTACCCTTCTATGCGATTCTACGCTCAATTCCTGATAAGCTTATCGGTGTTATTGCCATGTTTTCTGCTATTGCTGTTTTGTTTGTTTTACCGTGGCTAGACCGCTCTAAAATACGTTCTTGTCGCTATCGTCCCCTGTATCGTTGGTTTGTCTTTGCCTTTGCCCTAGATTTTCTTTTCCTAGGTTGGCTTGGGGGCAAACCCGCTGAAGCCCCTTATGTTTTTATGGCACAATTGGCAACCTTTTATTATTTTGCACATTTTTTTATCATCACCCCCTTTATTGTGAAAATTGAAAAACCCCGCGCTTTGCCTGAGAGTATTGCAAAATCTGTATTAAAATCATAGAAACGTAGCTTTTGAGGAATAGATCCCATGCTTAAAATTACTGCCTGCCTGCTTTATACAATTCTTATGGCAACAACACCCCTATTAAATGCCTTGGCATCTGGTGGTGACGGCCATACAAAATTAGAGAAACAAAATTGGAGTTTTTCTGGGATTTTTGGCAATTATGACACAAACACCCTACAACGGGGCTTTCAAGTTTACCAAGAAGTATGTTCGATATGCCATTCCTTAAAATATGTTGCATATCGTGATTTAAGTGCTTTGGGCTATAATGCCGCCCAAATTCAAGCGATTGCCTCTGACTTTGAAGTAACAGATGGCCCTAATGATGTTGGTGAATATTACCAACGCCCTGCACGCGGTTCTGATAAATTTGTTTCCCCCTTCGCCAATCAAAATGCCGCGCGGGATGCGAATAATGGGGCCTACCCAGTTGATTTATCCTTAATTGCCAAAGCCCGTTTTAACGGGCCCGACTATATCTACTCGTTGCTGATTGGTTATGAAGACGAAGCCCCGGAAGGAGTTACTGTAAGCGAAGGTTTATATTATAATCATGCATTCCCTGGCAATCAAATTGCTATGCCCCAACCATTATATCCCGAACAGGTTGAATATCAAGATCAACACCTCGCAACTGTGGAAAATATGGCATTTGATGTAACTAATTTTTTGATGTGGACAGCAGAACCTTATTTAGAACAACGCAAAGAAATGGGATTTAAGGTAATTCTTTTTCTGATTTTTTTCGTAATTGTGCTTTATGCTAACAAAATAAGAATTTGGCGCAAATTACATTAAGCCGTTTCTATTGCTAACCCGCTTGGAATTGTGCAATCGCAATAATTTTTGAAAGATTATGAATGTTTCTGATTCGGATACAATTTTAAACATTGCTCGTAATGTTATTCGCACTGAAGCCAAAGGGCTAGAAGCACTTGAAGATAGCCTTGATCATAATTTTTTTCAAGCGACAACCCAAATTCTTACAACCAAAAATCGCCTCATTATCTCCGGCATGGGCAAAAGTGGGCATATTGCCCGTAAAATTGCCGCGACTTTAGCATCCGTTGGCACACCCGCCTTTTTTCTGCACCCTGGGGAAGCATCCCATGGCGATTTAGGGATGATTTGTCAGGGAGATACGATGCTTACACTATCTAATTCCGGAGAAACTACCGAATTAGAAAATTTATTAGAATTTTGCAAACGAAACCAAATTCCACTCATCAGCATTACAGCGCGCCGAAACAGCACTTTGGCAAAAATGTCTGATATCCCACTAATCGTACCCGAAGCCCCCGAAGCTTGCCCGCTAAACCTTGCACCAACAACTTCAACCACAATGATGCTAGCATTAGGCGATGCCTTAGCGGTAACTTTACTAGAAATGCGTAAATTCACGCCGGAAGATTTCGCCATGTTTCATCCAGGGGGCAAACTTGGGCAGCGGCTTTTAAAAGTAGAAGATTTAATGCATCAAGCTGAAAAAATGCCTTTGACTAACCATAATTGCCCGATGGCAGAGGTTTTAATTGAAATTAGTGCAAAAAGTTTTGGTTGTAGTGGTATTATTGCAGATAATGGTGAGTTAATTGGCATTATTACCGATGGTGATTTGCGTCGGTGGCTCACAAATAATCGTTCTTTAGAAACAATTGCTAGCCAAGTGATGAGCCAGAATGTTCGTACAATTGCGCCCACTTTATTGGCCGCTGAAGCGGTAAGTTTAATGAATCATCGTAAAATTACCAGCTTATTTGTGGTGATCGATAAATCTCCTCTTGGCATTGTCCATATCCATGATTGTTTGCGCATTGGGTTAGGCTAACAATCTTTGCTATCCGATAATTTTTCTTTGGCATTGCCCATATCCATGATTGCTTGCACAAACTCATAAATATATACTTAGTTGGTATCAATGATGATTACAATATGGGTTAGGAACGAAATGCAGGATTTAGTTGCGATGAATAGAAGAGTTTTTCATAATCCGTTACTCTCACATTTCCTAAAATGGCTAGGAATCTTCAGCCTATGGCGCGCTTTATCCTATTTTATTGCCTCAGAAATCGCCCTAACAAAAATTCGCTATCGTTATCGTCGTTATTATGCGATCTCATGGCTATTATGCAATTTATTATTGCGGTTTTCATTATTAACTTTGCCAATCATCTTAATTTTATGGCCATTACTCTCACCTTCAAAACACCCCAAAATTCCTTTTACAACCAACAGTAAGAATTTCATTATCGCACCAACCTTTTATCAGCAAGGACAAAATAATTTTATTCTTAATGCCAATTCTGCAGTTATTTTAGGAACCAACCATTACCAACTTACTCAAGGCAAACTTCACTTCCCCGTTACCCAAAAAACGATTTCGGCAAATCAAATGCTTTTCGATCATGATAATATCGATATGTCTGAGAATGTTCATTATCAGCAATCTTCAAATAATTTGAATATTCACAGTGCCACCCTTAATTACAATCCGCTACGCAAAATTACTTCTAGCTACTCTCCAATCACCGGAAATATCGGTGATTATCGCCTCAGCGCATCGGGATTTTCGCATAGTAATCTCAATAACCAGCTCTCCTTGGATTCTAACACCCATTTTGGCAATAAAATTTTAACATTAGATGCCGAAAATGGAATGAATATCGATATTAATCAAGGAATGATCCGTAGTGATGCAATCATCTATCATCACGAAACTGGCGTTATCGCCTCGGCAAATCAACTGTTGGGAAATTTTATCCAAAGAAATAATCAAAATCAAATAAAACAGCTTCACTTCTTAAAAGTTTTCTCGTATCATGATCCCAACACTGATATTATAGCAGATGAATCCATTCTAAGTTTTGTCGATGGCAAAGCGCATCATATGATTATGAAGGATAACATTCGCGTAATAGCATCGAAGCGAACCCTTACCGGGCAAAGTGCCTATCTAGATTATTTAGGAGGCAAACTGGAGATTTGTGGCGATGCTGAAATTATCTTGCAAGGCGGAGGACGGATTTATTCACCATGCGCAATTGTTTCTTTTGGCGATGATTCACAGCTAATATTGGGACAAAAAAAACGCTATCCACATTAGGAAGTTCTCGCTTGTATGACCATCAGTCTCAAACAAAGAAGTAAAAAGAACCTTGCCAAACAAACTTTGAAAAATAACTGGCTCGAAGATATTCCTTCAGGGCTTTATGCTTGTGGGCTTGTGAAAAAATACGACAGTAAAGTTGTTTTAAGAAACATTAGCTTCACTCTTAATCGTGGTGAGGCGGTTGCCTTATTAGGACCAAATGGTTCCGGAAAAACCACAAGTTTTTATATTTTAAGTGGCCTATTAATGCCCGATGCCGGGCATATTTTTTTAGATAAGCAAGAAATTACGGCTTTGCCAATTCATATTCGTGCTCGTTTTGGGCTTGGGTATCTGCCGCAAGAAGCATCCATTTTTCGGGGTTTAAATGTTTTGCAAAATATTTTAGCCATTTTAGAAATTAATCAACCCAATAAAAAACTCCATCAAAGCGAATTATCACAATTACTCGAAGATTTCTCGCTTACCCACTTAAAAGATAGCCCAGCAATTTCCCTTTCAGGTGGCGAGCGTCGTAGATTGGAAATTGCCCGCGCATTGGCAGCAAAGCCTTCTTATATTTTGTTAGATGAACCTTTGGCGGGCGTTGATCCCATTGCTGTAAAAGATATTCAAGCTTTAATTTTAGGCCTGAAAAAACGCAATATTGGTGTATTAATTACCGACCATAATGTTCGTGAAACATTACAATTGGTAGACCGCGCTTATGTAATTTACGATGGACAAATGCTTGTAGAAGGCACAGCACAAGAAATTGTTGCCCACCCACAAGTGCGTGAACATTATCTTGGTGCAGAATTTAGGATGTAATTGATGTCATCACCTCATCTGAAAATAGACGCCAGACAAAGCCAAAATCTGGTTTTAACACCACAAATGCAACAAGCGATTAAGCTTTTACAATTTAATGCCTTAGATCTAAACCAATATTTAACCGGAATGCTAGAGACTAACCCCTTTTTAGAACATGATCGGGGCCATGCTGGCGATACATTAGAAGAGCTTAATATTTCTGAATCCTCAGAACATGCCGGCGATTCTCTTGAAGCTATGCTTACCGATGGTTGCTGCAATGAAGCTTTAGATGTTTCTTATGAAAATCAATTTGATGAAGATTACCAGCCCCCCTCAACAGCTACCCATAGCGACAATTCTTATAATTATCTCGATGATTCCGCAACTCAATTGCCGTGCTTACGCGATCATATCGATCAACAATTACGCATCGCCTTCACCGACAATAAATCATTATTAATTGGACAAATCCTATTAGATAACATCAATGAACGTGGCTGGTTACCACAAAGTGATGCGCAATTGATGAGCGAGCTTAAAATAGACTTAAAAGAATTACATTTTGTTTTAGGTAAAATGCGACAATTCGACCCCGTTGGCATTTTCGCCCGTAATATTGCCGATTGTTTGGGGTTGCAATTGCTAGAAAAAAACCATTTAGACCCAGCAATCCAAATTTTATTAGATAATATCGAACTCATTGCGACACGCGAATATCATAAATTAATGCGCTTATGCCAAGTTGATGAAGAAGATTTGCGTGATATGCTTAGCGAAATTCGTACTTTAGAGCCAAATCCAATTGCAAAATTCTCTCCCCTTACCGTTGATATGATTATCCCCGATATTTACACCCGCAAAGGTACACGAAATAATTGGATTGTAGAGCTAGGGGGGCATGCACAATCTGCAATTCGAACCAATCATCATTATTACAATGCAGTAATGCAAGGAACCCAAGGACGTGATGACAAACAATATGTCCAGCATAATTGGCAAGAAGCAAAATGGATGGTACGTGCCCTTACGCAGCGCAACGCAACCATCATGCTTGTTGGGCAAGCCATTGTTCAACGCCAAATTGGTTTTTTTCGTGATGGCATTAATGGGCTTAAACCCTTGGTTTTGAAAGATATTGCTCAAGATGTAACGATGCATGAAAGTACAATTAGCCGTACATGTTCTGGAAAATATATGGCAACGCCACATGGTATTTTTGAAATGAAATATTTCTTTACCAACGCTTTGAAAGGCAATAGCAAAAATGACGATGGGCTTTCTGCTCAAGCCGTAAGGCAGCGAATTAAAACCTTAATCGACAATGAAATCCACCATAAAATACTATCCGATGATGCCATTGTTGAAATTTTACGTGCCGAGCATATTGATATTGCCCGTCGCACAGTTGCAAAATATCGAGATTTAATGAAAATTCCTTCATCTGCGCAACGCAAACGTAATAAATCTGCAATCTTCTAAACCTGAAAACGAAAAACCTCTCATGAAACCCAAAAAAAACCTTCCCGCTTGGTTAAAAGCCATCTTTGCTTTAAGCCTAGTTACCATTTTCTATATGCTGGCACGGCATTACCCCCCGCATGTGCTCATAAACATGATCTCAAATATGACCCCCAATATTACCTTGGGGTGATCATTTTCTTTTCATGACCTATTTCTTACTTCTATTAGGGCTATTTTTGCTCTATCAAGGCGGTGAAATCACCGTAGAGAATGTGGTGAAAATTGGGCATAAATTCCAACTCTCCCCGGCTTTTATCGCCGCAATTATCATTGGTTTTGGCACTTCTTTGCCTGAATTTATCACAAGTTTTCTGGCTGCCTATCATGGCAATAGTGGCATTGCTGTTGGCAATATTTTGGGCAGTAATATCGCCAATATTTTGTTAATTTATGCTTTGGCAATTATGTTTTTCCCCTTCTCGATGAAACAGAATTCCTATATTTGTACCAGCTTAATTTATATGCTGAGCAGCTTTGGATTATTATGGCTAACTTCTTTTTTCGGCAATATCACCCTACCAATTGCCATTTTAATGCTGGTCGGCTTTGCCAGCTATCTTCATTACGCGCTGAAAAATACACATGCCAGTTCACCCACCATCAGCACCGATCAGGGCTTCAGCTTGATCATCTTCCTGAAAACTATTTTGGGCATTATTTTCTTACTTGTCGGTGCTAATTTCACGATCGATAATGCCTCGCTAATTGCTTTGGCTTTTCATGTACCCCAAAGTTTAATTGCTGTATCTGTGATCGCCCTGGGCACCTCTTTGCCCGAAATATCAGCAACATTTGCCGCCATTCGACTAAAGAATGCCGAAATTATTGCTGGCAATGTTGTGGGAAGTTGCATTTTCAACTCGTTGTTGGTATTAGGAAGCTCAGCGCTGATCGCACCTCTACCTTTTGCTGAAAATCTTGCCCAAACCGATATTTGGATCATGCTAGGCTCAGCCATGGTCTGTAGCTTTTTTATCTTAGGCACGCCCAAGAAATTTTGGGGCTTGCTGGGAATGATCCTTTACCTAATTTATATTGGCACCACCTTGAAAAACTTCTTCTAAGCGGAAAAAATCAAACCATCTTCAGATAAAATATTTGCAAATTTATACCCAAAATTATTGGAATTCTTTATTTCTTCTTGCTACCAACGCGCCAGTAAATACCGCCAAAAATTGTACCATGACCCATATGAAAAGAAGACAAACCCTGATTTCCAGCTGCACCGGTTAAGCCATAATTTTGAAATTCCTTAATTTCAAAATCTCCAAATAAACCCAAGCCGGATTCGTCATTTAATGAAAGTTCAAATCCTACACCGGCACTTGTTACATATGCCAATCGTGCCCGTTCATCTGTTTTATCTTCCCGTATGCTCGCCTTGCCCCGGCCCATCATTAATTTCAGCCGTATTTTATCATTTCCAAACCGACCTACCAAATGCGCCGAACGTTCGGTAACGATATCCAAGGGCCCTTTTGTACCTTCATATTCTAACCCATAAACCAAACGTTTAAATTCCACTCCAACTCGGCCCGTACCAAACCCAATAACACCACCATAACCAGGGGTAACATTATATTCATATTTTGGAGAAACCACTGCGGTGCTTGGCCCTATGGTGGCAGGAACAGCAGGGACGGCAGGAACAGCAGGGACGGCAGGAACATAACCAGGCTGACCGGGCGTGCCCGTGGCGGGAACAGCAGGAACAGCAGGAACAGCAGGGGTGCCAGGAGTGACTATCCCCCCCGGGACCACATAGGCACCTTGCACTGCACCGATTGTACCCGAAGTCGAACCCAAAGCCAGATACATATTGCCCGCCCGCGCTTGATGCGAAAAGGGCAATAACAACAACATCGCAACAATCAAAAACCGTTCCATTCAATTATCCTTCAAATAATACCTTCCATTCTCACTGTAACATAAAAAGTAACAATAGTCATGAATTTTAAATTTATTTTTACATCTTCTTAAATTTAGAATACCATGTTTCTTGCCCTTTTGCCATCGTTATTTTTTGTACCAACGCGCCAATAAATACCACCAAAAACTGTATCATGCTTCATATGAAACGAAGATAAACCACGGGCATAGTCAGTATCACTGCCCCTAGTAGCATATTGTTGAAATTCCTTAATTTCATAATCAACAAATAATCCTAAACCGGATTCATCATTTAATGAGAGTTCAAATCCTACACCAGCACTTGTTACATATGCCAATCGTGCCCGTTCATCGCTTCCATCTTTCAGCAAGCTTGCCCTGCCCCAACCCATCATCAGTTTCAGACGAAGATTATCATTGCCTATGCGTCCCACCAAATGCCCTGAACGTTCAGCAACATTATCAATTGTTTTCTCTGAATCCTCATATTGCAAACCATATTCCAACCGCTTAAATTCCAGACCAACTCTACCAGTGCCAAAACCAAGAACAACCCCGATGCCAGGAAGAATTCTATAATCAGTTTCCGAAGAAACACTGCCAATACTAGACACTTCAGGCACCGCAAGCACAGCAGGAACCGCAGGCTGGGCAGGCACGGCAGGCTGGGCAGGGATGTAAGGCGTGCCAGGGAGGGGTGGCAGGGGAGGAAGACCTGGGATTGGAGGGAAAATGGTAGGAGGTACGGCAGGCACGGCAGGCACGAAAGGCTGGGCAGGCTGGGCAGGGACGAAAGGGCTGCCAGGAATGCCAGGGGTGCCAGGGGTAATAAATGCAGCTTGGGCACTTCCCCTAGTGCCTGCAACCGAACCAAAAGCAACATACATATTACCCGCCCATGCTTGATAAGAAAATGACGGTAACAAAATAATAACCAGAAACAAAAATCGTTTCACTTTAACTTAATCCTCCAATATTATTACCCCACCATTAAGTATAGCAGAAAAAGTAATAATAATCACGAATTATGAATGTAGCTATCTTATTTTTGCATTCTTCTGAAAGTGAAAATACCATGTTTCTTGATCTTTTTCCATCGCTTTTTTTCCATAATATGTTATTTTTCGCGGTGGAGTTTGCCAATCCTTGGCACAATTTACCAACCAAATAAAATCCCGGCGCTGTAGCATCACCGCTAAGATCCAGCACATATAATCGGGTGAATCTGTTCCTAAAATGATCCGTCCTTTATCGACAAGCCGATCATGCAAAATATCGATGAAATTATTTTGTAATAATCGCCTTTTATGATGCTTTTTCTTCGGCCATGGATCTGGATGCAAAATAAATATCTTCGCAAATTGTCGACTGTGCAGATAAGGCAATAATAACCGCACATCATCGGAAAAAATACGAATATTCGTAATATTTTCTGCTTGCATGATTTGTAGCAATTTTGCCACCCCATGCATATAGGGTTCAGCACCAATAAAACCAACATTAGGATTATTTTTGGCTTGAAGTGCGAGATGCTCTCCATCACCAAAACCAACTTCTAAAGCGTAGGAATCATAATTTTGCGTGAAAAAATATCGGGCAGAAAATAAATATCCTGGCAAAGATTTTGGCAAATGAATCGCATAATCAGGCAAAATATCGGTTAAAATTTTCCGTTGCGTTGCCGTAATATGTTTTGAAAATCGTCTGCCAGAAAAGCGCAATAAAGGATAGATTTTCATATCCAACACCCTATGAAAGCTCTAACAATCTCAAGGAACAATTTTAACCAACGATATTATTAATCATCCAAGTGTTTTTAATTGTTCTGCAAGATCACATTTTTCCCATGAAAACGCACCATCAGCCTCAGATTCACGCCCAAAATGCCCATAGGCTGCAGTTTTTTGATAGATTGGGCGATTTAGTTGCAAATGTGTGCGAATTCCTCGCGGAGTTAAATCTACCAACTCTTGCAATGCCTTGCTAATTTTCATTTCATCAACCTTACCCGTTCCCTGACAATCAACATAAACAGAGATCGGTTGGCTAACTCCGATTGCATAAGCCAATTGAATCAAACAACGCTCGGCTAATTTTGCCGCCACAACATTTTTGGCAAGATACCGCGCTGCATAAGCAGCTGAACGATCCACTTTTGTTGGATCTTTTCCCGAAAATGCCCCGCCACCATGCGGGGATGCGCCACCATAAGTATCCACAATAATTTTACGCCCCGTTAGCCCAGCATCACCATCAGGGCCCCCAATCACAAATCTCCCCGTGGGGTTAATATATAATTCATCATCTGTGCACATCCAACCTTCAGGCAAAATGCGCATCGCATGTTCTTTCACAAGCCCGCGAATATCCACTTGCTTCATATCTTCCTGATGTTGCGTTGATACCAAAACAGATTGCGCCTTAACCGGAATGCCTTTTTTATACTGCAATGTTATCTGAGATTTGGCATCGGGCAACAAACCAGAATCCGGATTAGATTTACGGGTTTTTGCCAAAGCCCGTAAAATTTCATGGCTATAATAAATTGCCGCGGGCATAAAAATATCGGTTTCTGTACAAGCATAACCAAACATAATGCCTTGATCCCCGGCGCCCTCCTCTTTTTCTACGCCGGCATCAACCCCTTGAGCAATATCGGCAGATTGCTGATGCACGTAGGAAGCAAATTCAAAAGTTTCATGATGAAACCCTTCTTGCTCATAACCAATATCACGAACAACTTCACGCGCCAATTCTTCCATGCGCGCAACCGACACATTGCCACGAACTTCACCGGCTAAAATCACACGATTTGTTGTCGTCATTGTTTCCACCGCAACTCTGGCTTCGGGTTCGTAGGTCAAAAATTCATCCACAATTGCATCTGAAATTTGATCGGCAATTTTATCAGGGTGCCCCTCGCTCACAGATTCGCTCGTAAATAAATAATCTTGCATCATCATAATTAACTTTCTAGAATTTGATTAGATTGAAACAGCAAAAACCACTTTCAGTAATTTTTATTTTTTAATTTTATTTTCAGATTTTTGCAGTGCATCTTCCAGAAGCTCGATCCGTTTTTGCAATTTTACATTTTCCAAAAGAGCATTTTCTGCCATCATTTTCACCATCTGAAACTCATCACGACTTACCATATGCTCTTGGGTTGCCATAAATTGCACCATTCGATCACGAACCAAATTTTCAACTTCGCGTTTTATTAAAAAAAGCATAGAAGCACCGCCACTGATCACGCGCATATTGTCAAAAAACCTAAACATGTTTTTTCTTACCCTTTTTGTCTAGCAATTACAAGGAAAACCATTACCGTCTTTCTTATTTTTATGATCTATGATCAGCACAATTCCCTACTGAATTTCTTGTGAATTGGGTTGAGCGACCCCGCTTCGCTGCGCAACAAGTAAATATAAGCATTGTCGTAAAATGGTCGGAACCACTCTATTTTCCAAGCCCCCACTTCGCAAGTTTGCATAAGAGACAATCGCATCTTGCCCAACAAACAGGTCTATAATACAATCTTTGCTACGATATTGCAAAAACTCTTTGCCCAAATCACGACGCAAAAAATCAGGTTTCCCCAGATGCGTAATAATCTCATTTTTCTTTTTGCCAACAAATTCAGCCGGGTCATATTCAGGCAATTCTTGTAAACGAACAACAATAGAACTTTCTTTTTTTTGTTCGATCAGCAAATCATCATACACAGGTTTATCGTGATAGGAAGAAATACAACCAGATAGCCAAGTTGATAGGAATAATAGCGATAACCAACCCCGTAAATGCAAAATAAATTTTGCGACAAAAGAAAATAATTGCAAAAGAAAAATTCCTTTTTTTCTAAATATGATAATTGACAATCACTTATATACTGTTATACTCGCCTTGATGTAAAGCTAAAGATTTGCTTTAGCCTGCCTTATATCACTATTAATTGTTGCATCTGGAATTTAACTATGAAGAGAACCTTTCAACCCAGCGTCTTAATTCGTAAACGTCGTCACGGCTTTAGAAGCCGAATGGCAACCAAGGCGGGGCAACGTATTATCAATTCGCGTCGTCAAAAAGGGCGCAAAAAATTATCTGCTTAATGGCTTGTATCATAGATATAAATTTCAAGCTTAGCGAAACCTTAGATAATCTAAAATAATATTTTCTCAGTTTTGATTTTCCAATTTAAATTTTACTCTTTGGTGGAGATAGGCTCTTGGTGGTTGAAAAGTTAAGAAAGCGCGTTGATTTTCAACATATGACTCTTCACGGTGCATTAATTCACAAGCAAAGCCTATTAATGCAATATTTTCTGCGTCGCAATCATTCCATGGCAAATAGCCCGATTCGTGTTGGGTTTACCGCTAGTCGCCGAGTTGGCAATGCCGTTATGCGAAATTTGGCAAAGCGAAGATTACGTTCTTTGGCATACACATATCTCCCGAAATTAGGGGTTGAGGGGATGGATTATGTGATCATTGCACGACAACGATTGCTAACCACAAAATTCATCCATTTAGAACAAGATTTTATTAAATCGCTTGCTCAAGCCACAGAAAAACCTAACGAAAGATATACGAAACGTGCTCGTTTCCCACAGAAAAAGCACAGAAAAACCAAAAAATCAATATTACCGCAATCAAAGAAAACCTCATGATTAGGAACCAAAGCCCAATCACTCGCAAAAACAATCCCCAACAGAAAAAAAAAATAAGAGCTTCGCTTATTTTACCCTTAATTTTCATCTTGCAATTTTACCGTTTCGTCCTATCCCCCTTACTGCATATGCTTGCCAGCCAGGGGATGGTCTCTGCTTGTCGTTTTTCTCCTAGCTGTAGCGAATATGCAGTTGAATCTTTACGCCGTTTTGGGCTATATCAAGGAAGCGTTTTAACATTGAAACGATTTTTGCGTTGTCGCCCTTGGTCATCCTTTGGCTTTGACCCTGTTCCAGAAATATTATTAAGCAAAGCAAGACCCAATCAATGTGAAAATCACAACAAAAACAATCATCAGATTTAAATTAACCTGCTATCACCGATAAGGCAATCTTTTTATGGAACCGCAAAAACCCAACAACCCAAATTTTATCCTTGCGATCGCTCTCTCTTTAATGGTGCTTGTTGGTTGGCAAATGTTTTTTGCTCCGAAACCACAACCAAGAAACCAACCTTCACAAACAACGCAAACTGGTGATGGAAATACCTCTCAGGATCAATCTGTTCCCTCCAATCTCACTCCGCAATTGCCGGAATCACTGCAAGGAAATTCTTCTGATTTACCCTTAGAGATCATCGAAGAATCCGAAACTGAGATCCTAGCTAGGCGCGCCAAAGTTATTGCCAACACTGCGCGTATTTTTGTTGAAAATGCAAAAATATTTGGCTCGATTTCGCTTCAAGGTGGGCATTTTGACGATTTAACCTTACGAAATTACCACACTGATTTGGCAGAAAATTCGCCCAATATTACCCTTTTTAACCCTCGCGGTAGTGCCAACCCCTATCATGCCACTTTTAATTGGTTTGGTGATAAAACCATTGATTTCCCTAATGATAACACCCTATGGCGTGTCGATAACCCCAGTTCTCTCACCCCCAATCATCCCATTACGCTTTATTGGGTTAATAACCAGAATGTTCGGTTTGAAAAAACATTTACCATTGATGATGATTATTTGATAACTGTTACACAACGCGTTTTGAACGGTTCAAGCAACGCCATTACCCTCTATCCTTATGGTTTAATTTCACGCACGGGTGAGCCTGATATTCTGAATTTTTACATTCTTCATGAAGGTTTCATTGGCGTTTTACAACAAGAACTCATCGAAGATGATTATGATGATGTCGCCAAAGAAACCATCATTTATCAAAATAGCACCGGTTGGTTTGGCATTACTGATAAATATTGGCTAGCTGCCCTTATTCCCCAAAGTAAGGGTTTTAACGCATCCTTCAAGCAAGGCAATAAAAAAGGTTCAAGCATTCCTACCTATCAAGCAGATTTTTATGCCCAAGCAGCGAATATTAACCAAGGTGAATCCTATGAATATGAAACTTTATTATTTGCCGGCGCGAAAGAGCTAGATGTTTTAGACCAATATACAAAAACCCACAATATCTATAAATTTGATTTAGGCGTTGATTTTGGCATTTTGTATTTTATTACGAAACCAATATTTCTATTAATTAAATATTTTTCCAGTCTTTTTGGTAATTTTGGTGTTGCAATTTTAGCCTTAACGGTTGTGATCAAATTTTTCTTTTTTCCTCTTGCCAATAAATCTTATGTATCGATTTCAAAAATGAAACAATTGCAACCGCAAATTACCGAGCTAAAAGAACGCTATGGCGATGATAAGCAAAAATTACAACAAGAAATGATGCGCATCTATCGCGAGAAAAAAATTAACCCGCTTGCAGGTTGCATTCCGATTGTTTTACAAATTCCGGTATTTTTTGCACTCTACAAAGTGTTGTTTGTTACAATTGAAATGCGCCATGCGCCATTTTTTGGATGGATTCAAGATTTATCCGCCCCTGATCCCCTAGGCATTCTCACGCTTTTTGGCTTGATTAGCTGGAATGTTCCAGCAATTTTAACGGTGGTAAATATTGGCATTTGGCCTATTTTGATGGGGCTTACAATGTGGGTGCAGCAAAAATTAAACCCGGCCCCGGCAGATCCAATGCAACAGAAAATATTTGCCTTACTGCCCTTTGTTTTTACATTTTTACTTGGCACTTTTCCAGCAGGCTTGGTAATTTATTGGACATGCAATAACAGCCTCACCATTTTGCAACAATGGCTCATTACACGCTCACTTGAGAAAAAGTCGCAGTAACATCATGAGATCGGGTCTGAAAAAATCAACCCAAATTTTATTTTCACGCCCTTGTCACTTCAAGCTCTCAGTATTGACATTGGCGCAATTACCGAAAAGTGATTTGCCAGAAATTGCATTTTGTGGACGCTCCAATTGTGGCAAATCTAGCTTGCTGAATCGCTTGGTCGATCACAAGCAATTGGCACGGGCGAGTCGTACTCCGGGGCGCACCCGCGCTCTTAATTTTTTTTTATTGGGCAATGAAATGAAAAATAAAGGCAACATTTACCTTGTGGATATGCCGGGTTATGGCTATGCCAAAGCTTCGAAAAGCGACATCACTATTTTCCAAAAACTTTCGCATGATTACTTGAAAAATCGACGCAATTTGCGATTAGTGTTTTTATTAATTGATGCCAGACGTGGCATTATCGATATCGACCGCAATGTGATCAATTTTTTCACAATCATGGCAATACCCTTTCTCGTTATTCTCACCAAGCAAGATCAAATCACCCAGGCCAAGCAAATCGAACTTAGCGTAGCATTAAATCATGAAATTGCGAATTTTCCCTCGGCATTACCAGAATTAATTGTCACCAGTGCACGTAAAAATCAAGGGATTGATACTCTGCGCGAAAGATTGGCTTTACTCATCCAACAAAAATCTTTAGCCTAGATGTTGCTATGAATTTGAAATCTGATAAACATATTCGCTTTTTAGCCCAAGCGGGCATTTTGGTACAGGCCCTGCCCTTTATGCAACGTTATCAGGGCGAAACCATCATTATCAAATTTGGTGGCAATGCCATGATTGATGAAAAATTATTTTCTGACTTTGCCCGCGATATTATGCTATTGAAACAGGTTGGCATTAACCCGGTGATTGTGCATGGAGGGGGGCCACAAATCAACCAAATGCTAGAAAAATTACAAATAAAAAGTGAATTTGTCGCTGGCATTCGCATTACCAACAAAGCCACTATGGATGTGGTGGCAATGATTTTGGGGATAATTAATAAGCGTATTGTTGCTGAGATTAACGCCCTAGGCGGCAAAGCCATTGGGCTCTCAGGCGTTGATGGTAATTTGTTACGCGCCCAACCGATCAGTGCTGAATTGGGCTTTGCCGGGAAAGTGGCGCAAGTGGATATTGGTATTTTGAACCAGCTTCACCAACATTGCGATACCATTCCCGTGCTTGCTTCCTTTTCTCTGGGGGAAGAGGATCATCAATTTTATAATGTTAATGCCGATGTTTTTGCCGGTGCCATTGCCGTTGCCAGCAAGGCGCGACGATTATTAATGTTGACAGATATTCCTGGAGTTTTAGGAACCGATAACAAACTTATTCGCGAGTTGAATCTGCAGCAAGCACAAACATTAATGGAAACTGGCGTGATTTCGGGCGGAATGATACCGAAATTAGAAACTTGTATCCATGCCGTGAAACAAGGTTTAATCGCAGCGGTTATCCTTGATGGTCGCTTTACCCATTCAATCTTGCTTGAACTTTTCACTGAAAAAGGGCACGGAACCTTATTGCGCCAATAGGCTGATTAGGGATAAATTCATACAAGGGGGGGCGCGGAATCGCTATCTTTCCCCTCCCCCTTAAAGATAATGATGCAGGGGATTTAAGAGGGGTGCCCATCGGCTGGGCATCGCCCCCCCTTATGAAATATTTAGGTTCTAATGATATAAATCAGGGAATAATAGGGTGGGGTGAATCCATGGCTGTGGGCGTGGCTGGAACCTTGCGTGGAAATCCAACGATTATAACTGTAGCGCGAAATATGGTTTGCTCTCATTCGAAGCATGGTTTGAGTTTTTTTCAGTTTAAGAATAAGATTTTAAAACTATCGTGGGTGGACTATCGCGGCAAGTGATTTAGTTTGAGTTTTTTTCAATAATCCAACCTGTAAAATCTCCAAACCGAAACACCTCAATAATATCGTCACCCAATTCCTCCGCGCGAAGTGGACGTTGAATTCCTGAAAGTGCCATTTCTTTTTTCATCACCTCTTCATACGATACTCCGGCTGAAATTTTTGCATCCCAGATCATTCGCCAAATAACTGTTGCCGCGTAACCAGATCCAGCTACACGTCGATCAAATATTATCAGTGCCCCGCCAGGATTTAATTTTTCTCGCAATTGGATCACTAATTTTTGACGTTCTGAAACTGGTAAAAACATTAAAACTAAAAATAATATGCCAACATCAAAGCGTTGATATTCAAAATCGAGTGCATTGGCTTGAATAACTTCGCCAGCCCCAGAATACCTATCAATCATATTTACCTCATCATCTAATGCAATAAGCTTTGCTTGTCTTTCCATCAATGTTGGCTGTAAAATTTTGCCCATATTACCTGTGCTTGCCCCAATATCATAAACCAGCCCATTTTTGGGAATATAGCTTCGCGCTAAAAAGCAAGCTGCCGAACTCATAAAATCATACCATGGCAAATGTTGTCGAACAATGGCGGGGGGATCTTAAGGGGGGTCATCGCAAAGGATTGAGCTCGTCTTCAATCCCGAGAAGCGATGTCGCTCCCCCCTTGTTAATAATCTATGTTCTGATGATATAAATCAGGGAATAATAGGGCGGAGTGAATCCATGGCTGTGGGCTGCGTTGCCACCTGCATTTCTAGTACTATCTCCATTTATCCAACCAGAGCTGCCCGTTAAAAAATATGATGCCGTCCATCCATTACCACCCGCGATATTCATAGTATGGCTATGACTCGGCATTTGCGCTATTGTGATTGCATGCCCATCGGTGGTGAAACTACCGCCTTTAGTGCCAGCCTCGCGGGTTGCGCTTCTGCCAATCACAAATTTATCTTGCAAATTGGGCACATTAAAACTGGTGGAGCCATCACCCGCACCATGAATATCGCCCAAAACCGCATAAAGATCGCTATAGATTGTGCGCGAAATTGCCTGCCCATCGCACACCAAAAAACCTTTCGGGGCATTGGCTAAACTGCCCGCCCACATACGCACATCACCCGCAGGCGCGCATAATTGCCGAATGGCCTGATAAAGCTGGGTAAGATCGGAGGAATCTGGCGTGCTGGCATTGCTACCCGCAGGGGCATGATTTGGCGTTGAACGCGCTTGATTAAATGCCTGCTGAATAACATTTACAATCTCGCGTTGGGGGTTTTCAATGGCTTGGGCGGGGATGATTGAGCCTTGCGTACCTTGCTGCGCATTGCCATTGCTATAAGGGCTGTTCGCGGGTTCATTTAGGGGTTGAATATATTCCATGATAAATATTCCTTAAGCTGAGAAAGTAACTATGGTTGGTTTTAAAATATTGGTATTATTAGTCGGCGTTAAATTGCTGGTGGGGCTCTGTAAAATAAAATCATCAACATGTGCAACATCGTTAATGGTTTCATAAAGTGAGGTAAGGCTAATGGAGGCACCAGGCGATGCCAACCGCATGAAATGCGCACTTAAAGCCTGTTTAATTTGCGCTTCCACCTGAGTTTTATTACTGCCAGAACTTATTTTTAATTTACTAATATTGAGCGTAACATCTTCGATATCAGGGGTTTTAACAAAAACTGTTGTTCCCACCGGACGATTAGCATCAATAAATTCTTTTACTTTTGCCATTTGATTTGCATTGGGCACTGCAAGCAAATCATCTTCATTTTGAATCATAATAAAAATATCTACCGTACCTTTGCCTTGGGCTCCGCCTTTAACAAAGGCACGCGATACTGGAATTGTATGATATTGCCGCGCCAAAGCCCAATTCTCATAATCGCTAATCGAGCCATTTTTGCTAGGGTTTCGTAATTCTAATAAAATCCTGCCACGATAGAGTGTATCGGATTCTGCATCCGCCCCACCGATAAAACCAGCATCAGTAACAATGCCGTATGAGGCGACACCACGCATGGGTTCTACCCATGATAATTCTTGCTTAGCGATTAAATTTCCTGTTTTGCCAGCTTTTTTTGCTTGAAAAGCGATAATTGCATCGCCATCTGTAAAATTGCTAGTAGCGATTACCGTATAAATTGTACCATCTGCACTGCTAACCGCAACATTTTTTGGAATCGTAACATCTTCGGTTGCGGTAAAAGAAATGCTGCCAGAGGCGTGAGTGGCTCTGCCCCGAGTAACATTCCAAAAACTTCCGATCCGATCTAAATCATTGCCTGATGCCGTCATCACAAAACTGCCTTTAATCGCATCCTCTAAAGCATCATACAGGCTTGATATTGCCCCTGATGCCGATAATGCCAAAAGATTAAGTGGATGCGCCGTAAGTGCAACAGTGGTATCTGCGCTATGATTGACCATTTTATTCACCATCCGATCGTGAATTTCATCGATAGAATAAGATTTAATTGGCATATATTTTCTCCTTTTGGTTAAATTTCTAACAAATCTTCATCAATATGAAGAGTAATTCGATAAGTGCCACGACGGGCTTCAACGCGAATATCAATATTCTTGGCAAGGCTTTTTTCTTGTAAAAATTTTAAGCTCTCTGAAATATGTTTCACAATTTGCACAGCTTGCTGATTACCTGTGCTTTCTTTATCGGCTATAATCACTCGAAATACCGAATCATGAGCACTGATGCCAGTATAAAATTGCTGGTAAATAACACTGCCAAAATCAGGCGCGCCCCAAAAACCCTTCCGTTTTGCCTCGAAATTTGTTACGGAATTGGCCTCTAAATTTTGCTCATCAGCGCGCTCGGTAAGCAATGCATTCATCACTAAGGCAGGTAGAACATTTACCTTATTATTCGCCCGCCACACATTATTAGGCGTTAAATGATTAAATTTTGGAAATAGATTCCACATTTTTAGGATCCTTTTCTTTTAAGTTTCAGGAGAATTGAGCGAAATCATGCCATTTGCCGGGCCATTGCCGCTAATTGTTACAGGATCCCCATCGGCTAAGATCCGTTTTTTTCCCGCAGGAGTTTCACGATAAATATTTTTACCAGATGCCGGTTTCAAAAGAATATTCCCATCAGCTTGTAAGATAATTTGCGCACCTGAATTCGCCACCAAATGCGTTGCTCCCAATTTTAAGGGGACAAATTTTTGATCCTGAAATTTCTTATCATCAATAATGGGTAAGGCAAAATTGCCATAGGAACAAATTTTATTGGGGAACATCAGCCAAGCTTTTTGCTTGATATCCGGCAAACTCAACAAACCTTGAGGATGGAACAATGTCACATTCTCATACAGGGTTCCTTGGGCTTCTACTTGTAATTTCTCATCAATTTTGCTAAGATTTCTTGTAATTTTTGCTTGCATCTTCTTTCCTTTTTAATGTAGAGGGATCAAGGATTGAACATCCTTATACTCAATGGCAACAAATTTACTGGTAGTGCTTGTTGTTGTTGTTTTATAAAAATGGCTCTCTATGATCATTTTTGGCGTCGCATTTCCTTTTGAGCCTTCTGGTGATTTTGTGGATACATCAATAATATCACCCGGTAGAAATGGAACGATTCCGTTATATTCTAATTCATAATATTTGCTTGGATGTAAAAATTGATAATATTTTACTGCATTAAAAGGAACTTCGCCTTGTGTGAAAATGCGTTTCAAACCATTTCCTAATTTCTTATTTGCACTTAATTTCGGTTGCCAATCACCCTGATGATTCAACGAGGTGGCATGAATATAAGGCAAGGGCTCGGTTTCATAACAATAAAATTTTTGTGGCTCAGTAAACTTCTGAAAGATATCTTGAAAATTCTGAATTTCTTTTTGCATTTTCTGTGTTAAAACCATTAACTCGCCCCCACGATTAAGCATAAATACACAACCCAACATTTGTTCTAACCTGCATAATGTGGTTGCGATGGTTTGTTCAGCGCAGAGTTGAAATTGTTTCACCATTGTTTTCTGCAAGAATTCTTGTTCCGCAATAACAATAGGATATTGATTGAAAATTATTTTTAAGGTTTGCTCTAACGAAACATTGTTTAAATAATGCAGCCCAAGCATATTTTGCTCTGCAATCGCCGATAAGGGATCCAAACAATCAATCACGAAACCTTGATAAGCTGTTTGCAATTTGATAATTTTCGTATTTTTTGCCAAAATATGTGGAGAGCTTTTAATTTCTAGATGCCCCATATTCATTTTATTTGAATCATTATCGCCCGCTAGCGTGCCACAGCTGAAGCCCAAATGAAAATTTAAATAATATTGCTGACAATCAACGCGAAAATTATTTTCTTCCTGAATATATTGAAACTGTATTGACATTGATAAAACTCACAAATTATTGAGATTTTTAGGAACAAGAAATATTTCTGCTTCTCCCATGATCCCCGCTTGGGTGAAATGATTGGCGGCCATAATTAAGGCTTTGCCACGCTTCCAATCCTTACCATAATGTTGCCAAGCAAAAATAATGAGAGGAACCGTATATTTCATTTGATATTTTTGATAAGTAACTGTTGGCAATTGTTGCAAGAAATAACGGTTAATTTCATTTTCCAAAGCTTCAAATGCTGTTACTTGGGCGCGTGATGATTCATGATCAGTACGATTTTTAAGAAAATCTTTTTTGCAATTCTGTTGTCAGGTTTGTAAGCGTGCGCCGAAGTTCTTCTCGGGCTTGCTCGTCGCCATACCAATCATCCTGTAAAATCGCATCACATATTTCGGTAACAAAAACTGCCTTGGTAAAGGTTTGTAATTGTTCTTCAAGCTGATTTTCTTCTGCTGAAGAAATACGCCCATTATCTTGTCGCTTAAACGATAAGGATCCAAGGATTGTAGCCAAACTGCGTGGATCCCATTTCTTCACCGGGCGCGACAAAGCGCGCACTCGACCCGATAATTGCGCCGCATCGTTGATCACGGTGCCTATTTTGCCTTGCAAAGGATTCTCTAAAAAATCTTGAACCCGTTCCATGCCTTGCAAAATTTGATCAAAATTTGTGGCAATATGTTTAATAGAATGTAACGGTTTTTGCGCAATCGTCGCACTTAATTTTTTGACATAATCATCAATTTTTGCTTTCGCCTTGCCAAGCGTTCCTTTTAATTTTTGCTCCGTTTCTGGATTTTCAAGGGATTTTTTCGTATCATGACGAATAAAAGTAAGACTCAGCCCATAAAAATCTTTACTTTCATGCTTATGCGTAATTGAAATAGTTTGCAATATGGCTGGACATTTCACAATGCCCGGCAAAACTAATATTTTTGCCGCATCATCAGCATTTATTTTATGCGTGCTGACAAGCTCTAAAAGTGAATCTTTTTTTGCCTCTGCCTTACGGCCTTGCACAAAAGCTGTTACCCTGAAGCTTTGCGACGTTGAACCGATAAATTTGGCATGATTATTACCAGCGTCATTATTACTTGTATCAAAATTACTATTTTTTGACATGCTCACATTGGTGACGTGAAAGATCACGTCACCAAATCTTGCTATTTCTTGCACTGAACGTAGCATTGCTACACTACTTCAATGGCTGGGTTGCCAGCCAGACTCACAG
>CBDBJL010000017.1:0-10066 GCA_965206365.1 Alphaproteobacteria bacterium
GAAATTCAACCCGGCGAGGATGTTACCTCGGATGAAGCAATTGATAATTTTATCCGCCAGCATGCGGAATCTGCTTATCACCCTTCTGGAACCTTAAAACTAGGTAGCAAAAAGGATCAACTGGCAGTGGTGGATCATGAATGTCGATTAATCGGTGTTGAGGGTGTGCGAGTTGCGGATAGTTCGATATTTCCGCGCATTACCAACGGCAATCTGAATGCGCCTTCGATGATGGTAGGAGAGAAGGCTTCGGATCATATTTTAGGGAAACCATTATTGCCACCTGCCAATGAAACCCCGTTTCAACATCCTGATTGGCAAAATACGCAACGTTAAATTCTTTAGGGTTAAATTCTTAGGGTTAAATTTTTGGTCATGTGTTGTGTTTTTTGCAAAAAATTGAGGACTATTCGCATGGCGGTGATTGAGTTGCAAATTTTTTGATAAATTCTTCGATTTTTATCTCAAATTTGGCCGGGGGTGATAATTTTCGTTTCTCACTAATGGTAGTAAATTGCAATTCCTCAGGAACATATTCTAACAATTTTCCAGCAATAATATTAAAATACCAGCCATGTAAATTCAGTTCTCCCCTAGTAACCGCAGCTTGCACCCAAGGGAAGCTGAGCAAATTGCGCATAGATACCAAGATGCTTGCTTGTTCTAGGGCTTGAATTTTGGTATCAAAACTATGATTGTGCAAATATTGATTTACCAGATCGCGGGCATTATGCCCAATTGCCAACCAATTATGTAAAAATTCATATTCATCATTTTCATCGGGATTATAGGTTAGCAAAGCATCAATACCACTACATTTTTTGTGCCCCAAAATAATAATAGATTTCACTTGCAAACGCCTAACGGCAAATTCAATCGCCGAACTTGTGCCATGCAGAGTACCGGTATTGTTATAAGGTGGAATCAGTGCGGCAACATTGCGAATGGCAAAAAATTCTCCGGGGTCGGAATTTGTTAGCAAGGCTGGATCAATGCGTGAATCTGAGCAACCGACAATCAAAACTTCAGGTTTTTGTCCATTTTGAATTAAATCTTGATAATAAGCGTGGGTTTGCGAAGCGTAATAAGATTTTTGAAAGGTTGAAAATCCACGAATTAACTTTTTATAGGTCATTTTTTAATCATTCTTTCTTAATTAATGGTCCTCATATTTTCATGGATTATTTTATGAGGCTTGCTATTTTAGGATAGATAATCTTGTGAAATCAGCCGACCTCACGTTAATGATCATTTCAGAAAATCTTATTCTTAAATTGCCAAATAAATTTCATCAATGCAAAGAAATTATGTCGCAAACAACATAAATGTCGTAAAATAATTACTATTATTCGCTTGAAGAACAATATTTTCTTTGTTAGAGTAAAATCATATGTTGTTAGTGCGAAAAATTAAGAGATCTATTCGTAAGCTTAAGGTTGTTTTTGGTGAGGCTTATGTTATTTTGAGAGGTGTGAAGGTTTGATGACAACATCTTTTAAAAAAAATCGTCGCTCTCAGGCGGGTGGGCGTTCGGCACGACTGGAAAAACGTAAAAATAAGCAGGTATTTTCGGCTCCTGTTTTCATTCAACGCAAAATTCCACCTTATGCCTTGTTAGATGAGGAAGCGATCATCCGCTTGGAAGAGCATGCAGATTGGATTTTACAAGAAATTGGGATTGAATTTTACCAAGACCCCGAATCTTTGACTTTATTTAAAGCAGCTGGGGCTTCAGTTACGGAGAACAAAGTACGCTTTGATCCTGGGCATGTGCGTGCGCTTTGTCGTACAGCACCACAAGAATTTATCATGCAAGGGCGTCGCCCCCAAAATCAAATCACCATTGGGGGCAATTATGTGGTGTTTGTGCCCTCTTATGGTCCGCCCTTTGTCTATGATTTAGATCAGGGGCGCCGTTATGCAACTTTAAAAGATTTTGATAATTTCGTAAAGCTTGCCTATCAAACGCCTTACCTACAACATTCGGGTGGAACGGTGTGTGAACCTGTGGATGTTCCTGTAAATAAGCGGCATTTGGATATGGTTTACAGTCATTTACGGTATTCAACGAAACCTTTCATGGGGTCAGTAACCTCTGCCGAGCGCGCTGAGGATTCTATAGAAATGGCACGAATTGTTTATGGCACAAATTATCTTGAAAAAAATTGCGTGATTCAAGGCAATATTAATGTGAATTCACCTTTGGTTTTTGATGATATGATGAGTGGGGCGTTGAAGGTTTACTCGCGTGCCAATCAGGCGGTTACCGTGTCTCCCTTTATTTTGGGCGGGGCGATGGGTCCGGTTACACAGCCGGCTTTAATTGCTCAGGCCCATGCCGAGACTATGGTTGGGATTGCGCTTACGCAATTATTGCGCAAAGGGGCTCCGGTGATTTATGGTAATTTCCTCACAACAATGAACTTAAAAACCGGTGCGCCTAGTTTTGGTACGCCCGAAGCAAATTTAAGTGCTTTAACGGTGGGGCAATTGGCAAGAAGGTTGGGGGTCCCGCTTCGATGTGGCGGGCACTATACCGCATCGAAGATTGCGGATGGACAGGCGATGCAAGAAGCCAGCGATAGTATGATGATCGGGTTGATGGCGGGGGGAAATTACATTTTGCATGCAACAGGTTGGTTAGAAGGTGGACTAACGGTGGGTTATGAAAAATTCGTTATGGATTTAGATCACTGCATTATGTTGTCGCATTTTCTTCAAGGGCTGAGCCTAGATGATAACCAACTTGCAAAAGAGGCTTATCGTGAGGCTGGGGCTGGAGGAAATTTTTTGGGCAGTGCCCATACGCTTAAAAACTTTGAAACTGCAAATTATATTTCGCCTCTTATTGATACAGATTCGTTTGAAGCCTGGCAAGAAAATGGCAGTGAAAATATGGAAAAACGCGCCAATAAAATTTGGAAAGAAATGTTGACATCCTATGAAATACCTGCAATGGATGAAGCGATTAATGAGCAGTTGAAAGATTTTATGGCACAGAAAAAAGCGATGATGTCGGATAGTTGGCATTAGCTATTTACAATTAAGTTAAATAAAATAAAAGATAAGGCAATGAAAAAAAATATAATCATTCTATTATTTTTATGTTATGTGGGAGAGGCCTATTCATTTGAAGATGTTCATATAACAAGACCAAAAGCAGAATATGAAATTGAATTTATAAACCCCGCTGTGAAATATATCCCTTTTCATATGATGATTTCTGAAAGCCATATTGAAAATAATCAACGTATATTTTTTGTTAGTGGAAGTTATGCAAAGGGAAGGGCTGAAATTATAGAATATGATTTGCAGACAAAAAAAGAGGTTAAAAAATTATACAGCAAAAAAAATGACAGTGAATATATAGAAGAATACAGCAATAATGAAGCTTATATTGTATGGGAAGTTGATAGACGCGATGCTCAAAATAATTGCTTAGCAGATATTTATGTTTATATTATTGCAACAAAGGAAACCAAGAAAGTCGCTAAAAATATAGTTTGCAGTTTCCCGGGGGGGAAAAGATACCCCCTAACGCTAAAAATTAGCCCTAAATATGCGACATGGCTTGAACATAAAGATAATACAAGCAATATCCATATTTTAGATTTTCAAACTTTTGAAACATCAATCGCTGTGAAACTACCCTACGATGACGGGCTTCCCTTTTTCGACATTCGCACATTCTATGTGGAATTACAAGATAATCTGTTAGTTTATGATAACAGGCAAAAAAAAGGCAAGAATAAAGTTGGAATATTCGATATTGAAAAATCCAATGTAATAAGGGAATTTATGCTGGAGAAAGACATTTTGTTTCATTTCAATGCTGCCTATAATAAAAAAAATAATTATATTGCCCTTTATGGGCAATCCAAACAACTGGGGGGGACAGTCTATGCTTATAACCTTAGAAAAAACAAAAGAGTTAACCTGTTCGGGCTTACAAAACACGCGTTGATATATAAAGATAAAATAAGAACCTACGATAATTACATAGTCTCCAATATTCAACATAACGTAACAGGGTTAATTATTGATCATTATCATGGCGAAATTTATGACATTGAAACAGGGAGGCAGCTCAGATATTTACAAACTTTGGACATGTATGAATCAAAAAAATATTTTGCAAATTTAAAATTTTAAAACGTACATACCAGCACTCTATTTCAATTATATCAAAAATAAATTTATCTAATCTTATTTTAAAGGAGAAAACCTATGACAGAAGAACTTTCTAGAATATCTGCCCTCGCTTCGCGCCATCGCAAATTGGGTTCTGAATTAGAGGATTGGAATGGTATGGGTACCGCCTGGAGCTATGATATCGATCCTAATGATGAGCATGATGCTGTGCGTGAGGCGGCGGGTTTGTTTGACATGTCGCCCTTGAAAAAAATTAGGGTGCGCGGCAGTGATGCCGCAAAAGCTATTGATCATCTTTTTAGTCGTGATGCTCAGAAAATTGGCGAAGGACAATCAGCTTATGGCGTTGTGTTGAGTGATGCTGGCACAATATGTGATGACGCAATTATTTCTTGTTGTGGAACGGATGAATGGTTGGTCGTGCATGGTTCGGGGACAAGTATGGAATTGCTTGAGCAATCAATTCAAGGGATGGATGTAAGTTGCCAGCTTGATGATGATTTGCATGATATTTCGTTGCAAGGTCCGAAAGCTTTGGCGATACTCAATGCGCATACGCCAACAGATTTGCCCCAGCTGGGTTATTTTAGGCATGTAGCAACCACATTATTTGGCCATGAATGTCGCATTTCACGTACGGGCTATTCCGGGGAACGTGGGTATGAGATTTTTGCCAATGCGGATGTGATTTGTCAAATATGGGATGAAATTTTAAGCAATGGCGTGATGCCTTGTTCTTTTACCGCGCTGGATAAGGTGCGCATCGAAGCGGCTTTATTATTTTATGGCTATGATATGAATGATACCCATACGCCGTGGGAGGTTGGGCTTGGTTTTACGATTAATCCGAATAAGAGTGATTTTCGTGGCAAAACAGCGGTTTTGCAAAGTAAAGGGCAAGAAAAATTTTTAGGAGCCGGGGTTTCAGTTCAACATCATGAAGCCTTGCTAGGCGGTGAGAAAATTTTTTGTAAGGGGAAGGAAGTTGGCGTTGTGAATAGTCCGGCTTTCTCGCATCGTTTAAACCAATCTTTGGCCTTGGTGCATATTCGCCCTGATCTTGCAAAAATTGCTGGAACAAAATTAGAAATTATTGGCGAGGATGGAAGTTATCAAGCGCAGATCGCGACGATCCCATTTCTTGATCCACAAAAAATCAAAACCCATGAATGAAGCATAGCAGAAATTTTGTTGAAAAGCTAAAATAAAAGAATATCTGTCAAACAGAGCCTTTATGACAAATAATCCATCAATATCAGGAGAATATTATGCCAATCATTAAAGTTGAGATGATGAAAGGGCGAACAATTGAACAAAAACGCGCATTAGCAAAAGTTTTTACCGAAAAATTTGCTGAAATCTGTGGCACCAAAGGAGTTGTGCAAGTATTATTTACCGATAAAGAAGCTGAAAATTGGGCAATTGATGGTGAATTAATGGCAGATAAAGAGCAAAAATAGAAATTAAAAAAAATAGATCTTCGGATCCAGCTAAAAATAATCTTATCCCTGATGAAATAAATTCCTGTTGCTCTAGAAAATATTGTTACCTGCGCTCGTATCTTAAATCCACCGAAAAGGATCTTTTGTTATTCGCAAAAACAATCATGTTGAACCCTTCTCACTTTATTTTACAATCAATACCGCTTGAAACTGAATTGAATCAAAATATTGTAGCCTGTTTCATAAAATCAACTCTTTGCCTTAACATAATCAACAAAACATAGGAGAGCATTTTCGTTTGCAAAATATATAATTTTTACGGTTATTTTCATTTTTACCTGATATTTTATGTTCCGAAACATTGATGAGATGCCAGCTTTGTGCATTTTTTAGGTTTTGAAAAATGATGGTGGCGATTTTATTGGCGATATTGAACCGATAATTGCCCTAAATTTCGCACTAGCCAATTTTTACACTTGACAATATATTAGTATATAATTATATTTAGATTTCCTTATATCAGAGGACGTATCATGGAAAAAATAAAAAACTATCAAGATTTAATTGCGATTTATAAAGCTTTAGGCGAAGAAACTCGCCTGCGTATTGTGTGTTTGCTACGCAATCGCGAGTTAAGTGTTAGTGATTTAACCTCACTTTTACACCAATCGCAACCCTGTATTTCTAATCATCTTAAATTATTATACGAACAGGGGATTGTTAAACGCTACCAGGAAGGCTCTTATGCTTATTTTCGGTTAACATCTGATCGGCAATTGATCCGATTAATTAATGCTGGGCTTGAACGATTAGATTTTTTGTATGATCCAGTTTTGCGCGATGATGTTAATCATTATCGTGAATTAATGGATGTGCAAGCGGAAAAATCGATCACATTTTTTGCTGAAATTGCAGAAAAATGGAACAAAATTAGGATTTTAACGATTCCTGCG
Organism: Alphaproteobacteria bacterium; assembly: GCA_965206365.1. Taxonomy (GTDB): domain Bacteria; phylum Pseudomonadota; class Alphaproteobacteria; order JABAAW01; family JAHZMA01; genus CBDBJL01. The sequence continues at coordinate 6,548 of CBDBJL010000017.1, forward strand.
AAACAAGAAGAAGAGTTTTTATATGAGAAATTAAAAGATGTTATTGTCGGTAATTTTATTGATTTAGGCACAGGTACAGGACGGATGCTGAAAATATTTTCGGAAAATTATAAAAATGGTGTTGGAATTGATTGGTCGCATAATATGCTTAATGTTGCCCGTGCTTGTTTGCATCAGAATCAAATTAACCATGCCTATGTTTGCCAAGGCAATATTTACAATCTTACTTTTGACGATTTTCTTGCTGATTGCGTGATCTCTCATCAAGTTTTGCATTATCTAAGCACCCCGCATAAAGTGTTTAAGCAAGTTGCGCAATTGTTGAAACCGGGCGGTAAATTTGTGATTGTAGATTTTGCGCCACATAATTCAGAGTTTTTATTGAAAAATTATGCTCATCAAAGGTTAGGGTTTTCCGATGAAATTATTCAAGAATGGTTAAGCTTGAATGATTTTCAATTAAAAGAAACCCATAGTTTGGTTCCGGATCCCGATACTGCAGAAAAACAAAAAATCACACTGAAAATTTGGGTTGCTAGCTGGCAGATTGGGAAATCGATCATTTAACAATCCGTTTGCAAATAAACAAATATCAGCACTGGTTAGAGAAACCTAACGAGCCTGCACCAGCTCTGTTTGCTTGCCCAGTAAAGGTGGTTTTGTTTTGTAAGCCGGATCCCACTTATTAAAACAAGGGGGCGCGCAATGCCTAGCCTCCTTGAACCCCCGCTATCTTTCTCTTGCAAAATCGATGACCCAATACCCAATTTTCAGGCATGAATGTGCTCTTGACGTCTCATTTCACCTTTTGGGTTTTCCTATTCATGATCGCGTTGGAAAAAATTGATAGAATATGCTTGTGGTGTTAGCTTCATTTTGCTAGGCTAGAATTGGCTTAAAAATAAGCTGAACATATTATATTGCGGGGCAGAGCAACTTGGTAGCCTCATAACCTGATGAGGGGAAAACCCGATCTTTCTTTGGTGCTTTGATTTTATACAGGAGAGCGAGCTCGTTCTCTAAAAGTTACAGCAAAGATGTTTTCATAGCAACATCACCATGAAGATAAACGAACTGAAAGCAAGTAGACATATGATCAACATGGGGGGAAACATAAAAAAAAGCATTTATATAGCTGGTGCCTATTGGAATGAAGCAATCGAAACAATGCCTGCGAAAGAATTACGCCATTATGAAGCATCGTTATTAACACAGCAAATAGAATATTTTTATGCGAATTCCGATTATTACCGCCATCAATTGGATAGAGTCGGTATAAAACCAGAGATGATCACTTGCCATGAGGCACTGGAAAATATCCCCCTTATGGAAAAAAAAGATTTAGCTCTAACGCAGCAAGATGGCGCGTTGATTGGTCCGCATCAATGCGCTCCGATAGAAACAATCGTACGGCTGGTAGGAACTGGCGGAACCAGTGGTCGCCCTATGCGAATTGGTTGGACGCGTGAAGATGTATATGGTTATAATGAAATGGGTGCGCGTGCCTTATGGATTTTAGGTTGCCGTCCCAGTGATTTGGTGCTAAATTGTTTCAATTACTCAATTTATGCGGGTGGAGTCATGGACCATATGAGTTTTGAACATTTAGGGGCAACAATGCTTGCTTATGGTGTTGGAAAATCCAGAGAACTTCTTGATATGTTAGGCGATTTACCGAGCGATAAATGCCTTTATTCTACACCATCCTATGCGGTACGGCTGACCAATATAGCTTCTGACAATGGCATTAACCCGTTAAATCTAAATATCCGTAAAGGTTTTTTTTCAGGTGAAGCTGGTCTTCAAGTGCCGGGTTATCGGCAGAAAATTGAAAATATTTGGGGAATGAGTGCCCGTGATTTATACGGTATTGCCGAGCTTGGCTGTCAAAGTGCTGAATGCGAATACCATGATGGTATGCATTTTTGTGGTCAAGGCTATGTGATTACTGAACTGATTGATCCCGATACGGGTGATGTTAAAAAAATGCAAGATGGTGAAAAGGGCGAATTGGTCTATACCGCGATCAAACGACAATGCTCGCCACTTTTGCGTTTACGTAGCCATGATTTTGTTGAAGTCCAAACAAGTCGCTGTGCGTGCGGCCGTACCGGCTTTCGCTTCCATACGAGAGGACGCAGTGATGATATGTTTGTGATTAAAGGCGTTAATATTTTTCCAATGTCAATTCAAAATCTGTTGCATGAGATGCGCTCGCACCTCACCGGTGAATTCCAGATTATCCTCGATAATCCCCCCCCATTTGACTACGCGCCACGCTTACTTGTGGAAGTGTTTAAAAAAGGTTCCTGAGCATCAATATGTCAATATAGCAAACGAAATTGAAATATACATCAACCGCAAAATCGGTTTTACCGTACGCGTTGAACTGGTTGGCCAAGGCACCATTATATCGGAACATAAAACAAAACGCGTTGTACGCAACTATCAAATTGATTAAAAAAACATGGCGATCACACAAGAAATTAAAAAAGATATCTTATGGGCAATCATTGACCGCCCCGAAGCCTTGAACGCTTTTGATATTTCTGATTTAGAGGAGCTGAGGAAAGTTTTTCAAAATGCAAAAACCAACCTCGCTGTTCGAGTGTTGGTGATAACCGGAGTCGGTCGTGCCTTTAGCGTTGGTGCCGATATCAAAGCGATGGATAAAATGTCGGAAGCTGATTTTAGCAAAGCCGCTTCTCTCTATCAACAATTGGCCAGCGAAGCTTTGGCACTTGATAAGCCGATCATTGGTGCCATTAACGGATTTGCTCTCGGCGGAGGATTAGAATTGGCATTGATGTGTGATCTGCGCATCGCAGGAAAATCAGCTCAATTTGGCTTACCTGATGCATATTTGGGTTTCAGTCCAACGGGTGGGTTAACATGGCTACTAACAAGAATGGTTGGTCTTACCATTGCTATGGATATGGCATTAAGCACGGATTGGCTAGATGCTAGCGAATCTTTACGCGTTGGTTTGGTTAGCCGTGTCGTTGAGGATAAGGAACTTTTGCCCGCAACTCAGTTGCTTGCCGAACGTATTGCAAGTTTTCCACCGCGCGGATTACGGAATATTAAACGCTCTTTTTATATGGCGGCGAATTCGAATTTTTCCTCAGCCCTAACATTAGAAGAAGCCTACGATTCCGACTGTTTTCGCTCTGAAGAAACCCAAATTGCTTTGCAAAATTTCATTGAAACACGACGCAAATAAGTGTGACTGAAAAATAGTTGGGGGGAATTTATAACAGCGGAATGCCTAATCAACATAGCCCCCTTGACCCCCGCTATCTTTCCCTTACAACTGCGCTGAAATTCACCCCCCGCTTAAAAAATAATGATTCGAGTGACTTTTTCCAGAATTGTAACAAAAGAGCAATAATGCACAATTAAAAAGCAATTAATTAGTAACAAAAGACAATCTATTCGCAAAATAATTTCAACCGATAGTACAAGCAAAAATTCTGATAAAACCCTAATGAATCAACAACTTATGAAGGGTAATTTTGT
>CBDBJL010000018.1:0-405079 GCA_965206365.1 Alphaproteobacteria bacterium
AAGCCCCAATACCTGATTTAAAAAACAACCAACGCGCACCAATAATTCCTTTAGAAATAAGATTTAGATGTTTATAAAGTGTAATTGGTTGCAGGCAATTAAGCTGAAAATAAACCTCTAAATGATCCTGTAAATTCTCGCCCACTCCTAACCGATTGCAAATCACATTGATGCCATATTCTTGTAATAATTTTTGGTTGCCGATCCCCGAATGTTGTAGAATCTTGGGGCTATTAATGGCACCTGCTGCCAGAATAATTTCTTTGTTCACTGCTAGCGTAATGATTTTACCCCCTTTTTTGTAGGTGACGCTGACAGCTTTTTTCCCTTGAAAATTAATCTTCATCACAAAAGCATGGCGTATCAACTGCAAATTAGAGCGTTTTAATGCTGGAAACAAATGGGCCCGCGCTGATGACATTCGGGAGCCACGCCATACCGTCATATCTGCCGCCCCAAAACCTTCCTGACGATACCCGTTATAATCAGGGGTTTCAGCATAGCCCGCCTGTTTAGCCGCGCGAATAAACGCATGATGTAGCGGATTATCGCGGGGCCCGCGCGTAATATGCAATTCACCTTCACGTCCCCGCCAACCCTCTTGCCCGCCATGCGAATTTTCCAAACGCCGATAATAGGGCAAGATCTGTTGATAACCCCAACCTTCAGCACCCGATTCTTCCCAATGGTCAAAATCCATGGCATTCCCACGCACATAAATCATACCATTAATGGCGGAAGAACCCCCAATAACTTTTCCACGTGGGCAAACCAAAGCTCGATGATTCAAATTCGCCTCAGATTCCGCATGATACCGCCAATCATAACGTGCCATATTCATTGGATAAGCCAGGGCCGCTGGCATTTGAATAAAAGGGCCTGAATCAGTGCCCCCATATTCTAAAACCACAATTTTATGCTTCCGATCTTCGCTTAAACGCGATGCCATTACCGAGCCTGCACTGCCTGAACCAATGATGATATAATCTGGATTATCCATGACAAAATCCTCTAAAATAATTAAGTGTTTCTACCAAAAAACAAAACTCACCCTTTCGTTATCGAAATTTTTCATTCTAGAAAAAAACATAATTTCTTTAAAAGAACCAAAAATATTATATTTTCATAACTTACTCTATTTTTGTTACTTTACAAAAGATATTTTTATAGATAATATTCTAGTAAGCCTGTTGTTATGTTACTGTAGTAATTAGTTACGGGTAGATTAATCTAGATGAAATTTTGGAGATATAAAATGAACAACAATAAAATTAAAAAAATTGGTGCGCTGGTATTGGGTGCTAGTTTTGTTTTAAGCAGTGCAAGTGCCATTGCAGCGAAATGTGACAAAGTTCGCTTTTCAGATGTGGGTTGGACTGATATCACAGCAACCACAGCAGCTGCAAGCATTGTGCTAGAAGGCTTAGGTTACAAACCCGAAACGAAAGTTTTAAGCGTTCCTGTAACTTATACGGGTTTGAAAAATAAAGATATCGACGTCTTTTTAGGGAATTGGATGCCAACAATGGAAGCCGATATTGCACCTTATCGTGAAGATAAATCTGTTGAAAGCTTTGGTCCGAATCTAGAAGGTGCGAAATATACTTTGGCAGTGCCTGCACATACTTATGATGCTGGGATCAAAAGTTTTGCGGATATTTCAAAATTCCGCAAACAACTTGGTGGCAAAATCTATGGTATTGAGCCTGGCAATGACGGTAACCGCTTAATTCAAAGCATGATTGATGGTGATAATTTTGGCTTAAAAGGCTTCAAAGTTGTTGAAACCTCGGAACAAGGCATGCTTGCACAAGTTGCACGCGCAGTGAAAGGCAAAAAGCATGTTGTGTTTTTGGGCTGGGAACCTCACCCAATGAATGCAAAATTTGACATGAAATATCTCTCAGGTGGCGATGATTTCTTTGGTCCTAACTTTGGGGGTGCAACTATTTTCACCAACACCAGAGCTGGCTATGTTAAAGAATGCGAAAATGTTGGCAAATTCTTAAATAATCTTGTTTTCACGCTTGCGATGGAAAATGAAATTATGTCTTCTATTTTGAATGATAAAATGGAAGGCGAAGCTGCTGCCACAAAATGGATTAAAGCTAACCCTAAAATACTAGATAAATGGCTTAAAAATGTTAAAACAGTTAAGGGTGAAGATGGCTTGAAAGCTGTTCAAGCTCATCTAGGCGTTCCTCATATGATGGATGATAAGTAGATGTTAATATAAAGCATATTATTATTGCAGAAAGATTGTATAAGCTATGGAGTGGTTGGTTAAACACAAATTACCTATTGGTAGCTGGATGGATAATTTTGTTATCTGGTTAACCGATCATGGAGCCTGGTTTTTTGATGGTCTTTCTGCAATTTTAAAATTTGTTATCATTTCTTTGGTGTGGATTTTTCAAGCACCTCATCCATTTGTGGTTATTATCGTAATTGCTGCTCTCGCTTATTATTTGCACCGTTCTATTAAATTAACTACTTTTATTATTTTTGGATTGTTGCTGATTATCAATTTTGGATTTTGGCAAGAAACCACAGAGACACTCGCTTTGGTTCTGGCATCTGCTTTCATTTGCATGGCATGCGGAGTTCCCTTAGGCGTTGCTGCTGCACGCAATCCTAAATTTTATTTATTTTTACGGCCAATTTTAGATTTAATGCAAACGATTCCTACTTTTGTCTATCTAATTCCGGCACTTATTTTATTCGGACTTGGTGAAGTTCCAGGGCTTTTTGCGACTGTTATTTTTGCAATTCCGGCACCTATTCGCTTAACTTACCTTGGTATTTCCTCTACCCCTATCAATCTTATCGAAGCCGGTCAGGCTTTTGGGGCAACCCAAAAACAATTGCTTTGGAAAATTCAATTCCCTTACGCAACCCCTCAAATGATGGCAGGGCTAACACAAACAATTATGTTGTCGCTCTCTATGGTAGTTATTGCTGCCCTTGTTGGGGCGAATGGTTTAGGTGTGCCTACATTGCGGGCCTTAAATCAGGTGAATATTGCGAAAGGTTTTGAAGTTGGGATCACGATTGTCTTGATTGCAATCATTTTAGACCGTATGCTGAATCGTAGTGAAATGGTTGCAAAAAAATAAAGGATATCTGGTGATTAGTAAGAAAAAAGCTAAAAAAAGCGTTATTAATTTTAAGGATGTCTCGGTTATATTTGGCGACAAGCCCGAAGATGCCCTAAAAGCCGCAAAACAGGGAATACAACGAGAAGAAATTCAAGAGAAATACGGAAATAGTTTAGGGGTTGTTAATTGTAATCTTACCGTAAGTGAGGGTGAGATTCTTGTGTTAATGGGGCTTTCAGGCTCAGGAAAAACCACATTATTACGCACTACCAATGGGCTAAATAGGGTTACCGATGGCGTTGTTGATATTTTAGATGGCGAAAAATATGTTAATATTGCTGATGCCGATGAAAAATTATTACGCTATATTCGCACACAATTGGTCACAAAAGTTTTTCAAAGCTTTGGGTTATTGCCTTGGCGCAACGTTAATGATAATATTGGTTTGGGCTTAGAACTTTTAGGGGTTGATAAGCTGGAACGTGCACAGCGTATTGCCAAACAGCTAAAACTTGTTGGGTTAGAGGGTCTTGGCGAAAAGAATGTTGGAGAACTTTCAGGGGGTATGCAGCAACGTGTTGGTTTGGCACGTGCCTTTATCACGAGAGCACCTATTTTATTGATGGATGAACCTTTCAGTGCGTTGGACCCATTGATTCGGCATCGTATGCAAAGTGAAATGTTAAGCTTTCAAAAAGAATTAAAATGCACGGTTTTATTTGTTAGCCATGATTTAGATGAGGCTATTCGCATTGGCAGTCGAATTTCCATTATGGAAGGGGGCAGAATTATCCAAACCGATACACCAAAGAATATTTTACTCAATCCGGCGAATGACTATGTTCGTGCCTTCGTCTCTAATGTTAATCCATTGCGCGTGCTAACTGCCAAAGAATTGGTCGACCCCGATAAAAAACCTTTAGCCGATGGCGTTGAAATTCAAGCTTCTGCTCCGATGCAAGAGGTAATTAGTGCCTTACTGCAAGGTGCCAAACAATTGGTTGTGGTCGGCAAGAATAAAAAAATAATTGGGACGATTGATCAACATAACATTAACGCGGCATTACAGCGCGATAAAAGCTAAAAACAAAATTTTATAGCCTTTGGCTATGTAATAACTGAAATTATTACTAACCTGAAATAAATTGAAAATACCATTCAGTCGCATAGCGGTTTTTATTTTTTTTGAGAGAATTAATTTTAACCATCGCCAGGGTGGTTTCCTTGTTGTGCACGAACCGCTGGAGGGCTAAAATATTTTTTCTGCCATAAAAGAATTTATTCAAAAGGCAAGGATCTATGAACTAATAGGTGCACTCTCTTATACCCAATAAGAACAAAGATACCATAAGTTTTTTTGATTTCGCAATTCATGTTTACTTTAAGTTTTAGAAACTCTTATTTACATATTGTCTATGTTTTTTGAATAGTTTTATCAAGCTCACTACTCTTTTTATCATGGATAATAAGAACCCAAAAGCTTGTTTCATTTTTATTAGATCGGCAATATTGGGGGGCGGGACTGTGAGGATGGATCTCTTATAAGCCTCTCCACCGCGGGTAAGTCCTCAGAAACCTTTCCCGTGGCATCGACTATGCCAATTAACAATTCAAGAGATTGCTTATCTTCAGTAAGGTTTCGTATCATCAGGAACTTTAGTAGTTAGAGGGAACACCGATTTTGATCAGATAATTATCAAGGAAATCAGAACTAACAAAATTGCCTTTATTATCTTTTGCTTTCACATCAGCACCATATTCGATTAAAAGGTTGATCACAGCAATCGTTTCTTCATAAGTGACATTACTAGTGGGCTCATAGTGTGCTTCAGTACACTCACCCTCTTCGCACGTATCATAATGTTCTTCCCTCTCGTATATTTGGTACACGTATATTCCATGAACAGCCTTAAAAAATGGGGTCTTACCATCATCATCACGGGCATTTACATCTGCCCCGGCATCTAGTAAAAACTTCGTAGAAACCAGATCGGCACGATAAGCCGCTTGATGCAGAGGCGTTTCTCCGTTAACACTATCACGGGCATCAATATCTGCTCCGGCATCTAATAAAAGCTTGATACTCTCAGCATTGCGGGCATTATGCAGAGGCGTTCTCCCATTCTTAGTTTTTACATTCACATCCGCTCCGGCATCCAGCAATAATTTGGTAATTTCAGCATTGCGGATCCAATGCAAAGGCGTAGAGCCATAATCATTTTTCGCATTCGCATCTGCCCCCTTTTCAATTAAAAAAATAGCAATTTCATCCCTTTTAAAAAAGAGCGCATCATATAATAAACTTTCACCGTTTTTATCTCTGCTATTAATATCGATACCCATTGCCAGTAATTCTTTAATCTCGGCAAGGGTTGCCGTCTGCATATAAAATAAAGATTTCAATCTAGGATCCAGAGGATCTGTTTCCCATGTCTCCTCAATCTCTGCAAGTGAATCATCATAGGCTGTGAAGTGAATAAAACTCCTCCAGCCAATGAAAATACCGAATATAATTAAGCTGAGAACAGCGATGGTTTGTTTAATTCTTCGCCATAATTTCGCCATAAGCATGGCCCTTTCTAAAAAAATGCTAGCTCTGTATATACAAAGCTAGCATAAGTTTGCTTCCGTAACAAATAATATTTACGGATAACCTAGCCAGAAATACTGATTTTATTAAACGGTAGATGTTTGTTAATTTCTGTTTTTATGGTGCTTTCTGGTATTAGGGCTAATAATTCTTTGATAGTTTCTGTTATTTTTCCAAACGCTTTATCCACTTCAGCAATATTTTCGATGCAGGGATTTTGTGGATTTAAAGCCACGGCTTTCTTTAATGCCAAGCCCAAGGCGGCAATATCACGAATAATATTATGTTTATCGGTTGTACTTTTCGCACCTATTTTGGTTAAAAAACTATTAACAAGCATTATTATAGGCTTGCGTGCCGCGGGTAAAGATCGCAATGCCGCCTTTAATTTCACCATTAGGATCTCCACTCATAATTACAAAACCAGCTCTGGCCTCAGCAGCCAAATCCCGAACCTTAAAGTTATCTATGGTACCAGAATCTAAACCCCTTATACCCAATTGTTTCGAGCCATGATATTTTGCATTATAGGCTACAATTTCTGCCTCTAAGGCGGTGATCTCTTTACCCTGAATCCACTTATCCTGAACAAAAATTTCAATATTTTTGCCCCGAATATATTGCCGTTCAATATGAAAATGCTCATTCCTAACTTGGCGATGATAATCATCATATTCAAAATAGGGTGAGCCATCCAAACCAAGCCCATATGGCTTATCACCTTTTACAAAATAAAAAGCTTTGTCACCCGATTGCCACTGCATTATATCGCCTTGTTTGATATCGGAGATTGTAGCAATTTTTATTTTTTCACTATTTTTGGTTTTAGCAAAACCCTCAATGATCTCTTTTGTGATTGTTGATGTTGTGCCAACCCTATAAAGCGTTGCACTTGATTGCCCTAATGATCCCAGGGTTAACAATTTTACGGTAATCACCAAATATATCACCCGCCTTGATGATATTGCCTTACTTTAGATTGTTGGGCACTCGGTTCATATGGCGGTAGGTGATAACGTAAATTTCGCCTTTCCCCTTTTCGGAATTGCTTACCCAAGCCAATGTTAAAAATGGTTTTTCTAATGATTTTCATTTCCAAGTGAAATGGGATAATGATAAGGATAAGAAAAATATATTATTTATAATGAACATATCTATATTGAAAAAAGATATTTAAACGGCAAGAAAGCAGCTGAATTTTTACAAGATGGAAAAATTAACAAACAAGAAGAACAGGATTTGGTTCTCGCTGTTAAGAAGACTAAAGTAGATCGAAACGCTGTAATTCAAGAAGGGTTTAAATTTTTTATAGCCGATGCTACGGGGAAGATTCCTGGGGGCTTTGCGATATTTACTCGCGGTGAACCTGCTTATGAGCAATATATTGCCTCTGCCAAATATTCTTAAATGCGGTAGGAACTCCAAACCAAGATGAGCGAACAATCATTGTGCGTGATATTGCCGTCTTGGGGTTGGCATTGAAGAAAGCCCAAAAAACGCACCCTCATAATCCCGAGCCTCAAAACATTGCTGATGTTAACACAGCCTTTGCGAAGATTGAAAGTAGCGGTTACGATTTTGCTAGAAAAAATACCCAAGGCTGTAAAGAAAATAATTATAGAACATTTTCTAAAATTGAAATAAAATCAGTATTTCTGGCTAGATTATCCATAAATATTATTGTTATGTAAGCAAATTTGTGCTAGTTTTTTATGAACAAAGCTAGCATCTTTTTAGAAAGGAACATAGTTTATGGCAAAATTATGACAAAGAATGAAAAAACCAATTTCATTTCTGGATTTAATCATGATCGGTGTTTTTATTGGTTGGGGCAGTTTACTCTTTTTGGCAATTCAAGAGGATTTTAGTGGTCAAGAAATTGTGGGGGTCGAAGGAACAGACCCTCTGGATCCTAGATTAGTAGATATTAATTTTATGAAAACCGCCACCCTTTTAGATGTTCAAAAATCACTGGCAAAGGGCATTAATATTAATAGCAGAGATGGAGCTGGTAGAAGTTTATTATATGATATTATGTTTTCTGAAAGGGGTGAGATTGCAATTTTTTTAATTGAAAAGGGAGCGGATGTAACTGTAGAAACTGAGGATGGATATACGCCTCTGCATTGGGCTAAAAATGCTGAAATCACCAAGCTTTTGCTGGATGCTGGAGCAGATGTGAATACCAAAGATGAGGATGGAAGAATGCCCTTGCGTGAGGCCCGCAATATTGAGATTCTCATGTTGTTGCTAGATGCTGGGGCGGAATGGAAAGACGCCTCTACATAATGCCGGCGATGCTGAGGAGAAAACTCCATTTTTTCATTGAGTATCATGTTGATACTAAGGCAAAAAATAATGATGCAATTATGCAGAATCATTTTTTTTAAGAAAATATCTAGAAGAAATCGGTGTTCCTAAAAAATGTTACTGAGAATGATTTCGCTCTATAATTGTAGGGATAGGCAAATATATTTAAGTTCGGTATAATCTTCCAAGCCATGGCGCGAGCCCTCACGCCCTAACCCCGATTGTTTAATTCCACCAAAAGGTGCGACTTCAGTAGAAATAATGCCGGTATTAACACCAACAATGCCATATTCTAAAGCCTCTGCAACGCGAAACACCCGCCCCAAATCGCGGGCATAAAAATAACTTGCCAAACCAAAAATCGTATTATTGGCTTGCGCAATCACATCATCTTCATCGCTAAACTTAAATAACGGTGCAAGCGGACCAAAAGTTTCCTCAGTGGCAACTTTCATATTCCGAGTAACATCGGTTAAAATAGTTGGGCAAAAATATTGCTTGCCTTGGCTATGGCAATCGCCACCGGTAATAATTTTCGCGCCTTGTGATACTGCATCGGCAATATGCGCTTTAACTTTCAAAACAGCTTGACGATTAATTAAAGGCCCCTGCTGCGAGTTGGGATCTAACCGATCTCCAATTTTTAAAGTTTCTACGCGATTTTTTAATTTTTCAGCAAATTCATCATATATTTTTTCCTGGATATAAAGTCGATTGGCGCAAACACAAGTTTGCCCTGAATTGCGGAATTTTGAAAGTATTGCCCCTTCTATGGCTTCATCGATATCGGCATCGTCAAAAACAATAAAGGGCGCGTTACCGCCTAATTCTAAAGATAATTTTTGAATCGTATCGGCTGATTGCTTAAATAAAATACGCCCCACTTCGGTAGAACCGGTAAAGCTAAGCTTCCGTACTTTATGATTGGTACAAAATTCTATACCAATATCGGAAGAATTGCCGGTAACTACATTAAAAACACCCTTAGGAATGCCGGCCAAATCGGCAGCATAGGCAAGTGCAAAAGCCGAAAAAGGAGTTTCCGCTGCTGGGCGCAAAACCATAGTGCAACCTGCCGCCAATGCAGGAGCGACCTTACGCGTCACCATGGCATTGGGAAAATTCCAAGGCGTGATCGCTGCGGTAACGCCAATTGGTTGACGGATCACCATAATCCGTTTATTTTGCATATGTCCGGGTACGATTTCACCATAAACCCGTTTTGCCTCCTCGGCAAACCATTCAATAAAACTGGCACCATAAGCAATTTCACCGCGCGCCTCGGTGATTGGTTTTCCCATCTCGCCAGATAAGATTTGCGCTAATTCTTCTTGATTATCCATTAAAATTTGATACCATTTTCGCATCAAATTTGCGCGTTCTTTTGCTGTTTTCCCACGCCATGCGGGCAAGGCATCTGTGGCGTTATTGATTGCCATTTTAATTTGTGCCTGGCTTAATTTTGGAACCTGTGCGATCTGTTCACCGGTTGCTGGGTTGATCACGGAAATAACCGACCCATCATCCGCTTGGATCCATTCACCATTAACATAGCAACCAGTTTTGAAAAATTGAGATTTTTGATAATCATTGGCTGAAATTGGCATAAGAACTCCTTAAAATTCAAAAGAATGATAAAAATAATACAATCATTCACAGTTTAATAACTTAAGATCGCAATCTGGCAAAATCATAAAAGCTATCGAAATAACCGTAGTTAGAAATAACTAGCTGAGAATTTTTTAACACCGATTAAGTATGATCAAGATAAAAAGTTTTTACGTTAATGTCAAATTTTAACCTTTCCTTAGGGCGAATATTCATATTGGTGATGCATCCAGTGATCCTTAGCTTGAGAAAATAGGTTTTCTGTCACTCTAAATTTGTAAAATTTTCTTGCGATAGCCCCTTAACCCTCGCTTCACAATAGGAAAAAAGAAAACATGAAAAATGCCACATATTGATAAAAACTTTATCGGTGTCATTCCTGAGAAACCAAATTAAGATAAAAATTACTGCGAAAATATATTATTATGGTTTATTGCAAGAGGTAATATGATTTGAGTAAACATGGCAGTCAAAACCATCTTAAGGTGGCAGTTTAATGATGATTGAAATCTAAATATTACCGGGGATATTTATCCCAAGTTTTTCCGTGCCAGAGCTTGCTTTTTCCCTACCCGATTTCCGCGGTAATCATGCGCGCTCCATTGCTAAAAAAAAGAATTTAGTTCCGCTTTTCTGGCAAGCATCATAAATTTTAGCCACCCATTCATTCTACATTTTTCGCGCGTTATTTCCACTTTCCCCGCCAATAATGCCCAATTCATACCATGCAAATTTGGCTGGCTTATTCGCCCTATAAGTGGCTTGAACGATAATTTCTCGAATATGGTAAATTCACGATTTCACATCGTTATTTTCTACGCTCGTCCTGTATCAAATTTGGGGTGGAATTTATATCGGAAATGTTGTCTAAAAATTTAATTATCAGTGACGGGCGTTTCGTTTTGCTTTGAGCACTCATAATCGTCTACAATAGAACAACCTACAACAAAATTACCCCCCATAAGTTGTTGATTCATTAGATTTTTATTAGAATTTTTGCTTGCGGTATCAATTGAAATAATTTTGTGAATATATTGCCTTTTGTTTCAATTTAGCAAAAAACCCCCCGCCATTATATCTTAAGGGGGGACACACTTCATCGATTTTGCAACAAAACCTTCGGCCTTGTTAAAATGGGAATTTATAATCATCCATTGAGGCGGGGGGTTCAAGGAAAATCATTGCTTAAAAGCTCTTTGATTATGGCTTTTTGATAGCCATAATCGTGGATATCTGAGGCAGCAAAATAATTAGCTAAGGTTTCCCATATAAGCATGTTCGCAAGCACGTTTTTTGGGTGAAATAACATATATTTCATCAAGGTGCGCATCGGTCATTTCGGGGTAGGAAAAATGATTTTTGTGATATCGGACCATAAATTTCTCTCATCTACGGATCTAGAAACGGTAGAAAACAATTACTAATGTTGATCGTGGCGACTGGTCAAAATGTTGCAACTGCAGATTATTGTGTGGGCGGATGCCTGTTTGGATGCAATTTTACGTGAACTTGGTTGCCGTTTAGAAATTATCACCCCCGAAAATGATAGCATTGCACTTTCTGCGCCGAAAAAACAGATAACACCTTCACGCAATGTTGAATTACGGGGTTTAACCCCCTGCGGCGGTGGCGAATGGTTTGAATTTGATCATGGTAGAATTCAAGCCAAATGCCCCTCAGACATCGATGATCCCGATGCTTTTGCGATTATTACCAAAGGAAAATCATTACAATTTTTTGGTATTTGGGATGGGTTTCTTTGCTTTTGTTCGCAAAATACAAAATCAAATATTGGCGATATTTGCATGATTGAGCGTTAGGATGGCTTAACCACAATGAAAAAACTTGTTTTTCAAGATAAAATATCTCGGCTTTTTGTGGGATACGAGAAGCCTGAAAAGAATAATGAGGGCGATTTCACTCAAAAATTGCTACATGTTAAAATGGACCCAGACGTGATAAAACGGCTACTTTAGGTAATGCACATCATCACCCGCCCTGTTTTTAGATAATGCATCATTTTTTGGAACCATATTTCTTGCGTGCTGAAAAAAACCAGTATCATTTCAAAAAATTAATTACATTTATAAAGGAAAAATTATGAAATCTGGAGATGTTACGCGAAAAGTAATTTTATATTTGGCAGGAATTGCAGGAATAACGTTTTTCTCATTTTCAGGATCACTAACAGGGCTATTAGTTGGTGGTTTTTTTGGTATTTTATTAGAATCAATCACCATGAAGCATGGTGCCTATACAGGTGCAACAATAGGTAGCTTTGTGCTATTGGCTGATTTGTTGTGGTTTTGTACATGGAAAAAGGTTACCTCGATTTTTTGGATATATATCCAAAAAATGTACTTTATAGCTTATATGTACTAGCTGTTATTATACCATTAATGGTTACGGCTTACTGGATTTCTATATAGAAAACAAAGAATTGGCTTATTTTATACAAGAAAAAATTAATCCAAGTATAAAAAAATTACTATAATTATAAAGGAAGAAAAATATGGTAAAAAAGAAAGATTTAACGCCGGAACAGATTAAAAAACGAAATATATTCAATTTGTGTACAGGTGTTTTTCTAGTTGTATTATTTCTTTTTAATATCTTTTATGGCGATACAAAAACGCCCGAAGAGTCGCTAATTAAATCAGAATTCCATATTTCAGATGAGCCTTTTAAAGAAATATCTTTTGCAGATTCTTCGCCATTTGAAATTGGCAAAAGCTATGGCGCGGAAGAAACGAAAAAACTGGGTCTCATATTTAGCGAAATTACATTCTTTGACGACACTCTTAAAGCGCAAACAATCCAAGCGGATAGCTTTGTTTGTTCCTTTAGCTTTAATAATCCTAATAACATTACGGGTGTAGAAATGTTAGATAAGGCAATACAACATAAGGATAAGGATTTAATAGAGCATATTTTAGATAAGAAAATATGTGTTAAAACTACCAAAGATACTCCCTATCTTTACAGCAACACAGGAACCACTAGTTGGCGGAATGGTGAAGAAATATCACCTATAAATGTTTTTTACAAGGGTTATGTGGTCAATTCAGAAAATCATTTGCAATCTATTACTATTTCGGCTTTCACCAAACAAATTACAGATATTTTAGCTGGAAAATATTCCCCCGCTACCAAGATTTTCCGTAAAAACGATATCATGTGTGCGCCATCGGCTGATTTTAACGATTTAACACGTGGTACGACCAGAGAAAGCTATGAAAAACAGCTTAAGGCTTTTCACAAATTAATTGCTGATGGTGCATGCCAATATTGGCAAAAAGAGGGTACGTTGTTCTCATTTATTACGGGGATACATTCGTTTAATTTCATTTTAGTTTACGATGATGAAGGCGCATTTTTTACAAATCATCTTGTTTTTTCAGAAAATAACGCTCATCTTAAAAAACACGTAAAGAATTAAATTCAGCTGATGCCCCCCTCATCGTTTTTACCTTAAAGATATTTGAGATCTACCGAATAGCTGTCCTGCTTTTAACTGAAAGGTTAGTGCCATCAACCATATCATATCCATTTTGCCCGCGGAGGGCACCGTGCAACCACACGCGAATATGCTTAAAATACCCTGATTTAATTAAAAATCAATTAAAATAAAAGGTAAAATGCAATATTATTTTGCATTATTAACTTCATTTATCACCAATTTCTTGATTAAGATCATAGAGTTGAATCTTCACCGCGGCATAAATTATCCCAAACATATCTCTAACCGCCTCTTTTGTTGCCAAATCCATCACTCTTACCAAAAATAGTCAAGTATCTTCATCTATTTGATGGAGGAAATTGCGATCGATTAGCAATTCATCGGCTAAAATTTGCTCTTCAATATACGCGTTATCGCAGTAGATCGTAATCGCGCGCGGGTAATAATTATGGTGCACGGTTATAAATACCATGCTTTCTGGATCCTCGCCCCGATTAAAGGGCTCGCCAATACTAACAGAGGGGATGTTTGGGTATTTTTTATTACATTTTTTATTAAAATGGCATCGTGCCATTGGGTGAAAATGCGTTTAATTGGTTCGCTTGGTTCGATATCGCCGGCTTCCCATCGTCGAATAGCCCTGTCGTTTGTGAGGCCAAGAAGTTTGGCTAGTTGATTTTGGCTAGCTCTAATGCCAAGCGGATCGCTTTATAATTCATTTTTGTCTCATTTCATTCAGAATCCAGCGCAATTGCTTAGATCGGTTTTTAATTTTTTTTAGGAAAAGGTAGTCTTTATGGTAAATTACAAGGGTAATTACTCGTTTCTTTTCAGAACTATCCTCATAGAAAGCCCCTTGAAATTTTTCAGGGTTATCGCGATAAAAATCAACAATTTTTTCCCGTGTAATTCCCAAAATTTGAGAGAATGTTCTCTCAGTTCCTTCTGTAAAATTAAACGATGTTGTTTTGAGTTCCATTAAAAATACCTAACTTGATTCTCCAAATTTTATATTAATAGTAATTCAATCCCCGTAACTATCTTTTTTTGAGGTGATAGTACCCGTTCCATAAATTAGGGGTTGTCAACAAAAATATAATAAAAATATCTTTTTTTAAAAAAGCCTTTTATATGGATATTTGACAAATGATCAAGCTATTTGCATAGAATCAAACTATGATTTTCCTTTGCACGGAAATGGCTGTTTTGCTTGGCGATAAAGATAATCATGTAGCGGTTCGGGCGAATGGAGCGAGATTTGGCAACAACAGCACGATACCGCCTTCACCGTTGCCGGGGTGATGAATGATGATCTGCTTGGTGATTTAAAAAATGCGGTAATTAAGGCCCAGGCAGCTGGCAAAACCCTAGAAGATTTTCGCAGTGAATTCGATGATATTATCGCCAAACGTGGCTGGTTCACCGATAAATTAAAATCAGCTAGCTATAAAAGATGGCGCACCCGGGTTATCTACGATACTAATTTGCGCCAAAGTTATAGCGCAGGCAAGCTTGCCCAAGCCAAAAGGCTAGATCGCAAATATGCGCGCTATGTGGCTATTCAAGATGAACGCGGGCGCAAAACCCATCAAGCTTGGCACGGCACAATTCTACCCATCGATAATCCGTGGTGGGATACCCACACCCCTATGAATGGTTGGGGCTGCCGATGCTATGTATCGTACCTTACCAAAGCGCAAGCGCAATTCTATTTGGGCGATAAGGATCCTGATGCCCAAATTGCCCCGCCGATCCAAATGCAAAGCCAAAGCATTCGCCTGAAATCGGGCGAAGTAAAAATTGTTACAACCCCCAAAGGCATCTCGCCCGGCTTTAATTATAACCCCGGCGCATCCATTTATAATGCCAAAACTGGCGCGGTAACCAAACTTACCCCAAAAATTGCACCCGTAAAACCCTCAAAAACAACGGCATCAGCTCAAGCAGAAAGTATTTTTATACCCCAAAATGCCAAGCCTGCTGAAAAGAAATGGCTAAAAAATAGCTTTGTTACACCGACCGCAGGATTAAATACGCTGATTCAAAATATTGACCCTCTTATATATTGCCGTCAGGCAGAAAAAACTGCTGGATATCTTAGAACAAGCATATTTCCAAATGGTAAAAAAACCTATGCGGTAGTTGTAGGAAGCGAGAAAAGATTTTCTTCGGAACAGCAAAAACATATATTTCGCCATGAATATGGACATAATATAGATCGTCAAAATAAAAATATATCATTTACTTCATTGCCTGAAGTGAAACAAGATGGGGCAATGTTACGGGCGAATTTTGGCAAAGCAGAAAAATTATTAAATCAAACCATTAAATCAGAAGGCTGGAATAAAGTGAAACAAGCTGATTTAGAACTGATTTTGCCACAACGAATTTTAGATGATAATACGAGTATTAATGGTAAAGTTTTCAAAAATATCGATATTGCCAAGGCGGCTTTTTTAGAAAAAGATTTTAGTATCTTGCTTCCGGTATTAAAGAAACACCAAAAAACCTTAAAGGAAAAGATTGGAACTGTAGGCGCCGTGCATGATTTATTTGGTAGTATCTTGCCACGCTCGCTTGATGGTATTGGTAATCATAATACGAAATATTACAGGAAATCTCCACTTTATAAAATTGACCCAGAAGAATTATTATCTGAGCTATCAACCAGTGAGACTTTTGCAAATTATGTCTCGTTGCGTTATACTGAAGATTCAGAGAAATATATAGAATTTTTTGCAAGATTTTTACCCAATATTATCCAATCTTTCGAAAAGGTATTAAAATAATGGATGATGATGATTTAAAACTTTTTGAGTATGATGATGCGGTTAGCAGTAAACGATTAACCAAATGCCTTAAGCTTGAAACCGAATATATGGAAAAAAACAAGATTCCTTTTGAAGGTTTTAGCTTAGCCTCGCAATATAATCGTGGTGGTAGCTATGCGCAAAAGATGCTGAAGAGAATAAATATTCTTTTAGAAACAAAGATTAAAAATAATGAATTGGTTACATTCGAAGAATATATTGCATTATTACCTCCTGATATGGTGAAATTTGCGGATAGAGAGCGCAAATATTTTCCTGATTGAGGATAAGAGGATATCCTTGCAAGAAGAAGGGTTTGTTTTATGCCAAAAAACTGCTTAGCTTTTATCAGAAATATGGTGATGGCTTGGGCGATCTAATGCCCGAATATGAAAGGGTAACGAAAATCCTGAAAGCGATGAAGGAATGAAATAGCTTGATTTTGATTGCAGATTTGGAAAATAGGCGACTCACTGATATATTTACCTCTGATGAAAACTTAAAATTATTCAATTTACTTCCAACAAAAGATCAAAAATATCTAAATAGGCAGAGATATGGGGATTTACTTTATAGGAAGGGGGATAAATAATGGAGGAAGCATATCCGCGATTATACTTCATGACGCTATCGGGGCAATTGTACACGGCAAACCTTCAAGCGTTGATGTTAGCATACCCCATCGAACGGAGTTTGTCAAATATTGGATAGTTTTACAAAAATCTATCTTGAAAATCCTGCGTGCATGCTACCAATACGTCAGCTATTGTTCGTGAATTACTGTTTTTTTCAGCTTCTTTAGAAGTTCCGTCAAGACAACCATGTAGATACAATATATAAGTACTCGTTACCACTTCATTAAAATTAACATTTTTTATTAAGCTTATAAGAGTTACATGATTGCCTACATATTCTCTTCTCCACTCCCAATCACTGGAAAGCCACTTTTGAATAGAAACATTAGCAGGTATAGGATTCCTAGCTAAAGCAATATTGCTAATAAATAAAGCACATAAAAAATAGAAAGATTTTTTTATCATAATTAATAACCTCCATTAAACAAATGGCTGCTCCTAACAGGCGAAATAAAAATAGGCAGTTAAAAATTTGTTAAAGGCTTAAAAACTAGTAGAATTTAAGAAAAAGATAGCTATTCATCGTGGCGACAAAAGATAAAGTTTTGTGATTTGTTAAATTCTGTGAGAAAAAGATTGACCGATTCTTGGAAACCTTATAGAGTAAAATTGGGACTAGCAATCCTTAAAACACAAAGCGGTACGCTAAACGAAAATAGCAATCTTTATACATTGTTGATGGGTGGTGTCTGCGAAATAAGGCGATTTATCGCACGAATAAGCAGGTTCTCTCTTTGTGTGGAATTGTTAGCTCCACCCACTTTATAAGTGGGTTCTAACAAATTACACAAATGGAGTATTTTCATATGAAGAATGAAATGGTTATTTTTGATGTTGGTTGTGCTTGGTCTTATTGTAATTTTTGGTCTCATTAATGTTATCAATATGGCGCATGGTGAATTAATGTTGATTGGTGCTTACACTGTTGTGTTACTCACCAATATCGGTTTTAGCTTTTGGGTTGGATTATTATGTGTACCCATCATGGTCGGGCTTGTGGGTCTACTGATTGAAACCCTTATTATTAGGCATATTTATCATCGTTTTCTTGATACAATTTTGGCAATTTGAGGCATCTCGTTTGTTTTAAAACAATCTATCATTTTGATTTTCGGTCCCAATGCGCAAACTGTTCCAAACCCCCTCCCCAATAATTTAACTTTTTTAAGCGCAACCTATCCACAAATGCGCCTATTCATTATCATTGTTGCGCTTACTCTTACCGCAATGTTCTATTTCGCCTTATTTCGTAGCTTAACAGGTCTCAAACTGCGTGCGACGATCGCCAACCGCGATATAGCGACTTTTTTGGGGCTAAATGCTCGGATTATGGATATGGTAAATGGTAAGCTTTTCGCTTGGCGCGGCACTTGCGGGATTTGCTGGTGCGATGATGAGCCCAATGATTAGCGTCGACCCTCAAATGGGAGTTGGGTTTTTAATCCCATCCTTTCTTGCCATTCTGCTTGCTGGTCTTAATTCGCTCTTGAGGCCAATTTTTGGCGTATTATTAATTTCAGGATTTACAAATTATCTCGCAGGCTGGATTTCACAAGCTGATGCAAAAATTATCGTATTTTTGTTGGCAATGACGCTTATCCGCTTTTTCCCTGAAGGTATTTTGAAAAAGAAAAATAAATGATAGTGCGTTACGACCGTGGCTTAAGATTGACAATCTTAATATGGGCGATATTTGCAATTTTAGGGTTTTTTATTCAAGATTGGTTGCTTGGACAAATTTCAATTTATTTTTGTTATGCCATTTTTGCAATGGGGCTTAGTCTTATTTGGAGACAAGCGGGCATATTAAGCTTTGGGCAGGCAATTTTTTTCGGTGCGGGTGCTTATGGTTATGCCCTGATAACACTTGGAAAAATACCAGAATTAGGCACATCAATTATTGTTGGAATTTTATTTGCATTTTTTTTATTACTTGCCGCGATTGTATCCATGCTTACCTTTGTCGGCAGAGGGCTTTCAGGGGCGCATTTTCTTTGCGCTGCGGTGGTTACTGAAACCTTTATAACGCGCTCACATTTTCTTGGCGGCTATAATGGTTTATTTGGCGTTGTCGCGCTCAGCTGGAATGATAAATTTTTGGGCTATCGGACATAATATTTTCTATTATTTGCATTAACATTACTGATTTTTCTTGGGTTAAATATGCTTATTCGTTCACCTTACGGCACGGTACTACGTGCCATTGGCAGTAATGAACATCGCATGTCACATTTTGGCTATAATATAACGCGCCTTAAAACCATTGCTTTTGTTATTTCTGGCGCTGTTTCAGGTTTGGCGGGTGCTCTTTTTGCGGCGCAATTTAATTTTGTTTCACCTTCTTTGCTGGGATTTATTCTTTCAACGCAAGTGCTCATCTGGGTTGCTGTTGGTGGTCGTTCTGTGCTTATGGCGAGTGTAGTTGGTGCGATTATCGTACCGAGGGCGGAAAGGTTTCTTTCAAATACAATAGGAAATTTATGGCAACTTTTTATCGATGTGTTGTTTATTTTCGCGGTATTGTATTCTCGAGAAGGTGTGCTTGGCAAATGGCTTAAGTTACGGCCTCATAATCGTTTGCAAAATCAATCTATAGGGTTACAAAAACTTAAAGAAAAATGAATAAAGGTACAAAATTTCAGATTTTAATGTGTAAAAAAATTAGCGAAAGATAAAATTTTGAATATTATTCAAAAAGATCAACATTATGGTAAAAAATTTTTGGATACGGCAATAAAGGCAAGCTTTTAAGAAAAATTGGGTTTTCTGAATCACCGCGCAAGATAAATCCGTATGGGATATAATGATTAAGTTCATTGAAAGATTAATGGGTTTAATGGATGTAGCAATAAGCTCAAAAGAATTTGATAAATTGGTTGCAAGAGCTTTTGCAAAAAAAAATGGGCGAGGTTATTAAGGGGGAGGGATTTATAACAGCGGTATGGCTGATCGCCATAGCCCCCTTGACCCCCGCTACCTTCCTCTTACAAAATCGATGAAGTACGCTCCCCCTTAAGATATATGCGGGGGGGTTTTAAACAAAGCTTGGCACGATACTATCTTGCCCCAAAATGATCCCTGGTGGGATAGCCACACCCCAATGAATGGCTGGAATTGTCGTTGTTCTACCCAAGCAATCTCTATGCGCCAAGCGCGCAATAATTATGGGGTTGACCCAAAAGTATAAAGGCACCCCCGTTACGTTAAAATTTCAGCTGAAAAAAACCACACCTTAACTTTGGTTGCCGATTAAGATAATTATTATCGGGCGGGGTTTGCAGGAGATGCCAAAAATCACCTGAAAAACATCCGCGAAGGGCTTAGAATCTATAAAAGAAAAATTGTGGAGTAGGAAATCCGCGTCTTTCCCCTCAACCGCACTCCTGCCCCCCTCACATGGGGCAAACAAGTTGCTCTGCATTGATGATTGCATTAAAATATTTTAAGATAAGCAACCTTAAAATAACATAAATTGTTGATCATAGGATCTAATAAGTTTTCGCTTAGGCAATTCGGCTTTAGCATCTTTAGGGCATACAACACCGCTTCGCAATTGATCATCATCACCACAATTTTTTTGCGGGCAAAGCGTGATAGAAGCCTGATATTTAGCTGATAGCGTAAACAAATCAGCGTGTAAAAGGTTTCAATGTCACGATACGTAGTGCTATCTGCCCCTGTTTCGTTCGTTTTATAGCTGGTGATGGCGCGTTCTAATCGTAGCGAATTGCCAGTGCCACAATGGCGGTAGAACCGCCCGTGGCAATCACTAAATTACGTTCAGCATCGGTAAATTTGCTTTTAGATGATGCCCCATAAATGTTTGGTAAATTAATATATTGCAGAGGTAAAGCAGGGTCATTTCCAGATGAACGTGCCACAATTGCCGCGTAAATGCTGGCTATAATTGCGGTCGGGGTTGCTGATTTTTGTAAACATAAAACTGATTGAAAGCGATCATTAAAACTTTCAAGATAAGTGATGATATTGGCATAGCTATCAATTTTTGCCATAAATTGCATACCAGATTTTTGAATATCGCCACCATCTCGTGCGGTAAGAACAGTTTTTATCGTTGATATAATGCTTATATCATCAAATGGATTGACAATTTCTGTCCACCATTCGTTACCTAATGCACCGGTAATATTCATGGGCGTTGGAAATCCAGCAGCTGGTGTGTCTGTGGTAATAGTGGCAACAACCCCTGCTGGGGTAGCTTCACCATCCAGTGCATTGAGCATTGGTAAGAAACTCGCACCAATTGCACTTTTGTTGCTAAGGGTAATTTTTACAGATTTTTCACCTGTTTCATTCAGTAGTTCAGTGCTAGTAATGGGTAATGTGCTATCGGCATCTAACATGGCTTTCACGGCTGTAATTGCAGCAACATCATCGCCGGCCGGTAGGATAACAGGAATATGTTTTCCAGAAAAATATAAATTTAAGGTTGCGGTTTCGGTTAAAATTGTATTGGTCATTTCAATTTTAAAAATACTGGCAACATCGCTAGCATCGTCTGCAATGGGTAATGTGTAGATTGCCTGAAATTGATTCACAGAAAATGCAGCATGTGCCATATGCGCACCAATGCTATTTTTGCCAAGCAAATTATCAATTGTCCTCGCCGATAATAAAATAGGCGCAAGGTTTGGTGCTGTGCTTGTTGACGTTTTTGGCGTAAGCAATAAAATTTTATGGTCAAGTCCCGTTAAACCACGTTGTGCCAAACTGTCGTTAAATTCGGCAAATGAACCAGGGAGGTTGAGATTTACAGGAATAGTAAGAAAATTGGACATTATTTTTTATCTTTTTTTTGTTTCAGTATCGTTGATTGGTTGGGCTTGGGTGAATTTCTTGATAATTTTAACATCGTCATCTTTAATGCGTCGTGCCCAAAATTCGCTATTTGCAACATGATGTTGCCCAGTTGGTAATGTAGGCCCTTCTGGCGTTCTATAGGTTTCTTGATTTCAATGATCATTTTATTATTGTCTTTCTTTTAAAATAATTTTTGCATCCCAACTTTCTAAATCCACCGGCATAGATGCCGATAAATCACTTTCATAGCTGGTTTGAAATTCTAAATTTGCTAATTGAATTTGTTTTCCGCTGGCACTTGGAAATGTGCTGGTAATTTGCAACCCTGTCGGACGTAGACGTTCACAAGGAACATCTAAACCATAATGTGATAGAACCGCACGCACATCATTTATCATTTTATATAATCCAATTTCTTTCGGAGCATTTGGATTGCGAACTTGCTTTTCTCCGCGCGCATTGCCATTTATAATCGCCACCCGAAATGTGCTAAAACACCGCAACGTGCCATCAGCCTGATTTTTTGGAGCCTCATAATCACCAAAAAATGAAACAAAAGCCACAGGTGTTTTAACAAACAAGCTTTTCATATTTTCATCAGAAAAATCACCCGCATAGCTTTTAATATCATTAAACTTCCAACCAAATTGTGCGTCATTAATAAGTTTCAAAATGCGGATAATTTCTTCTTCAATGTCACCAATCATTGAAATAATCTTTCAAAATTATCTTTAATTTTATCATGAATATCACGTGCATCTTGTCCGTCTATTTCCACATAGGGGCGCGCTGGAATTGTAGTTTTACGCCCACGCCCAGCCTTGTCATCAAATTGATGGATGGCGGCGTATGGAAGATTGTTGGTAACGGCTGCTTCAGCATCTCGGGTTAATTGTCCAACCAAGCTATTTTGCAAATTACCTGTAAATACCAATATGCCAGCCGTGCGACCTGTTGCATTTTTCTTTGCCAAATATTTAGAATTAATGGCTTGCCATGGATTATTGATGGGTGATTTCTTACCCGTAGCAATGCGGTTTTGCGCAGAAATTGCTAAATTTTGTACAATGATTCCAAGCGTGCTATTTAAAGCAGATGCAGATTTTCTACCAATTTTATCAAGTTTTTTGCCTAAAATTGGCAAACGGTTATAAATATCAAAATTTTGTGACATTAATATTCCTCAAACCCAAATTGTGAATAGCATTCTGATGCAAGCTTGATGGGGCGGGTTGCAGAAATTTTATATTTGGGCGACATTGGCAAAGAATTTGCCGATATGCTATTTCCAACACCCTGTAACGGCAATTTGCCACAAGCAATATTATCAAGCCGTTTGCACGCTAAATCTGCATCATCTTTTACTTTTTCAGGCACGGCAGGATCCCAATAGCGTTCGCGCAGCAATTCAGCTGCAATACGCGTTAGTAAATCTGGTGCTGGCAAGGCGTATTTTAGCCCTATCATCGCATCTATGGCTGCAACCGCATCATTAATATGGGCTTGCAAAGCCACATCGTCAATCACGCCCGTTTCATTAGGATCGTTGCGCTGGGTAACTTCTTCAAGCCCAAATTTATCAATTAATTGCTGTTTTGTTATGTAGCTCATGCCGGTATTGCTACTTTAATATCAATTAATTTTTGCAAAGCATCAATATCAATTTCATCAATCATGTTGCTTCCCCTTATGCAATCACGGCTTTAAACAAATATCCTGCACGCTTGGCAACAACGACTTCCCGACAGCTATCCTGTGACCCGTATAATTTCAGAACCACCGCGTCCGCGCGCACTATCCATTCGCTTGTCTACCTGACGGTTTGCAAAAGTGGCAGTATAGCCATAAGTAACACCACCTTAATTTGATGCGGCAGGATCAATAAATAACATGGCCACATCTTTACCCCAAAGCCTGCTAATTTTTGCCGTCTGCCCCGTGTTCATAAAGGCTTGGCCAATAAGCATCTTTTTGCACATTCAGCACCGATGCCAAAGCTACTTTCGTAATAATTTGCCCCGATGCATCATTGCCAGAAATACGTTTTGCAGTATTCGGGTTTAAGACCAGTGCCGTCCATACTTCTTGCCTCATCACAATAATATTAGGGCGCATTAAAGGTTTATCTAACGCTTTTAACATCGCTTTAATTGGGTCAGATGCATCATTATTCCACTGGCTGTTGCCTGACAATGTTTCAGATAATCCAGTGTCGTAATTTGTAGATAATTGCACAATATCGGCAATTAAGCTGGCTGAAGGGTTTTGATAATGAACCCAAGCGGCTGTTAGAGTTGGGTCTAAGGTGAAAGGGGTTGTTTCAGTCATGTTATGAATTCCTTAACAATAAATTAAAATTTGGTGTGAATAATTTGCACAGAGATAATATCACTCGCCAAACTGGCGGCTTCTAACGCCATTGCAATAACGCGTTGGCCTGTGGTGGCGGTGATCATTCGACCAGAACTATCGGCTGTTAAAAACGCACCCAGCACAATTGCCGCACCTGATTCAGCCTGAGTAATGCCTTGCTGTATAACATCAACCCTGTCACCAGATTCCGCATTCAATTCTGGGGCAGAGATAAAATCTGTGGATGCATCAGCTTGCGTTGCGCCATTGGTTGCCAATCTCACGGCACGCCGTTTGGTGATGGCAGCAGATGCGGTATAATTCTTGATTAACAATTTATTTTGCATTATTTGCGTCCTTTCATTTTGCGAATCATATCGGCCGCTTCTAATGTCGTGAGGTTCGGATTCGCTGTTTGCTTTTCTTTAATCGCATTTGCAAGTTGGTCAGCCTCGTTAAAACTTTTTGTAAAAGTCATATTATCAGGGGCAATTTCGCCTGTATCGGGCGTGTCTTCTTTTACTGCTTCAATTAATTTTTCACTGAAATTAATAAATGCATCTAAGGGGTTTGTGGATTTATCAGAAAATTCTGCGATATCGGGGTCGGTAATTTTCGTGGCAAAATTCACTGTTAAATCACGAACCGCTTTGTTAATCTTGCCCTCGGCAAGTAAAGCATCAAATCTATTTTGCATCATCGCCAATTCGCTTTTACGTTTTGTTTCAGAAAATTCCGCCTGTTCTTTTTCAAGCTGGGCTTCGCGTCTTTCTAAATCAGTTTTTTCTGAAGCCAATTTTTTAGCATCTTCTTTATCCATCTCTGGTTCCTTTTCTTCAGTTTTGGGTTCATTGAAATTTGTACCTTTAACAAGTTGGTTAAGGGTGCTTAAAATCTTACTTAATGTTTGTTCTTGGATTTGCATGGGGGGAACAGATTCTGGCGCATTAAATTCAAATGTGGCATCTTCTTCTTGCGCGAATGTAACTTCTTTTAAGCCTTTTACAGCAGGTGGCAGAGCCCAACATGGCGTAATGAAATATTGCCTGTAGGGCTCGAAAACTGGCAGAAATGTTTTTATATTGACGTGCATAAACAAGCTTCTTAATCTCGCTAGGGATATTTGAAATTTTCGCAATCAATATATCACCATTGCGCTTTAAGCCATCGACCCAACCGAATGCGGGATGGTTATCTTTCGGGTGTCCAAGCACCAAAGGGGCAGAAGCTTCTTTATAATTGCTGATTACCTTATTTAATTGGTGAGTATCAATCGTAATATTGCGCTCTAAACTATCGGGGCAGGTGCCTGATTTGAAAATTTCAATTTTAGTGGAATATGTTGTCATAAAATACCTGCATAAATTTGGGTTGTTCATATATCCATTATGTAGGATTTGTTAATGAATTTTATGGGGAGAAATGCGAATCAAAAATAATAAAAATAAGGGCAATTTAATTAAAAAATTGCCCTTATTTTTATTGATTTTTTGATGATTTTGTATTACCAGCAAAATGCTTCTTATAGGGATGCCGTGTCACAATGCCTGTAATGAGCGGGTTAGTTAGGCATGGATGACCAAGTAACCACTTATCCCTTATATATTAATTTACCGTGTCTTACTTTTTGCGTGTTTTTTGTTCCTCGTTTTCCATAAGGAATAATTGTAACTCCTGAAAAATTACCATTATCTTTGTCAACTACTCCAACAATGTGCTTTTCCTTTGAATTTTCTTCGTATGATAGATGTTTAATATAACGCCTTCTAATTTTTAATTTACCTGTATCTTTATCCTTGTACCATTCCTCCCATATTTCTTGGGGAGTTTCTAAGGTTTCGGGTAAGAAAGATAAAAACCTTATACGGTTTAAGCTTTTATTCTTAATAAGATGTTCTAATAATGCGTTATCAATTTTAATTACATTACCTTTAGGATCAGTATAAAAACTTTCTTTACCAAATAGTTTCCTAAATTCATTCCGAAACCCTTGTTCAGTAAATTTACCTGTTATCGGTTTGGCTTTCGCTTTTAACACAGGCAATTGTGGTAAAGGAACAGGCGGATAGCTTTTTTAGGCATTAAATTATCATGTTCCATCAAAGCCCGTGCCTGCGGACTTAAAACATTTGATGCCACAAATGGCATGTGGGCAAAGCCCGGTGAAATACCGCGTGGCACATTCACAGCTTGCCCCCGCAACCTGCCAAAGCGTTTTGAATTGCCCCGTGTGATTTTGCCTTTTGATAAAACATAAGAATCATAATAAATGGGCGGTGCGGTTTGGGTTGCAGGGTCAGCACCACCCAGCATACGTTTTGCTTGGTTTTCCATTAAATATTGCATATAACAACGGCACCCCCAGCCATTCATTGGCGTATGGGTTTGCCACCACGGGTCATCAATCGGTAAAATAACATTATTCCATGCTTTGTGCGCGCTTTGGGTTCTATCATCCAGCAACCGCCACATAGCGGGCATATTTAAGCCCTAATCGTTTGGCTTGGGCTAATCTGCCTGCATTATAGCTTTGCCGTAAATTGGTTTCATATATTACCTTGGTACGCCAACGTTTATATTTAAGGTTTGTTAATATTGATGTCCACCAACCGCGACGTGCCAAAATATCATCAAATTCTGCCTGAAAATCTTTAATAGTTTTGCCCGCGCCTTGGGCTTTAATCACTGCATTTTGGATATCGGCTAGCATTTCATCGCGCATCACACCTGCCACCACAAAAGCATTATCGTGGGTATTCGCCCATATATCATTCCAGTTTTGGGTGGGCAGGGTAACTTTACGCTGTTGAAAAGTAATTGCATCTGCAAAAGGAGTAATTTGAAGTGGCATTATTCAGCCCTACCATGTGAATTAATTTTATTTTGTACATCTGCCGCACCCATTAAATCTGCCAGCGCATTGGCATCGCCTAGTAATTTGCCTACGGCTTTAGTGGGTAAATCCAAACCCAAAAGCCCATCGGCTAATTCATGAAAATCTATGGCACTATCTACGATTTCTTTAATTTTCTTGATTTGCGGTTCTAAAATTTCATAGTCGGCTTCTATCAATTTATTGGTGATTTTATCAGCCCGGTCTAAGATAGGTTCTTCTTTTTGGTTTTCTGCAAACGAAGCCGTGTTCCTATTGCCAGTTTGTGGCGGGGTAGCTTTTTCAAAACCTCAAAATCTTGTTGTACCTTTTTAAGCGTGGGAACATAGCCCATAGATGCTAATGTAGCAAAGCTTTGGGCCCGGGCTGTTTCATCGTAAGTTTTTGGAAAATCGCGTTCAATTTTAGGGTGTGGTGTGCCTGCAGGGAAATTGAAACCCATTATCCACGCCACAAATTGATTATTCAATGTTTCATTGACCAAATCAGCATCTGCTTTTACAATTTGTTGTTGCACATTTAAGTGCACATTGGCTTGGGATAAAGAGCTTCCATTATCGGTGGTCATGGTTTGTGATAAAATTACTTCGCAATAGCCGCATCCATATATTGAGTGATAGTGGCAAAATCAGCTTGTCCGCGCCTACTTGCTTCTAGCAATTCCAGCATCATGCCTTCAGGCAAAATGGCGGCACTATCGCGCCTAATGTTGGCGGTAATGTCTAACAAATCATCTTGTTGCGATGCGCGGTCGCGGTTTGTGGATATTTACCTACCACCGTGGGGCTTGCGTATTTTTCAAGAAATAGTAATCATTCCGAAACGCCTAATTTTTTAATACGGGTTGGCCAATATAAAAAATCTATCAAGCCTTCGCCATAGGGCTTATCGCCATGGGTGCCTCCAGAACGACAGATGATAAACTTTTTTATCGGCAATATTTCGCCTTGCGGGTTTGATGTGGTACGTAATAATGGTTTTCCCTTTACGGTAAAATAAAATCGCTGGGCATTACGGGCGATAATATCGACCATTGTGCCATCACCATTCCATAAAATTTCAGCAATTGAGACACCATAAAAACGCGACCATAGCAATAGCCGCGTGAGTTCATTAAAATTAATCGCTTTTAATTGTTCTTTAACAAATTCGGCAGCTTTTTCAACAATTGCGCTTTCATCACCCGGTACAATTTGCCATGGAGCAGAAATCACCGTTTGAAACCGTTGTTGCAAGCATGACGCGACTTGGTTATCAAAGCGAACATAATTAGCTTTGCGCCAGAATTCTTGCATACTCACACCGCCACCAAGGGGTGATTGCCGATCATCAGCACCGTTTGAAACGCCCGCATAAAGACGTGAAATATCTTCTATCCTACCCGCACTGGCGATTTCTTCGGTGTTAGGTTTGGTTGTTTTTTGTGTTTTTTTCATGTTATAAACTCTTAGAAATGATTTAAAATCTGTGCGTTAATCCCGCGAATCCCACGATAGCCAGATGTGATAAATGGTGCAGTTTCTGCCGCCGAAATTGCCAAAGCCATTGCCCAAAACCGATTGGCGTGCCCATCCGACGTGCCATCATCATTAAAAACGGGGTGCGTGCTGGCGACGGTGGTTTTTTTACTAATTGAATGCAAATCTGCGCGTAATGCACCATCGCCTTGGGAGATGCGAATTCGTTTATCTTCAAACTTTTGTTTTATCAGAATTGCCATTTCATGCTTGCTAGCAATATTAAACATCACACCTTCAATGCGTGTGTTCCCATGTTTTAGTTTCGCGGCTTCAACCACGGGCATGCCCATGCCTGTTTCATCAATCGTAACCCTGATAGGATTATATTTTCTGATATATGTTTCTAAAATATGTTCTTGTTCAGAAAATTTGATATTTTTGCGCGTGATGATTTCACGGGTATAAAGCACATCGCCTTGTTTCTCTAGAACCACCAGAATCCACAAATGATGTTTGCGGGCAATATCTAACCCCATATAAGTTTGTGGGCGGTCGGCAAGTGGCGGCATGTTTTCAATTTCGCAAACCCATAATTAAATCAAAAGGCAACCAACTATGGGCTTCGTCTAACCATTCAAGCAAATATTCTTGACGCCATGTATCTTCATCTCCCGCACCAATTTTAAGTTCCATTAAATTACGTTTCAAACCTTGCGCTACGGCATCTTCAATATTCACCACATGGCGTACCCATAATTTATTTTGCTCGGTCATAATTTTATAAAATATGCCTTGCTTGCCTTTTGGCGTGCTGGTTAAGCGTAATTTAAAACCATTAGATACAATAGGAAATATGGCGCGCCACATTCGCGCTACATACATTGATATGTTTGCAAATGCGTGCACGCGTTTAGGGTGGCTGGGGTGGTAGGATTCGAACCTACGCGTGGCGACACCAAAAACCGCTGCCTTACCGCTTGGCTACACCCCAATATCAACATAAATGATCTATCAACGAAAATAATTTACTTTGCCAGCTCTGTCAATAGCTCGTTAGACGATTTAATCGCAATTTCATTCGCTGGTAAGTTTACATTTATTGCAATTGTGTGCTACGACACCAAAATTTTTTTGGCAATTGAGCCGTAATCGCTTGATGAAATTGTTCTGCCCCTTCGGGGGTATTAAAAAATGCAAAACATACCGAACCACTGCCACTCATACGTGCAAATTGAAAACTGTTGATTTTCTTGCCTTCAGATCTTAATAAATGCAAAATTTCACTGATGATTGGTAATAATTTCTCGGCACTTGCTTGTAAATCATTGCGTGCATTTTGCAAAAAAACTGTGAGTGCATTCGATGATAAAGTTTCCGTATCGGCAAAAAAATTGATTCTTTCTTCGGGAAAATTCATGTTTATCTGTTGATAAACCTGTGCAGTGCTAAGCCCAATTCCGGGCGATAACAAAAAAATACTATGATTTTTGATAGAATTTGTTGGCAATACAGTAAATTGATTGCCAATTCCCTGCATTAACCCTAGCTTTGAATACAGACATGCCAAGCCATCTCCGCCAATCTGGCTTGCCAATTGCGATAATTCAAATTGCGGAAAAATTTCTTGAAACCAACGCAATAAAGCCGCCGCATCGGCACTGCCTCCGCCTAGGCCTGCTTGGGGGGGGATTTTTTTATCGATGATAATATTTAGAGGTGGGATCTCTATATTTTTTTGGGCTAAATATTGCCGTAACAATTGCAGAATTTTGGCCACTGAATTCTGATTTGTAAAATCATCTTCAGCTTGCAATTGATTGGAAAATTCACCGATGAAGGTAATTTCATCGCACAGCGTTGCAAATTGAATATCATTTTGTTGTTTGGGATTCATATCAGTATGATCTAGCCGCTTAAGGGTAATTTTATCAGCAAAATCACAAAAAGCGGTCACGCTTTCTAAAAAATGATAACCATCATCGCGTTGCCCTTTAAGATGCAGAGATAGATTCACCTTTGCCGGTGCAAATAAAATAATTGGCAGTTTTTCAGATAAAAATAACATTAAAATAAGGAATATTGTTAAAAATTATCGCGTAATTTCGCTTTAATAGTCGCAATATTTTTGGAATCCGTTTCTAATTTTAATGCGCGTTGCCATTGGAAATTGGCATCACGCTTAATGCCTAACTCCCAATAAACATCACCTAAATGATCATTAACAATTGCGTTATTGGGTTCGCCGATGATCGCTATTTCTAGGATATTTGCGGCGCGTTGATAATCACCCTGGCGATAATATGCCCATCCTAAAGAATCGATAATATGTGGATTATGAGAGAGAGTTACGGCATATTCTAACAAAAAAATTGCTTGTTCAATATTAACGCCGGCATCCGCCCAAATATAACCAAGATGATTTAAAATATTTGCTTCTTTTGAACCAAAAGCAACTGCCAACATTAAATCTTTTTCAGCATGATCCCATTTATTAAGATGACTGTAAAGGATACCGCGAATATAAAATAATTGACTAAATCGTTGCCAGGGTTTAATTTCAGCGCGCTGTAGGAAGGGAGCGTTTTCACCTTGGGTGATAATTTGTTTTAGATCAGAAAATGTTGGAAAAATTTCTGCATTGATTTGAATCGGTAAATTGGCAAAGGCTTTATTATATAGCTTTAAAGCTTTTTTATAGTCGCCATTAACCCGGTGTATATTGCCTTCATATAGATAAAACTGATAAAATTTTGGATATTGCTTTTGTAAATCGCGCAAAATGGTTATACTTTGTTTTTTTTGATCTTTTTCACTAAAATTATAGAGGTTGCTTAACAGTAATTTATGAGAAATTTCTGCATGAAGGGGTATATCTTCATCAGAGGCTAGGGCTTGATTGCGAATTGCAATGGCAGTTTCGAGATCTTTTTGCTGAGTAAAAATATTTGCGAGTGTGCTTTGTAATTTATCATGATGGGGTGTTAAATATAAGCCTAGGCGAATCAAAACTAGGCTGACCCCATCAAATCTTTCCTTCTGAGAAAAAGATGCTGCAAATTCTGCCAGATGCTCAGCAATATAATCAGCAGGGTCTTGTGATATTTCTGACAGATTATTGGTAATAATATTTTGTTTCATATCTGCAAAAAATAAACTTTTGATATCATAGGCTGGTGCAAATTCGCTAATATATTTCAAAGCTTCATCGCCCCTGTCTAAATGATAGAGGGCATGAAAATAAAGTTTTTGAATTTCCTGGCTAATTTGTTCATTTCGTTGTAATTTTTCAACCTCAACAACAATATTTTGCCAATCATGTTGCATTGCTAAACGCGAAATTAGCAACGATGCTTGTAAAGATTGATTGATTTTATAATGATTTGTTGCGGATTTTTCAGCTTCGGTTAATTGATCAACAATTAAATATTGGATAATGATTGCGATATTTTGCAAGATGGTATTTTGGGTTTGAATTGCTGAAATATGTTTTTGCGCCTGTGAGTAATTCTGACTTTTGATTTGTATTAACGCATGATATACATTTTCCCAATCACGATAAAGATGGATATTTTCGGGATAAATATTGCTAAGCAAGTTTTGGATCTCTTGCGGATATTCAGAGTTATTTTTGGTAGTAATATTTTCTAAAATTCCCAGAAAAGCTGCCGCCTTCTGATAATCACCGATACGCAAATAACCCAGAAAAGCACGCCCCTGAAAAGATTTATCTTCGCTTAGCCATTGGCTAATAGTGCCATAAAACTTTCCTGCTTCGTGGTATTTTTTTTGTTGTTCCCAATATTCTAGTACCACATAATTGCTAATATCACTATTGCGCCCATCAGAAATTTGTGATATTTGCCGAGGGTTATCATTGAAGAGCTTATTTTTGACATAAGATGGAACCTTAGGTTTTGAATTTGGTAAATAAAACCAAAGCCCCCCTGCGGCTAGGCTAAGGCATAATAAAGAGATAACAAATGGTAATAATCTACCTGCTAATAAATTTTGCCAAAAAATCTTACTCCCTTGTATTTTTTTATTTTTTTTAGGTTTTGTTGGAGAATTTTCTGCCATTATCTGTTCCTAGATTTTGTTAATTTGCTTCTTCAAATAGATTATTTCGAAAGGTTTATGTTAATTCGTCACCCTTTTTATACAATAAGGCATAAAGCCCACCTTGTGCCAATAATTCATCATGCTTACCATATTCCAATATTTTCCCGTGATCAAAAACATAAATTCGATGGGCATTTTGTACGGTACTTAACCGATGTGCAATAATTAACACTGTACGGTTTTTCATTAACACACTTAAAGATTTTTGTATATTTTTTTCAGTTTTTTGGTCCAAAGCTGATGTTGCCTCGTCTAAAATTAAAATTGGGGCATCTTTATAAAAAGCCCTAGCAATCGCCAATCGTTGACGTTGCCCACCTGAAAGTCGGTTCCCATTCTCGCCTGCCATGGTTGCGTATTTTTCCGGTAAATTATCGATAAATTTTTCTGCATCTGCCATTTTTGTTGCATATTGTAATTTTTCCCAATCAATTTTACCGCAACCAAAGGTAACATTATCGGCAATGCTACTGTTAAATATGCCTTGTTCTTGTGAAACTACAGAAATATTATGGCGCAATGATGCCATAGTTATCCGGCGAATATCTTGGTCATCAATCGTAATTTTTCCCGACGAAACATCGTAAAACCGTAATAACAAATGAAACAGAGTTGATTTTCCAGCCCCTGAGGTGCCAACAATGGCTATTTTCTCGCCACCACGGATATCCATAGAAATATTATGCAAGGCAGGTGTAGATGGATTTATATTGGAATCATAGGTGAAGCTAACATTTTCAAGCTTAATATTGCTTTGCTTGAGCTTGAGTGGTTTCGCATTTTGAATATTCACTATTTTTGGTTGCCGCCCCATCAGCGCAAACAATCGATCTGCGGCAGCAAGCCCTTCTTGTAACCGTGAATTGACTGCTGATAAACCACGAACAGGTTGATAAGCCAGCATCAAAGCGGTAAAAAACGACATAAAAGCCCCAACAGTGGTCTCACCGGCAATTACTTGATAGCCACTTACCATAATGGTAATCGCCATTGCTAAACCGAACAAAGTTTCAATCACAGGATGCACACGGGCTCGGATATCTTCTTGGCGAAAATTAATCTTAAATAATCCGGTAAAAATATTATTGGCACGCTTTAGCATAAAATCTTCACTACCATAGGCTTTGATTTGTGAAATGCCCTGGAAACTTTCTCCTAAAAATGCACTTGTATCGCCGGTTTTTTCCTGCAAATGATACGAAATAACTCGTAATTTGCGTCCAACATAGAGAATAGGAAAAATTGCCATTGGGAAAATAAAACCGACTAAAATTGCCAATTGCCAATTTGTATAAAATAAATTTGTAATATAAACAATTAACAAAATAATATCGCGTACGGCACCAATCATGGATTGCGCTACCACATTTCGAACCAATTGCATATCAAAACTAAAGCGTGAGATCAAATGTCCGCTACGATCCGACAATATGGGTGCAATATCTCCCTTTAACAAACAAGCATAAAGCTGAGATTGAATTTCTTGAATCACCTTATGCCCAACAAGTGCGATTTGGCGGTTTTGCAGATAAACAGCGCAGCCACGGCAAAAAGACAGCATTAAGAAAAAGAAAGGTAGGGTATAGAGTAATCTTTCATTGCCATCAACCAAAATAAAATCAAAAATCGGTTCTAGCAAACGCACTTGTAAAAAAGTGCTGAGGGCAACAATAATAATCGCTATTTGTGCTAGAATTAACTTACGCCAATGAGGCTTCAAGTAATTATGAAATAAATATTTATAAAGTGCCCAACTATTTTTACCCGGATGTTGAATATTTAAGTTCTGATTGGCTTGCAAAGGAGAATTGCTCATATCTTAGCCATGTGCTGAAATAAAATTAGTAAGCACACCTCCTGTTTGTTGCAATAAATTATGAATCCTTGCAAGTGGCACAAAAATTTGTTGGTGCAAATGGGCATAGCCTAAAGTCGCTTTTTTGTCATCATACAAATAGGTTGCTGGACCTCCATATTCAGCAAAATCAGGAAGATTATTTTCCCGCGGAAAAATCTTTTCCAACATTTCCAACGCATCCATAATATCAAATTCAAAAATATGCCCAATTACAGTTTCGTAAGTTACATCCGCATAAGGGGCAAATAGAGGAATTTTCATTGCCAAATGATATGATTGCATCTGCAATGCCAGGCGAATAACATGGACTAAAATTAACCGATTATGCAAAGCAATCGATTCAAAGGGTAGCTGAACTTCATCCCATATTTTTGCCGTACGCGCTAATGAAATCCCCAGCTCAATACTATCATTGCCCAAAGCGCGCACGATTTTTGCTAAATTTGCATAAGTATTATCACTGCCTAACAATTCCGCAATTCGCCTTAATTCATTTACCCGATCTTGTTGGCTTCTTTTTTGATAGATTTGCGAGAAAATTGAATGCGCTCGGCGCAACCATAAATCAGGATTATAGAGTTCGCTATAAGCATAAAACGTATTATGGCTTGAATAGACCCGAGCATACCATACCATCGTCATAATTTGTTTCATTCGTGGGGAATGTTGCATCATTTCCCAATACCATTCTTTATTCTCGACAATTGCGGCACCAACCCCACCCACTGAATTTGCCAGCCAACTCATTTGCTGAAGCATGGTATTATGCGGAATGGCGCGTATTTGTGAAGGATGATTGGGGTTAACACCATAAGCAGATTCATGTTGACGCTTCCGCTTGCGCGACCCGGTTTTATAAATTAACGCACTATGCCCCATTTTCAGCAAATCACCATATTCTGGCATGTTAAATAAGGTTTCATTAAATCGTTTAATTCGTTGAAAAAAAGAAAGAGCAGAATCATTTTCTGAGTAAAACGGGTCTTCTTTTTTAGCAGTTGGTAAAAAACTATGGGCAAGCGCATCTGCAATCACGGCAAAAGCCATTTTGGGTGTTCCTAGTAAAATATAGCCATCCGAACCTTGGAAACTGGTTTCATGGATAATATTTACCTCTTTGCGTTCGGCAATTCGGCGTACTTGCGGGGGTAATAAATAATCTAACCTACCGGCAAAACTCTGCCCAAAACCGCCCCGTCCTACAGATTCCCCATGGGTGTTGAAGGTGAGCAAATCTGCCTTCACTTTGCGCTGTGCCATTGCAGCAATTAATTTAATATACATTCTTTCAATGGCCAAAGTTGCTGTAATTTGCCCTGAAAATCTACCCGCATCGCTAAACCCTGCCTCTACCGGTACCAAACCAATTTTTTCTACCCATTGCCGATAATGTGAGTTATCTAATAAATGTGCAATAATATCGCTACCTTTCGCTAACCCTCGTGGAGTTTCGAACAAAGGTGAGATGATCATTTTTTCTTCAATGCCAAATAGACGCGCTAGATAAAGCCCACATAAAATCGTAAATGGGTTTTCACATTCTGCGAGTAAAAATCGTATGGGTGTGGAATCATCAACATAATCAAGCATTAATTTTGCTACCATCATCAGGCGCCTTGCATTCATGCTTTCTATATTCACCACCCCGAAATTAATGGTAACGGGGGTTACGGTTTCAAATAAGCTATCTAGTTTGCGGATATAGCGTCGCCAGGTTGTATTTTCTTGGATCTCGCCAACAAGCCCTAGAATTTGCCATAAAGCATTATGTAACTGCACTGAATTAAGGCGAACATGGCAATGCGAACTTGTTAAACCATAGTTACGCATTTCAGCATTTAATACCAAAATTTTGGTTATAATTTCATCGCCTTGATCATTATGTGTAATTTTTTTTGCCGCTTGCATTAATAAATTACGCAAAGGCTTAGTATTTTTTAATCGATCACTGCGTTCATAGATTCGCCGCCCAAATATTTTAACATCATCAGCATCTAATAATTCTATTTCGCTTTGTCGGGCCTGATATTCTGTTTGGATTTGTTGCAGCGCAGTGTGCAATTCTTGACTTCCAGAAAAATTATCACCGCATAGCAGGTTTATTTCCGCTATCATTTCTTGCAGTTGATTTTGATAAACGCCTAATTGGATAATAGAGGCGGATAATCGATTTCTAAAAGAAACTTGCCAACTAATATCATTACGGCCATCTGTATCATACCCCACCCAGCTTGCAATGCTTACCAAGGCAGGTTGAAAATTTTGCCATTGCTTCGGAAAATGCGTGCGCGCAACTTCAAAGGCCAAATGATATAAGCAACGCACAGAGCGTTGCGTAATTAAAATCGTTTGTTGTGCCCATTCATTTTCCATTTGTAAATCAATATCTGTTTCAGGAATATGAGTTTTGCCGAGTAACGCGACAAGTTCTTTTGCTGCGTTATCTGGATCTAAATCTGCCCCGGTAATCGATTCCTCTGCCACTAATTGTGATAACATTTTTTGTGTATCTCTATTTTGTGAAAAAGTTGGATGCGCGGTAAGCACAATACCGTAGCGAATTTTTTCTAATTGGTCACAAAAACCATGGAAATCATTATGGTTTTGCCGAGCAATTTCAACAAAAATTGTCAAAATTCTTGCTTTATTCTCTTCAAAATTTTCTGCAGGAATAAATTTTTTCAATTGCTTCAATCTATGCATAAAGCCTTCATCGGAAAGATGGTGAATCATTGCCTCTAAAGTATCGTAATCAAGTAAATCTGTTGATATTTCTTCATAGATTTTAAAACTAAATAGTTGAACTGAGTTTCCATGTAAATTCTCTTCAGTGAATTTTCTAATTTTCTCTAAACGCGATAACCATCGCTCAACTTCAATACGACCTTGAGCTAATCGTTTCACCACCAAACTATTTTCTAAGATAGATTCCACTTGAAATTCCTTTATTTACTTGACTTTTCTTTTCTTTATAAAGCATACATATGGGATATGCAACTAGCTAAATATGGGTCTATTTTTTATATTTGTAATTTTTTTAAGGAGCTTGCCGCATTATGACTGACAATTCTTTTGATATCGTAATTATTGGAGGAGGGCCAGGAGGCTATGTTTCTGCCATTCGCGCTGCGCAATTGGGGTTTAAGGTTGCGGTTGTTGAGATGCAAAAAAATCTAGGAGGAACTTGCTTAAATGTTGGTTGTATTCCCTCTAAAGCTTTACTCCAAGCCTCGTATCATTATACGATGATTGGTAAGTTGGGTGAATTTGGTGTTGAAGTAGATGCACCAACAATGAATATCGGCAAAATGTTAAAGCGTAAAGATAAAGTAATTGCTTCATTAACTGCGGGCATTGCGGGGTTATTGAAAAAAAATAAAATCACACGCTTCCATGGGAAAGGTAAGATTTTGGCCGGCAATAAGGTTGCAATTACCGGGCAGGATAATTTAG
The DNA here is from genome assembly GCA_965206365.1 of Alphaproteobacteria bacterium. Taxonomy (GTDB): domain Bacteria; phylum Pseudomonadota; class Alphaproteobacteria; order JABAAW01; family JAHZMA01; genus CBDBJL01. The sequence continues at coordinate 37,468 of CBDBJL010000018.1, forward strand.
AAATTTCTGGTGAGACAATTATCATTGCCACAGGCTCGGTTGTTCGGCAATTGCCACAATTAACCACCGATGAAAAACGGATCGTTTCTTCTACGGGTGCGCTTGATTTTAAGAAGGTTCCCAAAACTCTTGCCATTATTGGTGGCGGTGTGATTGGGCTTGAAATTGGGTCGATATGGGCGCGCTTGGGATGTGATGTTACTGTTATTGAACGGCAAAAACATATTGGCACAACCTTAGATACCGAACTAGCGTTAGAAATGCAAAAAATTTTAACAAAACAAGGAATGACCTTTTTTGTGGATACCGAGCTACAAGAAACCAAATTTTTGGATAAAAATAATGTTTCCACCATTTGCTTTAACCAAAGCCAAAGGGATGAAGTTTGTTGTGATTTCGAAAAAATTATGGTTTCTATTGGCAGGGTTGCCTATACGCAGGGTTTGGGGCTTGAAAAGCTTGGCGTTGCGCTTGAACCTAATGGCATGATTAAAACAGATGCAGATTTGCAAACCAATATCCCCGGGGTTTATGCGATTGGCGATTGTATTAAAGGTGCGATGTTAGCCCATAAAGCAGAAGAAGAAGGCATTTGCTTGGTTGAGAGATTAAAAGGACATGATGCTCGCGTTAATTATGATGTGATTCCAAGTATTATTTATACTCATCCTGAAGCCGCCTCGGTAGGGAAAACTGAAGATGAAATACAAAATACGAATATTGCGTATCGAACTACCAAATTTCCATTCATGGCAAATAGTCGTGCTCGTGCCAATGGGGAAACCGAAGGTTGGGTGAAATTAATTATCTCGGAAGCAGATAACCTGATTTTAGGGGCACATATCATTAATGCCGAGGCTGGCACTTTGATTCAAGAGATTGCAAATGTGATGGATTTTGGTGGTACCGTTAATGATTTGGCAATGATTTGCCATGCCCACCCTACAACCAATGAAGCCGTGCGTGAGGCGGCTTTGATCGGAGCGAACGGGATGGCAATCCATATCTGATTGCTGCGGTTTGTATAAAATAGCGAATGATTTTACCCTAGGCTTTGAGAAGTAACCAATTTGTTTTGTTTGGCTGTATTATTCTGGTCTATTCTGGCCCCATTTCATTAAAATCTTTGTGAGAGTTCATCGAGCATGGCTTGGGTAGTAGAGATGATTTTGGCACTGGCAGAATAAGCGCGCTGGGTAATAATCATATTGGAAAATTCGGTAGCAATATCAACGGTTGCACTCTCTAGGGAAGAAGCAATAATGCCACCCGCACCGCTATTACTTGCCGAACGAATTAAAGCTGCGCCTGATTCTATGCTGGGTAGAAATGCCCTACCATCATTCGGAGATAAGCCATTAGGATTGGTGAAAAGAACTAACGGTACTTGCCTTAATCGGCGCTGTTCACCATTGGCAAAGCTACCTTGAACATTGCCTTGTGCATCAATTTCAACCGAATTTAATACAGAAGCTTGTTTGCCATTATTATTTAAAAACCGCACCGTAGAAATATTATCATAATATTGTGTAACTCCACTATTGCCATTGGCAGCAACGCCGGAATAGGGAATGTTAAGGACAGAGCGATTTAATGGACCGCCAGCTTCTAAGGAATTCATATTCATCCCCCCTAAATCAATTTCAATTTCAATTCCATCGTCTGTTGTTGCATTATTATCATAATCTACAGTGATTTGTACAGTGGTTCTGGGGTGATTGGCAAATAATGCTAAAATCTGGTTATTTCCGACATTTTCAATCCGATCTATATTTTTGGTAGCACCATTTAACAATCGGCTCGTAAGCACATTTTGCCCTTGCGGATCTCCTTGTGCTGGTGCTCCTGGGGTATCCCCCCCACCTAATGAATGTCTAAGCAATGAATCGATGCCACCATCAAGACGGGGATAGCCGGCATTATCACGGGCAACTCCATTTTGAAAGGCAAGATCTTGATTAAAAACACTCATAATTCTGGGCATGGCATCAGGGTAGGCCACTGTATCTAATACGGTAATCCCATTAAGAATCTGACTTTCAGTAATAGGAGCATTAAAAGCCGCGGCAGGAATATTGCTCTCTTGTAAAATATCGGCAATATTATTTAAGTTTTCTTGACGAATAACCCCGTTGCCAAAATTATAGGGTTGCGTTAATAAGGAACCATCTTCAGTAAAATTATCTGCATTTAACGGTAAATTTGTATGTTGATACAAAGCTAGTGCGCCTGGTAAAGCAACAGTGCCAAGCTTGCCCTGAGAATCAAACACAACATCGGCAATCGGAAAACTTTTTCCCGAAACCAAAGCATCTTCATTCCCACCAATATCAAAGCTTCGCAAAGAAGTGCCATCCTTAAAATTGGCATAAACTCGCCAAGCATTATCTTTGCCTAAAGAAACTTCTTTCGTAATTGTGCCAGCTCCATCACTTAAATGGATATTTTGTTTCTCCGCTGGGAAACGCTCAAAAACGATGTCAACCTCGTGTTTAACGCCTTTTTTATCGCGTAATTCATATTGTACTGTAAATATATCGGTACTATTTCTTGCCTTTTTCACCAGATTAACCCCTAAAGAAAGCTCTGTGCTTGCAATGGGTTTTGCAAGCTGTTTGCTTACATTCACAGTTGAAAGATCTTCAAGAGATGTTGTCGCATCAATTTGCGTTCCGGTAGCATTATTGCGCCAAGCCAATAAATAATGCCCATCACTATTGCGCAAATTCCCATTAGAATCAGATCTGAAATCGCCAACACGCGAGAATAAAATGGGGTTACTTGTAACCCATTCATCTCGTGCATTTAATTGAATGGATTTAGAGACCACAAAATACCCTTTGCCTTGTACGGCTAAATCAGTTGCCTCAGAGGTAGATCTAAGTGCACCTTGTTCGCTGATGTTGCGATAACTATTGCTGTGGACTCCACCGTTGAAAAACTGATTATTGCTACCATTTCTAATTTCGGTAACAAAGGTAGAAAATTGAGCTTCTACCCGTTTATAGCCATCTGTATTCGTATTCGCAATATTATCAGAAATCATCCCAATCCGATTGCTATTGGCAGAAAGTCCTGCGATCCCAGCACGCAATGCTCCATAAATCGACATAATCTTAATTCCTATTCATTTGAAATCTATCATTCAATGGATCAGCGAATTGATGCCAATTCACGTAACATTTCATCGGCCGCGGTAATCACCTTTGTGCTGGCTGAATAACCTCGTTGCGTAATAATCATATTAGAAAATTCTCTGGCAACATCTACAGAAGAAGCCTCTAAAGAAGCCCCGCGAATACTACCTGCACTCGTAGAGCTCGCTTCTCGAATAATGGCATCCCCAGAATCTTGCGATTGTGTATAAACATTTCCAGAAGAGGCAACCAACCCATTCGGGTTTGCAAAAACGGCTAAGGGAACCTTGTAAAGATCACGATTTTCACCATTATCATACGAACCCGCAATTACACCATATTGATCGACGCTAACAGATTGCAATGATGAAAATTGGCGACCATTTTGCTCGACGCGACGCACAGTGCTAATTTCGTCAAAATAGTTTGTCAACCCATCCTCACCGGTGCCGATATTGCTAAAGGCAAATGGTGTAAAACCATTATTCAAAGAACCACCTCGGGCAAAAGCATTGAAATTTAGAGATCCTAGATCAAGATCAAAAGCCACTTGGTCAGCCACAGAATTAATATTATTATTATAATCTATATTGATTCGAATTTTATCTTGGCCATCACGTGCATATTTCACAATGCCATTGCCATCTACCCGCACTCCCCCGGCGTTAGAGACAATTCTGCCACCGGCAAAATCACCGGTAAGGTTTCCTAAAGTAGGGGTTCCAAAAGACGCACCCGGCAAAACATTAAATATTTGCAAATCACCCACAGAACCAAAAAACCCTGAAGGAATTCCTGCAGCGGCGCGGTTTGGGTCGTTGGCGATCGTTTGAGAGGTCATTTCGTGATAAATTTCCAACATTGCCTCTGGCTCGGCATTTAAGTCTAAACTGATTAACCCGGCTGAGATTTCAGCAATTGTTGGATTGGGAATGGTAAAATTTGTAGCGGGCATATAGCGTTGAATTACCCCAGCAATCCCCCTAAGCTCGGCATTGTTAAGGGTGGTTAAATTAATTGGGTTTGCAGTCGTTGCCCCAGCCTCATTTACGAGACCATTACTTAATGGAAATTTACTATGAGCGAATGTTTCTAACATGCCTGGCAATAAAATTGTATCCAAACTACCATCATCGCCAAACAAAATATCTGCAATAGGAACTCGCTCTGTGCTGGCTCCAGTAGCAGCTCCTTGCGAATTATAGCCAACAATACTCGCATTTTCTACGCTAACATAGGCGCGCCAATGTTCTTCTTGTGGTGTGTTAAAGGCCAAAGTAAAAATCTGAGTACCGTCGGAAAATGTAAGATCTTTTCTGGCTCCTAGGGTGCTTTGCCTCTCAAAAGCAATATCTAGGTCGCGCTGCGTTCCTTGCGGATCAAACACAGATTGTGTTATTGTATAAGCGGAATCTGGGCCTACTCCCGTGGTTGTGGTAAGATTAACCCCTAAGTTAAATTGCGTGGTCGCGATGGGTTCAAAATTTTGATTGGCAACATTTACCGGCGTAAAACCAGTAATATCACCACCTTGAATAAAATCAGTATTCGCTTGATTGCGTGGCCAGGCTAGCAAATAATAACCATCACTATTGCGCAAATTTCCGTTGGCATCAACTCGAAACTGTCCTGAACGCGTATAAGAAATTCGCCCTGTAGCATTAAAATTACCATTGGCATCAGCTTGCAATGAATCAGTAACAACAAAATAACCTTTGCCCGAAATTGCAAAATCGGTACTATGATTAGAAATTTCAATGCTACCTTGCTCGGAAATATCACGAATACTATTGGTTTCTACGCCACCTGAAGAATAAACTGAAGAGCCTAGGGAATTTGTTAAAAATGTAGAAAATTGTGCATCAACGCGCTTATAACCGAAAGTATTGAGATTCGCAATATTGTCGGAAATCATTGCAATTCGTTGTGAATTTGCGCTTAAACCGGAAACACCTGTGCGTAGGGATCCATAGAGACTCATCGTCTTTCCTCTCTATATTTATCGAAATGGCTACGATTATTCAAGTTCCTCATCTACTATAAATGATACTGGCATAATCGGCAATCTTATCTTTACATTCAATATTAAGCAAATTTCATACCAGTATCATGGTTCTCTATTTTTATTCTGATTAAAAAGTTTGTTACCAAATTATCTTACCGACCGCGTTAGCTCTTCAAGCATAGAATCGGTAGTAGTGATAATTTTGGTGTTGGCTGAGTAAGCCCTTTGGGTAATAATCATATTGGAAAATTCTTCTGCCAAATCCACAGCAGCAGCTTCCCGTGCTGAGCTTAAAATTCGTCCCGAGCCCCCCGTGCTAGCAACTCGTGCTAAGGCGATTCCGGATTCACCAGTTTCTTCAAACACATTGCCATTGGCCAAGCGCAAGCCGTTGGGATTGGCAAAGGTTACCAAAGGGATTTTAAATAAATCACGGGTTTCGCCATCATCATAATAGCCTTGCGTAACCCCATCTTCGGAAACATCTACCGATTGCAAAGATGCGAATCGTTTGCCATTCTGTTCAACAAAACGCAATGTAGAAATATCATCATGATATTGCGTTAAGCCATCATTTCCCGATAAACCTGCGCTTACATTGGTTAAACGCACCCCACTACGATTAAGAATATTATTGCCATCAAAAGCTTCCATCGTAAGTGACCCTAAACTTAAATCAATGGTTGCCGTATCGCTTTGGGTGGTGCCGCTATTATCATAATCTACAACCAAACGAAGCCGATCATTGGCGGCGCGGGCATGGCCTTGTAATTGGGTAATTGACGTACCAACATCGGTTATTTCTCTAACGACACCATCGCCTGTTACCAATCGGGCACCAATATATTCTTGTGTTCCTGGTATTGCCCCTAATGCGAGTGCTCCTGGGGCGTCATTATTGATATTGACTACGGTAGGAAGAGGAGAAGTATAAGATATTGTATTGCTAAACATCTTATCAATGCCTTCACTTAAACTGGGGAGTCCGGCATCTGTGCGAAGTGGAGATTCAAAATTACTGACACCATTGAAAATTCCCATAATCGTTGGCATTGCAAGTGGGTGGGCCTCGGTATCTAAGATCGAAATGGCTTGGAGAATTTCGGTCTCTGTTGGGGCAGCTGCTACAAAAGTTGCTGGATTAATGCCAGCATTAATTAAAATATCGCGAACATCGCTTAATGCGGTTGGATCATTAGGAATTGTATAAGGGTTGCCAGAAATTGATCCATTTTCAGGAGTTAGGCTACCGCTAGGGCCTAAACCTGTAAATGAGAGTGGCAAAAAGGTTCGATAATATTGAGTAATATTGCCGGGAAGAGTTAAGGCACCTAATCTACCGGCAGAATCAAAAGAAACATCTGCAATCGGAACCAATATCGAATCATTGGCTAAATCCCCTTCTGTACCATCACCTTGATAGGTTCGGATGGATGCGTCAGCCACTTTGGCGAAAATACGCCAGCTATTAGGGGCTGTTACTTTAACAAGCTTAGAAGTTGGCGTGATGCCATCGGTTAAATAGACTGTATGATCGACAGCAGGAGCTTTTTCAAAAACCATTTCCACTGTGCGGGGGGTGCCTTGCCGATCTACAATTTCTTGGGTGATCCGATAAGCAGATTCTGGACCCGCTGCCGTTTGTGGCGTTAAATTTACTCCTAAGCTAACAAAATTCGTTGGTGTTGGATCGAAGGCTTGGTTGTTAATGTTCACTGGGCGCATACTGCTAAATTCATTGCTTTCCAGAAACCTTACATTCGACACATCGCGTGGCCATGCCAATAAATAATAACCATTAGAGTTGCGTAAATTGCCATTCGCATCAACTCGAAACTCACCAGAACGAGTGAAGGCAACATCGCCACTGGGAATATAATTATTGTTGGAATCTCTTACTAAATCGCGAGTCACAACAAAATATCCATTCCCAGAAATTGCCAAATCAGTGGAAGTGTTTGTGGGTTCAATCGCACCTTGCCCGCCAACTTCACGCGCATTATAATTTACAACCCCTCCTGAAGTATAGGCACCTGTAGTTCCAACAGAAGAGGTGACAAAAGTTGAAAATCTTGCATCCACACGCTTATAACCTGTGGTATTTACATTCGCAATATTGTCTGAAATCATTGCCATACGTTGTGAATTGGAAAATAATCCCGAAACGCCTGAGCGCAACGCACCATATAAACTCATTTTTTTTCCTTCTCATATTTATATTTATTTTGCATAAAATTATGCTTGTTATTATACCCATTGACAGGGTAATATTTGGTTAATCTTTACAGCTCCGCACTTAAAACATCCGACATCGCCAATTCCTTCCCCGTAGCCAATTTTAATGTGATATTGCCATCTTTGGTTTCAATGCCCACGGCCCGTGATTTTGAATAATATTTCGTAGTGCCTTCTACCCCATCTTGCCCAGTAGCTGGCAACAAAGAAATGGCCACCTGATAATTTCCTATGGGCATAATTTCATAAAGCGTAGGCTTATCAATTAATGGCGGTCCGCCTGTTGCAGCTGTTGCCTCAATTTCATAACTATAAGTTCCCGATGGCATCGTGGCATTTACCCCATTAATTGTGCCTTGAGCATCCCATTTGTAGGTTTGGCGACGCTCGTTTACAATAAGGCTATCGCTTCTGACGATAACACCATTGGCATCGCGAATATGAATTTGAGCATTATCCGTATTACGGGGCAACTTAAAATCAAAAACTGCTTGTGGGTCTTGCCCCGGAGCCGGTGGCACCAAGCGGAAAACCCGTGCATTATCGGTCTCGACAACCCGATAACCATCCCAAACAAAATCTTGTTTCTTGCCGGCTAAATCTTTATGGGGTACATGATAAGCAGCAACCAGCGCACCTTCTTCATCCAAAATAGAAAGAGTGGCGCCACCAATATTTTCGGGTAATTGATAAGAAACCTTGGCTGTATCCCCTTGCAAACTAAATTCTTGACCTTCATATTCAACATTATAGCCAACATAGCTAACGGCGGATATTTGATTTTGGGTAGCTAGACTGGTTGTTACAGCTTTAAGCTGTTCGGTTTGAGCTAATTGCTGTTCAACACCGGCAAACCCAACAAGTTGATTGGTAAATTCAGATGTTTCAAGGGGCGAGAGGGGATCTTGATTTTGCAATTGTACGGTAAGTAAGGTTAAAAAATCGGTAAAATCATCAAATAATTTATTCGCTGGATCGCCTCCTTGGGCAGCATGATTTTGCGCCGCTACAGTTTGATTGTTCGTGTTAATATTGGATAATAATTGTTGGTTTATTGAATCTGCCATAATTTATTACTACTTTCTCTGTATTTTTTATCATTATTTTTCTGTGTTTATCGTTTTCTCTTTTGGTTGTGTTTATACCCTAATGTTCTTAAACCCTGGCATTAACCCGACCATCATCACTAACCAAAATATCTTCATCTAAATCTTCATCGATAAAAGGTTGATTGTCGCCTTTATTTTGCCCTGTAGGTTGTTTGTTTTTTTGATTTGCTTCACCTTTGCCTTCACCCTGTTGTGCAAATTGTTCTCGCAATAAGAAAGTTAAACTATCTTTATCGAGATCTAAGCCTGAATTTTGTAAGGCTTGTTGCAATGTAGAGGAATCACGTTGAAGTAACTCTAAAGTTTCCACTCGGTCTGGTGCCACTGTCAATTGAATCTTACCCTCTATGGTTTTGTCAATTTGCACTTCCACGCGTCCTAATTCTGCTGGGCGCAATTGAATGTTAATGCGCTGCAAGCCTTGGCCGACACCTTTGCTAATTTTCGCAGTAAGCTGGGCATGCAATTGACGGATATTGCTATTATTATTGCTAGCCAGCTGCGCACTAAAGCGCGTTTGATTTTGCACTTGATTGGGAAGTTCGTTTGATGTTGAGCTTTGAGCTTGGGGTTGAGAATTTTGTCCGCTGCGATGATCATTATTTTGCCTTGAGGAATCATCGCCTGTAAATTGTTGCGCTTGCAGGCGAGTTTGCCCTTGATCATTTGATTGGGTTTGGGTTTCGCTATGGGTTCCAATAGGATCGGTTTTGTTACCACTAACCAAACTAACCGTATTTATATTCTGATTGGTATTTTGGGGTGTGCGTGCATCGAATATTGCTTTTTCGGTGTTGCCAGCATTGCTGGTATCAATTTTAGCTTGCTCTACCAATAATGAACCTCCTTGCGCTGAGACTTCTTGCGATTGCAACAAAACTGAGCCTTGAACGCGCAGGGGTTGATGAACATTTTTCAATAATTTTCCGGATATTTTTCCCGCTAGCGTAATTTTTTCTACGGGTAACGACAATGTTTGCCCCTCAGCTTGGCTATTTCCTGAAGGATTGAGCCCATTAATCTTACTTTGGGTAATTTTGTTTGGGGCAATTGCATTTTGAGCGATTTGTGGCTGTATTTTTCCATTTTTTAAGGATTGGGAATGAATTTGATTTTCAGATGGAGTACCGATGGTAATTTTTGGTTGCAATAATTTGTTTTGGAGGAGTTGAGGCTGATCTTGCTTTTGATTTTCAGATGGAGTATCGGTGGTAATTCTTGGTTGCAATAATTTGTTTTGGAAGAGTTGAGGCTGATCTTGCTTTTGATTTGATAATGGAATATCGGTAGTTTTCTGAGACGTGTTTTGTGCGGTTTGAATCGGTGTTGCTGGTATCAGCGTTAGCTGCTCTAAAACGGTTTTGTTGCTATTTTCTACATTACGATTTTGTACTTGCACCGCCAAACTATCGGCATTATTGCCCCGAGCCACCTGCACAGAGCCATCGCTAGTTGGGCTTGCGATTTTTTCTAATTCTGATGATTTTATGGGATTGCGATGAATGGCAGTTGTACTGGCTAATGGTTGCGATGCACCCTGATTGTTACGAATATTTCCTTGTAACGCTTGTTGTTCTAAATTAAAGGCAATTTCAGCGTGCAGTTGCAATTGAACAGTATCATCGTCACTTTGCGTTTCTTGGCTGGTTGCAACTTCATCTCTTAGCTTATCATCTTGCGCGGCAACTTCATTGGTAGCATCATTTTGCTTTGGTTGATGCTGATTATTAAGTTCATAATCATCAGCCTCATCAGCAATTTCGCCTCGAGAAAATTCTTCTTGCGAGTTTTCCGGAAAATCTTCTCGCAAATTCGCGTGAAAAGAATCTTGTCCAGAAAAATCTTGAGAAAAATCTTGAGAGAAATCTTGCTGGTTGGTTTCAGCACCGGTAAAGGATTGCGCTAAGAGATCAGCGAATCGAATATCTGAAAATTCATCTGATTTTTGTTTAGAGGGATAAGAACTTAACTCACGACTTTGTCGTAGTTGTAGGTCTGAGCTGATAAATAGATCTTTCACTTTGTTTAAAATCCTTTTAAGTCCAATTATCACTTCTTGATAATCACATCACATGATCCTGTTTAAGAATATCTTTGGCAATCCTTATACTAGCAATATTTGTGCCAAAAGTACACAATATTAGAATATGTTTGTTTTGCTCAATTCTGCAATATTTGTGCCATTATTATCGGTTCTAAAAATCTTTATTGTCTAATTTTTTGCTTTGATCAACCTGAATTGGTGCAATGATTAACCTAACCAAGCAAATTTATTCCCGGGCATTCGTTCTATTTTGCCTTGAATTTCTAATAACAATAAGGCGGCATTGGCAAGACCAGCGGGCATATCAAGGTAACGAATTAAATCATCGATGCCACTTGGGGTGGTATTTAAGGCTTCTGGTAATTTTTGTAACGCTTCATTTAATAAATTACTTTCAAAATCAAGTTCGGGTTCAACAATAAAATTTTCTTGGCTTTGCAACAAAGCAGGAGAATCCAACAATGCCATTAGATCTTCAGCATTTTCTATTAAATGAGCCTGTTTCGTTTTAATTAAACGATTGGTACCATAAGCACGCGGATCTAAGGGAGATCCCGGAAGCGCGCATAAAAGCCGATCATGTTTTTTGGCAAATTTTGCGGTAATTAACGAGCCAGAACGCTCTGCTGCCTCTACCACAATCACCGCCTTTGCCAACGCCGAAATAATACGATTACGTTTGGGAAACGAACTTGCAGCGGGTTGGTAACCTAATTTCATCTCGCTAATAACTGCACCATAACGCAAAGTTTCTTGATAGATTTTTTGATTTTCACGTGGGTAAACATAATCAACGCCCCCCGCAAATATTGCAATGCCAGCCGCATTTGCGATTGCCGCTTTATGGGCAGCACTATCAATACCACGCGCAAACCCTGTTACAACATTATAATCTTGTTTCGTGAGATCATTAGCCAGTTGGGCGGCAATTTTCAGCCCATTCATCGAGGCATTACGCGCACCAACAATGGCAATATTTTGCCGAACAAGTAACTCAACATTGCCCAAAACTGATAATATCGGTGGGGCATCAGGCAAATTTAGCATATTGGGGGGGAAATCGGGTTGATCATGAAATAGAAATTTACCACCTATTTTTTCTAAATTTTGCCATTCGGTAATAATTTGTTGCTTCGGAACCAATTCGATCACTTTTCCGCGATATAATTTAGGCAAAGCTTCAATTGCGATTTCGGCGGAGCCATAATATTGCAAAAATTGACGAAAGGCAACACAGCCAATATTGGTGCTACGAAATAAGCGCAATCGCGCCTGCATCTCTTGCAAGGTTAACATCTTCTTAAATGATTATTTTAAGCATCGTTGAACCTACGGAACTGTAAAGCTTAGTTTTTTGGTAATTAACTCGCGCATATTGGCAAGTGAGCGCGGTCCGTAATGGGTGGTAACATCGCCGGCTAATAAGGATGCTAAATGCCCGCTTTGCTCTAGCGATAATTTATGATGAATGCCATAGAGAAAACCACCGGCAAAACTATCGCCAGCACCAGTTGTATCTATCACTTTTCCAACATCATAGGCGGGAATCAGGTAGCTTTCATCACCTTTAATCACACAAGCACCTTCGGATGCCAAGGTAAGACAAATGATTTTATTTAAGCTTTTTGCTTTCTTGATTGCATCATCGCGATTACTTATATTATAAAGTACGCTAAATTCTTGTTCGTTAGCAAATAAAATACTACAATAATTTTCAACAAAATTTTGAAAATCTTTCAGGTGCCTTTCCACGCAAAACAGATCTGATAATGAAAGTGATATTTCCCCGCCTTGGTTACGAACAATGGTTGCAGCTTTATCAAAAGCAGATTTTGCTGAATCCTTATCATATAAATAGCCTTCTAAATAGAGTGCTTTGGTATGTTTTATTAAATCTTCATCAATATCATCAGCATTTAAATCTGCAGATATCCCCAAAGCGGTTACCATTGTTCGTTGCGCATCCGGACTTACCAGTACCAAGCAACTTCCGCTCATACCATGATTATGAGGATCACATAAAAATTTAATGCCCAGCTCTTCTAGAGACTTTCGATATAAAGTTCCACGCTCATCATCGGATACTTTCCCAATAAATGCTACCTTACCGCCAAGATTGGCAAGTACTGCGATGCTATTGCCACACGAACCACCAGGCTGAATATTATGAGCTGTTGGCAATCTTTGATACATTTCTTCAATCATTTCCACCTCAGTAAGCAACATTGTGCCTTGGATTAAATCATAAGAACGTAAAAATACATCACTTGCTTCAACATTAATATCGCATAAAGCGTTACCGATACCAACAATATCATAGGGTTTCATTAAATTTTGTCTCGCTATTTTTATTTTTCAGATAAGTGTAGACCAGACTATACATAATTGCTTGATTAATCTATAATCTTCTTTATATATTATCAATATTATCCAAAAATTGCACCCTACTTTTTATCTTTAAGGATGCGCGTGATGAATGTAGAATTAGAAATTGTCTCACCTTGCATATCGGTGTGTGAACTGGATGATGAAAATATTTGCATCGGTTGTAAGCGTAGCAAAACCGAAATTAGTCAATGGTCTAAAATGAGTCGGAATCAACGGTTAGAATTATTAAAGATTTTGCATAAACGCAGGCGTGATGCTGGCAAGGTAAATGTTTATGCCGATAGGCCCCGGCGACGGCGTAAAACATTAAGGTGACGGCGTAAAGCATAAGGCGGCGGCGTAGAGCATAGATTTACTATTTTATTTCAATTCCCCGGAAATTTTCTGGCAATCATTAATGGCGATATTTTTTATTATACACTCTATGGTTTCCATAAAAAACGCTCATTTTTATGATAAAAGGATTGTATTCAATAATGCAAAACGATATTGTAGAAGGTAATTCTGAATTGTCTCTTATATTTAGGTTTTTTAGCGATGCATCTTCCTCCCTCTCCTTTTACCCGGCTTAACGCTTTGCTTGCCTCTTATACGTCTCATGAAGATACGAGTATTCGTGCCCTTATGTTGCATATTGGCGAGCCACAAGGCAGAATTCCTAATTTTGTTATGGGGGCGATTGAAGATCGTCACAACGAATTTGGTTCCTACCCACCCCAAGATGGCACACCAGCATTTCGTAGCGCGGTAAGGGATTGGCTTTCTTGGCGCTATAGAGTAAAAAATGCTGACGAAATTAGTGTTATCCCTACAAGTGGAAGCCGTGAGGCTCTATTTCAAATCGCATTTTGTGCCAAACTCATTTATAGTGGTTTGAAACGCAACCCCATTATTTTAGTTCCCGAACCGCTTTATCATGTATATTATGGTGCGGCGGTTATGGCGGGGGCACGTTGTTACTCTATCCCCCTTAACCATGCGAATAAGTTTGCGCCTGATTTAGAAGCTATTCCTGAGGAAATTTTACAAGACACAATTTTGGCTTATATTTGTTCACCAAATAATCCGACTGGCTCGGTTGTATCGCTGAAACAATTAGGTATTTTAGCAAATTTTGCGGATAAATATAATTTCCAAATCGCTTCAGATGAGTGCTATAGTGAAATTTATCGCAACAAAGTCCCTGCAGGCATGTTGCAAATAGTTGCGAAGAAACCTAAATTATTGCGCCAAATATGGGTGTTAAATTCTCTTTCCAAACGCTCTGCCGCACCGGGAATTCGCCTTGGCTTTGTGGCGTCGCATCCTGATTTAATGAATGTTTTGTTGGATTTGCGTAGATATAGCGCAGCGCAGGTACCCACGCCGATTTTAAATGCTGGTGTTAAATTATGGCAAGATGAAACTCATGTAGAAGAGAATCGCGCCTATTACAATGAATTATTTGCTATTGTGAAAGATGTTTTTACGAAGGTTGGGCTAGAAAGAAAAATTACGATTCCTGATGGGGGAATGTTTTTGTGGCTTCATGTTGGCGATGGTGAAAAATTTGCTAAAAATCTTTGGCGTCAATATCATATTAAAGTTATGCCAGGGCGTTATATGTGTTTTCCCCCCAATCAAACACACCCCGTGGACCCAAAAGAAATTCCTACGTATGATTCTACTCCGGGTGATGGGTATGTAAGAATTGCAATTGTTCATAAAGAAGCTATTTTACGCCCGGCACTTGAAAAAATAGCATACTTTTTGCTTGATAATCAATATAATGCTGAAAAAAGTAAAATTGCTTAAAATGCTATGAGATCATCGTAGCAACAATGTGTTGAATTAACACAAATCCTCCTTATTTTTTCTTATCATTTAAGGAGTGCCTTCAAAGTCTGTGGAAATAAATTTACAACTACTCGAATAGTTGGTTGCGGTTTTTGCCAATATGGTTTTGCCAAGATGATTTTAAAGGTGATTTTATAATATGGATAATACACATGATTTTGACTTTCCAGAAGCGCATTCTCAGATCCGCCAAGGAATTCGGCATTTTACAATCCCCTTTACCCGTTATTTTTTACCGAATATTGGTTTTTGCGGTTGCATTTTATTGGCACTTTTTTTAGGATTTTCACTTTATTCTTATGATCCTACCGATATTTCTCTCAATACCGTACCTACTTTCAACCAAACGCGTAATTGGATGCATCAAATTGGTGCTTATAGTTCTGATTTACTGATTCAACTTTGGGGTTATGCAAGCTATGTATGGGTGGGGCTTATGGCTTTTTGGGCAGTTTTAATTCGTTACAATCTGGGTTTTCCTTATGGAAAAAAACGTATTTTATGGGGATTTTCATCAGTTATTTGTGCGTCTGTTTTCTTTGCGATTTTAACGCCTGCTTCTTACCTGCCAACCGGTAGCGGAGGTATTTTTGGTATATTTTTTAGCAATCTTGCCCAAACCAATATTACTGAGCTAGATATTGCCCAATGTGTGATCAGTCTATTGCTTAGTGTAATTTTCTTCCACCTTGCCACGGCTAGTTCATGGGTAGCGTTACGTTATTCCATTAAATCTTTGTTTTCTCCCCAACAGTTAAAAGCAAAATCTATGAGGAAAGTTTCCCCGAAACCAAACTCTAATATTCTTGATCACATTCTCGCATCAGATCATTTTATCGAATCTCATGAGCAACAACAAGATTTTACTAGGAATGAAAATACTTTGGATGTTGCGAATTTATTAAGTGCAAAATCTGAATTACCCTCCGATGAAACTGCACAAGATCGTGTTCTTGTTCTAGATTCACCTCATCTTTCAGCAACTGACGCATTATCGTCAACACATTTTTCGTTTATGCAGGATGAAGATAATCTCATTAAATCTACAAAAAATGCCCCAACCTATGATGATTATTCTATGGGATCTGTCGGCGAAAACAAAGCCAAGCCTTTGCGCCTACAAACCATTATCGCCTCGCCGGCTTATCAAGCTGCTGAAGCTGAAACGAAGCACTGTGAATCTATGCCCACACAACCTCAATTTGATGATGAATCATCTGTGCCAAATTTTGCTCATCAAATTGATTCAGGCACTGAAACGATGTCAAGGGAGCAATTATCGATTTTGCCCCCTTTAAGTTTGCTTCAAGATACGGATATTTTGATTGATCCGGTTAGTGATGCTGAAATTCAAGGTACGGCACAGGCACTTGAAAATGTGCTTAGAAATTTTAAAATTAAAGGTCAGATTGAAGGGGTGGAAACCGGACCGATTATTACTTTATACGAATTTGAACCCGCCCCTGGAATCAAAACCAGCCAAATTGTTGTTCTTGCCGATGATATTGCCCGGGCAATGTCGGCAGATTCTGTGCGCATTGCCCCGGTGAGTGGTAAAAGTGTTATTGGTATTGAGATGCCCAATTATGAGAATAACATGGTGGGGCTAAAAGAAATTATTAAATCACGGGCTTTTAAGAATCATACTGGCATTTTGCCGATTATTTTAGGCAAAGATATTGGTGGCAAAGAAGTGATTGCCGATTTGGCAAAAATGCCTCATTTATTGATGGCTGGAACCACTGGGTCTGGGAAATCTGTTGGGGTGAATGCAATGATTATCTCATTACTATATCGTTACCCTCCCGAGCAATGTCGCATGATTATGATTGATCCTAAGATGCTAGAACTTTCAATTTATAACGATATTCCTCACCTTCTCACTCCGGTTATTACCGAGCCTAAACGTGCTATTGTTGCATTAAAATGGGCGGTGCGCGAAATGGAACGTCGCTATAAAATGATGGCACACATTAATGCCCGTAATATTATTAATTATAATGAGAAAATCTCGGCACCGGTGAAAGAATTTGATCATAGTGATTATGAAACTCTACCTTATATTGTTGTTATTATCGATGAGATGGCAGATTTGATGCTCGTAGCTGGCAAGGAAATCGAGGTTTTACTCCAACGCTTGGCACAAATGGCTCGCGCTGCTGGCATTCATTTAATTACCGCTACCCAGCGCCCTTCCGTAGACGTCATTACGGGCACGATTAAAGCCAATTTCCCAACTCGAATTAGTTATCAAGTCACTTCTAAATTTGATAGTCGCACCATTTTAGGTGAGCAAGGTGCAGAGAATTTACTGGGGAATGGGGATATGCTTTATATGCCTAGCGGAAGCAAAATGCAACGAGTGCATGGCCCATTCACTTCTGAGCAAGAAGTGGAAGCGGTATGCAATTTTCTGAAAAACCAAAGACAAGCTGATTACATTCCGGGGCTTACTGATGAACAACCCGTGGATGATAGCACCAATATGCTAACAGGCGGCGATCATAGTGGCGATGAATTATACCAAAAGGCGGTTACTTTGGTGATGCGTGAACAAAAAGCTTCTACAAGTTTCATCCAAAGGCAATTGCAAATTGGCTATAATCGTGCAGCACGTATTATTGAACAGATGGAAGCTGAGGAACTTATCTCTGGTGCCAACCATGTTGGCAAAAGAGAAGTCTTGATTGCGAATGTATAATGGTTATAATCCATCATTATGCTTTGTAAAGATTCTTCTGCCCCTATTTTTTCTGCCCCCTATTTTGTTGTATCGAAATTGGTTCATTCTACGATTCTATTTTTCTTGATTTTCACACTACCTGGTCAAGCGAGTTTGGCAAGCCAGACCTGGAATTCTCAACAAAAAGATGATTTGCAAACTCTCAGCATTTATTTAAATAGCATTAAAAAATTTAAAACCACTTTTCATCAACGCAATCCCGATGGCAGCATGTATAAGGGAATTATTTATATGAATCGCCCCGGAAGAATGCGATTAGATTATGCTTTGCCACAAACAATATCCCTATTTGCAGCGAATAAGCATTTTACCCTTGTGGATCACGAAACTCGCCAAAGCGAACATTATCCATTTTTTACAACCCCCGCCTCGCTTTTGTTAGATGATAATATTAATTTGCACAATCCCAAAATTAGTATCCGCGATATTTATCGTACCCAAGGCTTTCTTTATCTTGCTTTGGCCCAAAATAGTGAAGCTGATTCTAATAATGGCACGATGATTCTCTATTTTACCATCAATCCAATTGCACTGAGGGGGTGGAAAGTGATTGATGAAGCTGATAATATTGTGCAAGTGGATTTTGCTGAAATTGACCGTAATGTGGATTATCCGAAGAAAAACTTTTTTTTATACCATGGTGAGATCCCTGATGCGCAGAAGGGGCGTCGTTGATTTTCTTAGTTTTTGCTGTTATAGCTAATGGGAATAGTAATTTAAATCGGAGTTGTATTTAATCTAATGGCACGTCAGAAAATACGTGAAGGCAAAGGTAAAATCTTATATTCAGGTCCTGAATCTGGTACTTTGGTGCAATATTTCAAGGATGATGCTACCGCTTTTAACAATAAAAAACATGGTGTTATCGAAGGGAAAGGGGTTATTAATAACCGTATTTCTGAATTTTTGATGATTCGGCTTGCCGAAATTGGGATTGCAACGCATCTGATTAAACGGCTTAATATGCGAGAGCAATTAATTCATTATGTTGATATGATTCCTTTAGAAGTGATTGTTCGAAACATTGCTGCTGGTTCTTTGGTGAAACGTTTGGGAATCTCTGAGGGTGAACGTTTGCCACGAAGTATGGTAGAATTTTGCTTGAAAAATGATGAATTGGGTGATCCTTTAATCTCAGAAGAACATATTCTTACTTTTGGTTGGGCAGAAGCTCAGGAAATTGAAGAAATAGTTGGCTTTGCAATGCGCATTAATGATTTTATGCAAGGTATGTTTGCGGCTATCGGGATTATTTTGGTAGATTTCAAACTTGAATTTGGGCGTTTTGAGCATGATGAGGGGCATAAAATTATCCTGCTTGCTGATGAGATTAGCCCTGATTCATGTCGGTTGTGGGATCGAGAAACGCAGAAGAAAATGGATAAGGATCGGTTTCGGTTAGATTTAGGAGGCGCAGAAGACGCTTACAATGAAGTGGCTCGTAGGTTGGGGTTATTTCGGGATCATGCTTTATGATCAGGGCGATCATTACCATTCGCCTAAAAAAAAATGTCCTTGATCCCGAAGGCAAAGCCATTGCGGTGGCTTTGCAAAATTTAGGTTTTGGGGGCGTTGATCATGTGCGCAAAGGTAAAATTATCGAGATGAATTTATCGAGTGATAATCATAATGAAGCCAAGCAACAGGTGCAACAAATGTGTGAAAAATTGCTCTGTAATAAAGTAATTGAAGATTATGAATTTGAAATTTTACGTGATTAAATGAAATTTCTATGAAAATTGCCATTATCATTTTTCCCGGTACGAACCGTGAAAGGGATGCACGCGATGCCTTGCTTCAGGCCGGTGTTGATGGCGGTGATATTGATTTTATTTGGCATAAAGATCGACAATTTCATACCAAACCTGATATTATCATTATTCCAGGAGGGTTTTCATGGGGCGATTATCTTCGCTCAGGGGCGATTTCCGCGCATAGTGTGATTATGCGTGAAATTATTCAGCTGGCAAACCAGGATCATCAGCTTTGTATTTTAGGGATTTGCAACGGGTTTCAAATTTTATCTGAGGCTGGTTTGTTGCCCGGAGCCTTAATGCGGAATCGCAGTTTGAATTTTATTTCTAAACCCGTTACCCTAAAAATTATGCAGACAAAAAATAGGGTTACCCAAAAATATCAGCTTAATCAAATTGTCACTTATCCGGTGGCTCATCATGATGGCAATTATTTTGCTGATGCTGAAGTTTTGCAACAGCTTGAAGCAAACAAGCAAATTTTATTTCGCTATTGCGATGCGGTCGGTGAGATTAATGATATTGCCAATATTAATGGCTCTGTACATAATATTGCCGGTATTTGTAATGAAAAAGGGAATGTTATTGGTTTGATGCCACATCCGGAAAATGCAATTCGCAATTATCATGCTTCCCAAGATGGCTCATTATTGTTTTCAGGGCTATTTTCAGGACTTGCTTATGAGTGAGAAACCATCGGCTTTGATGTTTGCGATGAATTCAGAAACCGTGAATTCAGAAACTTTGCCCGATGATATTTTAACCGAGCTTGATCCTGCGTTATTACGCGAGCATGGGCTCGATGCGCAGGATACGGCAACGATGTTAAAAATTTTAGGCCGTAATCCTAGCCTAACCGAGCTTGGCATTTTTTCAGTTATGTTTTCAGAACATTGTTCCTATAAATCCTCACGCAAATATTTATCGATGCTGCCAATTGCTGGCACCCCCGAAAATAATGTGGTTATTTGCGGTCCGGGGGAAAATGCTGGCGTTATTGATATTGGTGGTGGTTATGCCGCAATATTTAAGATGGAAAGCCATAACCACCCAAGTTTTATCGAACCCTATCAAGGGGCAGCTACCGGCGTTGGTGGCATTATGCGCGATGTTTTCACTATGGGAGCACGCCCAATCGCGCTTTTAAATGCCCTTCGATTCGGTGCGCTTAATCATCTGAAAACGCGCCATTTGGTAAATGGTGTTGTTGCCGGGATTGGCGGTTATGGCAATTGTATGGGCGTTGCAACTATTGGCGGAGAAACTGAATTTGATCCAGCTTATAATGATAATATTTTGGTGAATGCAATGTGTGTTGGCATTGCTCGAAAAGATAAAATTTTTTATTCTGTAGCCAGTGGTATCGGCAATTCGGTACTTTATGTGGGGGCCCATACCGGGCGCGATGGTATTCATGGGGCAACGATGGCATCGATGGAATTTGTTGATGATGTTGAGCAAAAAAAACCAACCGTTCAAGTTGGAGATCCTTTTACCGAGAAACGTTTAATGGAAGCTTGTTTGGAATTAATGGAAACCGATGCGGTTATTGCCATTCAAGATATGGGTGCGGCGGGGCTGACATCATCTTCGGTGGAAATGGCCGGAAAGGGCGGGCTTGGGATTGCGATTAATTTAGACCATGTTCCGAAACGCGAAGAAAATATGAGTGGGTATGAATTAATGCTTTCGGAAAGCCAAGAACGTATGTTGCTGGTGGTGGCTCCAGATCAAGTGCAAATTGTTTATGATATTTTTCGGAAACATGATTTAGAAATTGCTATTATTGGAACGCTGAATAAGACTGGCAAACTTAGTTTAACTCAGCGTGGCAAATGTATCGCCAATATTCCGGTGCAACCTTTAAGTACAATGGCACCTTGTTATGGTGAAGCAGAACGCCCTGTAGGCAAAGCCAAAGCAAATTCTGGTTTAGAATTAACGAATAGAGCCCGCTTTGCTAAGGACCCCGATATTGCTAAGGATTCCAGCCTTGCTAAGAACCCCAGCCTTGCAAAAGTAGAGCGCGCATCCCCTCGCCAAAAATGGGATGAAATATTACAAATATTTTTTCAGCATCCTAATTTTGTTTCCAAGCAATGGGTCTGGCAACAATATGATTCAACGGTTGGTGGGCATAATGTAACGCGTCCGGGCGGTGATGCCGCGATCATCCATATTCCAGAAAATGGTTCAGCCCTGGTGATGGCATCTGATTCTAATCCTGGCTATGTATTTGCCAATCCAGTGATGGGGGGCAGGCAAATTATTGCCGAAAGCTGGCGCAACTTAACTACTGTGGGGGCAACTCCACTCGCCATTACCAATAATCTTAATTTTGCCAGTCCAGAAAACCCTGAAATTATGGCAGAATTTTGTGGGACGCTTCAAGGTATGAAACAAGCTTGTGAAGCTTTCAATTACCCGGTGATATCTGGCAATGTTTCTTTTTACAATGAAACCAATCATCAGGGTCGTGATGATGGTGGAATTCTTCCAACCCCTGTTATTGGCGGTGTTGGGCTGATTAAAGATCTTAGCAAAATTGCCAGTATGGCTTTGAATAAACCTGATTTGCATTTATATTTGCTCGGCGAGACCTATGATGAATTTGGAGCCTCTGCTTACGAGAAAATTATTTTGCAAACGCCGTCGAAACATTTGCAATATGCACCACCCATCATTAATCTTCATGCGGAAAAACAACATGGTGATTTTGTTCGCGAACTGATTATGGCGGGTAGGATCAATGTTTGCCATGATGTTGCCCAAGGGGGATTGTTGCCCGCAATTGTCAAAATGCTATTTTTGGATTATCACGAGCCTATTGGTGTGGAATTGCAGAGCCCACCTGTTGATAAACTCCCGACTATTTGGTGGTTTTCCGAAACTCAGGCACGTTATATTATTGCCATGGATGCTGGGCAGGTAGCTGAAATCAATGCCAAGGCTAAAATTGCTAACATTCCTATTACCAAGCTAGGCGTTACCACGAATACGGGTAATCTTGTTATCGCGAATGAAACGCTAAAACTTGCCAAGCTTTATCATCCTTATAAAAATTTTCTTTCTAAGCAGTTTGCTTGAAGATCGCAAAAAATAAGTAGCATTTTTTGTCAAGCCATATTATTATTATGGGATGCTTGGGGAGATCTCAAAATGAAGATTCGTGAAAGCCTGGGTCATGAAAATTAGAGGTCATGAAAAATTAGGGCCATGAAAATCAGATTGATGCTCGATAAAGGTATTCGCAAATGAACCAAAGGTATAGTTAACAATGGCAATGATCGTAAGTGATTTAAATGCAATGCTAGTGGGGGCATTTCCAAACGCTAAAATTGATATTTCAGATCTCGCAGGTGATGGTGATCATTATGCGGTAGAAATTATTGATCCAAGCTTTGCAGGAAAAAGTCGCGTTGAGCAACATCAGATGGTTTATCGCGCCCTAGGAACAAAAATGGGTACTCAATTGCATGCAATGGCATTGAAAACATCTGCACCCAAAAATTAATAATATTAAGGCTAAGGAATCAAATAAGATGGCAATAGAACAAGAAATTCAGTCTTTGATTGATGATAATAATATTATCCTTTTTATGAAGGGCAATCGCCAAGAACCGCGTTGTGGTTTTTCTGGTATGGTGATTCAAATTCTCAATCATTTGGGCCGTGATTATCAAACATGCGATGTGCTTGAATCTGAGGAAATGCGTCAGGGAATTAAAGCTTTTTCCAACTGGCCGACTGTACCACAACTTTATATTAACCGTGAGTTTGTTGGTGGATGCGACATTGTCCGTGAAATGTTTGAAGCTGGTGAGCTTAACGAATTGCTAGAAAGGGTAGAGGTATAAAAAAACGCACATCCCGAAAAAATTGTTCACCATTTTATTGTTATCAGGCGAAACGACCCGAAGCCTCGCTCCTTGCCGCTCTTTACCTGCGTAGTTTTTCTGATACTATTTGGTGCCAGGCTGATTTTGAAACTTATTTACAACAACCTAGTATTGTTGCCTTATTAGCAACTTTTAGAGACCCTAAGATTCAAAAAGTAACAAATCAAAATACAATATTGGGATTTTTACTTTATCAATATAGCCGTTGCAATAATCAACATCAATCTGAATTGATACTGATTGCCACTTTGCCAGAATTTTTACGCCAAGGCGTTGCGAGTTTTTTATTAAAAATCGTAGAAACTGGTGAGTTTATTTCTAATTTTACGCAGCAGCCCGTAAAAAATGAAGCCAAATATTTCTTTTCCCATGAGGTTTTTTTGGATGTTGCACAAGATAATGAAAAAGCTCTGCAATTTTATCGAAAAAATGGTTACCAACCATATGGGAAGCGTAAAGATTATTACCCACGAAAAATAGGAAAAATAGATGCTATTTTAATGAAAAAATGCTTTATATGACTTGTCTATTGTTATGATTCAAGTTATCATTTGCTTTGGTTAGACAATATTCAATTTGAGTATATTCGTTTTTAGGAATAAATTAATGACACCGAAAGATTTTTTAAAAAACTCTCCCCTCCCCTCCCTGCACCCTGAGGGGTATCCGTTTGTATCACTTATTGCATTGGCAACGATTTTACTGGGTTTATTATGGGTTCATTTATTTTGGATTGGGGTTTTTATTGTTATTTTTAGCATTTTCCATTTTCGGCGCCCGAAGCGAGTTTCTCCTGAGGCTGTGAGAAATTTGGTTGCACCAACAGATGGTATTATTACCAGCATTGAAATGGCACCTCTGCCCGATGGTTTTAATTCTGATTCCACTTCACAATTACGGATTCGAATTCGGGGTGGGTTGCTGGATTCGCAAATCGTTCATGCGCCAATTTCTGGAGTGATTACTTTTGAAAAATATGATAAGGTTCCTTTATTTTCTGATGTCGCAAATGATGAGCGTGGTGAAACTGTATTTTTTACTTTTTCGGGTCAGGCGCAAACCATAAAATTATGTATTCATGCCCCGATATTAGGGAAAAAATTGCTTGATTCAACGCGATCAGGACAGGAGATTACTTTGGGTTCTGAAATTGGCGTTAGCCGTTTTATCAACATTACCGATATTTATTTGCCAGAAAATACAGAAGTTATTTTAGCGAAAGGGCAACGTGTTATTGCCGGAGAAAGTTTGCTAGCAACCTTTTCTCTTGAAAAGCTGAATGAAAATCCTGTATAAAAGGTTGTTCGCATAAGTTCATTTTGGTAAAATACAAATATCTATGAAAGTATGATATTTATCGATAAAGATGAGAAAGATTTATTTATGATTGATAACCATGTTCGCCGTTTTATTGAACCCTCGCTTACTTACCTAGCAACGATTTGCATGAAGCTGAGGATCCGCCCTGATTGGGTGACCTTAATAGGTTTTTGTCTTGGAATTTTGGCAATTCCTATGATTGCCTTAGATCATTTAGATGTTGCTTTGGTGCTTATTATCCTTAACCGCATTTGTGATGGCATAGATGGAACTCTTGCGCGTATGGTTGGGCAATCTGATCGCGGTGGTTTCTTAGATATTATTTGCGATTTGATCTTTTATGCGGGTGTTCCCTTTGGTTTCGCTTTGCTCAATAGAGATCAAAATGCACTTGCTGCTGCTTGGGTGATTTTTTCCTTTATCGGCACAGGTTGTTCTTTTCTTGCCTATGCAATTTTTGCCCAAAAATATGGCATTTCTACTGATTTTAATGAGGGTGATGGTGCCAAGAACCTTCCCAAAGCTTTTTACTATGTTGGCGGTTTAACCGAAGGCACCGAAACAGTGATATTTTTAATTCTGATCTGCCTATTTCCTGGATTGTTTCCTTTAATTGCCTGGATTTTTGGATTTTTATGCTTTTTAACGGCAGGCAGTCGGATTTATAAGGGTTGGTACGATTTTCCGGCACATAATGTTTTTGCAAAGGATATTGATAATCTAAATAATGATGTCGATAATGAGCTTTAATCGGCGTAATCGCCAAAGTTTGATGTAACATAATTATTGACAAATATCATGGATTTTCTTCCTGATCTTAACAAGCAACAACCATGACAGTCAGGCCGCAAGCATTAGATTTTTTTTCGGCTCTGGCAACAGGAAAAACATGGCAAACTGCCGTTATCTCTCTACTACAACAAATGCCCGAGCTTACATCTCAGCATCGTTTGGGTGTTGTTTATGTAACGACAGCTTGGGAAAAAGATTATAATGAAATTATTTATTTTCTAAAACAAACCAGTGGGATTCCACAGTGGAGTGGTATGCTAAGTGCTGCAATTTTCACCCAAGATCTCGCCTATTTAGATCAAGCGGCTATTGGTATTTTGTTACTTCCTTGTCGTGAAAAATTTTATCAAATTTCCTCTGTCGATACGATTATCGCCTCTCCAGGGGAAACAATTTTAATGCATGTCTTAGCGCAAGATATTCATACATTAGCACTACTAGATACGCTAAGTGATAATTATGTGTTTCCCTTTGGTATGATTAGCCATCCTGTGCAGCAACATAAAAATAGCTTCCTTAATTTAACTCGAAGCTCAAAAACCATTCATAGCTCGGCAATCCGTTTTCATAACGAAGTATCTTTAGCGACAATTGAAAATAGCAGTTGTCGTTCAACCCAAAAATTATATCAAATTACATCGCGAGATCCATTTAACAATATTTTGATGCTAGATGATCGCCCAGCTTTAAATATTATGAAAGAAGCGATCCTGGAAGATTATCAGCTAAATCCAAAAAAACACCAAGATAACACGCAAATTTTTCTTACGATGCCGATTGCCCAAAGCGATAGTTCGAAAAGATTAATTCGCAATATCACCAATATCGATAATACCACCGGTGGCATTTCTACGGGCGCATTGCCAGAAAATGGTGATTATATTGGCTTCGCTGTTCGTGATTTAGATTACGCGCTTACCAATATTAAAGAAAATTTACAAGATTTAAAAAATAGAATTCGGGATAAAAAAATCTTAGCGGGCATTTATATTAGCTGTAGTATCCGCGGGAGGTGGCTACTGGAAAATGATATTAGTGAAATTAATCTGATTCGAGATTATTTAGGAGCCTTTCCAATGCTGGGTTGCTTTGCTGCGGCAACTATTTATCACCAATATTGGAATTTGCAAAATTCAATTTTACTGGTTATTATTGAACAAACACATTAGGCTGTATAACTCTACATATCGGAATCTCAAAAAATGCCATCTGAAAGTATTTTGAGCGGTATATTATCGAAAACATAAGGCAAGTTCGATCACGCTTCTAATTTCAAGGAAATTCAGGGCAATCATATTTCGATGCTGCAAGTTTTCTACGATATGCACTTGATTCTCTGGTATGTTCTTCTAATATCAAACAAACATCATCAGTGCTACAGTAAGCTTTAATAGAACGGAAACAGTTCCATATTTTCCACTATCTATATACTCGTATTTAGTAATTGGTTGATTTTCATGATCTTCAAAAGAACGAAAATTCAAAAGACGTCCTCCATCATGAACAATGCAAGTTTTGCCTTGATATTTTACAATCTCAATGTCGCCAGCAAATGCATTATTAGAAAATCCGATCATCGTCAAAACTATCCAAAATCTTATAATTATTCGGAAAAAATACAATATATTTCTCATGTGCAAACTCTTTGATTTATTGCGATCAAATTAGACCATCCAAGAAAGCACTTTCAACGGTGATCGGGGAGTTCATAAACCCATAACATAAAGAAAAAAGGTCACAACGCTTTTAGCCATAACCATCACGTCATGACCTATTGCATCACGCCGTCTCCCCGACCCCAAAAAGAATTAAAGGTAAAGACAATTTATTGATGACGTAATAGCACTTTATGTTATAGAAAGATTATGAAGTCCCGAAGTCATTATTGGTGACTTCTGCAAAGAATCACAGCAAAGCTAAAATAAAAAAGTAATCTAAAAAATGCAAAATCATTTTAAGCACAGGCATTCTTAATTCTCTTGGCATCATAATTCATCTTTCCACCAGAATGCATCTTGACAAGAGCACCCATCTGTTTTAGCGTGATTGAGATCATGCTGGCTAAAAATATCATTTTTCATGAAAAATATTGGGACTGGAAACTTTTTCTTACCTTATTGCTTGTTGGCAATTATGGAGTTTTATTTTGATTCCAACATTCATTATTTTCGAAACAAGGCTCTTATCCCTCATTACCGTGATGCCCCCGATAAAGTTCTTAAAAATGCTATTTTCCTAACAATGATAAATATTGTTATTTTTGTAATCTTCATCGTTTTTTGGAATAATATCGCAGGTGTTTTCGGTTAAGATCAGCTGCAAATTATGGCATCGCGCGATGCAGTTTTCATTTTAGCAATTCCTTATATGTTCTTAATGCTTAACCTTACCGCGGATAGTTTATTTTATGGCACAGGCAATATGGCGTTTCAATCTATGATCGTCAATTTTTTGGTTTTTGGAACAGCCTTTATTTTTTATAAGCTCAATATATGCTTAAATATCTCAAGCTTTGTATTGGCTGCATGCTACTTAGCTAAAAAATTAAGAGGCGATGATTAACAGCCTTCCTCTGAAACAATTACCCGACTCCACCAAACGCAACGCCCGATAATTCCGCCATATTTTTTTTCCAAGTCGTTAAATCATCGATGCAAAATTTACGAAGCGCATCATGCCCACAAGCTCGCGCCAAAACCTGCATCAGACCCACCGAAGCTGCAAAGAAATTTTGCAGCTGCTGTGCTGATTCATCCACGATAATCCTAGAAATCAGCTCGGGTTTTTGCGTGGCAATCCCTACTGGGCAATTATTCGTATGGCATGCGCGCATGCCCAAACAGCCAATCGCCTGCAAGGCAGAATTGGAAACCCCAATCGCATCCGCGCCCAACGCCATTGCTTTGGCAAAATCGGCTGGCATTCGAAGCCCACCGGTAATCATCAGGGCAATATCTTTGCGCCCTAATTGATCCAAATGCCTTCGTGCCCGTGCCAAGGCTGGGATTGTGGGTACTGAAATATTGTCGCGAAAAATTTCTGGAGCTGCGCCCGTACCGCCACCGCGACCATCCAAAATAATATAATCAACGCCAATGGTGAGTGCTGCATCAATATCTTTTTCAATATGTTGCGCAGAAAGCTTATAGCCAATGGGAATTCCTCCGGTAAATTCCCGCACTTTCGTGGCAAATTCTTGAATTTGCGAGATATGTTCCCAATCTGGAAATCGTGGCGGTGAGATTGCGGCTTCCCCGGGTTGTAACCCACGGACCTCAGCAATTTTACCCTGCACCTTCTTGCCGGGCAAATGTCCGCCAGTGCCAGTTTTTGCTCCTTGCCCGCCCTTAAAATGAAAGGCTTGCACCTTTTTTAATTTTTCCATTGTAAAACCAAATCGTCCGGAGGCCAATTCGTAAAAATAACGTGAATTCTCTGCCTGTTCTTCCGGCAACATTCCCCCCTCACCCGAACAAATTCCAGTTCCACTCATTTCAGCTCCGCGCGCAAGTGCAATTTTGGCAGGTTCTGATAATGCCCCAAAGCTCATATCTGAAACAAAAATCGGGATTTCTAATTTCAGAGGCTTTTTCGCATTTTTGCCAATAACCACCTGAGTATTAACTTTTGCATCATCCAATAAGGGCGGGCGATTTAATTGCGCGGTAATAAATTGCAGATCATCCCATTGTGGCAATTGCTGCAATGGAACCCCCATTGAGGCCACCTGCCCATGATGTCCGGTTTTCTTCAGGCCATTTTTCGCATAATAGCGAATTTTTTGCACATAAGGTTCTTCTTCACCGCCATGCAGATCTTGATACAAGCCTTGATAGGTTTTTCGATGATAGGGTTGGGGGTTTTCCTGTTCCCAGGCGATAATTTCGGCCTCGTCAACAAAAACTTTGCCGGCTTCGATCCAAGCTGTGAATTTTTTTAGCACCTCGGCATTATTATAAGCACTTACGCCACTATCAATCCGAAAATCCCAATGATGCACGCCACAAATAAGATTATTTCCAGAGACCTTCGCATCGCTTAATAATGCTCCACGATGCAAACAACGCCCGTAAAGTACCGAAATATTTTCACCATAGCGAATGATCACCAAATCAACATTGGCAACCAGCGCGTAGGCTGGTTTTTTTTCAATTAAATTATCCCATAAAGCAATCTCAGTTTTCCGAAGCATGAGCAAATTCCTCTTCTTAACTTGCAAATGAGCCAATAATATACTATAAATACATGAAATAAACTAACTGCACAAGTAAAATACGATAATTTAAGGAATGCCGATTATGTGGAAAGATTTCTCACCCCATGATGTGACAAGGTTGGAGCAGGCTCGGTTAGAATTGCATTATGCAATTCAATTGCCGATGCGAGCGAGTAAAATCATTTTACAAAAAAAGCCTGATTACAGCCATACGAGTCTAGATTTTTCTGCGAAAAAAAATGCCTTTACCACCCATAATCTGAATGAAAATAATTTACATGTTGGCGTTACCATCAACGATATGATGCTGTATATTGAAGATGATCAATCATGTAATGAATTTTATTTGCTTGGAAATACGCAAGCGCAAGCAAGCCAATGGCTGCAATCTGAGCTGAATAAGCATCATATTGGTACCGATAATTTTGATAAGGGTGGATTTAAATTACCGCCCCATGGCATTGCTGATGGCAAGAAATATCAATGTTGTGAGCAAGATGCCTTTGCCAATTTGGCAATTTGGTATCATAATGCCACTTTATTGCTTGAAAGACTAGCCGTAAAATATGCTGATATTCAACCCGGAGCGTCACAAATTTATTGCTGGCCTCATCATTTTGATTTGGCTATTTTAATCACTTTCGATAAAAATAACCCTGAAACCGCACGCTCAGTTGGGGTTGGTCTTTCCCCGGGAGATCATTTTTTTAACCAACCCTATTTTTACACCAACCCTTGGCCTGCCAATAGCCAGATGAATTTCCCTGATTTGCTTGCGCCGGGTTTTTGGAATTTAGAAGGTTTTATATCAGCCATTGCCAAAAGTGAGAGCATCTTAGAGCAAAAATTAGGGATGCAAGATTTGGCAGATTATTTAGAGGATGTGGTTGCCAAAAGTGCGAAATTAATTGGTGCCTCTTAAAGGTTATTTTCTATCTTTGAATATTCAAATTGTGACCAACGATAATAATTGCATTGAAAATTCGATTGATCATATTCACTTGCTATTTGTAGGCGATGATGGATTTGTGCTTCTTTTGCATTAATTTTCATCAATTCGGGGTTTGCACGCATAATTTCAAGTGCGGTTTCAAAATGTAAATCTTCCACCCGGTCAAAATCTAAATGAGTCATTAACGCATTGAGTAGTTGCAAATCTGCCATATAATCTAGGGTCCAACGTTGAGAAATGGTAAAATCATCTACAGAACCATTTACCAAACAGGCTTTGCGTAAATTTGGATTTTTCCGAATCCATAGCGTAACATGTTCACGGTGCTTGGGCTGCGTGGCATGGTGATAAGAATTTTTAAGATTTTGGATCGTCGTAATTTCAGCATCCAGCCCATGGGGGAAGCTAGGATAAAAATTATTGGTCAGGTAATCATAGTTCCCATTGGCAAATATCTGAAACATTGCCGAACAAATATACGGGTCAATCATTGGACAATCACTGGTAACCCGCATAATAATTTGGCTCCCCAGATTCTGCGCGGCATGATAATAGCGCGAGAGAACATCATGTTCATCACCACGAAAAATTTTAATTTCTGGGTAATTCGCTTGCAAATAATCTGCGATTGGATCACTTTGCCAATCATCGGCAATGGCAAAGCAAATATGATCCGCCTCCTTAATATACAAGGCACGCTTAGCAAGATGCGCTAAGGCTATGCGTCCGGCAATGGGAAGTAGAATCTTACCAGCAAGGCGGGAAGAACCGTAACGCGCCTGAATGATAACACTACGCATTTTTCAATCCCAAATGCTCCACAAGCTTAGCGCAAATCCGCGCAACATCTGTTTTCATAAGCCCGGGAAATAAGGGCAGGGAAAGTGCGCTGGCATAATATTTTTCGGCACCCTTAAATTGATTGGCAAAATTATTTTCCAAGCCAATTTTCGGATATTTTTTTGCAAAAAAAGGTTGGCGATAAAGGGGTATATAATGCACTTGTGTACCGATATTATCTATACGCAATTTTTGCATCAAGCTTGCACGTGAAATTGGCAAAGCTTGGAAATCAATTAATGCCACACATAAATGCCATGCGGGAATTCCGGTATTCATTTGTTGTAACAACCGAATTTTGGGTGCAAAATTTTGCAGATTTTCTTGATAATATTGATAAATTTGCGCGCGCTCAGCAATGAATCTTGGCAATTTTGCCAATTGGGAACGCCCCAAAGCAGCGGCAAAATCACTCATGCGATAATTACTTCCTAGATCCTGCATTTCATGATACCAAGGCTGAGAAGAATTTTGTGGCATTTGATATAAATTAGCATCGCGTACAATGCCATGGCTTCGCCAAGAGCGCATTTTTTCGGCTTGTTTTTTATCTTTACAGGTAACAATTCCGCCTTCACCTGTTGTTATATTTTTTACCGCATGCAAAGAAAATACGGTGAAATCAGAAAAATGACAATTGCCCGCGGGGGAAGTTGGCTTTTGCATGGGTTGGTATGTTGGAGCAAAAATATGCCCACCTAAAATATGACAAGCATCTTCAATAATTTGCCATTTTTTTTCGTTAGCAAAAGCCCTAATTTCAGGCATCGGAGCGAATTGCCCGTTAAGATGAACTACGCAAATTGCTTTAATATTCTGATCATTACCAGCAGCTTGCATAATTGTATCAACATTCATTAATCCGGTATCGGGATCACAATCAGCAAAAATAACTTCATAGCCACATATCAGTGCTGTGCTTGCTGCTGATAGAAATGTAAGTGCCGGAACGATCACCTTATCGCCAGCTTTCGCATTTATGCTTCGCCATGCAAAATCTAATGCCGCAGTTCCACTGTTGACAACAACCACTTCAGGGGTTTGTTTTAAAGTTTGCATATATTCTTGTAATTGCTTTTCAAAATGAGCGACTTCAGGACCGGTGGTTAAAAAATCTGATTGCAATATTTTCGAAACGGCGACGAGATCATCCTTTTCAATGGTTTGGCGGGAATAAGGCAAAAATCGGGTCATTTTTTTAAAATTTGCTGGAGCATCTTTACGCTTAACCATTCATTATTCTGATCGGAAGCATAGCAAAATTCCTCGGGTATAATCGAAATATTCTTCAAATACACAGCTTTATCTCGCTCTTTTTCAGTTAACCAAAATGGGAATTGGGGTTGAATAATATACCGATCACCAATATCTACAGTTTGGCGTGCATCATCGCTAGGCACCATAACTTCGTGCAGTTTTTCACCAGGGCGAATTCCAACTTTCATAATTTTTATGCCCGGGCTCATCGCCTCGATAATATCAACAATGCGCATTGATGGAATTTTGGGGACAAAAATCTCACCCCCAAACATAATATCTAGCGAACTTAAAACAAAAGCAATTCCTTGTTGTAAAGTAATCCAAAACCGTGTCATTCTTTCATCGGTAATGGGCAAAGTTTCTGGGTTTTCGCGTAATAATTTTTTAAAATGTGGAATCACTGAACCACGCGAATTAATAACATTGCCATAGCGCACCACGGCAAATCGAGTTTTGCTTGCTCCGGATAAATTATTTGCGGCAACAATAATTTTATCAGCTGCCAATTTTGAGGCCCCATAAAGATTAATCGGGTTTGCTGCTTTATCGGTAGAAAGGGCGATCACTTTAATCACCTTATTGGCAATGGCAGCATTGACTAAATTTTCTGCCCCTAACACGTTAGTTTTAATACATTCAAATGGGTTGTATTCGGAAGCGACCACTTGTTTTTGCGCTGCGGTATGAATGACATAATCAACATCTTTCATTGCCATATGCAACCGTGCACTATCGCGCACATCACCAATGAAGAAGCGTAAAGATTGAACATTTTTATGCAGACGCAATGCCTCATACATTTCGGATTGTTTCCATTCATCGCGCGAGAAAATAATAATTCGTTTTGGCGTGTTATGATCCAAGAGATTCCGCACTAAGCGCGAGCCAAAAGAGCCGGTACCCCCTGTAATCAATAAAGATTTATTAGCAAAATTTAGATATGAATATTGCGCGTAAAAATCGCGGAGAAAGGAATGGGATTGATCTCGCATGTTTTGCCTCACTGAAAATAAAAAAATCCAAAAGCAGATTTTTTGTGAAAGCTCCCCAATATTTATTTGGTATTTTTAATTGATCTACAATCTTGCAACGGCTTTGGCAATATCGCCCGCAAATATCGCACCTAAAAAATTACCTTGTCATGCCTATCATATTTTTTCATTAATAGGCAAATAATATCTTAATCTAGTGTGATTTAGAAACAATAACCATTGCCGGACGAATCAATCGATCATGCAGAATATAGCCATGTTGCAATAATTCTACGACGCTACCCGCTGGGTAGTCTTGCGTGATCATTTCAGAAACCGCCTGATGATGATTATAGGAAAACGCATCGCCTTTTTCGGGGCTGATTTTTGTGATGTTATTGCGTTCAAAAATAGAACCTAATTCACGTGCGGAAAGCTCAACACCTTGAAAGAAATTATTTAACGCATCATTTTCGGTTTTCGATTCAGCACTAACAGCTTTCAGTCCACGTTCTAAATTATCCGCTAAGCTTAAAATATCTGTTGCAAAACTCGCAATGGCATATTTTGCCATTTCTTGTTTTTCACGTTCAAACCGCCGCCGGGTATTTTCTAGTTCTGCCAAAGTACGTTGCAATTTATCTTTGAGTTGCTCGATATCATTTTCAGGGCTACTTTCAGGATATTTTTCGGGGCCGTTTCCAGGATCTGGAGGCGGAACATCCGGCGATGGCGTACTCTGAACCTCAGCTTCTACATTGTTATCAGCGGATACACTTGCAATTTCTGGGGATGGTTTTTCTGAATTTTCTAAGATTTCTGCATCAATATCATCTTTTTGCATTTTTAATCCTTCGCATTATTTTTCCAAAAATTTGAAACATTTTCCCAAAAATTGGTACTATTTGAAGATGGATCTGTATTTTTTTCAAACTCTTCTAATAATTCACGTTGCTTTTTAGAAATATTTTTTGGGATCTCGATATTCATTTCAACAATCATATCCCCAATACTGCCACGGCCATAAAGCCCAACCATACCCTTTGAACGTAAGCGAAATTGTTGGCCATGTTGGGTTCCAGCGGGTATTTCCAAACGCACTTTACCACCATCTAGGGTTGGAACTTCTATTTTGTTGCCCAAAGCAGCTTTTGCCATATCGATTGGCAATTGACACCAAATCATTTTGCCATCGCGTTTAAATAAATCGTGATCCCGCAAAGTTACAAAAACGTATAAGTCTCCCTTAGGGGCACCATTTTTACCAGGATTACCTTCACCAGAGATTCGAATTCGGTTCCCATTTTCTACCCCGGCAGGAATATCTACTTTTATTTTGCGTTGTGTTTGATTTGCCCCTGAACCCCGACATGTTTGGCAAGCTTGCTTAATTGTGGTACCCTTACCCTTACATTTGGGGCAATCTTGTTGCATTCGGAAAAAACCTTGTCGCATTTCAACAACACCATTTCCATTACAGGTTGCACATTTTACGATATCAGCTTGGCTTACCGCACCGGTGCCACTACATTTCTCACAAGGCATCTCGGCGGTAAATTTGATCTCTTCCGATTTCCCATGATAAGCTTCTTCCAAACTGATATTTAAATCAAAGCGTAAATCGTCACCCCGTTTCGCTTGTCGCGAACGCCCACGTCCGCCACCCATAAAGCCACTAAACATCTCTTCGAAAATATCCGACATATCACCGAAGCCTTGACTAGCACCACCAGCCCCTTGTTGGAACGCATCATGTCCATATTGATCATACGCACCCCGTTTATTCGTGTCTTTCAGCACATCATAAGCTTCATTAACTTCTTTAAACCGTGCTTCGGCCTGAGCATCATTGGGATTGCGGTCAGGATGACATTCCATTGCCCGTTTTCGATAAGCTTGTTTTAGCTCGTCATCACTGGCCGTTTTCGTAACTCCCAAAAGATCGTAATAATCGTTTTTTGCCAAAATTCATGCTCCCTCAAGCTTATTTCTAAACGCTTCTATGCTTGATTTTTTTTGGTATCTTCATCTACTTTGTTATCTTCATTTACCTCTTCAAAATCAGCATCCACAACATTTTCATCACCCTCATTTTTGGCATTCGTGCCACTTTCAGCTTCGGCAGCCTCATACATCATTTGCCCTAATTTCATAGAAGCCTGCGTTAATTTTGTTGTTTGTTCATTAATCGCACTTAAATCATCACCTTGCAAAATTTCTCTAAAATTAACGATTTCAGCTTCAATATTTTCGCGTTCACTTGGCTCTAATTTATCACCTAAATCATAGATCGTCTTTTCGGTGGCATGTATCAAGCTCTCCGAAGTGTTTTTGGCATCCACCAATTCGCGCTTTTTTTTATCGGCCTCGGCATTAAGTTCAGCTTCTTGAACCATGCGCTCAACCTCATTATCATCCAAACCGCCTGAAGCTTGGATCTTAATTTGTTGTTCTTTTCCGGTAGCCTTATCTTTGGCAGAAACATTAACAATTCCATTTGCATCAATATCAAAAGTCACTTCAATTTGGGGCATACCACGTGGTGATGGCGGAATACCTACCAAATCAAACTGCCCTAACATTTTATTATCAACGGCCATTTCGCGTTCTCCTTGGAACACGCGAATGGTTACCGCGCTTTGATTATCGTCGGCAGTAGAAAAAGTTTGTGATTTCTTGGTTGGAATCGTGGTGTTGCGTTCAATTAAACGTGTAAACACGCCACCTAAAGTTTCAATTCCTAAAGAAAGTGGGGTCACATCTAAAAGCAACACATCTTTAACATCCCCTTGTAGCACGCCGGCTTGAATTGCTGCACCCAAGGCCACAACTTCGTCGGGATTCACGCCCCGATGCGGTTCTTTGCCAAAGACTTTGGTAACAAGTTCCGTAACTTTGGGCATTCTGGTCATACCCCCTACCAAAATAACCTCGTCAATTTCATTGGGCTTTAATCCAGCATCTTTTAGCGCATCTTGACAGGGCTTAGCGGTGCGTTCAATCAATTTTTCTACCAAAGATTCAAATTTGGCTCGCGTTAATTTGATATTTAAATGTTTCGGTCCACTTTGGTCTGCAGTGATAAAGGGTAAATTAATTTCAGTTTGCGCCGAAGAAGAAAGTTCGATCTTTGCTTTTTCGGCAGCTTCTTTTAATCGTTGCAATGCTAACCGATCACTAGACAAATCAATGGCAGTCTCTTTTTTAAATTCACTAACCAAATATTGGATCACTTCACTATCAAAATCTTCACCCCCTAAAAAAGTATCCCCATTGGTAGAGCGCACCTCAAAAATACCATCACCAATTTCTAGAATAGAAACATCAAAAGTACCACCACCCAAATCATAAACCACAATTGTACCCGAGTTTTTTTTCTCAAGCCCATAAGCCAGTGCTGCAGCGGTGGGTTCATTAATAATGCGCAAAACCTCAAGCCCGGCAATTTTGCCAGCATCTTTGGTGGCTTGACGCTGAGAATCATTAAAATATGCGGGCACTGTAATCACAGCCTTTTCCACTTTTTCTCCTAAATAAGCTTCAGCAGTTTCCTTCATTTTTTGTAGGATCATTGCGGATATTTGTGAAGGTGCAAATTTTGCATTGGCGCATGAAACCCAAGCATCACCATTTTCGCCTTCGATAATTTCATAGGGCACCATACTGATTTCTTTTGCGACTTGCTTATCTTTAAATCGTCGGCCAACCATCCGTTTAATCGCATATAAGGTATCTTTTGGATTTGTAACGGCTTGGCGTTTGGCGGAATGCCCTACCAAGCGATCATCACCTGAAAATGCGACCATCGAAGGGGTTGTGCGGTGCCCCTCAGAATTTTCAATAACCTTAGGCTGGCTTCCTTCCATTAAAGCCACACATGAATTTGTTGTGCCTAAATCAATACCAATAACTTTGCTCATTACCATCACTCCATTGAAACATACCTCCTAAATTTATGGAGGTTATCGTAATTTTTTAACCTTGTAGCTATATATAGGGAGCTTTTAGAAAGCTACAAGGGCTATGGTGAATTTATTTTTGATATTTTTTTTTCCACTCGTGGTAATCCATACCATAAATTTTAGTTTTCGCTTGTGTTGGGCTTAGATCCAACCCTTGCTCGCTGGCAGCTTCTGCATACCATTTCGCCAAACAATTACGGCAAAAGCCTGCTAAATTCATTAAATCAATATTTTGCAACTCGGTATTGGTTTGCAGATGGTTAACCAAACGCCGAAACACAGCGGCTTCAATATTGGGGTTTTCACTGGAATTTTTTAATTCATCTCCCATAATTTTGGGCTCCTTTATCTTTATTATGTTTACTAATCATGAAATACCACAATTTATTTATCCACATTCGATCGCAATATCTGCGGTAAAAGGCAAACATTTGGGAATAGCAGCTTCTATTGTTAATGTTGCGAGCAATTCTGTTGTTAGTTCAAGAAAATTTATTCGCTTTTCTGAATTGATCAGATAATCTTGGCGGTATTCTATGCTGATCGCGGGCAAATGATTCATTTTGCCATGCAATGCCAAACTATAGCCAAATCCCCCTTTTGAACTATAGGGTTGATTATCACCCACATGAAATCCCTTAGCTTGTAAGAATTCTAAACTATGGGGAATAAAACCATTTTCTTCATGGTACAAAAGGGCGATTTCTTCGATTCGTTTCGCCATTCCCATCATTTGGGGGGTAAAAGAATGCAGGCTCACCACAAAGCTTGGCTTGGCTTGGCTTTGCCTATGGCGAATATAATGGGCTAATTGCTCATGAAAAGGGCTGAAATATTTCGTAATACGCGCTTGGCGTATTTGTGAGGATAAGCGGTAATTGCTGGGAATTATTTTCCCATCAGAAATTGGGCGTATCGAGGTAGGATCATCGAAATGCCGATTAACATCTAGTACCAAACGAGAATAATTTGCTTGAATTGCCGGGGCATTTAAGCGTGCACTTAAGGCTGCTAACATTTCCTGAACTCCAAGATCACAAAGGCGGTGTGATTGTGAAATCTCATCGATATCAGCCTGAGATTCTCCAACGATAAAATCTTTGGGCAACAACATACCCGCATGATCCCCGGTTAAAATGAATGGGCTATCCCCTTCAGGGTTTAAGAAAGTGATAATCGACATTTCCTTGAATCAAACAATACAATCCGTGTAATAGATGAAATTTGCCAATCTTTTATTAATTTCATCTTCTTGTTCCCATGCCATATCAATATGATGGCAATGAACCTTATTGCGGAAAACTTGTGGAATGCGCACCCAATCTTTTTCAGTTGTAATTAATTTAAGTTTATGTTGTCGGGCCTCAGCAAATAAATCCATCATTTCAACATGGGTGATTAAATGGTGGTTAGGAAATTTTCGCATGCGCTTGATTTTAAATCCTGAAAGAGTGAGATGTTGAAAAAATTTTTCAGGCACGCCAATACCAGCAAAAGCCAGCCAATCATATGCTTCGATGGAAGTGGCAACAGGCACAGCCCGAGCGCGGAGTAGATCTATGCCGTAATCCTGAACTTTGGAAAATATTTTATGCTGATCCTCACCCAGCAAAACCACCCAAGAAGCTCGTTGCAGTGCGGATATCTTCTCGCGCATCGGTCCTGCGGGGAATCTAAGATTATTGCCAAAACCATGTTGACCATCGATTACGATAATTCGCAAATTTTGATATAAGCTATTATTTTGGAAACCATCATCCATCAGCAAAATATCGGCACCGGTTTCAATCGCTAATTTCGCAGTTGCCACCTTATTCCTGCCGACAAAACACGGAAAATATTGGGCGATCATCAAAGCCTCATCACCAACATCACGGGCAGAATGATAATCGATTTCAACTTGTGTTGCTTTGCTAATATTCCCAAGATAACCTCTGCTTAAAATTGCAACTTGCACCCCATGAGCTTGCAATTTTCTGGCAATACTAAGAACTAAGGGAGTTTTGCCAGCACCGCCTAATACCAAATTGCCAACACAAATAACAGGACGCGATGCAACCCAGGTTTGAGTTTGATAATATTTCAATCGATGTATAAGCCCATAAAGCCAGGATAACGGCAATAGCAATGTTGAAATAGCTGAACGATGGTACCAAAAAGATGGGATAATTAACTTCATAAATTTCATTATTCAATAAAATGAGAAACCAAGCAAATGTAATTTGCGGTATTTTGGAAAAAAATCTTTTCTTACGTAAAAAATTCCATTTAATCCTACAGATAATTTTGCATATGTTTCATAAATTGAGCGATCATTTTCGATTTAGATTGAACAAAAGCATGTGCCGCTTGTTGTTTACGCAATAAGGCCGATGGATCCTGAAGCAATTTCGTAATTTCACTCGCAAGATTATGAACATCAGGCACGGGAATAATGATGTTTTTTGCAGCCATTTCCGCTTGCATTTCTACAAAATTTTGCATAAATTTTCCATGGAAACAAATAGCGTTATGTTGCACAGCTTCATAAAGATTATGCCCACCCTTAGGAACAAAAGATCCCCCCATAATTACAAGATCGCTAAGGGCATAAAACAAACCAGTTTCACCGAAATTATCGATCAAATAAATTTGATGATGGTTTTCTGGCAATTCTTGTTGGCTTCGGATTGCCACTTGAAATTTTGTTTTCTGAAATCGATATTTCTGCGCAAGCTTGACAATTTCCACACCTCGTTCCGGATGTCGGGGAATGAGAATGCAAAGTAGACTAGGATATTTTTGTAATAATTTTTGATGGGTTGCAAAAATATAATCCTCTTCGCCACGATGCGTGCTGGTGGCAACATAGAAAACACGATTATGTAGAATATTTTGCAATTGTTGAAAATCTCGAGATGAATAAGGCAAAGGTGCGTTTAAATATTTTAAATTACCACTATAATGCACATTTTTCATTCCTAATCTTTGCAGATAGTCGCAATCTTTTTGTGACTGAGCAAGGCCCAATTGAAATATACTCATTAAATAGGCAATTGTTTTGGGAAATTTTTGCCAACGCCGAAAAGTTTTATCAGAGATCCGCCCTTGAACCAAAAAAACCTTCCCAATTTTTCTAGTATCATTTTTTCTGATGTATGTTTTTAGGTTGACTAATAATAAATGTGGCCAAATTTCAGATTCCATAATAATTACTTTATCAGGGTGCCAATGGTGAATAAAGCGTTGCATAAAAGAAGGGTAGTCCAAAGGTATATATTGGTGAATCAGATCTATGTTTCTGCGTTTTTCGATTAAATTTGCAGAACTTGTTGTACCCGTTGTTAGCAAAAAATGATAATGTGGGTATTGCTGTTTGATCACATCTATCACTGTGAGTGCGACCAAACTCTCACCCACAGAAATAGCATGTATCCATATTAACTTCCCTTTAGGACGGGCAATGCGCGCATAACCGAATCTCTCGCCGATTCTGGAGATTTGTTCTTTCCTGCGCCATAATCTTAGTCCCAATAGAATTAAGAGAAATGGAAAGAATAGTCGAATCACCCAACGATAACCATAAAGGGGCAAAGGAAGGAAATGCATTATTAATGGATTATAGATGAGGTTGATTTTGGGACGAAATATAATTCGCTACGATCTGTACAGGCTAATAATTCCACTTCAACTTCAGCGCATATTTTCTCTAACATTGCTGAATGACTGTTCATAGAAACCCAGATCGGGTTCCCCCAAAAAACATGTATTTGATTGTGCCAGCGAATTTTTAAGAATTTCATTCGATCCCATGTTTTCAATCGAATCTGTTTTTCAACCGCAATAGTAAACGGTACCAAAGGAACACCAGTTTTCATAGCGATATAAAGTGCACCTTTTTTTACTTTATAAGCCGGGCCTTGCGGCCCATCGGGAGAAATGACAATACTTGCATTTTGTGAAATCATTGCAATCGCCTGTCTTATTACCGCAATTCCACCATGTGTGGAAGAGCCATAAATTGTTTTAATCTCATAATGATTGTAAAGTGCAACAAATAATTCTGTATCTGGATGCTGCGAAGATAACGCATAAACCAACCGATTATGTATTTTCATCTCTTCTTTCATAATAAATACTGCTGGCAAAATATTTTCATGAAATGTTAGATAAATTACCGGATGTTGCCATTTTTCTTGTGGATAATCATGGTGTATTGGTTTTAATGAAAAATTCCATAGAAAAAAAATCAATCGTAAAGCAACAGCAATCAGCATACGCAAAAACGGTGAATGTTTGATGTATTGGCGTAGATATTTGAGTTTCATGGGTTTAACTTTGAAAGCTTATGGGTAAATGTCGGTTTTTTCAACTTCAACGGGGATACGGTTATAATGTAAATCTGCTTTTGCCATTAATTGATTCATGCAACTCTCCAGCAAAAGTCGATATTTTTCAAGATTATGTTTATTACAATCTGCGGGTACATGAATAGGTTCACCCCATATGGCCATAATACGGGTAAAAGGCAATGGCATAAGAAAACGATCCCAGCTTTTTAATTGAAACCCATATTTTGCTGAAAAACCGACAGGTACAATAAGATTTTTGTTAAATTTTGCCATCAAAATAATACCACCCTTTGCCCTTTGACGCGGACCGCGCGGCCCATCAGGTGTTAGTAATATTCGGTAACCTTGTTTGGCAATGCGCAGTGCGTTACGCATACCGCGTCTTGGTTCTTTATTGGGAGCCCCATAAACCGTTTTAATGCGAATCCAGGCATTTAAGTAGGCTAGCATTTTACCATTTAAGTGTGGTGAATTAAAAGCCAATAACTTCCCGCCTATTTTGCGACGTGCCACCAAACCCAAAATAAATAATCTGCCATGCCAACTTGTAACCATAAAATTTAAGCCTTGCGTTTTTAATGCCTGTGGAATTTCTCCGCCTTGTTGTTCAATTCGTAAAGTGGCAAATAAAAGAAGATAATAAACTGAGATCAACACAAACACGATCAATCGAAGCGTAAGTTCAACCGGGCGCCCTAACCTTATATCCAGTTTTTGTAGAATGCGAAACATAGATTATTTGAATCGATAGGTTAAACGACCTTTGCTTAGGTCGTAAGGTGTCATTTCTACTGTAACCCGATCTCCACTTAAAACTCGAATTCTATTTTTCCGCATTCTGCCCGAAGTATGTGCCAAAACCTCATGCTCATTGTCAAGAATCACCCGAAACATCGCATTGGGCAAAACCTCCTTAACAATACCATTAAACTGCATTAATTCTTCTTTGGGCAAATTTCTCTCCTTAAAAATTATTAGAAAATACCAAGCAATAACGCAAAAGACACGAAAAGATACCACTGAAAGATCCACTTGCAAGCGTTAATTTTTAACCTATAATAAGGAAATTACACCAATAAGACTATAATAACAAGCTTTATAGCAAATTCCACTAAAATCCATTCTAAAAAATCAAAAAATCATTTCTTTTTGGGAAAAGAAAAATGAATATATTTTTTTACTGTTTTTTATCTTTGAATGCTGTATAAGCGTGCTTAATAACAACATTTAAACATATGTTTTTTTAGAGTAATTTTTAAGGTTTCATTAATAATTTTGGTTAAATTTTTTTAGTGGTATCGGCTAATTTTGTCAGTAGAAGGGAATATTCTCAGGTGCAAGTTGTTGTAAGAGACAATAATGTTGAACAGGCGAGTCGTGTTCTGAAGAAAAAAATGCAACGCGAAGGTGTTTTTCGAGAAATGAAATTGCGTCGTTTCTTTGAAAAACCTTCTGAACGTAAGGCCAGAGAAAAATCAGAAGC
Organism: Alphaproteobacteria bacterium; assembly: GCA_965206365.1. GTDB lineage: Bacteria > Pseudomonadota > Alphaproteobacteria > JABAAW01 > JAHZMA01 > CBDBJL01. The sequence goes on from CBDBJL010000018.1 coordinate 80,745, forward strand.
TGCGCGTCGTTATCGGAAGACTATGCGCAAAAGAATGGAGCGAGATGGTTATTAGAACCAGAAATGTCGGATTTCATTAGTTTTTTGGCGCAATTGTTTATTGCTTAAATTTTGAAAATATGCTACCGATAAATTCTCATAACAATAAATAATGAGTTTGGTTATTGCCTTATTTTTCCATATTACAAAGCGTCATTAGATTTTATAACAATGTTTTTGAAGCTATCAGGGGGGTAAATGTCGCGTTATTCGGTTTTTTCAATTGCACGTAATGCACGTACATATCACCAAAATTGGCAACGCATGTGGCGGGCGCCTAATCCAAAAAAATATTATGATGTTGTTATTGTTGGCGGAGGCGGGCATGGTTTGGCAACAGCTTACTATCTTGCACGCTTACATGGTATTACCAACGTTGCTGTTCTTGAAAAAGGTTGGTTAGGGGGCGGCAATACAGGGCGTAATACCACAATTATTCGTTCTAATTATTTGTATGATGAATCCGCAGCAATTTATGATTTATCCGTTCGGCTCTACGAGAAATTATCACAAGATTTCAACTATAATATTATGTTTTCGCAACGCCATGTGATTATGGCAGCATTATCGATTCATGATATGCAAGAACAACAGCGTCGTTGTAGTGCAATTCGTGGCAATGGCATTGATTCTGAAATGCTTAGCGTTGCGCAGATGAAAAAATATTTGCCTCACCTAAAAACTGATGGTCGCTTTCCTGTATTTAGTGGTCTTTTACAGAAACGTGGGGGCTCAGCGCGTCATGATGCTGTAGCTTGGGGCTTTGCGCGCGGGGCAGATGAATGTGGCGTAGATATTATTCAAAATTGCGAGGTTACAGGTTTTAACATTGAAAAAGGTGTGGTGAAAGCTGTGGAAACGACTTTAGGTACAATTGGTGTTGATAAGGTGGGTGTGGTAACTGCAGGGCATTGTTCGGTGTTGGCTGATCTTGCGGGGTTTCGTTTGCCTATTGAATCTTTTCCTTTGCAGGCCTTTGTCTCCGAGCCGATTAAGCCTATTTTCAATCATGTTTTTATGTGCGGTGGCGGTGCCCATGGTTATATGAGTCAATCGGATAAGGGTGAACTTGTGGTTGGTGCGGGAACAGATATTTACACCTCATATTCGCAACGAGGTGGTTTTGATGTTATTGAAGAAACGGTTGCTGCGTTGCAGGAATTATTTCCGTTTATTTCACGTCTGCGAATGTTACGTCAGTGGGGTGGAGTTGTCGATGTAACTTATGATCGAAGCCCAATTATTTCTAAAACTCCGATTACAAATATGTATTTTAATTGTGGCTGGGGAACAGGGGGTTTTAAGGCAACTCCGGGTTCTGGGCATGCTTTTGCTGCCTCGCTTGCCTATGGTGAAATGAATTCTGTTGCTGCACCTTTTGGTATGGACCGTTTCCATAGTGGTGCCTTAGTAGATGAAGGTGCTGCTGCTGCTGTGGCCCATTAACGCAAAGGGAAGAAAAAATGCTTGAGATACTTTGTCCCTATTGTGGGATTCGCGACCAAAATGAATTTTCCCATCACGGTGAAGGTCATATTGTACGCCCAAAAAATCCTGAGACTTTATCAGATGCTGAATGGGGAAATTATGTGTTTTTTCGAAGCAACATCAAAGGCAATCATAGTGAGCTATGGCTACATCGCCATGGTTGTCGCAAAATTTTCAATGTGTTACGCAATACCGTAAGTGACGATATTATCGCATCTTACAAAATTGGCGCAAAACTACCAGCTCAACCTCAAAAAAGGAATTAAAATTGAAAAATCGTCTTGCCCAAGGTGGGCTTGTTGATCGCAGTCAGTTAATTAATTTTACCTATGATGGTAAAGAGTTTCAGGGTTTTTCTGGGGATACGCTGGCTTCAGCATTGTTAGCGAATCAGGTGCATTTGGTTAATCGTTCATTTAAGTATCATCGCCCTCGAGGAATTTTTACCGCAGGTGCAGAAGAACCAAACGCTTTGGTTCAGTTAGAAAAAGGGGCTTATACCACCCCAAATAGTGTGGCGACCACGCAAACACTCTACAAGGATTTATCAGCGCGGAGTCAAAATTGTTTCCCCAATGTAAACCATGATTTTGGTGCCATTAATTCATTTTTTTCTCACCTTTTGCCTTCAGGTTTTTATTATAAAACCTTTATGTGGCCTGCTTTTGCGTGGCGATATTATGAATATTTTATTCGCAAAATGGCCGGGCTTGGAATTGCTTCATCCCAACCTGATCCTGATCGCTACGAGAGTCAGCATGACCATCCTGATTTGGTGATTGTTGGTGGCGGTATTGCGGGTTTGATGGCAGCGCATCTTGCAGCGCAGACCCAAGCTCGCATTGTTCTCATCGAACAAGATTGTGAATTTGGTGGCTCATTAATTGGCAGTCAAATTCAGATTGATGGCGAACTTGTAGATATGTGGTGTCGTAATATTTTAGCGGATTTGAAAACGAAACCGAATGTTAAAATTTTAACACGTACCGTTTTATTTGGTTACTATAACCATAATTATCTCACCGCATCTCAGCGTTTAACGCATCATCTGCCACCCAAAATGGCACGGCAGCAAAATTTGTTACGTGAAAGATTATGGCATTTTCGGGCTCGCCATGTGATCTTAGCAACTGGTGCTATCGAACGCCCCATGGTTTATGCGAATAATGATTTGCCCGGCACAATGTTGGCGAGTGCGGTCGGTACTTATATTCGGCGATTTGCTGTTTTGCCAGGGAAAAATATCGTATTTGCCACCAATAATGATTTCACTTATCGCGATGTTATTATTGCCCACCAAGCGGGTGCAAAAGTTACCCTTTGTGATATTCGCGATCTTACGAATAATGAAGTTGCTGCTGAAGCGCGACAAGCGGGAATTTTAATTTATGATCGAACCGCGCTTATTGAGGCAGTTGGAAAAAAATCTGTAGAAGGGGCTTATTTGGTTTCTATTAATTCAGATCTCACTCAATTCACCAGCAAGCCTTTTTTGTTGCCAGCTGATTTAATTGGGATCTCTGGGGGGTATACGCCTTGTGTTCATTTGCATTCGCAAGCGCGTGGAACCTTGAAATATAGTGAGCTAACGGGGGCTTTTGTGCCTGATCTATCTGTACAAAAACATAGTTCGATAGGATCCGCAAATGGAACTTATCGTATTAGCGAAACCCTAGAAGAAGCGTATCAGGTTACAAGCAAAATTCTCAAAGAGTTAAAATTTAAAGTGAAGATCAAAACGGTACCCAAAGCGGAAGAATTAAAGTTATCTTTGCCACTAAATTTCAGTGAAATGCCCCATAAAACACCGCATATGATTAAAGCTTTCATTGATTTTCAAAATGATTCCACCGCCAATGATGTTCGTTTGGCAATGCGTGAAGGTATGATCTCGGTAGAGCATGTGAAACGCTACACCACAACAGGCATGGCAACGGATCAAGGAAAAACCTCTAATATCAATGCGTTATCCATTATTGCAAAACAACAAAATAAAAAAATGGCTGAAATTGGTTACACGACGTATCGTCAACCCTATATCCCTGTTACTTTTGGGGCAATTGCCGGGGCACATCGCAATGAATTATTTATGCCGGAACGGGTAACGCCTATTCACCCAGCTCATTTAGCACTAAAAGCCAAATTTGAACCTGTGGGTGATTGGATGCGTGCTTGGTACTATCCCAAAAAATCTAAGGAATCTTTACGAAAATCTTTAAAACGTGAATGTTTGGCAGTGCGTAAATCTGTTGGAATGTTTGATGCCTCTACCCTAGGTAAGATTGATATTCAAGGTGAGGATAGTGCTTGGCTATTAGACATGCTTTACACGAATGCTTGGGAAAAATTGGCTATCGGACGTTGTCGTTATGGTATTATGCTCAATGAGCATGGCATGATCATTGATGATGGTGTAACCACAAGGTTGGGCGAACATCATTATCATATGACCACCACCACAGGTGGGGCGGCTCGAATCATGGATTGGATTGAATTATGGCTGCAAACTGAGTGGCCCGAGAAAAAAGTTTATGCAAATTCGGTAACAGAACAATGGGGAGTTGTTGCGATTGCTGGGCCGTACGCACGTGATGTGATGGCAAAATTAACAGAAACTTCAATGAGTGATCAAGATTTCCCTTTTATGTCGGTGAAAAATGCGGTCGTTGCTGGGATTAATGCTAGAATTTATCGCATTACTTTTTCTGGTGAATTATGTTTTGAAATCAATGTTCCCGCTCGTTACGCTTTGGCATTATGGCAAGCGATTCAAGAAGCTGGAAAGGAATTTAAAATTGTTCCCTATGGCACCGAAACTATGCATGTGCTTCGTGCCGAGAAGGGTTTTATCATTGTTGGGCAAGATACAGACGGTTCCTGTACCCCGGCGGATATGAATATGGATTGGATTGTTTCCAAGAAAAAAGTAGATTTTATTGGCAAACGTTCGTTGGCCCGTTCGGATACGAAACGCCAAGATCGGAAACAATTGGTTGGTTTGGTAACTTCACCGAAGAGTTTTGTAATTCCTGAAGGTTCTCAAATTACACAAACGCCGGTAAAAAAACCTCCCTACCCTATGATTGGTCATGTTAGCTCTAGCTATTATAGCCCGATTCTGCGCCAGGGTATCGCTTTGGCATTAATAAAAAATGGTTTGCAACGCAAGGGAGAAAAGGTTTATATTCCGTTGTTGAATGGCAGAATAATCTCTGCGCAAATTACAGATTCAGTTTTTTATGATAAGGAAGGAAAAAATGCTCGCCTTTAATCCTGAAATTATGCAACCCGTTTGCCATCTTCCGGCATTTGAATCAGACAATTTAAAAATGCGAGAACTTGATTTTATTTATAAATTACTGATTCGTGGTCATAAAAAGGCTCCTGAATTTCAACAGGCGGTGCAAACAGCATTGGGTATGGCTTTGCCAGAGAATAGCCGAAATCCGGTAACGGTAGAAGAGAATATATTATTTGAAATGACTCCTGATGAATGGTTGTTGCGCTTGCCCTCGCAAAGTGAATTACAATCACGGCAACAAGCTCTGATTCAAGCTCTAAGCGGGCAACATACAGCACTTGTTGAGGTTTCAGATTATTATACAATTTTTCGTATCGAAGGCGAGCAATTGCCAATTTTATTGCAAAAAAATTCTAGCTTTGATTTCCATGAAACGAAATTTTTGCCCGGGCAAGCCATTACCACACGCTATTCTCATTGCACCATTCACGTGCATGCCCTTACTCACCAATCTTTCGATATTCAAATACGCGGGTCTCATGCTTCATATTTATGGGCGATGCTAATGAATTCAGCGTTGGGAGCAAAAATTACCCTCGAAAAATTTTAACTATATTTATAAAGAGTAGGATACTATAAAAATGGCAAAATCAGATATTGAAATTGCACGTGAGGCAACCTTAAAACCAATTATTGAAATTGGGAATGATTTGGGAATTCCGACATCGGCACTGATGCCATACGGTCATGATAAGGCGAAAATCACCCTGGATTATATTGATAATTTGCCCAAGAAAAAAGATAGCAAACTGATTTTGGTAACGGCAATCTCACCAACTCCGGCAGGTGAAGGCAAAACCACTACAAGTGTTGGCTTAGGTGATGGTCTTAACCGTATTGGGAAAAAAACGATTACGTGCTTGCGTGAACCTTCATTGGGTCCATGTTTTGGCGTTAAAGGTGGTGCTGCCGGAGGCGGTTATGCACAAGTGGTTCCGATGGAGGATATTAACTTACATTTCACGGGTGATTTTCATGCCATTGGCACGGCCCATAATTTGTTAAGTGCACTTGTGGATAATCATGTTTATTGGGGCAACAAACATGATTTAGATCTAAGGCGTGTGGCATGGCGACGTGTTGTTGATATGAATGATCGGGCTTTGCGTCAAATTGTTAGCTCGCTTGGAGGGGTTTCCAATGGTTTCCCACGTGAAACGGGTTATGATATAACGGTTGCTTCTGAAGTTATGGCAATTTTTTGTCTTTCACAATCCTTAAAAGATTTGGAAAATCGTTTAGGCAATATCATTATCGGGCAAACTCGGAAGCGCGAATGGATTAATGCTGAACAAATACAAGCCAACAAAGCGATGACTGTGATCCTCAAAGATGCCCTTATGCCTAATTTGGTGCAAACCTTAGAGCATAATCCGGCTTTTATTCATGGGGGTCCTTTTGCCAATATTGCCCATGGCTGTAATAGTGTTATGGCAACCCAAACCGCACTGAAAATGGCTGATTATGTGGTAACAGAAGCTGGGTTTGGTGCAGATCTGGGGGCTGAAAAATTCTTTGACATTAAATGTCGTAAAGTGGGGCTTAAACCGAATGCTGTGGTATTGGTCGCCACCATTCGCGCACTGAAAATGCATGGTGGTGTTGATAAAAAACAATTGCGAGGTGAAAATGTTGCGGCAGTTGAACGGGGAACGGCAAACTTAAAACGCCATATTGAGAATTTGAAAAAATTTGGTGTACCGGTTGTTGTTGCTGTTAATCATTTTGTGAATGATACCTTAAATGAATTTGCAGTTGTAAAAAATTGTTGTCAAGAGCTGGGCATTGATGTGGTGAAAGCAACCCATTGGAGTAATGGGGGAGCTGGTACGGAAGAATTGGCCGAAACTGTTGTCGCTACTATTGAAAAAGCTGAAGATAGTCAATTCTCGCCACTTTATAAGGATGAAGTTTCCTTATGGAACAAAATTACGACTGTTGCGCAAGAGATTTACCGAGCTTCTGATATTACTGCTGATAGTCAAATTCGCAATCAAATTGCGCAATATCAGGAAACTGGTTTTGGCAATTATCCTATTTGTATCGCGAAAACACAATATAGTTTTTCTACTGATCCTAGTTTGATCGGAGCTCCAGAGGGGCATAGTATTAATGTTCGTGAAGTGCGTTTGGCGGCGGGTGCAGAATTTATGGTTGCGGTTTGTGGCGAAATTATGACCATGCCGGGCTTGCCAAGCGTTCCCGCAGCTGAAAAAATCATGTTAGATGCAGAAGGGCTTGTGCAGGGTTTGTTTTAAGCTTTGCAAAATTTTATGGGCTAAGATTTATGGATACAAGGCACTATTGTTGCAATGAACATAGTGCTTTCATGCTAGCATTGTTTCATATTTATCATTGATTAACTTACGATCAATTCAAAGGCGCGTTTTTAAAACACGCCTTTCTCTCTCTTTTTTTTCAAAAAATTTTTTATTTGCAAAAATCCATCAAAGGGATTTAACCAAGAACAGAAATTTTTTCTAACAAATTCCTCACTGTTTTTTCCAAAGAATTAATTGCACCCACACTTTTATTCATCGAACTAGACATGCCTTCAGATTCATTTAATGTGCTTTGGGCATATTCGCTAATTTTATTCACTTTTTGGCTGGCTTCAATGGTTCTGCGTGAGGCATTATTGCTGGCCCTTGTGATTTCACGGGCTGTTGCTGCTTGCTCTTCTACGGCGGTCGCAATCGAGCCAAATATTTCCGTTACCGCTTGAATTTCATCACCAATAGAATGGATCGCTTCCACGGCCTGCATGGAAACATCGCGAATGGCGGTGATTTGTTTGGAAATATCTTCGGTAGCTTTTGTTGTTTGGGTCGCCAAACTTTTCACCTCATTGGCAACCACGGCAAAACCCTTTCCGCTTTCTCCGGCCCGTGCCGCCTCGATCGTGGCATTCAGGGCAAGTAAATTTGTTTGCCCAGCAATATCGTTAATTAACGAGACAATATCGCCAATTCCTGAAGATAATACCGACATATCCCGCACAACCTTATCAGTTTCAGTTACAGTTGTTGTCGCTTTTTGCACAGAGACTCGAGAAGTTTGCATTTTTTCACTAATTTCAGTAATCGATGAGGCCATCTGGGAAGTTGCCGATGCTACCAGCTGAACATCTTGGGTGGCATGTTCGGCAATCGTAGCAATTTCACCGGAAAAATCATGGGTAATTTGTACAGCTTTGTTTACAGATTCATTTGCCATTCTCATGGTTCCCATAACTTCGCTAACTTCATCGAGTAAATTTTTAGCATCATCTTGGAAATCTGTTGTTATACTTTCAAGTTGTTCAGCGCGCTCCTCGCGATATTGTTTTGCAAGTTCTTTTGCTTTCTCAGCTTCTAATGAAATTAGCATTTTTTTGCGAAAAATATCTATCGAGCGGGCAATGATACCAACTTCATCTCTTCGAACCACAATTTTTTCAATGTTATCTTCGTAATTTCCTTCACTCATATGATCCATAACTTTCGTTACGGCTAATATGGGTCGCGTTAATGTTTTCGCAAATGTCCGTACCATAAGGATTATGATAATGAGAAGGACGAGAGTGATCTCAACCAGCGTAATTGCATGCTTTTTTACCCTAGCAATGATATTATCATAATGGGCTTCGATCACGAAAATATGATTTTTACCGAAAAAATCAATTATCGAAAAAGTTCCAATTACACTTTCCCCTAAATAATTATCGCGTTTGCTCATTTTGATAATTTCTTTTTCGCGTCTTTGTTCTAAAGCCAATACCATATCAGGATGTTTGGGAATTTGATCCTTTAAGATTTCAATTTCCGGGGCTAATCTGGGTTGCGTTAAAAAAGAAAAATTTTCATCAATTAAAAAACTTTCGATATCATCCGCTAAACCTTTGACATCAGAGACAATATCAGTAATTTGATCTAAAGGGATTTGAGCGATAAATACACCCAAAATATCACCATTGACATCTTTGATCGCTTTTCCTAAAAATGCGTCTACTTCGTCGTCCTTCGGTCCATAAGGTTTTAAGTCACTGTAGCTTATTTCAAATTTATCTGCCACTTCTAGCGCACCTTGAAATGCTTCTGCCAAACCCGAATTCGTCCATTTTCCATCTACAAGGTTAGTTGCAAAATCTTTTTCTTTGAAAACGCTATAAACAATATCGCCTTTTGGGGTTATAAAAAACAGATCATGATAATGGTGTCGCTGTTGAAAGTCGGTAAACCAAGGATGATATTGGTTATGGTAATCACTATAAGCGGAACCATCTTTTGCATCTTGCAATTTCCATCTCTCATCTTTGGGATAGCTATTATTATGGATATAAAGCTCTTGTAATTCTGCGGTAAAATTTTCCGATGGTGCATATGTTGCAAAATCTCTCATAGCTTGAATCGCCATTTCGTTTGTAACCATCAACGAGATATCATTTTCTATATTTTCAAGATATTTATCCAATTCTTTCACGCGATGCACCGTAATTATATCAAGTTCTTCATGAAGATATTCAACAGAATCATCTATAGAGTAGTAGATTAGTGTGCTAACCAAACAAATGGTTGTTACTAACACAAGAATCATCGAACAAATTTGTATTTTTATAGATATAGTTGCGTTGCGGAACATTAATTTTTTCCTATTTCTTTGTGGCGTAAAGATTTCTACCGGTTACTATGCCAGTGTCGGACATTCTGTTCAGGACCACCATCATAACATACTATAGACAAAAATGCTACTGACAATATTTGAGATGGAAATTGCCGGCTGTGGTTTATTACTAGCCTGTGGCTCTTACTTCGATAACTTCAGGGATATAATGACGTAGCATATTTTCGATACCCATTTTCAAAGTTGCGGTAGAAGAAGGGCAACCGGCACAGGCACCTTGCATGGTAAGGTAAACAATACCATCACGAAACCCATGAAAGACAATATCACCGCCATCATTTGCAACTGCCGGACGCACCCGTCGCTCTAATAATTCTTTAATTTGTGCAATGATCTCGCTATCAGCATCATCATTTTCCATTTCATCTTGAGTTGTATTTTGTTGCGGTGGCATGTGATAAATGGGTGTACCATCTAGCAATCTTTCCAGCATCACGCCTAAAATTTGTGGCTTGATCTGATCCCATTCAACATTTTGTGCCTTGCTAATAGAAATAAAATCATAGCCAATGAAAACTGCTTGCACATGCGCAATTTCAAATAAAGCGGCTGCTAACGGTGATTTTTCTGTGGCAATATCAATATTGGGTAGATCTAAACTTCCGCCCGTTTTTAACAAAACCCGTCCTGGTAAAAATTTTAACGTCTCGGGATTTGGTGTGGATTCAATTTCAATAAACATAGAGATATTCTACGCTTTTTTCATTTAAAGTAAAACTAATTTTTAACATGAAACAAATCATCCAATTGCTCTAAAGCGATATCTTCGGGAATAATCATGATTGGCACTCGCCGAATATCTTTGGCTTTATGCGTAGCAGAGATATAATGATACAGCCCGCTGGCAACATTATCTAATTGCCAGCTTGTGATCACAAGCCCGGAAACAAAACGATTTTTATCAATAAAATGACACACCGCCTCACTCACATCACCTTCACGAACATAGCTCATAATATTTTGTTTATTTCCTACCCACCTAGTAATATCCTGTTTCAGCAGATTAATTTGCGTTGTACTTTCAGCCTTACTTTCTTCACGCATGATATCAGAAATTCCAAAAAGTTGCATTTCTGCAACTTCACGTACATAAATTAATGCCAATCTGATATTATTTTTTCTCGCATGTTTTGCCACGTAATAAGCAGCTTTATTAACGATATCACTTTCTCTATTATCTACCAATACTAGTAAAACTTTCTCGCCAGCTACAGGACGGTTGCCGGAAATGGATTTCGTTAATTTTTTTGCAGATATATTTATTTTAGACTTTAGCTTACGTGCCGAAATTATTTTTGATGAAGAGTTTTTCGGTTGTATAGTATCATCTTTTATACGAGCAGTCATATCATTCCCCGCAATTCTCCCTGTAATTTTGGTGAGCATATTTCTGAAAACCCGTAAGTTCTAAGCTGGATACCGATGCTCTCGTCTCATTATAGGGCTGATTCAGCAAAAATCAACAATCTTTTCCCGTAAAATCATTTTACAAACAAGATTATTCAGCCATAGTAGCGATAACAATAATTTAGCAACCTTTAAAAACCTGCTAACGCTTGTACCTAACTTTAATCGCTTTCTTATCATCGGAGAATTTGTTATAAAGGCTTTTTATTATTTTGTGCGTTTATTATTAGGATTTAATTGTGTTTCAGGTTTCAAAAAAAACATTGGTCGGTACTTTATTTTCGCTTTATTTCATGAGAGTTTTTCTATTAGGGGTTGTTTTTTGTTATGGCTTCGTTGTTAATGCTTCCGAAAACCAGCCCTTACAAGCACAAAATTTGGAGGAAACTATTCAAGAAACTTTTCAAGATTCCTTGGAATATTTAATCGCTACGGATAATGCCATTGCTGCGAAATATAATAAAAAACAGGCTTTCAATGATCTCTTGCCACAATTAAATTTAAGTGGCAACCAGTATAATTATGATCAAGAAACAGCGGGCAATCGTATTATCGCCCAAGAAAGAACCGCAACCACGTTAAGCTTGAAGCAGAATATTCTCGGTTCAGGCAGAGTTTCTTATCTTTATGTAAGGGCCAAAACCGATCATAAAATTGCCTTACAACAAATGCGGCAAACTGAGATCGATGTTTTGCTAAAAATTATTTCTAGCTATGTTAATTTATATGTTGCGCAGCAAAATTTAAAAAGTGCGAATGCCAGTCATGAAAGCTTGTTGCAAAATTATGAGGCTATTTTCAAACGTTCGCAATTTGGCGATGCGAGTCAAACCTTGTTGAAACAAACTCAAGCAAGGTTAGAAATAGGCAAGGCTGATTTCATTCAAGCCGAAAGCCAAGTGACGATTCGGTTAATTGCTTTGGAAACCGTAACGAGTAAAAAGATAACTCGCCCAATTGCAGAAATTATGTTAAGCCGAGCACAAAAAGCTTACTTGCCTAAAACGCTAGCCCAAGCCGTAGAAACCGCATTAACAATATCTCCAAATATCGCAATTGCGAAACTGGAAGTTGCCGATGCGCGAGCCTTAAAAAAACGTTCGCCCTTGCCTTTCTTACCCAATGTAAATATCGAAGCTGGAAGAACAGTAACGCAAAACTCGTTAAATCCTAGTGAACAAACTGAAGATTATGTAAGTTTAAATTTTTCATATGATATTACGCCTGGTAGTGCAGCTAGCGCATATCAACAAGTTTCTGCCCGGTTACGCGGTGCCGAGAATAATTTGAGACAAGCCTATAAAAATGCAAAAGATAACACGATTGTGGCTTGGGAAAATTTTATTACCGCTGATGTTATTCTCAATGCTCGTAAGGTTGCGTTAGCCGCAAGTCAATCAGCTTTTGAGGGGATTGAAGTAGAATACCAGCTAAGCCAACGTTCACAATTAGAGTTTTTAGATGCGCAAAATGATCATTGGCAAGCGCAACAGGCTTATATTCAAGCTGTAGGCAATCGAGTGATCTCGCATTATCAATTGCTTGCACAAATAGGAACCCTATCATTTTCACAGTTTGTTTCAGATGATCATCATGAAGATGAATCATAAAATTTATGCTGATTTCACTTTCCCAATAGGGCGTATCAATCAATATTTTCGTTCTTTAGCAAATTTTTACTTCAAAAATAACCGAATTTAGGCTATGATAATAGACGGAATGCATATTGCCATAGAAGCAATTTTTCTCAAAACAAATGAAGTTAAAGGCTAACCAATATGCGAATGGTGGATAATGGTGGAAGAGAATACTCATGCTGGGCATTCAGCATCTGACACGTTTAGGTTAACGCGAATCCTTTCCCATGATGCTGTTTATAGACACGGTCGTGTTCATCTTTGGATAAATCCCCCTGAAACCTCTTATGAACAAGAGGCCAGTGTGGATGATTCATCGTGGAATGCCAGCATGTCGATCAACAGCCCCAATACTTTTGATACTGGCAGTACGTTAGATGAGGAAACTTTAAAGAAATTAACAGAAATGGAAAAAAGCAAAGATACAGCAGCAGTATCTTTGCTAAAAAATCTTAATTTCCTTTCTGATAATGACGTAGATGAAGCGCAATCCGATGATGTCAAACAAACCAATAATGCCACAGATGACGTAGCCCTACAAGCCTCAGCCATGGCAGATCTATCGGCATGGGGCGTAGATTCGCCAGATGATATTACGCAAAATAGCAGTATTGATAATACGGCTTTGCAGGATTCAGCTTCAGCTATGGCAGATCTATCGGCATGGGGGGAAGATATGACCAAAAATCTGACGCCTGAAATTCATATCCCTGAAACTGATATTTCTGGGGCTAATATCGCCGATAATGCTTTTGTGGCTTCTTCTAAGGTTTCAGGTGCCACACCCTCCCAATCTTTGGCGCCACCGGCTTTACCATCAAACGCTAAAAATTCTGCAACTAATGCACCAGCACCTGATATTGTTTCTATTGATAATTTGCTAAAAAATATTGGTTATATCGCTGATTCTGAGCCTGCAATTTCTGATGATAAAATGCCCAGCGATGTTGCTACGGATATTTCTGCTTTTAAGGTTTCAGTTGCCACACCGGCCCCCCAATCTTTATCATCAGAAAATGACATTAATATCCGCAATCACAATCAAGAATCTTTTGATTCGATGAATAAAAAAGATGATTTAGCGAAAATCAAACCGCAGAAAACCAATTTTTTGTCACGAGTGAAAACGCGTATTTTTAACAAAAAATACGCGAATGATATGAAGATTCAAGGATTAAAATTCCAAAAGGCACAGGTAGCTTCGCAACAAACAATCCCGATTGCAGATGATATTCAGCTATCGGATCATCATGTTCATGGCGAAATGCAAAATAGCAAAGCCCCGCAAAGCTCAATTGCCATTACTGGGCAAGCTGAAAAATTAACAGATATCCACCCCATGGATCTTCAGGCAGATACCCAGACTTCGAAATTTGCACAAGATATTTCCAACCGAACAATCGAAGTTATTGATGATCCTATCGTAAAATCTACACAATTAGATCCGCGCTCTGCTGAATTAAAGGCAGAACATGATGCTATATTCTCTGAACTAAGAAACCTTCTCGATATTGATCCTTCACCGAGTGAATTGTCACGACCCATTGCCCCGATCACTCCTTCCGAATTTGATAAAAAATATCATACACCCCCAGCGATCTCATTAGCATCCGAGAGCAAATATAAATCAGAACGATTGCAAAATGAACCGCCACAAAATCCGAAAGTAAATCCGAAAGTAACCGCAAAAAAATTACCTTCGGCAAAACCACTGAAAGATTCAGTTTCTAAAGATGTTGCAAATGTTCCCTTAGGGGCCTCGCCTCCTCCCCCTTCTCAGGAAATTTCTGGGAGTAGAAAATTATCCAATCCCGTGAAGCCCACCTTGTCACCTTTAGCGAGAAAAATTGATGCGAAGCTAGAGGCTAATCTCGCTGATATCACTGCTGCGCAAGATGCAAGAGCAACGCATAATAGTGAAAAATAACCAATCATTGTAAAAAGCATGAAAAAATTCAAGAAAATTGATTTTTTTCATATTGAGGCTTGTTATTCTGATCTTGCCTCTTTATTATCCGAAGCTATGTTAGAAAAATATTACAATGCTGCAGATAGTGAAATTAAGCTCTATCAAGAATGGGAAGATAATCATTATTTTTCTCCAATAAATAATGATAAACCTAGCTATACAATTGTTATTCCTCCCCCTAATATTACCGGCAATCTGCATATTGGGCATGCGCTGAATACTTGCCTGCAAGATATTTTGATCCGTTACCATCGGATGGCAGGTTATAATTGCCTTTGGCTTCCAGGTACTGATCATGCGGGGATTGCCACCCAAATTTTGGTTGAAAAACAACTAGGTGCTGAAGGGATTACGCGCCATGAATTGGGACGCGAAGCTTTTATTGCGAAAATCTGGGAATGGAAAAACCATTCTGGAGGCAATATTTTACGTCAATTCCGTCGTCTTGGGGCATCGGTGGATTGGAGTCGGGAACGTTTCACTATGGATCAAGGGCTTAGTGATGCAGTTTTGGAAGTTTTTGTTAGTTTGTATCATGATGGGCTGATCTATAAAGATACCCGTTTGGTGAATTGGGACCCCGTATTGGAAACGGCGATTTCTGATCTTGAAGTACAATCACGTGAAACTTATGGGAATTTATGGTATTTAGATTATCCATTGGAAACAGACGAAGGTTCAATCACCATTGCAACTACAAGGCCCGAAACCATGTTTGCTGATGTTGCCATTGCGGTGCATCCTGATGATGTACGCTATCAACATTTACATGGCAAACATGCAATTCTACCCTATTGCGAGCGGTTATTACCAATTATTGCCGATGAGATGGCAGATCCTCAACAAGGAAGTGGTGCTGTTAAAATTTCTCCAGCTCATGATTTTAATGATTTCACTTTTGCAAAAAAACATAATTTATCTTTGGTAAAAATTTTTGATGAAAAAGCCCATTTGGTGAGTCCAGCTCCGAATGCTTATATAGGTATGGAGCGGTTTGCCGCGCGCAAAAAATTATTAATTGCCCTGAAAACGGATAAAATCCTATCCAAAAGCGAGGAATATATCCATCAAGTTCCCTTTGGCGAACGTTCTAATCAAGCCGTAGAACCGATGTTGACCAAACAATGGTTTGTTGATGCCAAGGCTTTGAGCCAAGCTGCGATTGATGTTGTGAAATCTGGGGAAACGCAAATTTTTCCTGAAAATTGGACTCGAACCTATTTTGATTGGCTAGAAAATATCCAACCTTGGTGTATCTCGCGACAATTATGGTGGGGGCACCAAATCCCCGCATGGTATGGCGAGGATGATCAAGTTTTTGTTGCAAGAACCGAAGCAGAAGCTTTGGCAGAAGCAGAGAAATATTATGGTAAAAAAACGCCATTGCGCCGAGATCCCGATGTTTTGGATACTTGGTTTTCTTCGGCTTTATGGGCATTTTCGCCTTTTGGTTGGCCTGAAAAAACCGATGATTTGCAAAGATTTTTCCCAACTTCAGTACTGATTACAGGGTTTGATATTATCTTTTTTTGGGTTGCACGGATGATGATGATAACTCTATATTTCACGAAACAAATTCCATTTAAAACGGTTTATGTTCACGCGTTGGTACGCGATGCTAGCGGGCAAAAAATGTCGAAATCTAAGGGAAATGTGATTGACCCTATGGATTTAATTGCGAAATATGGGTGTGATGCGATGCGCTTTACCTTAGCAGCACTTGCCGCCCCTGGGCGTGATCTTAAACTTTCAGATGATCGGATTGAATCTAGCCGAAATTTTACAACAAAAATTTGGAATGCTGCTCGGTTTCTGCAAATACGGCAGGCTTTTTATACGGATGATTTTCATCCCACATCACTACAAGACCCAATGAATCGTTGGATGTTGCACGAAATTTCTAGCCTTGCTGATGAAACGGCGATCTTAATTACACAATATCGTTTTCATGATGCCGCCAATCAGTTATATCAGTTTGTTTGGGGAATATTTTGTGATTGGTATTTAGAATTTTCTAAAAATATTTCTCAAGAATTTCTTGCGGAAAATACCGCTTGTTTGGGCTATTGTTTCGAAAAAATTTTACATTTGCTACATCCCTTTATGCCTTTTATCACCAGCGAGCTTTACCGCCAAGGTGGGTTTTCGTCAAAAGAAAATGATGTTTTAATGTTACAATCTTGGCCAAAGCTTCATTTTTCTGATCAAGCTGCTTGCCATGAGATCAATAAATTAATGCGCCTTATTACACAAATACGGTCTATTCGCTCTCAGCTTAATTTGCCTGCCGGTAGTATTTTACCGTTAAGCCTTGCAAATTTTAATGCTGAATCTTCTGATTATCTTCATCGGCATCACCAACAAATTGAAAAATTGGCTCGAGTTACATTAACCCTGCAAACAAATAGCAGTGATTTTCCCAAAGGTGCAGTGAGAATTTTGCATGATGAAATTGAGGTCGCCTTGCTGATTGCTGATGTGATTGATATGCAGGTAGAGATAAAACGCCTTAGCGACAATATTGCGCATGTAGATCAGCAACTTGGAAGCCTGAATGTTCAATTGAAGAATCCTGAATTTTTAGCAAAGGCACCGGCAAAAGTGGTGGCTATGCGTACAGAAAATTTGAAAAACCTAAGCGATAATAAAGTTCAGCTTCAAAATGCGTTAGATATATTACAAAAAATTAACGAATATTAACCAAAGCGTTTATTTTAGAGATTTTCAAGGATCACAATCATGGATGCAATCGCTTTACAATATCATATCAAACACGCGATCCAAACAAAAAATGTTCGTTCCCTGGAAAATTGCTTAAAAAAAATAATCATTTTTAGCAAAGAAAATAACGGTGATAGTATGAACTGTTTTTATTTTATTTTGCGCCATACTTACCAGATTATGAATTCATTTTATTTGCAAAATCAGCCTCTGCAATGTAGCGAAGATTTGTTATGGTTAGAAAAAATTTTACCTAGCAACCATTTTTTTCATCCGGTATTATTAAGATTAAAGGCAGCGATTGCCTTTTATCAAGGCAATTTGGTTGATGCCATAAAATATTCTCGTTTAACGCTACGA
Organism: Alphaproteobacteria bacterium; assembly: GCA_965206365.1. GTDB lineage: Bacteria > Pseudomonadota > Alphaproteobacteria > JABAAW01 > JAHZMA01 > CBDBJL01. The sequence goes on from CBDBJL010000018.1 coordinate 98,329, forward strand.
CATTATCTGATTTTCCTTCAAAAGCCTGAGCTCAAAGAACTTATTGGTGCTTCGCATTTTATGTATATGTTACGTGAAACTTGTATTGTTGAATCGTTAGATTTTACTGGAATCCCTTTTGCTTTGCAAGATTTGATTTTACCGAAAACTCTACAAAATTATGATCCCCAATATCCATTAATTACTGCGTATGGCAATAGCCCTTATTTTCAATATTATAGTGAAAGATTCCTGAAAGTTTTGGATAATCTATCGCCTAACATTCATTGCCTTTTGGTAATTGGTGATCTTGATGCTGAAAGCCAAGCCCTTGCCGAAAAGCTACAAGCGCAATATCCTAATTTTCATTATACGGATGACCCCATTGCCAAAACATTTCAAGATCCAGAAAAATTACCAACTTTTTGCTCGTTTCGACGTTTCACCTATATGGAGCAGATACTAGATTTTATTCCCAATTTACATTTAATCACATTAGATTTAGATTTATTTTTGCATTCTGATTTTAGCAAAATTATTGATTATACCCGCAATACACCGCTTAGTTATCATTCTGGTAATGCTGTTTTTGAACCCCTTAATGTATTTGCTGGTGGATTGATCAGCCTGTGCGATGGGAAGATTGCCCGTAATTTTACCAAGCATGTGAATGATTATTTGCAGAAGAAAATGAATGAACCCAGAATTTTTTGGATTATGGATCAATATGCCCTATTTTATGGTTATCAATATTTATCACTAGAAGAACGTAAATTATGCAAAAATATCAGTGATATTACGAATTTTTCGTTAAGCCATCTGGGGAGTAATGTTGCTGAAAATGAAATGTTTGCTCAAGATAAAAATATGAAAGCAGATCAGCGTTTTTCACCAGATCTTCTAAAAAACTGTAATATTCTTTTAGAACCAGAAACGCTAAAACCTAAATTTATACCCTATTCATAAAGCTACATAAAATAGGGTTACCTAAATTTCAAATAGAAAATAATAACCATAAGCTACCATTAAAGCTGGAGCTGCCGAATAAATTGTTGCGACGATCGCTGCTTTACGGGCAAGGGCAAGGGCAGGAAATAAAGCATCACCATCATTGCTGATCGCATTGCCAAGCAAAGCTGATAATGGAATGAAACCTTCTAAGTAAAGCGTTGCTACCAATATTTGTGGTCCACAACCCGGTAAGAACCCAATTAAAATTGCAACTAATGGCACCAGCGGAAGGAAAGTGTTAAATAAGGCTTTTAAGTCAATCCCGAGTAGATGCACACTGACTTCAAATAACAAAAACGCTAACATTACCCATAGGGTCACAAAATTTGTATCATCAATAAAGCTTTGAATGCTTAAATGGTATCTTCCTGAATCTTCTTGGGAAAATTGGATACTTTTCTCGATGGCAGCTGTGGCTTCATCTTGCCCTGAAATCATATGCATTAGCCATGATAATACCCCACCAAACAGCCCAACAGCAAGAATAATTGGCATAATTTCAGGTGGAAAATCAAATTGAAAGGCAATAAAACCCGCTAAAATAATTCCCGGTATCATTAACAATAACCAAATTTTGTCTAAGATGAGGGGACGGTTTTTTAAAATCTTCTTCGCATCTTTTACACAGATTCGCGCCTCAATTTCAGCTTGACTCGGCTTTCTTGGGCGCATAAAATCCTTACCATGAATTTGGTTAATGATAGTACCAGAAAACCAACCAATCGTAAAGCCAAGCAGAAAAATAACGCATCCAATGAGAGGTTCTTTGGCAAGCAATAAAAACGCAGCGTCGCCCATAGTGGCAATTAACGTTGCGGTTAAGGCTCCAAAGCTTTGTCGTCCTTTAACATACTGAGTTGTAACAACCAAGGCACCCCCGCAACCGGGAAGTGCGCCTAAAAAAGATGCGAATGGAACTTCCCATTTTTTTCGACCTAGCAACTCAAGAGCATTAATATTTAAAAACTTTTCCAACAAATAAATAAGATAAAGTGCAGCAAAAACAAATGCACTTACTTGCAAATAAGCATCTGAAACTGCCTGGATAATGATCGGCAAAACAGTAGTATCATAAAGAACCAAAAACCATAAAATCGTTAGGACTGTTGCAATTTGCACAAGTCGCACCTTTAGTTGCGCATAGCTATTAACAGCCATTATTTGTTGCATATTTTCAATCATGAAACTCTGAACCAATTTTTCATTAAAAAACACCCGTTGCGGATGATAATCATTCTTTGTAGAAGAGTCAATCTTACCTTTGCCAAAAGCCAATAAAAAGTTTATTTTTTCCTATTTTGTCATTGGTGGGTAATTATTTTCACTTTTTTAGCAGTGCTCCTATCAATTTCAGTTTGATTGAAATATTACGAATAAGCAAAATGGTATGTCAAAAAAATCAGTTGCTTTTCGGAAAAGAAAAATGCAGAATGTATGAGATATGCAACAAAAATACAAAATTCTAACTATTCAACAGCAAAAAATCTGATATGCGAGTCTCCATAATTTAAAATGATGGTATCATTTTGGATTGCTTTCTGGGTTTACAATGTCGCTTTAATTTTTAGGTTATTAGTGTGAAGAATCAGTAAGAATTTTTGGTGATCAATTGAGGCTAAAATAGCTATTTATTGTTTATGACAAAACCGTTTAGAAAATCAGGGTTTACAACTTATAAATTTGTTAAGCATGCATGGTATTATATGCCCTTTATCAATTAAGGATAAGTTCTTTATGACAAAATATCTTTCGGTTCGCGGTGTGCGTGAACATAATTTGAAGAATATTAATGTGGATTTACCTCGTGATCAACTCATTCTGATTACCGGGTTATCGGGAAGTGGCAAATCATCTTTAGCATTCGATACGATCTATGCAGAAGGGCAACGTCGTTATGTTGAAAGTCTTTCTGCCTATGCTAGGCAATTTTTGGAAATGATGCAAAAACCCGATATTGATTCTATTGAAGGTTTATCACCAGCGATTTCGATTGAACAAAAAAGCACTTCGCGCAATCCGCGTTCTACAGTGGGTACAGTTACGGAAATTTATGATTATCTTCGCTTATTATATGCCCGTATTGGGGTGGCATATTCGCCTGCCACTGGATTGCCTATTAAATCACAAAGTGTTTCGCAGATGGTAGATCTTATTTTGGGGCAAAAAAATGGTGATAAATTATTATTGCTGGCTCCGATTATCCGTGGGCGCAAAGGCGAATATCGTATGGAGCTAACCAGTTTTGCCAAACAAGGTTATCAGCGCGTAAAAATTGATGGTATTCTTTATGATATGGAAGAGCTGCCCAAGCTGGATAAGCACAAAAAACATGATCTTGAAATTGTTGTTGATCGTATTATTGTTCAAGATGATATTGCCGTTCGCTTAGCAGATTCAATCGAAAATGCTTTGAAATTAAGCAATGGTCTGTTGCTGGTAGAAAATGCCGATACCGGTGAGATGCAAACTTTTTCAGCAAATTTTTCTTGCCCGGTTTCAGGCTTCACCATAGAGGAAATTGAACCGCGGATATTTTCTTTTAATAGCCCCTATGGTGCCTGTCCCTCATGTGATGGTTTAGGCGTAGCGGTTTTGTTTGATACGGATAAAATTGTTTCAGATCCAAGTCTCAGCCTTGCCAAAGGTGCCATTGTCCCATGGTCGAACCAAGGGAATAAACCCGCACCTTATTATTGGCAAACCTTAGAAGCTTTGGGAAAACATTTTAATTTTAGCATCGATACGCCTTTTGAAAAAATTTCTAAAACTCATCAAAATATTTTGTTATTTGGTTCTGAGGAAAAAATTGAATTTTTCTACCAAAATGAAGATGTAAAAACATACCGAGTTACGCGCTCTTTTGAAGGCATAGTTAATTCACTTGCGCGCAGGTTTCGCGAGACCGATTCACAAATGGTACGCGACGAGCTTAGTAAATATCAAGCTTCAGCAGATTGCACCATTTGCCAAGGTTATCGCTTAAAATCCGAAACCCTTGCCATTAAAATTGATAATTTGCATATTGGAGAAATTACGAGCAAACCGATCCATCAAGCCTATGAATGGTTTCATAATTTAGAAGAAAAATTAAACTCCACTGAGAAAGAAATCGCCCGTCAAATTTTAAAAGAAATTCGTGAACGTCTACGATTTTTGATTGATGTTGGTTTAAGCTATCTTAATCTTTCACGCAAGGCGGGAACTCTTTCCAATGGTGAGAGCCAACGCATTCGCTTGGCATCGCAAATTGGCTCGGGGCTAACCGGTGTGCTTTATGTATTGGATGAACCTTCTATTGGTTTGCATCAACGCGATAATCATCGTTTGTTAGCCACATTGCAAACTCTGCGTGATTTAGGCAATACGGTAATTGTGGTTGAACATGATGAAGAGGCGATGCGTATCGCTGATTATATGCTAGATATTGGTCCGGGGGCGGGGATTCATGGTGGGCATGTGGTGGCAACGGGTACGGTTGAAGATATTATCAATAATCCTGATAGCCTTACGGGGCAGTTTTTATCGGGTATGCGTGAAATTAAAATCCCGGAAGTGCGAAGAATAGGGCATGCCGGCCAGATGCTAATTTTACAAGGTGCTACCCATAATAATTTGAAAAATGTAACTTTGAAAATTCCTTTAGGCACATTAACTTGCATTACCGGGGTATCAGGCAGTGGTAAATCAAGTTTAACAATTGAAACTTTGCAACGAGCCCTTGCCAGTATTTTAATGGGCGCACGCGATAAATCAGGACCTTATGAAAAAATTAGTGGCACAGCATTTTTAGATAAGATTATTGTTATCGATCAATCCCCGATTGGACGCACGCCCCGATCAAACCCAGCCACCTATACCGGTGTATTTACCCATATTCGTGATTGGTTTGCCAATCTTCCTGAAGCCAAAATGCGGGGCTATAAGGCCAGTCGGTTCTCGTTTAATGTGAAGGGGGGGCGTTGTGAGACCTGTCAGGGGGATGGGTTGTTGAAAATTGAAATGCATTTTCTGCCGGATATTTATATTCAATGCGATAGTTGTAAAGGGCAACGTTATAATCGTGAAACTTTGGGCGTTAAATATCGTGGGAAATCGATTTCCGATGTTTTAAATATGACTCTTACTGAGGCAGTGGATTTTTTTCGGGCAATTCCGAATATTCACACCAAACTGCAAACTCTTACCGAAGTAGGTTTAGATTATATTGCGCTTGGACAACAGGCGACAACCCTATCAGGCGGTGAAGCCCAACGCATTAAGCTGGCGAAAGAATTGTCGCGTCGCGCTACCGGGCGCACTTTATATGTGTTGGATGAACCAACAACGGGTTTGCATTTCGCAGATATTGTAAAATTACTCGATGTGCTTAATGTGTTAGTGGCTCAAGGTAATACTGTGATTATTATTGAGCATAATTTAGATGTGATTAAAACCGCCGATTGGGTGGTAGATGTTGGGCCCGAGGGGGGGGATGCAGGTGGTGAAATTGTTGGGCAAGGCACTCCCGAGGCTATTGCCGAGATTGAAGCGAGTCATACAGGCTATTACTTAAAGAGAATTTTTGCTAAAGCCGCAATGAAAGCCAAAACAACATAAGGGTTCACTCTTCACCCTCTGGTAATTCTTTAGAGAATACTCTGCGAATTTTTTTGACGCAATTTGAAAATAACAAAAATCGTAACCGTTTATCACGGGTTAAATAAGCAAGGATAACGATAAAAGGAAATAACAAATATCACTTGTAAATAAACTCGCACTTATTATGAATAAAAGATATCACAAACTGCGACGACGCCATAGAGCGAAGATGCTCTTTATGGATGAAATGATATTTCATCGCACGATCTGCATATTTTGGATTTACCTTCTTTCACTCTCGGATATTTCTGAAAATACAAAAATGATTTATTTTACGGTACATTAATTGAAAGATTGGTTTTTTTGTTCTATTACAATGGATTGTTACGATGAAACCCTTATTTTCCCACTTCCTTTTCTTGTTTCCGTAAACATTTTTGCAAGAAGAAGACCGCTAACTTTCTCAAGAGCTTTTGAAGAAAAATATCATCTAATTTGCAGAGTCACTTTTTGAAAAATCTCTGTGATTTTACTAGGCTTTTTTAACAAGCCAATGTTCTTTATGATTTCAATGAATTTACCATGATCAAGCCACCCGAGCAAACGCTAACCTAATGACTGCGACATAATACCAGATCCGCAGGAATTATTCAAAAAATAGAGATTCAGGGAAATTTTTAACATTCTGCTTATCATAAGATTCTAGATGCGAATTTTTTCAATTGCTATTCTAGGATTCAATTTTTCTACCATAACTCTCAAATTTTCTGCTTTAATCTCATGAAATTTCGCATGGCGTATTTTTTCTAATTTTTGATCAGAATGCAAATCTTTTCTTAACGTTTCAATTTTGTCATAAAGCATGTTCCTTTCTAAAAAAAATGCTAGCTTTGTATAAGAGAAAATTCGTATCATCAGGAACTTTAGTAGTTAGAGGGAACGCCGATTTTGCTCAGATAATCATCAAAAAGATGAGAACTGACAAAATTGCCCTTATTATCTTTTGCTTTCACATCAGCACCATATTCGATTAAAAGGTCGATCACAGCAATCGTTTTTTCATAAGTAACAGTGGCTCATATTGTTCATCTTCACTACACCCACCCTCTTCGCTACACATATAATAATGTTTTTCCTCCTCATATATTTGGTACACGTATCTCCCGCGAATAGCCTTAAAAAATGGGGTCTCACTATAATCATTGCGGGCATTTACATCCGCCCTGGCATCTAGCAAAAGCTTCGCAGCAGCCAGATCGGCACGATAAGCCACTTGATGCAAAGGCGTTTCTCCGTTAATACTACTACGTACACTCACATTATTTAGCCCCGGCATCTAGCAATAATTTGGTGATTTCAGCATCGTGGGCATAATATAAGGGCGTATCTCCATCTTCATCTTTTGCATTCACATCCGCCCCGGCATCTAGCAAAAGCTTAACGCTTTCAGGATCATGGACATTATGCAAAGGCGTTTTTCCATCTTCATCCTTTGCATTCACATCCGCCCCCGCATCTATCAGTAATTTCGTAATCTCAGCATCCCGCGCCAAATGCAAGGGCGTGCCTCCACCTTCACCTTTCACATTCACATCCGCCCCAGCATCTATCAGTAATTTCGTAATCTCAGCATCCCGCGCCAAATGCAAGGGCGTGCCTCCACCTTCACCTTTCACATTCACATCTGCCCCCTTTTCAATCAAAAAAATCGCAATCTTATCCCTTCTGTGAAGAAGAGCAGAATATAAGAAGGTGTTGCCAGCCTTATTTTTGATATTAATATCAATGTTCTTTGTCAGTAATTCTTGAATATTTAAAAGGGCTGCATTTTTCTCATCCATATAATCATCATCTGTTACTCCAGGATCAAGGAGAACGCCGATTTTGCTCAGATAATCATCAAAAAGACGAGAAATGACAAAATTGCCCTTATTATCTTTTGCTTTCACATCAGCACCATATTCGATTAAAAGGTTGATCACAGCAATCGCTTCTTCATAAGTGACATTACTAGTGGGCTCATATTCCTCATCCTCACTACACGCATCTTCTTCACTACACTCAATATAATGTTTCTTTTCATAAAATAATTTCTGCAGGAAACTTCCATAAACAGCGTAGAACAATGGGGTTTTACCATCATCATTACGGGTATTCACATCTGCCCCAGCATCTAGCAAAAACTTCGTAGAAACCAGATCGGCATTAAAAGCCGCTTGATGCAAGGGCGTATCTCCACCTTCACCTTTCACAGTCACATCCGCCCCAGCATCTAATAACAGTTTGATGCTTTCAGCATTACGGGCCTTATGCAAGGGCGTATCTCCACGTTGATCTTTTACAGTCACATCCGCCCCCGCATCTAGCAAAAGCTTCGCAGAAGCCAGATCAGCACGATAAGCCGCTTTATGCAGAGCTGTGCCATACCGGTTCCCTGCATTCACATCCGCCCCCGCATCTAATAAAAGCTTGATACTCTCAGCATTGCTGACATAATGTAGAACCGTCTCTCCATGATCAGTTTTTGCATTCACATCCGCCCCGGCATCTAGCAAAAGCTCTATAGCTTCAATACCCAAAAAATTATGGAGAGGCGTTTTTCCATCATCAGACTTTACATTAACGTAAATGCCCGCCCCAGCATCCAACAATAATCTGATCTTTCCAGCATTCCAAGCATCATGCAAAGGCGTTTCTCCAAGATCATCACGGGCATTCACATCCGCCCCAGCATCTAACAATAATTTGGTGATTTCAGCATCGCGGGCCCAATGCAAAGGCGTATCTCCATCCTTAGTTCTTGCATTCACATCCGCTCCCTCTTCAATCAAAAAAATCGCAATCTCATCCTTTTCATAATAAACAGCATCATATAATAAACTTTCACCGTCTTTATCTCTGCTATTAATATCGATGCCCGTTGCCAATAATTCTTGAATATCAGCAAGGGTTGCCGTCCGCATATAAAATAAAGATTTCAATCGAGGATCCAGAGGATCTGTTTGCGCTGTTTCTTCAGCCTCTACTATGGTTTCACTTTCTACAATTTCTTGAAATTGATCATCATTGAAATCATCGTAGGCTGTGAAGTGAACAAAGCTTCTCCAGCCAATGAAAATAACAAATATAATCACGCTGAGAACAGCGATGGTTTGTTTAATTCTTCGCCATAATTTCGCCATAAGCATGGCCCTTTCTAAAAAAATGCTAGCTTTGTTTATACAAAGCTAGCATAAGTTTGCTTACATAACAATCAAAATATGAATCTAGATTTTCTTTAAACTATTAATAATTTTTAAGATTTCTTCATATTTTCCTTTAATTTCTCCTGTTTCTGGATTTTTAATAGCCTCTCCATAAAGTGTAGTAATCTTCGTGATAGCTTCTGTTATTTTTCCAAACGCTTTATCCACTTCAGCAATATTTTTGATGCATGGATTTTGTGGATTCAAAGCCACTGCTTTCTGCAATGCCAACCTCAACGCATGCAAGGCGGCAATATCGCGAATAATATCATGTTTTTTGGTTGTACTTTTCGCACCTATTGTGGTTAAAAAACTTTTAACATTGCGTAAAGCATCATTATAGGCTTGCGTGCCACGGGTAAAGATCGCAATGCCGCCTTTAATTTCGCCATTAGGATCTCCACTCATAATTACAAAACCAGCTCTGGCCTCAGCAGCCAAATCCCGAACCTTAAAGTTATCTATGGTACCAGAATCTAAACCCCTTATACCCAATTGTTTCGAGCCATGATATTTTGCATTATAGGCTACAATTTCTGCCTCTAAGGCGGTGACCTCGTCACCCTGAATCCGCTTATCCTGAACAAAATTTTCAATATTTTTGCCCCGAATATATTGCCGTTCAATATGAAAATGCTCATTCCTAACTTGGCGATGATAATCATCATATTCAAAATAGGGTGAGCCATCCAAACCAAGCCCATATGGCTTATCACCTTTTACAAAATAAAAAGCTTTGTCACCCGATTGCCACTGCATTATATCGCCTTGTTTGATCTTGGAGATTGTAGCAATTTTTATTTTTTTACTATTTTTGGTTTTAGCAAAACCCTCAATGATCTCTTTTGTGATTGTTAATGTTGTACCAACCCTATAAAGCGTTGCACTTGATTGCTCTATGATCTCAGGGTTAACAATTTTACGGTAATCACCAAATATATCACCCGCCTTGATGATATTGCCTTCATTCAGATTGTTGGGCACTCGGTTCATATGGCGATAGGTGATAACGCAAATTTCGCCTTCCCCCTTTTTGGAATTACTTACCCAAGCCACGCGCACATAATTTGTACTAGATACGCTTGGGTTATAGCTTGTATCATTTTGTTTAATGCCAATAATCACACTTCGCTTTCGATTATGTGGATAAGTTACAGCTCCAATTTGATGCCCACGCATGTTAAAATCATCGCCATGATGGGTGCGAATATCACCAGTTGTTTTAAAGCGATTTTCGCCATATTGCCCAGTTAAAATCAGGTTAGCGTTTGCGGTATTTTTGGTAAGAATGATCGTAAGATTTTGTTGATATTCATCAGGACTCATCGCTGGCAGAGTGGCAAGATAGTTATTCGCTTCTGGAACCACGGCTTTTCCCTTTGTATGTTCTATGGTAACGCGTTCGGCTGTTTTTATGATCAGCTGTAACAATTGTGGATCCACCAAATGATCTTTTTCATGAGAGCGAGGCTTCTCGCCAAATCTAATGATGCTACGCAAATTCTGAGAAGTCATCCAAGAAGATGCGTTTTTTTTCAGATAGAACAGCATCACCGGCAATAATTTATCTTGATCATGCTTTGTATGTTGCCATAATGCCAAAGTCTCGCATTCACCCAGCTTCTGTCCAGTCTCAATTTTGCCAAGAGAAGTTTGAATTGCCGGCAATTGCTTACGCTTCCAGTCTTGATAATTTTTGTTCCATTTGTCATACTCATGATAAGTCAATTGAATTTGAGGTAGCATATTTTTGGTATGACGTTTCAAATCCACCATAGCCCGCGTAACCTCCTTGGGCAGAAGCCGTTCAATCTGATTGTTGCGTATTTTTTCAATACAGCTTTTTGTACTATAGCCCATTCGCTGATTGGTTCGAATTTTTTCTTGATATTCGGTTAATAATTTCATATGTCTGGGCAGACAATTCCTTTTTGTATCTTTCGGCCTCGCCAAAGGCTTTCACGATACATTCATCACAGCGATTGCCCAGCATCTGGGCAATTTTGGGTGCGTCCTTTCCGTGTTTTATTAATGTTTCGAAACATTTTATCGTCTCATTTGATAATGCCATTTGCTTTCTCCTAATGACTTTGTTCAAGTAAATATCTTGAACCTATTATAACGCAATCCAAGGGCTTCGAAATAGTTATTCACCATTTGTTCACCGATTTCTGCATTTAACCAGTAAATTCAAGGGATTGCCAGAGGGAAAAATGAAGAAAAAACCCTCGATTTTGCGGCGATTTCACCCCGAAAATCAAACAAAAGCTTCGATTTCAGCAAGAAAACCCATCAATTTTGCTTAGATTCGCGCTAAAATCCCGATTGATTCTTAGAAGATTCGCACGAAGATCCTGAGCATATATTATAAGGGGACCAGCCGATGGACACCCCCCTTAACATCCCCCCGCCATTATAATTTAAAGGGGGGTGCGTACTTCATTGATTTTGCAAGGAAAGATAGCGGGGGCAGGCATCCCGCTGTTATAAATTACACCCACAGCATTACCGATTAATATCGGTTAGAGACGATGCGTATTGCGTTAGGACTAAGATTAGTGTATGTGTTATACTGGGAAAGATTATATTTTACTACAAGGAAGGAAATTTTTATGTCGTTACTTACAAAAAGCGAAACTCTTAGCCCGATAGGTGCAGAAGATTTTGCTCTTAACCGTAAAATATTAGCAGTTTTGTTAGGCAGTGCTTTTCTAACCATTTCATCTTATATCTCCGTGCCATTTTATCCTGTACCTGTAACCATGCAAACTTTTGCAGTGCTCTTAATTGGGGCTCTTTATGGTTGGCGAATGGCATCTGCTACTGTGGCTAGCTGGTTGTTGGCCGGTGCTATTGGTGTGCCAGTTTTTGCAGGCGGTGGCAGTTTTGCTTCGCTTATTGGCCCTACAGGTGGTTATTTGATTGGATTTTTGGTGGCAAGTAGCGTGATTGGCTTTTTTAGCAATCGTGGTTGGAATGGTGATAAGCCATTATTAGCATTTTTAGCAATGCTACTTGGTGTTATTCTTATTTTTGGGTTTGGTTTTGCGTGGTTATCAAAATTTATCGGATTTGAACAAGCTTTTGTAGTTGGCGTTGTACCTTTTATTTTCGGTGATATTTTGAAGGCTGTGCTTGCTGTTTCTGTACTTCGGTTAATCGCAATAAAAATGAAAAAGAGTACATAAATTTTAATGACGATTGCGCTGAGACCGCATCATTTTTGATGCATGCTAACTTTTCAAGGTTATGGTTACAATGATAAACTAAAAGACTTATTCATCTGACTTTACAAAAATGTAAAAGGTCGCAGTATCTTGCTACTAACGACCCCATCATTTCCATGCTTATGTATCTGCTACGATAAGACAGAATAAAGAGATATGGGAATGCGGTTTTTGACACATTTTTTCATATGAAACTTAACAAAGATTCCTTTATATTCTATAGTTTAACCATAATTACTTGTTAAGTTATGGGTTATATTATGAAAAAACATGTAAAACATTGAGTCTTTTTAGTTTGATGGAATTATATCCAACAAAGAAAAATGCCATAGAATATTTTGAAAAAATCAGATGGGGTAATAAACCAACTTGTGGTAAGTGTTTCGGTCATTCAAAAATCACTGACAGAAAAAGAAGGGTGATTATTGGTGTGGTTCATGCAGGGCATATTTTACAGTGTTCACCAATACGTCATTAGAAAGAAACAAGATTGATCCTAGAAAATGGTTATATGCCAGTTATTTACTTTTGACTTCGCGTAAGGGTATTTCTAGTCTTCAAATATCGAAAGAATTGGGTATCAGACAATCTACGGCATGGTATATGATGCATCAATTGCGAATGTCTTGTGAAACTAGCAGTGATTTGTTGCCGGGTATTGTTAAGATTGATGAAACTTATATTGATGAATTTGAAAGAAACAAACCTGCACATAAACGCACAAAGAGTGATCAAGGGTAAACCTGTCTGTGGGTATGCTGGTGAGGTAAAGGCTCGTGCTTTTACGAAAGTTAATTCTATGGCAATTTAAAGTTACATTGATGCCAATGTCAAAGAGGGTTCTATACTGTCTACTGATGAGGCAAGATTTGATAAACCTAAAGGTTATGAAAAGATTTTTGTTAATCACAATGCAAAAGAATGGGTCAATGGTATAGCAGCACCAATGGGATTGAAAGCGTCTGGGCCGTGCTAAAACGGGGTTATCATGGTAGATTTCAGTAAAAAGCACATTGACAAATATATCAATGAATTTACTTTTAGATTGAATGAGGGCAATGTTAAGATAGACATTGCTGACAGGATTGATAGTTTGTTTAGGAACATGATCGGTAAGAAAATAACATATAAGGAATTGGTTTCTTAAATATTTGTAGAATTGTCAAGAAAACATGACAAAAAATGGTTGATATTTTTTGTCAATTTATGTTTTGGTTGGACGTTACTTGTGTGGATAGGTACTCTTATATATTCAATGATGGGTGCTACAGAGTTTAAGAACACGGATAAGGATTTTTGAGTATATGAAACAAAAAATATTAGAAACTGCCGCAAAGGGATTGTTAAGTCTTAATGCGGCAGAACATAAAAAACTTAAAGAACTAACAAAGGCAAAAACGCTTTGTGATGCGTGTTGACAGGAATGGTAAAATTGTGATGAAAGAAGGCAAATGTCAACATTGCAAGAATGATTTGTCAAGTTAAATGGATAAGTCTCAAAAATTATATGCTGTTTTAGGGGATCCGATTAGCCATTCACTTTCTCCTAAGATTCATCAATTTTGGATGGATGAATATCAAATGAATACGGATTATGTTGCATTGCCTGTCGCAGCAAAAAATTTTCCTGAGATATTAACATTTTTACCGAAAATGGGTTTTCATGGGATTAATCTTACAATTCCACATAAAGAAATTGCATTGCCTTTATGTGATGAATTGTCAGATGCGGCTAAAGAAATAGGTGCCGTAAACACAATTTTGTTTCAAAATGGCAAAATTTTTGGTGATAATACTGATGCGCAAGGTTTTATAACAGCACTGAAAAAGGAGGGAAATTGTAAAAATTTTACGAATAAAAAAGCGGTTATTATCGGTGCTGGTGGTGCTAGTCGAGCTGTGATTTATGGTTTGCTTCAAGAAAAAGTTTCTCATATCGCTATTGTTAATCGTACTTTAGAACGTGCACAAAAATTATGTAATTTTTATCAAAAAAATTATGATCAAGTGATTTTTGAAGCTTTGTCTGTGATCGAAGATGTATCTTGTGATTGTGATTTTATTATTAATTCTTCCAGCTGTGGTATGAATGGTGATCATGATATTGTCATAGATTTTCATAGATTTTCTGCTCCGATTATTTATGATTTGGTTTACAAACCCCGAGTAACAAAATTTTTACATGATGCAAAACTAGCACAATTTACTGCCATTAATGGTTTGGGAATGTTACTTTATCAAGCGGCGTATGCTTTTGAAATATGGTTTGGTGTTCTTCCTAATGTTGGGCAAAAATTGCGTGATTCTATCCATGAATTAACCGGATAATTTGTGTATATTATTGGCATTACTGGTTCTATTGCTACGGGCAAAACAACACTTGCAAAAACTTTTTTACGACGCGGTGCTGTGGTTTTTGATGCTGATAAACAAATTCATCAATTGTTAAAAAATAAAGCAACGCAGCCGATATTAGAAATGTTTCCTCAAATTGGCGAGCAAGAATCAGGAAAAATTCAGATTAATCGAAAAAAATTAGGAAAAATTGTATTTGCCGATATTACAGCATTGCAGAAGATTGAAGCTATATTGCATCCAATGCTTTATCAGGAAATGAAAAAATTTATGCGCGAGGCTTATTGTAAAAAATATGATTTTGTAATTTTAGACATACCCTTATTATTTGAAAAAAATATGGCTCGGTATTGTGATCTTGTAATTTTAGCGGATGTTCCAGCTTATATCCAAAAAATGCGACTGGAGCAGAAGCGACATTTAGATTTAAAAACACAAAAGATGATTCTATCACAACAAATGCCTCTCGATAAAAAACGAAAATATGCTGATATTATGATTCCAATGAATTTACCTTTCGGGATTATCAAACGGAAAATGATAGCAATTGATGCAAGAAAGAATCACTATATTAAAGTTAAGAAAACTAGGCGGTTAGCTTTTCTATAATTTGTCGATATTGTGCTTGGTCAGAAAAATGTAGGGTGATTTTACCCCCTTTGTTTTTTTGCTCAATCCCAACTTTAATCCCTAGATTTTCCTGTAAAAATCGTTCTTGATCTATGATATTTGGGTTTTTCTCTTGATGATTTTCATTATTGGGTGAAAGATTTTTTTTAGATTTTGCTACCATTGATTCGACAACACGAACAGAAAGATTTTTTGTTGCTATTTGATTTGCAATAGCCAAAGCCTTAGCCTCATCTAGCCCTATAAGAATGCGGGCATGGCCGGCAGTAATAGAATTCTTTTCAAGTAACTTTAACACAGATTCTGATAAATTCAAAAGGCGCAAACTATTGGCAATTGCTGAACGGCTTTTGCCAATTCTCTCAGCAAGCATTTCTTGCGTATAGCCAAATCTTTCTTTCAGATGAGTTAGCCCTTTGGCCTCTTCAATGGGATTTAAATCTTCGCGTTGCATATTTTCAACCAAAGAAATTTCAAGAATTTCTTGTAAATCCATTTCCCGAATAATAACAGGAACTTCATGGAGTCCGGCTTTTTGTGCAGCTCGCCAGCGTCTTTCACCCGCAACAATTTCAAACCGTTCATGGTTTTTTGTTGGGCACACTAATATCGGTTGTAACATACCGGTATTTTTTAAAGACGTTGCTAATTCTTGTAGGGCGTCTTCGTCAAAATGGTTGCGCGGCTGGTCAGAGCGTGGATTTAGCATTGCGATTGGTAATTTACGGTAACCAATATTACGGGGATTATCGATATTGGTATTATTGCGAATATCCAAAACCGAAATTTCATCCCCTAATAAGGCTGATAGACCACGTCCTAGATTGGGCTTTGCATTCATGCCGATACTCGCATTCTTAGGGAATCTTGCGTTAATATTTCGCCAGCAAGGTTGGTATAAGCTACCGAACCAGGGCAGTTTCGATCGTAAAGCAAAACAGGCTTGCCATGAGATGGAGCTTCTGAGATTTTTACATTCCGAGGAATAATGGTGTTATAAACCCGATCTCCTAAATGTATTTTCACATCATTGGCAACCAAATCTGAAAGATTATTACGCTTATCATACATTGTTAGCACAATACCCTGCATTTCTAAAGTAGGATTGAGGCTTTTTCGTACCCTAGCAATTGTTTTCAGAAGATGGCTTAACCCTTCTAAAGCATAAAACTCACATTGCAAGGGAACCATAACAGAAGATGATGCACATAAAGCATTCAAAGTAAGATGCCCAAGAGCAGGAGGGCAATCAATTAAAATATAATCAAAAGAACCTAGCAAAGGTGCAATTGCCTTTTTAAGCAAATTTTCTCGATCAGGTAGAGCTGTTAATTCCACTTCAGCACCCGAGAGATCTACAGATGAAGGAATTAAGGAAAGGTTAGAAATTTTTGTAGGTACAATTGCATCAGTCGCTTGGATTTGATTCAATAATAATTGATAGCTGGTAGGGCCTTCCCCTAAGATCCCTAAGCCTGTAGTAGCGTTTCTTTGAGAATCAAGATCAATGATAAGAACTTTTTTTTTGGCAATAGCAAGTGCAGTTCCAACATTAATAGCGGTTGTGGTTTTACCTACCCCCCCTTTTTGGTTGGATATGGATATTGTTTTGGTTACGAAACTATTTTCTAACATGAAATTTCCTTACAAGCGAGAATAAAAGTACTTTGTTGCAAAAGTGGAATAATTTTATAGTGCATATTCCACTTTTTTAAGGCCTCTGTCAACTCTATTTGATAATTTTTGCCCTTATAAAATAAACAAAGACTATCTTGATGCATAAAATCAACGGAATAGTTGAATAATTTAGTTAAAGGAGCTAGGGCGCGTGCAGTGATAACGTCAAATTTTTGCGGAGCAAGTTCTTCTATTCGGCAAACATGTAAGATAATTTTAGTCCCCGTAAGACGGGCTGTTTCTCTTAAGAAACTGGCTTTTCTTTGGTCGCTTTCGACGAGATGAAATTGCAATGATTCTAAATCAGCTGTTTGTTCTTGATAATAAATTGCCGCCACCAAACCGGGGAAACCACCTCCACTGCCAAAATCTGCAATTATTGTACTATTTTGTGGAAAAAAATCCAAAATTCGAATCGATTGAGCAATATGGCGTTGCCATAAATCTTCATTTGTGGCTGTAAGATTAATATGTTTTTGCCATTTATAGAAATTATTTGCAAAAAATTGTAATTTTTTGCTCTGCCTTAATGTTTCACATGAAACATTCCAACGCATATCTATGCTGCATTTACAGAAGGGTCGTTTTTGCTAGCCTTCTTAATATAACGTAAGAGTAAAAGTAGAGCTGCTGGAGTCATTCCCGAAATTTTTGCTGCTGCTGCTAAGGAGGTGGGTCGATGCGTTGTTAATTTTTGTTGTAATTCATGCGAAAGCCCTGCAATTATGCTAAAATCTAAATCATTTGGTAAAATTAGATTTTTGTCGCGTTGATAAATGGCAATATCTTGGGTTTGCCGAATTAGGTAATGAGCATAGAGGGCATCGATTTCTAGTTTTTCAATGATTTTTGGTTTCGTTGTTAGTGTAGATTTGATTGCTTCATTATCATTACGAATCAGGAATGATAAATTTTGCCAAGTAACGGCAGGTAGAGATAGCCATTCCATCGCGCTACGTTTTTTGCCATCTTGCTTTACAGTAATTCCAGATTTTTGAATTTGGTCTGGAGTTAATGTAATCTCGTTCAAAATTTTGCGTTGTACGGTCAGCTCTTGATAGAAATCAATCCACTTCCGATTGCGTTTTTTTGAGATAGTTCCTGCTGCGATACCAAATTTATGAAGCCTTTCATCCGCATTATCGGCCCTTAGCCAAAGGCGGTATTCGGCTCGCGAGGTAAACATGCGATAGGGCTCTTGAACACCTTTTTGGGTTAGATCATCGATCATTACGCCAATATAAGAATTGGTTCGCTCCAAAGTAAGAGGAGGTTTTCCTGAAGCTTTCTGGGCGGCATTAATGCCTGCTAAGATTCCTTGCGCTGCGGCTTCTTCATAGCCTGTGGTACCATTAATTTGCCCGGCGAAAAATAAATTTTCAATTTTTTTGGTCTCTAAATGCAAATAAAGTGCACGTGGATCTACATAATCATATTCCACAGCATAACCATATTGGAGAATTTGACATTGTTCCAGTCCAGAAATAGATTGAATGTAAGCTGTTTGCACTTCTTCAGGCAGAGCGGTAGAGATGCCATTCGGGTAGATAACATCACTTTTTAATCCTTCTGGTTCTAGAAAAATTTGATGCCGTTGTCGTTCCGCAAAGCGAATGATTTTATCCTCAATAGATGGGCAATAACGGGGGCCAACGGATTTTATTTTTCCAGAATAAATCGCGGAAAGCTGAATATTATCTTTAATAATTTTATGCGTATTCGGATTGCTATAGGTAATGGCACATTCAATTTGTGGGTTGGGCAAGGTTTCGCTCATGAATGAGAAAGGTATAGGATTAACATCTGCGGCTTGTTTTTCTAATATTTTCCAGTTAATCGTAGAGGCACGCAATCGTGGTGGTGTTCCTGTTTTTAATCTTCCTAGCGGGAATTGGTATTTTGCCAAGGTTTTTGATAGACCATAAGAGGCCTTCTCACCAATGCGCCCTGCGGGAATTGATTTGTTACCGATATGAATCATACCCCCTAAAAAAGTTCCTGTGGTTAAAATGACTGTAATGCCATAAATTTTTTCTCCGTTATCAAGGATAACGCCAGTAACTTTATTTTGTGAAATGATTAAATCTTCTACGGTTCCCGAGATAATTTTCAGGTTTTCTTGCGTTTTTAAGAGATTTTGAATGGCTTGTTTATAGAGTTTACGATCTGCTTGGGTTCGCGGTCCGTGAACAGCGGGTCCTTTAGAACGGTTTAAAACTCTAAATTGAATGCCGCTTAAATCTGCTGCGCGCCCCATAATGCCATCCAACGCATCAATTTCACGTACCAAATGCCCTTTACCAACGCCACCAATTGCAGGATTGCACGACATTTCACCAATTTTATCTATATGATGTGTGATTAACAGACTACTAGCACCCGCACGTGCACTTGCAGCAGCAGCCTCACAACCGGCGTGACCACCACCAATAATAATGGCATCATAAATATTAATAGAAGAATTATTGAAATTCATGGGTAAGTCTCTGGTTGATTTTTGTATTACGCGATTATATCGGGAAATGCTGTGAGAATATAGTCTTTTAATGGTTTTTTATTTACCAATACAAAAATCGGCAAAAATTTGATCTAGCAAAGATTCAACATCAACATGTCCGGTTAATTTGCCAATTTCTAAAGCAGCATGACGCAAATTTTCTGCAACCAACTCTATGGCATCATTGTCGGCCGATATGATCGCATCGCTCAGGCATTGTTTCACGTGAAACAAGGTGTCACGATAGCGTTTATGAGTAATCAGAGTTGACTCTATTTGTGATGGATTGTTATTATCGGCACTCATTTTTTTTGCAATGAAATGGCTCAGTGCGGTAAAAAAATCATTAAATCCAGTTTCATTATGGAGTGAAAGCCAAAAAACTTTTTGATTTTTATTATATTGGGAGGATTTTAAGGGAAGATTAAACTGAGATTTCTGGTTTGCTAAATCAGCCATCAAATCAATTTTATTCACAATAAGCAAATCGGCAGCGGCAATCATTTCTGTTAGGTCTGCCTCATCAGTGGTAATTTCATGATTTATAGCCTGGATTGCGATTGTTAGATCAGCAAGCCTTGCAGCTTTTTTGCTACGCCTTATGCCTTCAGATTCCACAACATCGACGCTAGCACGAATGCCTGCAGTATCGGTGAAAATCACTTCATAACCGGCAATATTCAAATTAATTTCTAATAAATCACGAGTCGTGCCTGCAATCGGTGTAATAATAGCCACTTCGCGCATGGCTAATTTATTGAGCAAAGTCGATTTTCCGGTATTAGGCGGACCAATTAATGCGATCCGTAATCCTTGACGAATAATTTCACCACGATGGGCATCATCTAAATGGTTTGTAATTTCATCTGCGATGATTTGCATTTTTTGGCTTTGTTCGGTGAGATGATTGGCAAAATCTTCTTCTTCGCTAAAATCAATGGCTGCTTCACTATGGGCTAATAGTGTAAGAATATTTTTGCGCAGTTGATCGTAATACTGAAAAAGGTTACCTTGCATTTGCGTTAAGGCTTGGTGATGTTGTTTTTCAGTTTTCGCAGTGATTAAATCACCGATGGCTTGGGCGCGGGTGATATCGATTCTTTCATTAATAACGGCTCTTTTCGTAAATTCACCGGGTTCTGCAAGTCGACAATAAGGTTTTGTTAATTGGCAATTATCGGTTAATTTTGGGCGATAATTTTCCAAAACTATAAAAATTTTTGTGAGTATGGCAATACTTCCATGCAAATGTAATTCAGCGCAATCTTCCCCGGTATAGCTATGGGGTGCTGGGAACCAAAATATTAACGCCTCATCAATTAGGTTCTGTTCCCAATCATATATTTTTTCAAGATTTGCGGTGCGCGCTGGCGGGATTTTTTTCGCAAGAGCTTGCAAAATATTACGGGTTTCTTGCCCCGAGATTCTGATAATTGCAATTGCCGCTGGTAATTTTCCGCTTGCCAAGGCATAGATTGTTGGAGAAGAATTTACGAGAGGGTTCATTTTATGACCTAGCTCTTAAAGCGGTGATGATTGTGCCATCATCCATATAATCTAGCTCACCTCCTGCAGGCAAACCGTGGGCAAGCCGTGTAATTTTAATTTTTGCTGAGATTTGCATTATGTTTGTAGATTGAGTGCTAAATAGTTTTGTAATGTAATGTGCGGTTGTTTGCCCTTCTAAGGTTAGGTTGGTGGCTAAAATTAATTCTAGGGTGTTATTTTCCAGATTCATTCTGGAAATTCGATTTTGCAATCGCTGTAAGCCTAGATCTTCAGGTCCAATGCCGGTAATTGCTGATAGATTCCCTCCTAACACATGATAATGTCCTTCAAAACTTTGGCTTCTCTCAATTGCCCATAAATCGCTAATCGTTTCGACAATGGCGATTATAGAAGGGTTTCGCTTGGGATTGCGACAAATGTCGCAGGGTGATTCACTATCAATATTGCCACAAATTTGGCAATGAAGAATAGTTTCGTATGCGGTTTTAAATCCTTCCGATAGCGAAACAAGTGTTTCTGGCGAGCGAGTCAATAAATGCATAGCGATTCGCCGTGCGGATCGTGGTCCGATTCCAGGGAGGTTTTGTAGATGCGCGACTAATGTTTCAATAATTTTCATGGCTAATTTTCATGGCTAATTTTGGGGAAGATTAAGATTTTATTTTTCAGGAGGTTAGGTTTTGCCAAACACTAAAATTACACGGTTAAGCCTGGTTGATTACCGATATTGAAAAATATTTCAGCCAGCGTCAAACCCCAGAAATTTATCATTTCCTAAGATAATTTTTTTTTCGGCTTCTTGCAATCATAAAAAATGATAAGCTATTTGGATTGATTGTTTTCATGAGCAGGGTTTGGTTTTGGAGCTGCCTTGCGCAAAATAATTTCAAGTTTTATCAATATATCAGTTACTATTTTGAATAATTTTGCCGCAGATTTATTTTTTGGATAATTTTGCTTTTGGATACGAGGCTTTGCGAAATTATTTTCATATGATAATGAATTATGGTGCGTTTAAAATTTAATGGAGTTAATTTTTGATTTTTGAAAACCAGTTTCTCAAACAGAATCATTTTAACCGTAGGGTGAAACTTTTTTTGATTTGATTCTGTTTACGCATCGATATTTATTTTTTTGCCAGGCACATTGTCGAGTTTGTGGCGTAGAATGAGCGTTCACTAACTACAAATATAGTTAATTTATCTTTTTGGTCTTGGTTTCTCAGGGATAAAATTGATATTTTTAGAAAGCAATATGCTGCAATAAAGGTAAATATTTTGTTAGAGTTTTATTGGGATCTCTTTGGAATAATTAGCAAATTTTTGTTTCTAAAGGGCTTTCATAATTTCAAAAAATCGGTTAGTTTTAAGCAATTGCATAATTTTTAGGGCATAATTTTTAATATTGGGGTTGGATGGTCATAGGATTGTAAGGGCTTGGTGTTATGAAATTTTTAATTTTACGTTTTTTGCGCTGTCTTTGGATTTTTCCAGTATTATTTCCGGTATTGTCTCTGTTATTTTTATTTGGGCTTTTGCTGATATTTTTTGCCCCTAATTTCGGTTTTGCCGCGCCTTATGATTCCAGCAATCAAGGTAAGGTTCAGGGTCAGGATTTAGTTTCTAAGATTGATCTTATCGAGGTCCCTCAGGTTGAGTTTGTGCCAATTACATTGGGGTCTGTCAATTTTTCGTTATTACCGATGATTCCGATCTCGATCACGCCACTTGAAGTTTCTGTTGCGAATAGTTTTGCTGAACCCTTTGAATTAACGCCAGCAAAAACGCTAAGTTCTTCTCTTCCCTCCTCTTCAGAAAAGTCTTCCTCTGCACCAGAAGATTTGGCAGCGGATGTTTCTGATTTATTAAAAAACCCTAAACTTACCTCCTTGCTTGGGCCATTAACCGAGATTGGGGCATCAAATTTAGGCGCAGGAAAGCTTGTGAGTGCCTTGTTGGCCGATGGTGATTCTCAACAGCAAGCGTCTCAAGCGCAGAATCTTCCAGTGCAGAATCTTCAGCCGCAAAATTCACAAATAATCTTGGCCAGCAAGATTCAAACCAGCCAGAATATTGATATTGCTTATCATCCACTTTCGATTTTTAATTCTGTAGGTGGGTTGCATCAATTTGCGGTACAAGCACCAAGAAAGAACAAGCAAAAACAGCAAGGTTTAATGTTTCGAACGGTTCTAGCGGATGATGCGGGGATGTTATTTTTATATTCGCATCCGCGCATCATTACGATGTGGATGGAAAACACTTATATTTCGCTAGACATGATTTTTATCGCACCTGATGATTCTTTCTCATCCTCCTCAAAAGATAATGTCGGGGTTATTGTGCATATTGCACGTAATACTACGCCATTATCGCGCGCTAATATTAGCACTACGAAAAAAGCGATTGCAGTTCTAGAAATTAAAGCGGGCTTAACACAGAAATTGAATATTAATATTGGCGATCGAATCGAATGGAATTTAACACAAACATTGCTGAATCGATAATGTTGCAAATTAACTTTATATTCTTGTAATATCATAATTTTAGCAAAAAAATTTAAGAAACTGGATCATCAATATCGAATGTCAAGATAGAGATAGCGTAAGCATGGAAAATCATTTTTAGGTGATTCGCATTTGCAGGGATTCGAATAATTTTGGGTTTATTTTACATGTTTTCAGGCAATCATTTATATATTGAGCATTGCGAATCGAATCGCAACACCTCCCTGTAAGGCCCCGCCCCGCAATCCTTGATAAGGTATCCTTGCGAATCGAATCGTAACCGCCATTGATAATATCGAATATTGTCAAGATCGGATGCTAAGATAGAGATAGCGTAAGCATGGAAAATCATTTTTGGGGTGATTCACATTTAGGTGATTCACATTTAGGTGATTCGCATTAGGTGATTCATATGGGGTGATTCACATTTGCAGGGATTCGAAATAATTTTGGGTTTATTGTACATGTTTCAGGCAGTCATCTATATATTGAGCATTGCGAATCGAATCGCAATACTTCCCCGCGCAATGCCCCCCGTCATTGATCATGCGAATATCGGCCTCCCCGCGCAATACCCCGAATCGCATGCCCTCCAGTCATCTATATACTGAGTATTGCCGCCCCGCCATCATTGATATATGGCCGTATGCACAGCGGCTTGTATAGGCACTTAGTGATAAGGGGCGCCGAATTGGATAATATACCGAATTGGATAATAACTTAAGGGCACCCTAATGATCATGGGCACCTTTAACTATTAATGTAACATTATGCAACAATATGTTGCATAAATGCAACAGGTAGATTGAAAAAGTAAAAAAACCGGTGTAATGGACCCTAATTTCAAGTTTTCGCAAAAAAACCCACTTGCAAAGCGGCAAGTTTTTCTTGCATACTGTGCCTAGATATAGGGTTACCTATATGAAACCTGTTATTTCTGGTTAGCATTGCAAGATGTTTTTTGGGGTAACAATCATAATTTAAGAACAATTTTTCAGGAGATATCTCAATGAAAAAATTATTAAAAGCAAGTACGGCAATTATGTCAGTTGCTTTTGTGGCAGGCACTGCTCATGCTGAAACCAGCATTGGTGGTACCGGTCGCTTAATGATCCATATGGGCAGTGATAATCCATCTTCGGATACGATGAATTTCGACCAAGAAGGTTATTATATTGGCTTTAGTGGCAGCAAAAAAACCGATTCGGGTCTAACTCTTGCTGGCGGTGCTTATTTTAACGATAGCAAAAACTTCAAAACTGAAACCGATAATGTGAATGCCACATGGGACAAAACCTCAGCATCGGTTTCGGGTAACTTTGGTAAAGTTGAATTCACCAATAAGGGCGATGCTTCAAACCTTTCAGGTACAGTCACTTATCTGGATGCAGCTGAATATGGCTTTGATTCATTAACCGATTCGGTGAATAGCAGTGCTGGTTTGTGGAGAACTAACATTGAAGTTCCACGGGGAACCACACGGATTAACTATACTTCACCCAATATTAATGGGTTGATGTTTGGTGTTTCCATGATGAATTCTGGTGGTGATATCGAATATGATGCTAGCAAAGAACATGGCGATAAAGGTACGTTTATTACTAATACCGAAAAATTTCTAGATGATGAGGGTCTTGATATTGAAGATATTATGGATACTGAAGAGCTTAAACCTGTTGAGAATGAAGAGGCTGCTGCGCATACACTTACAGCACCGAATAATCCTAGTGCGGTAACTGCGGCTGATGTTACTGCGGCTATTGCTATTGCGGTAACTGCGGCTGAAAATCAGGCTGATACGGATATAGCGGCTGCTATAGGGGGTTCGGGTGTTGTTGGTACGGCTGTTGCTACTAGAGTTTCGGCTATTAATGCTGATGCTGATGAACTTACAAAAGCAGCTAATGCAACAGCTGCTAAATTGGTTAAGGAAATGGTTGATGTAGCTGAAGAAAATGCTATGGAAGCTGCTGAAGCAGCTGCAACCGGTGGGCACCAATCTGCAACATCAATTGGTGTAAGCTATTCTATGGCTGGCTTGAAGTTTGGCTATTCTACAACTTCCTATACGCAAGAAAAAGAAGTAAAAGGCTTTACTGCTGCTAGTGCGAAGATTGATATTAAGAGTACTCTTAATATTCTTGGTACGGCTACAGGGAAAGCTAAAGACATTGATGGCAGTTCACTTACGGGTGTTGCTGCTAATAGTGGCTATACGGATGCGACTGCGGCTATTGCTGCGATAAACGCAGCTTATAAGGGGGCGTATGAAGCAAAGTTCACCGAGAAATCTACTGGAGTTGCTACTGCTACGACTAAAACTGACGGTAGTGCTGGTGCTATGTCTAAAAGTGCTGGCAATGGCAAATATTCTACAGGTTGGTCGGGTACTCGCTTGAATATTGGCTATGCTACGGGTCCTTTTTCGGTGGGTTTAACCCAAACTACGAAAGAGCCTGACGCGGCGATGGTAGCTGGTGAACAAGTAAAACAAAAAGAAACTCCGGGCGCGAAAGCAGCTAGAAATATAAACAGTACTGAAATCGGTTTGGCGTATAATTACGGTTCTGGTGCTGTTAGTCTGCTTAATAAAAGTGAAGATGTTGCATCTATTGCAGATCCTGCAGCAGCCGAGACAGTTTCTGGTATGATTATTTCGGTAAATCATAATGTTGCTGATGGTGTTGCAGTTTATTTGCAACAAATTTCAGTACCAGCTGATATTGATAAATCGAATGAAGAATATGAAACGATTTCTGAATTGGTTCTAGGTACAAAAATCAGCTTCTAATTTTTTCATTATTGAAAAATTAGTTTCTAATTTTGGGAAAGGGAGAGATTTTATCTCTCCCTTTTTTTATCAGCTTTTCGTAAATCATAATCGCTCTTGACATGATCGGTAAGTTTTGGCAAAAATAGGGGCAAATATCGAGGAGTAAAAACTGAATCGTGTGTTTGTTTGCCGGCCAAAAAATTACGGTGAATTACGAATTGATATGGCGGTGGTTTTTCCACCAATAAACCTAGCGAAAACAAATTTTTGATCAGCACAGATATAGATGAGCCAAAATACCATGCAAAAATCCAATATGAAAAAATCCAATATGAAAAAATCCAGCACCCAAAAACAGAAGAGTCCATATATCAATATTATTTTGTGTTTATTTATGGTCACTGCATGCGAAATTCGCGAACCTACCTATGAAGAAACCACTTCGAAAAAACAGTTAGATTTAGAAGGAAGAACCGGCACAAAATTGGGCGGAGGCATAGGAAGCTTTTCAAAGCAGAAACAGCGGGTAAATCGTGATTCTACCAATTTGGCGAATTTTGGCAGTGGCGATTTACAGGTGAATCGTTATTTATGGACGGCAAGCCTAGATATTATGTCTTTTTTGCCTTTTACGCAGGCAGATGCGGTTGCCGGGGTGATTCTTACCGATTGGCATGCGTTGAATGAAGACCCTACACAGCGTTATAAGGTGAATCTTATCATCACCGGTACACAATTGCGTCCCGATGCGTTGCGGGTTGTTTTGTTTAAGCAAAAGAAACAGGGAGATAATTGGCAAGATGTGACGGTTTCGAAAGATTCGGTAAATCAGCTGGAAGAAAGCATTTTAACCCGAGCGCGCGAAATTCGCTATACTAGCCTGGGATTTAAGTAATGGGATTTCAATAATGGGATTTCAATAATGGGGTTTCAGCAATGGGGTTTCAATAATGGGGTTTCAGCAATGGGATTTCTAGTAATGGGATTTCAGCAATGGGGTTTCTAGTAATGGGGTTTCGTAATGAACGGGCCTGATTCTTCTCCGGAATCTTCTCCTGATTCTTCCTCTGGCTCTTATCCCCAGAATCATTATCCATTTCGCGCTACCGAAAAGAAATGGCAAGATTATTGGGCTAAGCATGCTTCGTTTGCCACGGATGAGGATTCGTGCAAGCCTCCTTATTATGTTTTAGAGATGTTCCCATACCCTTCTGGGCGGATCCATGTTGGCCATGTTCGTAATTATACGATGGGTGATGTGGTTGCCAGGTATCGGCGTGCAAAGGGTTTTGAGGTTTTGCATCCTATGGGTTGGGATGCTTTTGGTTTGCCTGCGGAAAATGCCGCTTTTGAAAATCAGGCTCACCCGATGCAGTGGACGAAGAACAATATTGCGGCGATGAAAAAACAATTTTCCCTATTGGGGTTATCCTTAGATTGGTCACGTGAAATTACCACTTGCGAGCCAGATTACTATAAGCATGAACAGGCAATCTTTTTGGATTTTCTGGCAAAAGGCTTGGCATATCGCAAAGAATCATGGGTGAATTGGGATCCGGTGGAAAATACGGTGCTTGCTAACGAGCAAGTGATCGATGGCAAGGGTTGGCGTTCGGGTGCGCTGGTCGAGAAAAAACAATTGCATCAATGGTTTTTGAAAATTACCGCTTTTGCCGACGAGCTACAACAGGGTTTGACCGGTTTGGTGGATTGGCCCGAAAAAGTTAAATTAATGCAGCATAATTGGCTTGGGCGTTCAGAGGGTGCGGAAATTGATTTTCTATTACAAAATCCTGTTACCATTGATGAGGCGCGCAAAAATAATCGTGATTTGCTAGATTCAGGCATCGATTCGATGGAAATAAAAAAGATACGAGTTTTTTCCACCCGCCCCGATACGCTTTATGGTGCGGCCTTTCTTGCAGTTGCCCCAACGCATCCTTTGGCAAGCGCAATTGCACATTATGATGATGATGCCAAAGCCTTTATTGCCGAATGTGCCCGAATTGATACCAGCGAAGAGGCGATCGAAACAGCGACAAAAAAAGGTTATTTAACCGAGATCATCGCCGAGCATCCGTTTGATGCGAAGTGGCAATTGCCGGTTTATATAGCAAATTTTGTATTGATGGAATATGGCACCGGGTCGATTTTTGGGTGTCCGGCGCATGATGCTCGTGATCTAGAATTTGCGCGCCGCTATGATATTGCTTTTAAGGCCGTTATTATGCCAACAGATTCTGCAGTGAAAGCAGAAGATTTTACCATTAATGCCGAGCCTTATCTTGAGGATGGGGTTTTGATCAATTCAGATTTTCTGGATGGCTTGAATGTTGGAGATGGAATGAAAGCATCAATTGCCAGGCTTGAGGCTGAACAGAAAGGGCAACAGAAAATTACGTGGCGATTGCGCGATTGGGGGATCTCGCGTCAGCGCTATTGGGGCTGCCCAGTGCCGATTATTCATTGCCCCAAATGCGGAATTGTGCCGGTGGCTAAGGTGGATTTGCCGGTAACTTTGCCTGAAGAGATTGAATTTACGCATTCGGGGAATCCTTTGAATTATAGCGAGTGGAAGCACACAACATGCCCAAGCTGTGGCGGTGTGGCTGAGCGGGAAACCGATACTTTTGATACTTTTATGGAATCTTCTTGGTATTTTCTGCGGTTTTGTGATCCGCATAATGATGATCTGCCGGTAGATTTGGCATTGGCAAAAAAATGGTTGCCGGTGGACCAATATATCGGCGGGGTAGAACATGCGATTATGCATCTGCTTTATTCGCGATTCTATGTACGGGCGATGCAATTTTGTGGATATTTGAAAGATTTAAGCGAGCCCTTTGCTGGGTTGTACACTCAGGGTATGGTGTGTCATCAAAGCTATCAATCTAGTGTTACTGGGAAATGGGAATTTGCATCAATGGCAGAAAAGGGCGAGGATGGTAGATTTTATCATCGCGAAACCGGTGTTGAATTAACGCTTGGACGCGTTGAAAAAATGAGCAAATCGAAGAAAAATGTTGTTGATCCCGAAGATATTATTGGTGTATATGGTGCGGATACAGTTCGGTTATTTGCGCTTTCGGATTCACCGCCAGATCGAGATTTTGAATGGAGTGAAGCGGGTATGGAAGGCGCGTGGCGTTACTTAAATCGATTATGGCGATTGGCAAATAATGGACAATCTCAAGAAATATACGATAACCTAAAGCATCGAGAAAAATTAAGCGAGAAGGGTAAAAAATTACATAGCTCGCTTCATTGCACGATCAAAGAAACGGCAAAAGATATTGAAAAATATCATTTTAATCGTGCGGTGGCACGGCTTCGTGAATTTGGCAATATGATTGAAAAATTTGTACCCGAAAATCTTGCTGAGCAAGCATTGAAAAAATACGCGTTGGAAACATTAATACGCTTATTTAATCCCTTTATTCCGCATATTACAGAAGAATTATGGCAAAAATTAGGAATGAAATCGCATCTTTTAACCATGGATTGGCCAGAATTTAATCCTAGCGATATTATCCAGGAAAAAATTAATTTGCCGGTGCAGGTAAATGGTAAAATGCGCGGCAATATTGATGTGACTGAGCAGATGACGCAAGATGAAATTATTGCGCAAGCTAAGAAAATTGAAAATGTTATCAAAGCCTTGCAGGGGCTACCGGTTAGAAAAGTTATTTATGTGCCTCGTAAAATATTGAATTTAGTGAAATAATATGAAAGTTTTTTTGCAGAAGATTGCAATTTTTTTGGTTTTTTTCATTCCTTCTTGCTCACCAATTATTCAAGATAATGTGAATGATGAACAGCGATTATGGCGATTAATGAATCAGGTGAATTTTGCCCCGATTGATGGCAAGACCGGGCAAAGATTGAAACAGAGGCTGGAGGCAAGCTTTAATGTTTTGGGGAAATCTGCGAAATGGAGCTATGAATTACAAATTGAGCTAGAGATGAAAGATATTGATTATACAGAGAGAAAATCTTATGAAATGAATGCTAGAATTGCTTTGCGTGAGCTTGAAACTCAAGAAATTATATTGACAGGAAAAATTTATAGTTCGAGTAAATATATCAGCTCGGGGAGCGATTATCAGCAAGAAAAATCACGTGAATTTGCCAAACAACGGGCTTTAAACGAGCTGGTGAAAAAAATAACTTTGCGAATGGAAAGTTATTTTAGAAAAAAAATCGCTGATAATGATCTATAAAAATGAAAAAGATATTCTTAATGCGAAGCAATTTTTTTTCTTAATTTATGGTACTGATGAAGGCAAAGTAAAATTAACCTCGGATAAATTACGTGAGAAAATTGATTGTGAGACGGTAAAAATAGATCTAGATGAATATGAAAAAGAGCCGACAAAATTAGAAGATGAGCTTAGGGCTGCGTCGCTTTTTTCGGAAAAGCAATTAGTTTTTTTGGATTTACGCAATGATTCGATCAAACCTAAAATAACAGCACAAATTGCAAAAACGATTGCAAAGATTGAAGATATTGATAATTATTTGTTGATTTTATGTCATAAATTAACGCCAACGTCACCGCTGAGAAAATTATTTGAAGCGCAAAAAAAAATGGTGATTATGCCATGTTATCCAGCTGAAATCAGTGATATTCGCTTGTTGTTGGAAGATAAATTGTGTCAAGAAAATATTAGGATTGCGCCAGATGCCAAGCAATTATTTTTACAGAAAGCGAAGGGAAATTTTGCGCGCGTTAATCATGAAATTGAAAAATTACTTCTTTATAAACAGAAAGATGAAATAATTAATTTTCAGGATGTGCAAAAACTAACGGGGCAGTTTGAAGAATTATATGTTAGTGATTTAATTTATGCGGCATTTTCAGGCGAATCCACGCTTGTGGATAATATTTTGCGTGAATTGGAGCTAGAGGCGATCCCTTTATTATTAGCGATCAGACGACATATTACGTTGCTGACGCAAATTAATATGGCAATATCTCAAAATCAAAATCTAATGACAGTAATTGACGGATTGCGACCTCCAATCTTTTTTAAGACGAAGAAAATTCTTGCAGTACAGGTTAGGAAATGGAGCGAGGTTAAATTGCTGAAATTTTATACCAAAAGTTTGGATATTGAATATCAAGTGAAATGGGAACCATTGGTTGGACTAAGCCAAGCACGGATGTTGCTACTGGAAATTGTTATCGAATGAATCGTGGTTCTCTAGTTTCACAGGACGTTCAAAAAGATTATTGAGCAAATCTTTGATTGGAATTTTGTGATAAAGGGCCTGATAGACGGCATGGGTAATGGGAAGGTCTAAATTTGGAAATAAGGTTTGTATGGCTTTAACGCTAAAGGCTCCTTCAACAGTTTTTGCCACCCGTGTTGCCATGCTGGATAAAAGCGTCTAAATCAATTTTGCCTAAACCGAGTTGATAACCAAAAAATGTGTTCCTAGATTTTAGCGATGAACAGGTTAGCATTAAATCGCCAATTCCACCAAGACCATAAACAGTTTCACGAATCCCGCCTAAGGATTTGCTAAACAGGATCATTTCATTAATGCTTCGGGTAATTAAAGCGGTGCGTGCATTTTCACCTAATTGTAATGCCATTGAAATTCCTGCGGCAATGGCAATAATATTTTTAATGATACAAGCTGCTTCAAGTCCGATCTGATCAAAATGGTAATAAGGGCGAAATTGTTTACTTTGCAATGCCAATAGTGTTTTTTCAATCGCATTTTTGTGTTTTTTATTGCCAGCAATAACGCTTGCTGCTGGCAAAGATTGGGCAATTTCTGTGGCAAAATTGGGCCCAGATAAGGTTAGGCAAATGCCTTGATGAAAATCTGCAATAATTTGGCAAGGTAATTTTAATTGTTCTTGTTCTAAACCTTTACTGCAATTTACGAAAATTACATCGGGGGAAAGGTTGGGCAAGGTTTGCAAAAAGGCACGCATTTTTTGTGTGGGGATGGCACAGAAAATAATATCTGCATCTGTAGTTGCTTTTGTTAAATTTGGTTCACAAATAATATTTTTGGGTAAATTAATATTTGGCAAAGCATCACAATGTTGATAGGTTTTCGTAATCTGATCTAAAATGATTGGGTTGCGCCCCCATAAGATCGTTTCATAAATATTGGCACGCGCACATAAGGCGGCAATTGCTGTGCCCCATGCGCCGGCACCTAAGATCGTTGCTTTCATAAAAATCTCCTCAAAATCTTCTAGGGTGATCAATGAGATGATACATTGAGATTGCACTCACTTAATGGCCAGGCGGGGCGAATATTGATTGATGCGGGTATATCACCAGCTTGATAATGCTCAATCGCTGCCCAAGCAATCATCGCGGCATTATCGGTACAAAATTCTACGGGAGGACAAATAAGTTGGGCATGGTTGGTTCGACAA
Organism: Alphaproteobacteria bacterium; assembly: GCA_965206365.1. Lineage (GTDB taxonomy): Bacteria > Pseudomonadota > Alphaproteobacteria > JABAAW01 > JAHZMA01 > CBDBJL01. The sequence continues at coordinate 130,719 of CBDBJL010000018.1, forward strand.
AAATGAGCCAAAGCATTTCGGATCATTTGGTTACTGGCAACACCGCCAACCAAAGCGCAAGAAATTTCTGTTTTATGGTATTGTTTGCGGAATAAAGTAAAAGCATTTTTCAGTCTATCGATAAAAATATCGGCAATGGTGGCTTGTAGTGAAGCCGCATAATAAGCAATTTTTGGGTTATCTAATGTTGTTTCATTCAAAATTTTACGTCGAAATGCTGATTTTAATCCTGAAAAAGAAAAATCACAACCAGCTTTGCCGATAAGCGGGCGTGGTAGTAAGGAAGAATCGGCTAAACCAGTTTTTGCAGCTTTTTCAATTGCAGGCCCGCCAGGATAAGGTAAGCCAAGTAAATTTGCGGCTTTATCAAACGTTTCCCCAGCAGCATCATCCAAAGTTTCTCCATAAATATGGTAGCAACCCACAGCTTCAATGGCTAAAATCTGACAATGCCCACCAGAGACAAGCAATAAAAGATAGGGGAAAGTAATATTTTCAGTTAGGCGTACTGATAAAGCATGACCTTCCAAATGGTTGATTGGATAAAGTGGAATTTCTAATATTTGTGCAAGAGAATTAGCAAAATTGACTCCGACTAGCAAACCACCCATTAATCCCGGACCTGAAGTAACGGCAATGGCATCAATGTTTTCAAGTTTTATCTTGGCATGATTAAGTGCAGTTTTGGTTAAAATTTCAATTTTTTCTAAATGGGCTCGTGCGGCAATTTCTGGAACGACGCCCCCATAAATTTGGTGCAAATCTATTTGTGAAAAAATTTGTTGGGCAAGAATATTTTTCTCACTATCTAAAATAGCAATGGCAGTTTCATCGCAAGAAGATTCAAATGCCATAAATATTTTAGGAATCATTTTTTATTCGCAATAAATTGCATAATTTCATTGAGGGCATTTGGCAAACCATCACAATTTTTACCTCCGGATTGGGCAAGATCTTTTTTGCCGCCACCTTGCCCATCAATTATCTTTGCACCTAATGTTACCAAATCAACAGCATTATATTGTCCGGTGAGGCTATGAGCCACTTGAATCATTAATGAAGCACGTTTTTCAAAAATTGTTCCTAAAATCACGATCCCATCTCGGGTTTGTTGATTGCGAAAATCACTGCATAAAGTTTTTAAATCTTTGGGAGTGCAATCTAGCTGGCGCATGGTAACGGGTATGTTGTTAATTATTTTATCATAGTTGATATCATTATTTAATGAAATTTTGCGACGCAAATTTTTATTTTCATTTTCAATTTCTTTTATCCGAAGCTGAAGTTTTTCTAATCGGTCGGGGATATTTTCAGGTTTGGTTTTCAGTAGGGTGGAAGCATTTTTCAAAATTAGTGATGCTGCTTCGAAATGTTTCATTAAAGCTTCACCCGCTACCGCTTCGATTCGTCTGATACCGGCAGCAATTCCAGATTCATTTAAAATTTTAAACATGCCAATTTCTGCAGTATTTTGCACATGAGTACCACCACATAATTCTACGGAGTAATTTTTATTATCGGTATGGCGAAAACTACCCATCGTTACAACCCGAACTTCATTATCATATTTTTCACCAAAAAGTGCTAAGGCTCCAGATTTAATTGCAGTTGCCTTATCTGTTATTAAAGTGGTGACCGGATTATTGTATAAAATTTCTTGGTTGACTTGCATTTCAATTTTTTGCAACTCAGGTTCAGTTAGGGTACCGGTATAGCTAAAATCAAAGCGCAAATAATCCTTGGCAACTAGCGAGCCACTTTGCGCAACATGGTTACCAAGCGTGTCGCGTAAGGCTTGTTGCAATAAATGGGTTGCAGAATGATGACGCATAAGCTGGGAGCGATATTGCGTATCGATATTAAGTTGTACATGCTCTCCACATGTCAAACTCCCTTGAATCATTTTGCCATAATGTAGGATAAGCCCCAAAGTTTTTTGGGTATCGGTTACGGTGAATTTTGTAATATTATCACCTTCACTTGTATATATGATGCCAATATCTCCGAGCTGACCACCAGATTCGCCATAAAAAACTGTTTGGTTGACGATTAAAATGGCGTCCTCTCCAGCGATTACGTTTTTATTTTCCTGATGATCTTTGATGATATGCTGAATCAAAGCTTCGTTATGTTGGTGCTGATAACCAAGAAATTCAGTGGTAGGGGTTTTCTCTTTTAAGTGAAACCAAAGTGAATCTGCTTTTTGGGTGCCAGAGCCCTTCCATGCCGCACGTGCGCGTGTACGTTGTTCTTGCATGGCAACATTAAAAGCGTACATATCCAGGGATAGATTACGTCCGCGTAGAATATCGGCGGTTAAATCTAGAGGAAAACCAAATGTATCATAAAGGGTAAAAGCCACTTTACCATCTAATTTATCACCTTTACTTAAAGAGCTAATTTCATCTTCAAGCAGTTTGAGCCCACGTGATAAAGTATTTTGAAAACGGTTTTCTTCGCTTTTTAAGGTCTCGCGAATTAAATTTTCTGCTTGGTATAATTCATGATAATGTGAGCCCATTAAATTTGTTACTGTAGAAATTAATAGGTAGAGCATGGGTTGACGTTTGCCACCAATAATATGGGCATGGCGCATGGCACGGCGCATAATACGGCGTAAAACATAGCCTCTCCCTTCATTGGCGGGTAGCACCCCATCGGCAATTAAAAAGCTAATTGCCCGTAAATGATCAGCAATAACTTTATAACTATCGGTATGGTTTGTAATATTTTTTCCAAAAAGTTCAGCAGTTTCTGCCATCAGCTGGGCAAAAATATCCGTATCATAATTATTATGTTTCCCCTGTAAAATGGCGGCAATACGTTCAATTCCCATACCAGTATCAATAGATGCCTTGGGTAAATTGATACGGTTATCGGTAGATATTTGTTCATATTGCATGAATACAAGGTTCCAAATTTCTACAAAACGATCTCCATCCTCATCGGCAGAACCGGGAAGTCCACCTTGAATATGGTCGCCATGATCATAAAAAATTTCCGAACAAGGCCCACAAGGTCCGGTGTCACCCATACGCCAAAAATTATCATCTGTGGCAATTTTAATAATGCGGTCACTGGGCAAATTAGCAATTTTTTTCCAGTAATTTTCAGCTTCAATATCATCATGATAAATGGTAATATATAATTTATTGCTAGGTAAGCCAAATTCTTTGGTAACAAGATTCCATGCCAAAGCAATGGCTTCTTGTTTGAAATAATTTCCAAAAGAAAAATTTCCCAACATTTCAAAAAAAGTATGATGGCGTGCGGTATAGCCTACATTTTCTAAATCATTATGCTTGCCACCAGCACGTACGCATTTTTGTGCAGTAACAGCTGCAGGAGCAGGAGGTTTTTCGGTTCCGGTAAAAATATTTTTAAATTGAACCATACCGGCATTGGTAAACATAAGGCTAGGATCATTTTTGGGTATTAAGGGTGAAGAAGGAATTTGAGTATGGTTGTTTTTAACAAAATAATCTAAAAATGTTGTTCGAATATTATTAATACTAGCCATCTTATTTCCAAAAATTCTTATTGCAGAGAACTAGCAATGTAAAAAACTCTAAGCGTCCAAGCAACATGCCAATTAACATAAGCCATTTTGCGGTATTGCTAAGAGAAGAAAAATTGCCCGCCGGGCCAACAACATCTCCAAGTGCAGGGCCGACATTGGCAATGGAGGTTGCTGCAGATGAAATTGCGGTGATAAAATCTAATCCAGTGAAGCTGAGTAAAATAGTTAAGACCGCAAAACCTGTGATGTAAATGAAAAAAAATGCCATAACCGCTTCATTAATATATTGTGGTAAGGGTTTATTGTTATAATAAGGTAGAAACACACCGTGAGGTTGCATCATTTGTTTAATTTGTAATTTAATGCTTTGGCATAAAACAATCATTCGAAACATTTTAAGCCCACAAGTGGTTGAACCGGCACAGCCACCAATAAACATAATTACGAAGAAAAGTGGTTGGGCACCAAAAGACCAAATTGCATAATCATCAGAGGCATAGCCTGTTCCAGTCATAATGGAGGTAACATTGAAGGATGTTTGACGCAATGCAGACAGGAAATTCCAACCATTACTAATATAAAGGTTAAAAATCATTAGGCTGATGGCACTTAGCAAAATGATCAGAAACCATCTTACTTGCTGTTCCTTAATGAGAGCGTTATGTTTGCCTAAGAGCACAATTTTTAGGTAAAGTACAAAAGGCAAAGAGCCACAAATCATAAAAAATATCGCAATTATTTCTACTTTTATATTTTGAAAATAACCAATAGATTGATCATGAGTACTAAATCCACCTGTTGCTACGGTTGTCATGGCATGATTGATGGCATCAAAAAGACTCATATTCCCGATCAGGGTATAAAGCAATGCACAAACAGCTGTTAGAAATAAATAAACCAAAGCAATCCACATTACCAATTGTGCGGCTCTGGGAAGAGTTTTTTCCATATTATCTGAAAATTCCATTCGAAATAAATTCATACCACCAATTTGTAGTAAAGGTAAGATTGCAATTGCCATAACAATAATTCCAATGCCACCGAACCATTGTAATAGGGAACGCCATAATAATAATCCTGGTGTTGTGTTATCTAAGTCGATGAAAATTGTAGAGCCCGTGGTTGTAATTGCTGAAACGGTTTCAAAATAGGCATCGGTAAAAGACAAATTAGCGGAAGAGACAATTAAAGGGATGGTTGAAAAGGCAGGCAATGTTATCCAAGTAAGAACGGTTAATAAAAAAGCGTGCTTGCCAGACATTTTTTGTCGTTCGCCGGAAAATGTTGCCAACACCAAAATAATGCCAATCACAACAACAATACCAGAGCTAATAGGGAAAACATATTTATCAAGGCTATTGCTAAAAAAATCTACGCCCGCAGGCAAAAGCATGGTGATCGCAATAACAATAATCATCAACCCTTGGGCTGCAACAATAGGGCGGAATCTATGCATATGTTATTTTATGAAAATGGTTAGTGAAATTAGCGTTATTTATTCTTGAACTTTTTATGACAAGAAGAGCAAGTTTTGCTAACAACACCCAGCTGTGCTTTTAAGGCTTGTAGATCACCTGATTGCGCAAGTTTTTGTAAGATGGCACTTTCACGAATCAGTGCTTGCATCTCAGAGGAGAAACCATCAGAATCTTCCCAAATTTCTTTTTTAGCTTTGCCAGATTCACTAAGAATACTGGTGTCGATCTTAAAAGAATCTACAGATTGCTTTGCACTAATGTTCATAATAAGAGCAAGATTAGGCAAATGATCTTGATGGTTTAATTTTCCGTTTAAAATTCCATTCATAGAACGCAAGCTTTTTTGAATATTATACATTAAATCGTTGCGGTATTGCACCACAATTTTCGCTTCTGATTCTGCAAAGCTAGCCAGATTGGGAAATAAGAGAAAAAACAAGGTGGATGTGAGAAAAAAGATTTTTTTTCTATGCATGATATTCATATTGCGACCTCAATTATGTAATAATTCTAGATTTTTTTTCAACCTAATTTTAAGGTAAAGAAAAAACTAATTTATGGCAAGAGGGAAATGGGAATATTGATCATTTAAATTAAAATTTACCGCCCCTTTACCTAAGGGTGGGTTGCTGATTTAGAGCCGAAAATAATGATTATGCAAGCCAAGAGAATATTTTTGGGGAGCGCAATCATTTTTTGGGAGTATTTTAAGGGTGCTTTTGGGAGAATCACAATCGATGCAGGTTGGATTTAGCTTCGAATTATGGTTTTTGTAGAAAAAATCTCACTGGTCTTTAGATTGAGGGATTTTCGGAAATCATTTTAATGATCCAGCATTTTTCGACTCATAGATATAGCACCTTTCAACCATTCTATTTTCGGGAGCGGAGAATATGGTTATGGTTGCTATTGAAAATAACAGAAATATTTAAATTAGACCTTAAAATATAAGACCAAAATTTATTTATTGGAATAAAATTTGTAGAATTATTAAAAAATTAGTGAATTATAGTGAAAGGATAATTATTATTGTCGCTTAAGAGTTTACTTTTGTGATAAAGTTTGGTAAATCTCGTAAAAAATATTCATTTAAGTTTATATTTGTCGTGAAAGGTTCAGCTTAGTGGCACAAAAATCAAGCAATGTCGAAATTGCACAACGCTATACCAACGCGCTTTATTGTGTGGCGCAAGAGCAATTATGTGGAGATGTGGTTGCTACTGAACTTGCAGAAATCTGCGCTCTTGTTTCTGGAAATCGAGATTTAAAACAGGCATTTCAAAATCCAGCCATATCAAGGCTTAATAGGGTGAGTCTTTGTCAAGCCTTGCGCAAGAAAATGAAACTTTGTGCAACAAGCGGAAAATTTTTATGTCTGCTTGCAAGAAAGGGTCGGTTAAATTTATTGGTTTATGTTCAAGAACAATATAATGAATTGTTGGCAATGGGTAGGGGTGAGACCAAAGTTGAAGTCATTAGTGCGAATATATTGGGTGATGAAGAGGTGGAAAAATTGAAAAAGAAGCTAGAAGAATTGACCGGAAATTTAATTTTTATTGATAATAAAATAGATAAATATATTATTGCAGGATTGATTATTAAAATGGGCTCGCGAATGTTTGATTTCTCGGTTCGCGCCAGGCTTAAACGGATTACATATATCATGGAAGGGGTATAAGATGGAAATTCAGGCTTCTGAAGTCTCTGAATTGCTGAAAGCAGAAATTGATAATTTTGATACAAGTGCAGATGTTGCAGAAATTGGACAAGTTATCTCTGTTGGCGATGGTGTGGCGCGGGTTTATGGCTTAGATAATGTACGTTCTGGTGAAATGGTTGAATTTTCAGCTGGCGTTAAAGGCATGGCATTAAATTTGGAAAAAGATAATGTTGGTGTTGTTGTTTTTGGTGATGACCGTTACATTAAAGAGGGCCAGACGGTTAAACGTACAGGTAGCATTGTGGATGTGCCTGTGGGGAAAGGGTTGCTTGGCCGTGTTGTTGATGGGCTTGGGAATCCGATTGATGGTAAGGGTGTGATAGAATCGAGTGAAAGAAGGCTTGTTGAGATTAAGGCTCCGGGCATTATTCCACGAAAATCTGTTAGTGAGCCTGTGCAAACTGGGCTTAAGGCCATTGATTCTTTGGTCCCTATCGGGCGTGGGCAACGCGAGTTAATTATTGGGGATCGTCAAACGGGCAAAACCGCGGTTGCGATTGATACAATTTTGAATCAAAAAAATATTAATCAAGGGGATGATGAAAGCAAAAAACTTTATTGTATTTATGTTGTTATTGGGCAGAAGCGTTCTACGGTTGCGCAAGTTGTTAAAGCCTTAGAAGATCGAGGAGCGATGGAATATAGCATTGTTGTAGCGGCAACGGCATCTGATCCGGCTCCTATGCAATTTATTGCACCTTATTGCGGTTGTACTATGGGAGAGTATTTTCGGGATAATGCTATGCATGCTGTTATTATTTATGATGATTTATCCAAGCAAGCTGTAGCCTATCGGCAAATGTCTTTGCTTTTGCGTCGGCCACCAGGGCGTGAAGCGTATCCTGGGGATGTGTTTTATTTGCATTCACGTCTTTTAGAACGTTCAGCAAAAATGAATGAAGAACAAGGTGGGGGTTCGTTAACGGCCTTGCCGATTATTGAAACTCAAGCTGGTGATGTTTCGGCATATATTCCTACAAATGTTATTTCAATTACAGATGGACAGATTTTCTTAGAAGCTGATTTATTCTATAAGGGTGTGCGCCCAGCAATTAATGTTGGGATTTCAGTAAGTCGTGTAGGTTCAGCGGCGCAAACAAAAGCTATGAAAAAAGTGTCGGGTTCTATTAAATTGGATTTAGCGCAATTTAGAGAGATGGAAGCTTTTTCGCAATTTGCATCGGATTTAGATGCTTCTACGCAAAAATTATTAGCGCGTGGGGCACGTCTTACCGAGCTTTTGAAACAGCCACAATATTCACCATTGCCCACTGAAGAACAAGTTGTTGTGATTTATGCTGGCGTTAAAGGATATTTAGATGATATAAAACTTGCCAATGTTCGTGAATTTGAAACTCGGTTTTTGGAAACTATGAGAAAAATTCATAGTGATATTCTTGATGAAATTAGAAATAATGGTGTATTATCGGAGGATAATGAACAAAAATTAAAGAAAATTTTAGAAGAATTTAAGACTGATTTTTCTTAAAAATGATATTTCTAGAATGATGGTTGAAAAATAAAAATGGCAAATCTAAAACAGTTGCGTTCGCGCATAGATAATGTGAAAGGAACGAAACGGATCACCTCAGCCATGAAAATGGTTGCTGCGGCAAAATTGCGTCGTGCGCAACAAAATGCTGAAAAGACGCGTCCTTATTCAAGCCATATGCGCAAACTCATCGGTGCGCTTTCGCAAGAATACCAAACGGAAGATGGTTTTTTAGAAAGTGGTCCTCCTTTGTTGGTGGGCAAAAAAAACAATACAAATCCGCTTTATATTGTGGTTTCATCTGATCGGGGTTTGTGTGGTGGTTTTAATGCGGGCTTGGTAAAATTTGTCCATCAGCAACGTAAAAAATTGCAATCTGAAGGCAAGGATATGAGCCTGATTATGCTTGGGCGTAAAATTGTTGGGGCAATTGGTTATACCGATTCTACTTTTGAAGTTCATGAGGATGTCAGCAAGGCTGTTGTTAATTATAATTTTTCTAACTCTTTGTCAGAAAGAGTAATAGATTATTTTAATAGTGATGATTTTGGCGAATGTTTTTTGGTTTATAATCGATTTGCCTCTGTGTTAGTGCAAGAATTAACTGTACAAAAATTAATTCCGTTTGTGCGCAACAATGTAGAAGAATCGACAAAAGAATTCATGAACTTTGAATTTGAACCCAATAAAGAAACAGTTTTGGAAGAATTATTACCAAGAAATATTGCGGTACAAATTTATGGTAGCATATTGGAATCATTTGCTGCTGAACAGGCTGCACGTATGACGGCAATGGATAATGCTACGCGGAATGCAAATGATATGATTAAACATTTAACATTGACGTATAATCGCCAACGACAAGCTAATATCACCAGGGAATTAATTGAAATTATCTCTGGTGCTGAAGCTTTGTAATGATTCGCTTTATTGGAAGGTAAGATAAGATGATAGATGATGAAAAAGAAACAATGACAGCTGGAGCTGATACAAAAATTAATTTAGAGATTCCGGCTTCTACAGCCGGGATGGAAGGCAGTATTGTTCAAATTCTTGGGGCAGTTGTTGATGTTAGTTTTCAAAATGAACTGCCAGAGATTTTGAATGCACTGGAAGTGCAAGGTCAGGAAAAACGTCTTATTTTAGAAGTGGCACAGCATTTAGGTGAAAAAACTGTGCGCTGTATCGCGATGGATTCTACCGAGGGCTTGATGCGTGGCACGTTGGTTACGGATTTAGGCATGGCGATAAATGTGCCGGTGGGGCCACAAACTTTGGGTAGAATTATGAATATTATTGGTGAACCGATTGATGAGCGTGGTCCATTAAATACACAGAAAAAAATGCCGATTCATCGCAGTGCACCTGATTTTACCGAACAATCTACCGAAGTTGAACAATTGGTAACGGGCATTAAGGTGGTTGATTTGCTGACCCCTTATCCACGCGGTGGTAAAATTGGTCTTTTTGGGGGTGCTGGTGTTGGGAAAACCGTGTTGATTCAGGAATTAATTAATAATATTGCCAAGGGGCATGGCGGTTATTCGGTATTTGCAGGCGTTGGTGAACGAACTCGTGAAGGGAATGATCTTTATCACGAGATGATTGATTCAGGTGTTATTGACATTTCAGGGGATCAATCAAAATGCGCTCTTGTATTTGGACAAATGAATGAACCTCCTGGGGCACGGGCACGGGTTGCACTTACGGGATTAACGCAAGCTGAATATTTTCGTGATGAAGAAGGGCAAGATGTATTGTTTTTTATCGATAATATTTTTCGTTTTACACAAGCAGGCTCAGAAGTTTCGGCATTGCTTGGGCGTATTCCTTCTGCGGTGGGTTATCAACCCACTTTGGCAACCGATATGGGTACAATGCAAGAAAGGATTACAACAACGTCTAAAGGCTCGATTACTTCGGTTCAGGCGGTTTATGTGCCTGCTGACGATTTAACTGATCCTGCACCGGCAACTACTTTTGCGCATTTAGATGCAACCACTGTGCTTTCACGCTCAATTGCAGAAATAGGGATTTATCCAGCTGTAGATCCGTTGGATTCTAGCTCTAGAATTTTGGATCCGCAAATTGTAGGTGAAGAACATTATACCGTAGCGCAAGAAGTGCAAAGAACTTTGCAAAATTTTAAGGAATTGCAAGAAATTATTGCAATTTTAGGAATGGATGAGCTTTCAGATGAGGATCGACTTATCGTGCAGCGGGCGCGTAAATTACAACGATTTTTATCGCAACCCTTCCATGTTGCTGAGGTTTTTACCGGAACAGAAGGAAAATTTGTTAATCTAAAGGATACCATTGGTGGCTTTAAGGCAATTATTCGCGGTGAGTGTGATGATTTACCTGAGGGGGCTTTTTATATGGTAGGTGGCATTGAAGATGTTTATGAAAAAGCGAGTAAATTACAGAAAGATGCAGCTTAAATTATGGGTTATGATACAACATTTCAGCTAGAATTTATCACCCCTGAACAGGTTGTTGCTTCTAAACGTGCCGAGATGGTGGTTGTGCCGGGCGTTGAGGGCGATATTGGTGTTTTGCCGGGGCATTCATCACTGATTACGAAATTACGCCCGGGGATGGTTTGCGTTTTTAGTGATCAAAATGTAGAGGAGCGGATTTTTGTTGAAGGCGGGATTGTGCAAATAGAAAGCGATAAATGTGTTATTCTGATTGAGAAGGCTGAAGATCAGAAATCGCTTCATAAAATGCACATTGCTGATGAGTTGGCAAAAAAACGCGATGAGAAAAATAGGTTAGGAAATGGTTCTTTAGATAAACAAATTAAAATTTTAGAAATTAAATTAGAATTATTAGAAAATTTACCTTACGCATAATTTTTAGGCGTATAAATTGCCTTATGTACAAAGGTAGGATAGGTATAAAAAGGAACTGGTAATATGGCAGGGAGTTTGAATAAAGTAACGTTAATTGGAAATGTTGGGCGTGACCCTGAAATTAGAACAACGCAGGCAGGTAAGAAAATAGCCAGTTTTTCAATTGCAACCAGCGGAAAATGGCGTACGCGTGAAGGCGAACAGCAAGAACGTACGGAATGGCATCGAATATCGGTATTTTCTGAAGGTTTGGTGGGTGTTATTGAAAAATATATTAAACGCGGAAGTAAGCTTTATATTGAAGGTCAGCTTCAAACTCGGAAATGGCAAGATCAACAAGGGAATGATCGTTATAATACCGATGTAGTTTTACAGGGTTTTTCATCGCAATTAATTATGCTAGATGGTCGCCGTGATGGTAATTTTGGCAGTAGTGGAAATTATGACCAAGGTAACGACCGGGGAAATAACCAAGGCAATAATGATTATCACGATAATCAAGTACAAAGTAATCAAAATTATGTATCTAATGATTTGGATGATGAAATTCCTTTTTAGGAGATGATATTGAAATTTTTTTTGCCTTATGTGCCTTATTTTGCGCTTGCAATAGCGATTATTGCTGAAGTGATTGGAACAAGTTTTATTAAAGAAACAGATCATTTTCGGCAATGGAAGCCTTCGCTGTTAGTTTTTTTTAGCTTTGCGATTGCATTTTATGGAATGTCAATTGCGATCGAAAAGATACCGCTTGGGGTTGCCTATGCGATTTGGGCAGGTTTGGGGATTGTTTTGGTAACCTTAGTTGCCGTTTATAAATATAAAGAAATTCCTGATTTTGTTACCCTTTTGGGGATTGGTTTGATCGTTGTTGGCGTTGTTATTGTAAATTTGAAAAAAGTTGTAGCTCATTAATTTATTTCAATATTAACGATAGATTTTTCAGAAGATTTTGATCAAATATTGCAAATGGCTTTGCATTATATGCCTTATTTTGGGCTTTTCGTGGCGGTCATTGTTGAATTATCAGGAAATATTTTAGGAAATGAAGCCTTTGCTGGTGGTTTTCAGTAATAGCGATAGCTGTTATTAATTTGGGCAGGTTTGGGGATTGTCTTAGTAAGCTTAGTTGTCGTTTATAAATATAAGAAATTTCTGATTTTGTTACCCTTTTGGGGATTGGTTTGATCGTTGTTATTGTAAATTAAAAAGAATTTGCAGCTCATTAAGGCGATCTATTAAAGTGATTTGTTAAGAGTTTTTAGAAGATTTTCCGATAAAGAGATCCAATGAATAGATCCAACTGTAAAAATGTTTGTTATCAATGATTTAGTCATCATTGTTAATTTCTTGTCTCCAACCTAAATGTTCACCGCCATCAAGGGCGATCATTTGCCCCATCATACTGGTTTGTTTTAGGATAAAAATAATTGCTTCGCATATTTCTGTAACTGGAGTGGCTTGCTTTAGGGGTGTTTTTTGATATTGTTTTTTGAAACTTAGATCATCTTGCATTGTGCTAGGTAGGGTAGGGCCAGGGCCAATGGCATTAACGCGAATTTGCGGTGCCAATGCCAATGCTAAACTACGCGTTAGGCTCCAAAGTCCAGATTTTGCAATTGTATAGCTCATAAAATGTGGGGTTAATTTTAAGACACGTTGATCTATCATGTTAATAATGGCCCCGCGATAATTTTCGGGTAATTGTTTTGCCATGGCTTGTGATAACCAAAAAGGGGCCTCTAAATTGGTCATAATATGTTGGTCCCAGCTGGTAAAATCAACATTATCCCATTCATCACGTTGAAAGATCGAAGCATTATTAATCAATAATGTTATCGGTGGCATGATTGCGTAAATCTTTGGAATAAGCTGAATAATTGCTTCACGGTTTCTTAAATCTGCGGCAAAAATTTCTGCTTTTCCACCATTTTCCATGATTTTATTGCGTAAATTAATCGCTTCTATTTGGCTTTGATGATAATGAATTGCGACTGCAAATTTTTCCATTACTAATTTTTCAACAATAGCCGCACCAATGCGCTTGCTACCCCCTGTTACCAGAGCGGTTTGGTGAAAAGGGGGTAAATTTTTATTTAAGATCATTGCAAAAATTCTTTCACATCTTTTTGTATTTGCGCAAAAGGCGCACGGATAATACGGATATTCTCTGGAAACGCATCTTTCATTTTGCTAGGAAAAGCAGAATCTAATAAGACAAAGACTCCCCGATCCCCCTTATGGCGAATTAATCTTCCAAAAGCTTGCTTTAGGCGAAAACGGACTAATCTTTCATAATAGGCTGCACCAAAATATGTGCGCCGTGTTGTTGTGAGAATATCGGGGCGTGGCCAAGGCATTTTTTCTAAAATAACTTGTCTAAGTCCATAACCCGGAACATCAATTCCGTCACGCAGACTATCGGTACCTAAGAGGCAGGCATTTTCTTCATTTTTGAAAATTTTAATTAAACTGGCCACGGAATATTGATCAACATGTTGGGCATAAAGATTTATATTTTTGCTTATTAATTGATCTGCAATATCGTGATAGACTTCTTTGAGCCTGCGCACTGCGGTAAATATTCCTAAAGAGCCACCGCCAGCAGCCAGAAATAATTGTAAATAAGCATTGCTAAGTAGGTTGCGTTGTTGGGTTTTAATATCGGTGGCAATGAAAATTTTTGTTTGTTCGGCATAATCAAATTCACTATGAAATTTTTTGATCAAAGGGGCTGGAAATTCGGATATTCCTTGCATAATTCTGGCTAGGGAATCATTGGCAATGGTGTCGTGAGCAAATAATGTTGCAGAAGTCATTGCAAAGCCATGTAATTTTTGCAGTAATTTATCCGAGAAAACCTGCATAGGATCGATATAATGGCGGGCAAATTCAAAATCATAGCTAACCCCTTGTTGACGTTTCACGCAAAGCCAATCAACAATATTATCGGGTTTATGTTGCTGTGCTAAATCTTGCAACATTTCTTGCCAGCAAGTTAATGTATCAACGAATAATTCAACTCTGCCAGCAACGCGTTCGAGTTGCAAAATTTCGTTTTTTTCTAAGGTTGCATTATCGTCATTAGGCTTAACGGCTTCTTGCAAATCTTTGGATAATGCGCTTAAAGGGAAAAGTAATTGGGAAATTGCCAAGGTGAGATGATGCGCTGCTTCGGCGAGTGAGTTGGGTATCGGGATGAGCGGGGCTTCTAAATTATAATAGGGGTCGGCATTACGGTTGTAGACAACTACATATGAATTTAGCTCGCTGAAAAATATTTCGCTTGCACCTTGGGGGCGTTGTGCGAGAACTCTTTCGCACCAATGATCTTGAGGTAGAAAAGTAATTTTCATCATAATATCTTGTAATAAAACAGCGATCTTAGGCTGATCAACAAATTTACCCAAACGAGCCCAAAGCCCACGATATTGACGATTGCTATAGGCCGGTTTGAAATTTTGTGAATTCCCATCATCGAGCCAAAATCGTAGTTGAAAAGCTTCATTACCACTAAGTAGTTTGGCATAGAAACTATCTGTAGCTTGAAAAAGATGATGCGCTTCGTCAAAAATCATATGGAAAATTTTAGGGTTATGTTTTAAGTTTCCATTTTCAGCTTCGTTCAAACTTAGGGCATGGTTGACAATAACAATATCGGCTTGACGTGCGGTAGCTTTGGAATTTTCAATGAAACAAATTTTAAAATGTGGGCAAAGATTATGAATACAACCATTACGTCTGTCAGCTAGGCGACTGATCAGGCGATAGGAAAATAAATCTTCTAGCCAAGGTGGAAAATCATCGCCATGAAGATCACCAAGTTGAGTTTCACTAATCCAACGTGCTACCAAACCCAGCCCAACAAGAAAACGTTCAGGACTGGCAGTGTAACGCTCGACCCATTGTTGGTAATTTAACAGGCAAAGATAGTTTTCGCGTCCTTTACGAATTGCAATTTTAGCGGTGAGATCTGTAGCTTCATGATAAATTTGATGTTGCAGATTTCGGGTATAGGTGCTAATCCAAATCGTAGCATTGTTTTTATGTGCGTAAAGTTGTGAGGGCACTAAATAGCCTAATGTTTTACCGGTTCCGGTATAGGCTTCAAGCAATGCAGCATGAGGGAAGGCATCATCAATAATAGGCTGAAAGATATGCCCGATTGCATGGCTATATTCGGTTTGTGCTGGGCGAAGATCGTGGTTTCGTTGGTTAATAATTTTTTCTAATTTTTCGGTAATTTCATTTTTTTCCAGAGGCAATTGCGAATCAGCTGGCAATAGTGGGTTGGATTGCCATTCAGGTAAATTTTGCCATAGTTGAAAGGCCGAGATGTTAGTTGTATTTTTGTTTGTACTAGGATCTTTGGATTGCTTGAAGGGTAAATATTGCGCCCATTCCCAACCGCCTTGTCCCATTTTTGAGGCTAGTTGGGCAAGATCAAAGTAATCATCGCGTGAGGTAAGTTTTGTTTGAATCGATTCTGCAATTTTTCGTAGTAATATAGCTTGTTGTTGGGGGTTGGGGCTATATTCTAAGTTAAAATATTTGCTAATGCCTACTATGTTGGGAGGTGCGACCAAAGTGGGGTATAAAAAACTAAGCCATTCTAGAATATCTAAACAAGGGAGTGAAAAAGCTTCATCAATTTTTAATTGATTATATAGTGAATTGCGGTGGCATAAAAGTGGGGTTTTCCCCGAAATAATATATTGATTGGCTTGTAATGGCGATAAATTGATGCATTTATCTTCTACCCAAAAAACTTTATGATGGATGATTAATAAAACAGGGTGGTTAGCAAAATGATTAGGCAAAATAAAAGACTTTCTTTTTAAACTATCCCATGGTGAATCAGAGAAGTATAATGGAGTCTAGGGCAAAAATGTTAAAAAAATTAGCGATTGGCATTTTTGTAATTGCGTTTCTAGATAATTGTGGTTATTTCTAGAATATGTTTTACCAATAACTACAATAGATTACGTTAAGGTATGCATGAGTATGATAAAATTCACTCATATAATTTAGGAAGTTAATTGCCATGGCAAATGAAGAAGAAGAAGAGTTAGACTTAAAGTCACTTTCAGACGAGGAACTTGTTGAGCAAATGTGGGATGATCTTTATGATGGGCTTGCAGATGAGATTGTGGAAGGTACGAATATTCTTTTAGGTCGGGGATGGCAACCTTACGATGTTTTAACGAAAGCCTTGGTAGAGGGAATGCGTATTGTTGGCATTGATTTTCGCGATGGCATTTTATTCGTTCCTGAAGTTTTACTTTCAGCCAATTCGATGAAAGCCGGCATGGCAATTTTACGTCCGTTATTGATTGCCACAGGGGCACCCAAATTAGGCAAAATAGTGATCGGTACTGTGAAGGGCGACATTCATGATATTGGCAAAAATTTGGTTGCCATGATGATGGAAGGTGCTGGTTTTGAAGTGATCAATATTGGGATTAATATTTCGGTAGAACAATATTTTGCTGCGCTTGAGGAGCATAAGCCTGATATTTTGGGGATGTCCGCTTTGTTGACAACAACAATGACCTACATGAAGGTTGTTATTGATGCGATGAAAGAAAAAAATATTCGTGATGATTATATTGTGTTGGTTGGCGGGGCACCCTTAAATGAAGAATTTGGTGAAGCAGTTGGTGCAGATGGTTATTGTCGGGACGCAGCGGTGGCTGTGGAGACAGCAAAAGATTTCATGCAAAGGAAACATAACCAATAAGGGAATAAAATGGGTGATGAAATATTATTGCCAGATGCAGAATATGGGTTTGTTTCTGGGGAAAATCAGCAGTTAGATTTTCTGAAAAAGTCAAAACAAGCTATTATAGCCTGTGGTGCGTTGGCGAATGAAATTTTGCACCTGATTCGTTTGAATGGTTTGGATAATTTACAACTTTTTTGTTTGCCAGCGCAGTTGCATCTTCAACCTAGTAAGATTGTGCCACGACTGCAAACAAAAATTGCGGAATTACGAGGAAAAGGGTTTGAAAAAATTTATATTGGTTATGGTGATTGTGGAACTGGGGGTGCGTTAGATAAATTGATTGCGGAAGATGAAAATCTTGAACGAATTGCCGGAGAGCATTGTTATGAGTTTTTTTCAGGTTCTTCACATTTTCTAGAATTGGTGGAACGAGAATTACGCAGTTTTTATTTGACAGATTATTTGGCAAGATTTTTTGATACAATCGTTATTAAAGGCTTTAAGATTGATAAACATCCGGAACTGCAAGAGTTGCTTTTTGGAAATTACAATAAAATTGTTTATTTAGCACAAACTGAAAATAAAATGCTTGATGATTTGGCTGAAAAAGCTGCGATAAGGTTAGGTCTTGATTATCAGCGGGTGCAGGTAGGGTATGGATTGTTAGAGAATTTTTTACAGGGTGCCAGTAAAAATATTAATAAAAATACCAGCTAAGGCGGTAAAAAACTACGAACGTAGCTCGATAAGTGGATTTTCATGATTATAGCTATCAATGAGCCAGTTAATATTCAGAACAATAATCATAATGGCTGTTCCCGGGAAAATCGCCGCATGGGGAGCAAGATGCGAGAATCTTTGTGCATCAAAAAGCATTTTCCCTAAACTGGCTTGATCGGGTGAGGTTCCAAAACCAAGATAGCTTAAACCAGCCTCGGTTAGGATCGCGATTGTAAATAAGACTGAAATTTGGACCCCTAAAGGTTGGCGAATATTAGGGAGGTAATGTTTGAAAAATAATGTTGTTGTTCCCATTCCAAGTGCACGTGCGGCTTCGATAAAATCAGCAGATTTTAGTGTAAAAATTTGGCTACGAGTGAGCTTAATTAAAACTGGTAGGGAAAATAGGGCAATGGAGATAATAGGGACATAGCGTCCGGGACCAAAATGTGCGGCCAAAAAAATAGCCGTGATAATAATAGGAAAGGCGAAGAGAAAATCAGCAAAGGCGGTAATAATATTTCCAATAATATGGGTTTGTACGGCAAAAAACCCCAAAGTAATTGCGAGTAAAGAAATTGGTACAATACCAAGAAAAGCAATTCCGATACTTTGACCTAATCCATACAGGAATAAAGATAAAATATCACGCCCCAAATAATCTAATCCCATCCAATGCTGTAAAGAAGGTAGGGCAAAGCGATTGGGAATATCAATTTTTTGCGGATCATAAGGTTGCCAGAAAAGTCCTAAAATTGCGATTATTAATAATAAAATAAGTAATAAAATAGGGTAGGGTGCTTTAATATTCTTGAAATAATTTTTGGAATTATTCCATTGGTTCTTCATGCGACTATTCATGAGATGGCCCGATATTTCGTGGGCCGTGGGTCGATCATACGGTGCAATTGATCGGTTAAAAAATTCAAACATAGTAATAAGGTTGTAAATAATAGTAATAATGAGCGCACGGAAGTAATATCGCGTTGCAGAAGAGCTTGCACCGTAAATTGCCCGATACCAGGGAGGAAGAAAATATTTTCGACAATAATAGCCCCTGAAAATAAAAAAGCAAATTGCAATCCTGAAAGAGATAATATTGGGGCCGCAATATTTTTGAGAACATGATTTTGCAAAACTTGCCTTTGAGAACAACCTTTGGCAAAGGCTGATAAGATGAAAGGTTTCTGCAAAATTAATAGGGTTTGAATCTTACTAAAACGCCCCATAATTGCGATTTGTGGTAAGGCTAATACCAGGGCTGGTAAGAATAGAAAGGTAAGAGGCTGGCTAGAATCATATCCGCCTGCGGGAAAAATCGACCATTTGATTGCAAAATATAATACGAAAATCATTGCGCACCAAAAACTAGGGATTGCCAAAAAAAGTAGGAATAAAAAATTGGTAGATTTATCAAACCGACTTTGATAATGCCATGCCATTAATAAACCGCAAGGGATTGCTAATAAACTACTTAATAACAGTGATAATATTGCCAAAGAAAAACTAATTGGAAATTTTTCGGCAATTAAATGGTTAATGGGGATCGTATAAGTTTGGCTTGTGCCTAAATCACCATGTAAGATCGCGATAGTCCAATTTGTGTAGCGGATAAAGAACGGCTTATTTAATCCTAGCTCTGCACGCGTTGCTAGCAAGGTTTCTTCAGAAACATTGATTCCAAGCAAAAGAGTTGCAGCATCAGAAGGTAAGGTATCAAAAATTGTAAATATAAAAAATGATACCAAAACTAACCATAATACTAGGGAAATAATACGCAGAAAAAAATTATTTCCAACGAACATTACTTAAATTAACGGCTTGAATCGGAGAGTTTTCCCAAAAACCGTAAAGTTCTTTATGCAAAACTCCAATTTTAGGAAGTTGAAATAGAAATACATTCACAGCATCTTCTGCAAGTATTGTTTGTGCTTGGTGGTAAAGTTTCTTTAAATTTTTCTTCTTTGCCCCTTGAATTTTTGTTATTATTTGGTTGAATTTCGGATTATTATAACCAAAATAATAATTATCGCGAGCATAGATATTGATATCATTGGCTTCGGTATGGGCAATGACACTGAGATCATATTTTTCACCTTGGAAAACAGTTTTCAGCCAAAGTGCCCATTCCACATTCTCAATTTTGATAGTTAAGCCAATACTACGTAATTGTGCGGCAATAATCTCACCCGAACGACGTGCATAAGCAACAGGGGGTAATTTCATGATAAAAGTTTCACCGGCATAATTAGTCATTTTCAGATATTCTTTTGCAAGTTTAAGATTGTAAGGATTACTTTTCGTTAAATCTAAATAATAAGGATTATGTGGTGCAAAATGTGAACCGATAGGGGTTCCATAACCAAACATTGCCCCTTGAATAATATCTTTTCTGTTAATGGCATGAGAAATTGCCAATCGCATATTTTTATCGGCTAAAAATTTATTTCGATGGTTAATGGCAAGAATCGTTTCACCTTCTGTAGTTCCGGTTATTATTTTGAGATCTGAAAATTTCTTCAACCGCGATAATTGTTCAGGGGCAGGAAAAATAGGAAAAGCATCGAGTTCGTTAGTCGTTATTGCGGAAAAAGCGGCAACTGGATCTGGAATAAAACGAAAAATTACCTTAGCAATTGGAACTTTTTTGCCATGATATCTTGGGTTTCGTTCCAAATGAACAGATTGACCACTTTTCCATTTTTCAAATTTAAATGGACCTGTGCCGATAGGATTTCGTTTGTTTTTGTCGGCATTTTCAGGGTTTACAATAACCGCATCACCCCAAGCGAGATTGAAAAGAAAAGAGCTATTTTGTTTTTTAAGGGTAATTCGAATATGATGCGGGGTTTTTACAATTATTTCTTCAATATCATCAAATAATATTTTTTGGGCATTAACGCTATCTTTACTGCGGGCGCGTTCGTAAGAAAAAAGCACATCATCAGCGTTAAAATGAGTATTATCATGGAAAAAAACTTCTTTTTTTAAGAAAAAATCATAAATAAGACCATCCTTAGAAATTTTCCAGGATTTTGCTAATGCAGGCAATACTTGCCCTTTGGCATCAATTTGGGTAAGTCCTTGAAAAATATTGGCATAAACAATATTATCAATGGCCTCAGCCGCACCTGCGGTTGGATCAAGATGGGGAGGTTCTAAGGATAAGCCAATACGAACCTGTGAGCTGGCTATAAATGTATTTGCTGCAGAAAGTGGGTTGATCGGAAGGCTAGCAATAAAGCAAAGACTGATTAAAAAAGCGGAATATTTTTTTGGCATTAGAAGTCCCCGAATAAAATTATTGTAAATCAAACCATGTTGAAAAAATAATAGTAGCAGATAAAATTTAAAAAGTAAAATTCATTTCATATAGATCTATCAATTTCGATAAGCAGGTATCGAATGAAGATCATTGGCTTGTAAAATTGCTCTCATTACCGAACGCGTTAAACAATCTGCGGCTAAAGAAGATAGGGTAACGAGTAATTTTGGGGGTGGATTCCCCCTTATTTTTTCTTGTTGCGTAGAAATAGCAAATAAAATATCACCATCGAATAACGTATGACAAGGGCGGATCGCACGGGCAAGCCCATCGCTAGCAGTATGGCTGATGGCTTTTAAGGCTGATTGTGGTAAATCAAGATTAGTGGCAATGATGGCTAAGGTGGTATTTTCGCCAGCAAAGCTTGATTTACAATCAGGATCATCGGTGCCATGATCCGCTAAAATTCGTGAATTTAAAATTTCAGGATCGTAAATTTTGGCGTCATCATCTTCGGGTTTTAAAAAATATTCGCCATAAAAATTACGGTTATTTGGTAAAACCACATTGCCAAAACTGTTCACAGCAACAAAAGCACCGATAATAATTTTTTGATTTGCTATATTTATTACGGAAGATGCGCTTCCAATACCTCCCTTTAACTTTCCGGCTATTGCACCAGTACCGGCACCATGATTGCCAAGATGGAAATTTTTACCAATATTTAGGTAAGCTTGTTTTGCTAATAAAGTATAATCAGGCAATGTCTCTGGATTCAATTGTAGATCAAATAAAGCCGCTGTAGGGATGATCGGAATTCGGCGGACATTGGTTGGGAAACCGCGGTTTGCATGATGAAAATCATGCATTAATTGATCCGCCGCTGCCAAACCATAGGCTGATCCCCCTACAAGGCAAATGCCATCAATATGGGTGATCAGTTTTTCCGGGTGTAATAATTCTAATTCACGAGTTGCAGGTGCACCGCCACGCACAGTACAAGCTGCAATCATGGGTTTCTCGCTGGTGATCAGACTGATTCCACTTGCGCATAAAGGCAAGTCCCTAATGATTTTACTTTGCCCAATCAAGATTCCCGGAACATCGGTAATTAAGTTTTGCATGATTGATTAGGAAAATTTATGTGTGGGAAATGGAATGTAGATCGTAAGAATTAAGCAAAAATTATTTTTCATTGAAGTAATTTCCATTCATTATCGATATAGCCCTCAAGGGGGTAAAATCGCTTTTTGTAATTCATTTTTCTAGAACCATCAACCCAATAACCTAAATAAAGATAGGGTAAATTTTGTTTTTGTAAGCGCATAACTAAATCTAAAATCATAAAACTTCCCAAACTACGATGGGCTAAAAATGTATTGTAAAAACTATAAATTGCAGAAAACCCGTCTGAAAATTTATCTAAAATACATGTTGCCACCAAATGGTTATCAGAGCTACGATATTCTATTAAACAGGTATCCATTGGGGATTGAATAATCATATCGGCATATTCTTGAAAACTCATATTTGCCATCTCGCCACTACTATGGCGTGAGGAAACATATTGGCGAAAAAGCTCATATTGTTCATAAGTAATATCCGTTATTAACGTACTGGTAAGATCTTTATTTTTATTAAAAATGCGTCGCCATGTAGGTTTGTAATGAAAATTTTTACAAAATACACGCGTTGAAATACATGCTGAACAATCAGGACAAACGGGACGATACATGATATTATGGGAACGACGAAAACCTGAATTAGAAAAATACATGGCTTCAACATTGGATAAGGGACGGTTGATTCGAGTGAAAAGTTGGTATTCTATGCGTTTTTCTAAATAGGGGCAAACCATAGGTTGAGAGCGAAAAAAAATATGAGGCGTTTCAGGATTCATTGATTGGTATTTTCTATTAAAAAGAGCAAAGGAGTGGTTATGATAAAATTAGGGATGAGTAGGCAGGGGGGGTGGATGGATTTCAATCAATATCGTGGTTTCATTTTTCTTGTGCCTTATTTTTTTCTTATTGGTTGTGGGAATGTGAATTTTCCTGTGTTAGAGAATGCTCCGAAATTGCCAGAAAATTGGGAAGTTGAAGAATCTGATTCGCAGCGCCCTCATATCATCATTGATAACATACAGACTCATGAATAATAATTTCCTAATCTTAATCTTAAAGCGTTAAGTTTGATAAATCCTTCTGCATCTCGCTGATTATAAACATCATCTTCTTCAAAAGTAACATGTTTTTCGCTGTAAAGGCTGTTCTTACTTGCACGTCCAAGGATCGCAATATTCCCTTTGTAAAGCTGTATGCGTACAGTTCCAGAAACATTTTTTTGTGATTTATCAATTAAAGCTTGTAACATTTCTCGTTCGGGTGAAAACCAAAAACCATTATAGATAATTTTCGCGTAACGTGGCATTAATTCATCTTTAAGATGGGTGGCTTCACGGTCTAAAGTAATGGATTCTATGGCGCGATGAGCTTTTATTAATACGCTCCCCCCGGGAGTTTCGTAAATGCCACGCGATTTCATACCGACAAAACGATTTTCTACCAAATCAATGCGCCCAACACCGTGATTACCAGCAATAATGTTTAAGGCGGTGAGCAATTGTGCCGGAGAAAGGTTTTTTCCGTTTAATTGGCAAGCATCGCCGTTTTGAAAGGTGATCTTAATTGTCTCGGGAATATCAGGGGCATCGATAGCGTTACAAGTACGACTATAAACATATTGGGGAGCTTCTATATTAGGGTCTTCAAGAATTTTGCCTTCGGCAGAAACATGAAGCATATTGGCATCTATTGAAAAAGGAGCTTCACCATGTTTATCTTTGGGGACATGAATTTGTCGTTTTTGAGCGTAGGCAATTAATTTACTACGGCTATTAAGCTCCCATTCACGCCAAGGTGCGATAATCTTGATTTGTGGAT
The DNA here is from genome assembly GCA_965206365.1 of Alphaproteobacteria bacterium. Taxonomy (GTDB): domain Bacteria; phylum Pseudomonadota; class Alphaproteobacteria; order JABAAW01; family JAHZMA01; genus CBDBJL01. The sequence goes on from CBDBJL010000018.1 coordinate 154,436, forward strand.
TGCGGGCATAATAGCCAAGTTCAAAGCGGACTTGATCATTACCTTTTCCAGTTGCGCCGTGCGCTACGGCGTCTGCATTATTTTCAAGAGCGATTTCAATTTGCCTTTTGGCGATTAGGGGGCGAGCAATCGCTGTGCCTAATAAATATTCGCCTTCATATAATGTATTGGCACGAAACATGGGAAATACAAAATCACGAACAAATTCTTCCCGCAAATCATCAATATAAATTTTTGTTGCTCCCGAATTTTCAGCCTTACGACGGATTTGTTCGATATCATCGCCTTGCCCTAAATCTGCGAAAAAGGCAATAATTTGTGCATCGTAAGTTTCTTTAAGCCAATGTAGAATTACTGAAGTATCTAAACCTCCGGAATAGGCAAGAACAATTTTTTTAATTTCAGACATATAAACCCCTAATGGTAATTCCCCAATTGTTAGATTGCAGTAATGCAATCAATCCAGCAATTTCAGTGCCACCTTAAAGATCAATAATAATTAGAGCCTAGCATTAATGTGATTAATATATAACTGAAGTTAGGAAATTGATAGTCTATATTATAATTTTATATAAAATTATTGATTTTTATGGTAGTGATGGTTCGTTAAAGATAGGATCAACTCATAATGTTTTTATACCAATCAAGGATTTATTTTGGGAACTGAGACCGTAACATATGAATGGCTGGAGACAGTCTATGAAATTAAAATAAATTTAGAAGAAGTAACAGACGATGATGCTTTGCTTGAGAAGATTGAGCAAGCCAATGAAAAGTTTCCAGAAAAAATTGATATTTGGTACTTATATACGGCTTTTTATTTGCTAAAAATAGGAAAGGTTGGGCGGGCTTTTGCGAGTTTAAAGAAAGCTCATAATTCTTATGAAACACCAGAACTAATTCATGTATTATCATTATTGGCAGCAAGGTTGGGGTTTCGTGATGAGGCTATTTATTATTTAAAATTAAGCACAATTTTAACAGAGCCAAATAAAGATTTATTACCCGGCTGGTTACCTGAATTCGAAGAAGTCTATTTTGCTGGTGATGAAGAAAGATATATGGATGGTATTAAATATCTTGTTTATTGTGGTTATTATCAAAGTGCTTATGAAAAATGTCAAGATTTGTTTCTGGCAAATGAAACCAATATCGATTTGATTGTGTTAATTTTGCAATTATCTTTGATTTTGAATCATCCTTATGATGCGATAAAATTTGTCGAAAAATTAATTGATTATTTTCAAGGTAATCTTATTTCTATTGAAAATTTAATTATTGCTGAGGTCTTTATGTTATTAGGGCAAGCAAAAAATACGCAAATTTGGATTGATGAAGCGAAAAAGAATTATTTTCCAGAAAAATTTCTTTCCAATGAAAAGCGATTATCCTATAGAAATGACCCGCTTTGGCAAGAAATAAAAATTCACGCATATCTGGGAAATCACCAATATAAACAGAAATTAGAACGTCAATATATAGAGATAAAAGATATCGTTGGTTCTCACCAAGAAAACGTTATGTTGGAAGTAACCAAGGATAATAAGATTAAATTAGGTATTATTATACATCCCGACACTGATGATCATAACATTGTGAGTTATATTATTCGGAAGTTAGGGTTTTTCCAACATACAAATTTAATGATTATTTTTTATATTGATCGTCCGGAACGGGATCGAGATAATATTTATTTTTCGTCAATGGCAAAAGAAATTATCTATATTTCCGAAATAGATAGTGAAACTTTGGCAGTGATTATGAAGAATGAAATGTTGGATATTTTATTAGATATTAATGATTATGCGATACCTACACGGCCTGATTTGGTTTTTAGGAAACCAGCAAAAATAACCATTTTATTTGCCGGTGATGCAGAAACTGCGTCTTTATGGGGATATGATGCGGTTTTGGGTGATGCTTATATCTATCCGCTAGAAGCCGGGCAATCTATGCGGGAAGGTGAATATATTATTCAGCATCATCAAAATCCAAAGATGGCAACGATTCTTCGGTTACGTGAAAGTTTTTTGCAATATATGAATTTCAATACAATTGAAGCCGAACCTTATGAGAAAGAGCAAGAAAATTTTATTCTGGGCGTTTACTGCAAACGGATGGATTTGACAGATGAGAAAATTTTATTTCTTACCAAAATTTTACAGAGGATAGAGCATGCGGTTCTTATTTTTGAAACAAGTATTTTGGGTGGTGAAGTGATGTTTCAAGAAATATTGGAAAAAATTTCACAAGGGAATGTAGATTTTGAAAAAAGAATTATTATGCCCAGCCAACCAATAACATTAGATGATTTTACGATCTATGTTGATGTTATGTTGCCGATGGGGGGCTCGCAAATTAATCTTATGCATTCTTGTTTGCAATATAGCAAAATTTGTTTATGCTGTCGGGGGCAATTTGCAATTGAAAAAGTAAATTCTAGTATGTTATTGGATATTTGTACGCAATCAGAAAAATCTATGATTTTTGAAGATTGGCAAGATGCTTTATCATTGCTAGAAAAATTAAGCTGTGATGTCGAATTACGGAAAAAATTAGCAAATTCACTTAGGATCCATAAAATATCGGATATTGCAGAATGGACAAAAAAAATTATTATTATGTATGATGATTTGTCTTATATCTTATTGAATTTTCATCAGCAAAAAATTAGTGGATCATCATGATGTCAGAAAATTTAGAACATTTCCAAGAACGAAAAATAATGTACCAAAAGAATCTTGCATGGTTTGAAGAAAATAAGGTCAGTTTCTATCAAAATATTAAAAATCAGGAATATAATTTTTCGGAACTTGTTTTTGATGCAGAAGAGATTGTGAATATTGTTATTGGGGATAAAAAAATTTACCCTCAGGATGCTCAGCAATTTGCGAAAGAACAAATTGCTAATATTGATAATTATACAAAGTTGGAATATGACGTCTCGCCAAACAGTTTTTCTTACTCCGATCGAATTTTTGGTAGAGGTTATTCACGAAAACTTATATTACAAAGGGCCATTTCGACGAATATTCATTATTTTTGTGCAGAATTATCGGCAAAAGTTTTGGATAAGGGTTTGGTTACAGCACAAGCATTGACTAATGATACAAAAGCGAAGCGTTATATTAATAATGGAGCTTTTATTATTTGTGCTGGTTTAGGGTTAGGTTATCAGATCGAAGAAATTTTTGCAGAATATGAATTTTCGACATTGGTTATTTTAGAAACACAAATTAACTTCATTCAACATGCTGCACATATTCATGATTTTTCGAAGTGGCAGGAAAAATGCCGTGCCAGATCTGGGAATTTGGTAATTATTTGTACCGATAATAATGAAAGCTTTAAACCCTATTTAAGTAATGGAATTTATAATGATATCAATTATTCGCTTTTTCCAGATAGTTTCATTTTCAAACATCTGGATAATAGTTTTTATAATGATGTGATTACCACAAAAGAGCAGTGGTCAAAAGATTTTTCTATTAATAAGGGCTTCATAGAAGATGAAGCGATTATGGCGATGAATCATGTTATTAATGTGTTTCGTGGGCTTAAGGGCAAACAAGAATATTCGCATAAAATTCTTAATGCGCGTCCGATTGAATATCGGAAATTACCAATTTTAGTTGTTGGTAATGGTCCATCTTTGGATAGTTCTATTGAGATCATTCGTGAGAAAGTAAAACAAGGCTACATGCTTATGGCTTGTGGAACTGCAGTTGGAACTTTGCTTAATAATGATTTAATGCCCCATTTTTATACGAATACTGAAAACACATTTCTTAATTATTGGGCAATGAAAAATTCGATGAAACAGGCGCAAAAAGATCCTAGATTTAAGGATATCATTTTTGTTGGGCTGGCAACTACTGGCCCTGGGTTGGTGAATTTGTTCAAACGGGCTATTTTGATTATGCGAACCCATAGTGCGGGTTCAACAAATATTGTTAAACATTGTGTGAAAAGTAAATATAAGGTGGAAGTAAGATATATCGCGCCTAATGTTGCAAATACAGCTATTTCTACTGCCATTGCACTGGGTTTTAGGGATGTATATCTTTTTGGTATTGATTTAGGGCGACGGCAAGCACAGGAAACGCATGCGAAAACATCGATTTATCAGAAAAATAAGAAATTTATGGAAAATATATTCCTACAAAAAGGTTATATTAAAGAGGATTTGATTCGTGCAGAATTTCAATTGCGATGGCAAACAGTTGGCAAAATGGGTGGTGCCATTAAAACAAAAGCTAATTTTGGTGGGAATGTAACGGCTACAGGGATCTTAACGATGGCAAAAGATACATTGGTTAGTATGGCAAGTCATTTGAAAAAAGCGCATCACAATACATATAGAATTTTTAATTGTAGCGATGGTGCGAATATTAAAAACATAATCCCATTACTACCGCATTTGGTTCCAGATTTATTGGATTCATCATCGGAAAAAGTACTTGAAGAGCTTGAAAAAATTTATAATTCTTATGAAAATTTTGATTTTTCAGATGAAGCTTTAGATTCCTATAAAAAATCTTTGCATAAAAACATTGAAGTTGTTGATGCTGATCAAGAAGATTTTAATGTGATTATAGATAAATATAGTGATTTTGATTTTCAGGGTTATGTAGAATTTCAAAAATTTTCGGAAGAAATTATTAAGCTTTGCACGATGATGAATGATCGGGATTTTGAGGTGAAGAAATTTATTCGCGGTAGCGTTAATCAAAATTTACTTTATATTTATAAGCTTTTCACATTTATAGAACCTGAAAAACGGAATGAATATATGGCAATTGCGCTCGAATATTTTCAGGAAATTGTAAATCATTACTATGAATATGTGAAGATATTTTTGCAAAATCAGCTAGATTTCTTAAGTAATCATACAATACAGGATAATGAAAATTTATTTTCAATCGCACAAAGAGACTTTTTTGAACATCATTATCATAAGCTTTGCAAAGCCAGAGGAAAAGTTGAGAAACATTATGGATTTGTTTTTCTGGAAGAAGGGATTGTTAATTATAATAATATTTCATCGTAAATTATATAATTTTCTGAATTAAAGCCAAAAATTCCTGGGCGGATATTTCCTTGGTAAAATTTTCTTGAATATGTTTTCGACCTTGCTTACCATATTTTTCTTGAAGATTTTGGTTTAAAATTAGTTTTTCTAAGGCATTTGCAAGGGATAAGGCGTCGCCTGTTCGTACTAGCAAGCCAGTTTTTTCATGGAGGCATATTTCGCGACACCCCCCAATATTGGTTGCAACGATTGGCAATGCACAAGAAGCAGCTTCTAGCAATACCATGGGCAAACCTTCATGATAGGAGGGCAATACGACAATATTAGCATGGTTATAAATTTTTTCAGCATCTTCAAATCCTAGAAAATTGGCGATATTTTGTGATTGATAATAAACGAGTTCACGGGCAGAGAGGGAATTGGGATTGGTATCAGTTTCACCATAAATATTTAAGGCAAAAGGAATTTTACGAGTTTTTAGAATTTCACTGGCTCCAAGCAATTCAATAATTCCTTTTTCATAAAGTAGGCGCATTAAGGCAACAATTCGGATTGGTTCTGTTAGTTTTTTTGCGGAAATAGGCTTGAATTTTTGGATATCTACTCCCTCACCTGCCGATAAAAGTAGGATTTTATCATCCTTAAGATTGGTAAGTTTTTGGATGAATTTTTGGTCACTTTGATTTAATGTTGCGAGATAGTGATTTTCTTGCTTTAATCGCCAAGTAAGAAAGGGAGTGATCACCGCTTTCAGGATTCGTGCCAGTTTTTGCTTAGAGTGAAACACAAAACCTAACCCGGTAAAAATCATTAATATTTTGCTACGGCGATAAAAATAATTTGTGCATAAAAGTAAAATACTGGGTTTCATCATAAAACTAATAATTAAATCAGGCTGAGTGCGCCAGCATAAAATGAATAATTTTCCGATCACCCAAAAATCATGGAAGGGGTTTATTGTGGTGCGTTGGAAATTGATCGGATAAAATTCTATCGGAGTTTGTGGTGGCAGAGGGAGATCTGGGTTGATTTTTGTGCCTACAAGAATTAAGGCTTGTTGTTTCTCAAGAATTGTTGCAAAATGTTTTCTTATGCCAAAATTTTGATATTCGTTGAAAAGAAAGAGAATCTTTTTTGATTTTAAGGGCATTTCGGTTGTGATAATTTCCATTTGGATTATATTATGATAAATATTACAAATATTATTACTATCTTATCTTTGCCTAGCTTGCAATGGGCGGTGGTTATTTTAGCCTTTTTAGGGTTACTGGCATGGGTTGAGATTAAAATTTTACGAATTTTTTTTATTTCACGAAATATTGTTAGCCAAGTGATTCATATTGGTTCAACGCATAAAAATCCTATACCGTGTGGTGGTGGCATTGCGATTATTGATATGTTTTTAATTGCGCTTGTACTTTGGATTGTTACTTTTGCACAGGATATAGAGATTCTTACCTTATTGGGTTGGCGGTTTTTTTGTGCGATTTTGATTGTTTGTGTGATCTCATTAATTGATGATTTCAAACCCTTACATCCTTTACCGCGTCTTTTGGTGCAGATGATGATGGTGGCGATCATGATGCCACTTTTACCAGGACCAGTGTTACTAGGTTACGTTCCCTTATGGCTAGATGGTTTGTTTGTATTTTTATTTTGGACCGCTTTTACGAATTTCTTTAATTTTATGGATGGTATTGATGGGATGAGTGGCGTTGAAATGGGGTCTATTGGTGCTGGGTTGATTGTAGTTGGATTATTAATTGGTTCGCAAGAGCTTTTTTTCATTAATGGGCTGGCAGGGTTGGCCTTGCTAATCGGTGCAATTGTATTTTTAATGTGGAATTGGCATCCTGCCAAAATATTTTTAGGAGATAGTGGCTCAGTGCCGATTGGCTTTATTATTGCCGGATTAATGTTACAGCTTTCTAGTTATGGTTATTGGGAAGCAGCGGTAATTTTGCCACTTTATTATTATATGGATGCAGGAATTACAACTTTAAAACGGATTGCGCGAGGCGAAAAAGTTTGGTTGCCTCACGTTTCAAATTATTTTCATAAAGCAAGGATTGCTGGTTATTCGCATAATTTCATTAGTCGCATGGTTTTAGGGAATAATATTCTTTTAATTTTGTTTGCGGGATTATCGTTAAAATATGAAATGATGGCTTTGGTAGGGGCATTTTTAACCACCTCTTTATTATTGATTTGGATGCGTTTAAGTAAGCCTAAAAAATAATATTCTTTATCGCCGTTTTTTTATTTTAAGTTTTTTGTTTTTACTTGTAGCTAAGATTTCAATTGCAATTTTGATGTTGGCATTGCTGGCGCGAATTGGAATTTCTAAATCGTTATAGCGCAATTTTTTTAGTTCATCTCGCATTTTTGTGGCTTCTTCAAAATTTAAGTCATCGGCAGTTTTCCGCATGGTTTTTTCTAAAACTGGCAAATAATTCTTCAATGAGATTGTGTCTAAAATCAGATCATGGTCGGTGTTTAGAGTCTCAAGATTAAAATTATTTTTCAGATGATCTTCAAGATTTTTTTGATGCCCTTTCTCATAAAGTCCATCACGAATGTTTTTCACAATGGTTTCGGGGGTAATGCCTTGTTTTTCATTATAAATTTTTTGTTTTGCACGCCTGCGGTCGGTTTCGTCTAGGGCATATTGCATCGATTTTGTGATTCGATCCGCATATAAAATAACCAATCCATCCAAATTTCGTGCGGCGCGTCCCATTGTTTGGATCAGGGATGTTTTCGAACGTAAAAACCCTTCCTTATCAGCATCTAAAATGGCGACCAAACTACATTCAGGAATATCTAAGCCTTCGCGGAGTAAATTGATCCCGATTAAAATATCCGTATGTCCAATTCGCAAATCACGAATAATTTCAATTCTTTCTAAAGTTTCAACATCAGAATGCAGATAACGAACTTTTAGTCCCAATTCTTCCATATAATCGGTTAAATCTTCGGAAAATCTTTTCGTTAAAGTCGTAACCAAAATTCGCCCACCCTTTGCAATTTTTTTACGGCACTCATTCACGAGATCATCCACTTGATTCTCGATGGGGCGAATATCGTAAGGGGGATCTAAAAGCCCGGTAGGGCGAACAATTTGTTCGATGATTTGCCCGTTACTTTTGTCAATTTCCCATTGGTTTGGTGTCGCAGATACAAATGTAGTTTTCGGACGCATCGCATCCCATTCCTCAAATTTTAACGGACGATTATCCATACAAGAAGGGAGGCGAAATCCATAACGGACTAAGGTGCTTTTTCGACTAAAATCACCATGATACATGGCATGAATTTGTGGAATCATAACATGACTTTCATCAACAAATAATAAAGCATTGTCGGGTAGATATTCAAAAAGGGTTGGCGGCGCAACGCCTGGGGCACGCCCACTTAAAAAACGTGAATAATTTTCAATACCTTGGCACATACCTGTTGCTTGCATCATTTCAAGATCAAATATTGTTCGTTGTTCCAATCTTTGGGCTTCGAGTAATTTTTCCTCGTTACGAAGCACTTCCAAATGTTGTTTCAGTTCTGTTTGAATATTCCCAATGGCTTTTTGAATTGTGGGTTTTGGGGTTACATAATGTGAATTGGCATAAATACGGATTTTCTTAAGGGCTTGTATGGTGTTACCGGTAAGGGGATCAAAGGCTTTAATGTTATCTATTTCATCGCCAAAAAAGCTAATTCGCCACGCGCAATCTTCCAAATGAGCAGGAAAAATATCTACAATATCACCGCGAACTCGGAATCTCCCTCGGGCAAAATCTTGGTCGTTACGATGATATTGTAGCGCAATGGCGCGTCGCAAAAAATCTTGTTGTTGCATTTTCATAGTGGTTTCGATATCGATAATCATACGAGAATAGGTTTCGGCATCACCAATTCCGTAGATGCAAGAAACAGATGCCACAATAATTACATCGCGTCGCTCTAAAATAGCTCTTGTTGCACTATGGCGCATTCGATCAATTTGTTCGTTGATTGTGGCTTCCTTTCCAATATAAGTGTCGCTACGCGCTACGTAAGCTTCAGGTTGGTAATAATCATAATAGGAAACAAAATATTCCACAGCATTATTGGGAAAAAAATCACGCATCTCACTATAAAGTTGAGCAGCTAATGTTTTGTTATGAGCAAGGATAAGTGTGGGGCGCTGAATATTCGCAATAACATGGGCCATGGTAAAGGTTTTGCCGGAACCAGTAACGCCAAGTAAAGTTTGATTTTGTTGATTATTGGCAATGGCTTGCGTTAATTTGGCAATGGCTTGGGGTTGGTCTCCTGCAGGAGCAAATTGAGAATGTAAAGAAAATAGGCTCACTTTTGGATAGATTTTTCCACGTAAGGGGTAAAAATATTGACAATAGATTGATAGAGATTTTGTTTAAATGGCACAGCGACATGGGGTAATTCAGCAAGATCTAACCAACACCAATCAGAAAATTCTGGAGCATGGGTTGCAACATTAATCTCGGTTTCATTGCCCATAAAAGTGAAACAACACCAAATTTGCTTTTGCCCGATATAACGTCCTTGCCATAAATTCGCGCGTAAATTATGGGGCAATTCATAATATAAAGGTTGAGGATGCTGATAAAGAAGATTGATGGATGTGATTGAAGTTTCTTCGTAGAGTTCACGTTTTGCCGCGCTTAAAATATCCTCACCATCATCAATTCCTCCTTGAGGCATTTGCCAATAGTGATCAGGGTTATCGATGCGTTTCCCAACAAAAACTTTTCCGGTTTTGGATAATAGTATGATCCCAACGCAGTGACGATAAAGCTGATCATTTTTATGATTTTTCATGATTTTACGGTCTGGCATATAAATAGGATAGGGGAATAATTTGAAAGGGGTTTGTGTTGATCCAAAGCGACAAATCTACTCCTGAAAAGGGCGTTGCATCAATACGGGCAACAAAAATTTCTTTAGAATTTTTGCTAAAATCTTCTAACATCGTATCTAATGAGTTTAAATGATTTGTTGCAATATTATAATCAAAAAGTTGCCAATCAATGGTGGCGTAATTTAATTTAGGAATGCTACGAAATTCCTGTTGATAAGATTTTTTACCAACGATGTACAAGCCATGTTCGTTGATAAGAGAAAAAATTTTCTTCATGCTTTCTTGGTCATAATTAGCTGCTGCAGGTTGGTGATAAAAACTTAATCCACTATAACCAGTTGTTACTGCCATGGTTCGGCGTAATAAATCAAGATTTTTCTCTATGGGAAAAGAAAAATTCAGACCAAAGGGACCGGGATTATAATTAACTTTATGAGTGGCATTTGCCATAGGAACGGTGAGGAGCACTTCATGACCCTTGGCGCGTGCAAATAACAACCATTGTCCGAGGAAATCAGCATAGGGATTAAATTCTAGAGTTATCTCAGGAGGGAGATCGATCATAATTTCAGTAACGTCGCGGTAATTTCCTAAATTAGAAATAATTAAAATTAATTTTTTTCGGTTAGGCTCTAGAGCTTCTCTATAGGAAGAACGAAATCTTTGCCATACCGGGGTTCCCTCATAGGGTTTCGGCAGAGGTCCAAAATCGCTAAGAGTTAGAAAATTAGGATCCAAAGCTTCTGTTTGATGCTTAATATATTTTTGCCAAAAGATTTTGCGTGTAGAATCATTTAAGATATGTAAGGAATCAGGATAAATATAATGACTAACAGGCAATGTTAGAAAAGATCTTTCTTTTACAGAAAGGTTAACAGAAGCAGGTGCATAGAAAGCATAAAGCAACAGCCCAAAAACCGATAGGCTGAAGATTAGGATGTAGGAAACATAGTAAAACCACCAAGGATAAGATGTGAAAAAAGATTTTAGTCTACCGAAGAAGCGATTTCTTTGTCTCTTTCGCGTTTCTTCAGAATCAAAAGTAAAGAATCCTTCAGTATTTTTATCAAAATTTCCGAATCGTTGACGGTTATATTTAGACATTTATTGAAGAGATTCTTGATAAGTTGCAATTCCGCGGAGAATATCGAGACTACGATTCAATTGATAATCTTTTAAGGGAATATTATCTCCAGGGTTGGTTTCCTTCGATTGTTTCGTTTTTTCGATTTCGGAATTTGAATCTAAAGCTCCGCGCAGATCTTTTTCAAATCGTTCATTATTTTCCAGAATTTCAAGGCGTGCAAAAGGAACATAAATATCAGGTTCGATCCCAAGGGCCTGAATCGATTTTCCTGAAGGGGTATAGTAGCGCTGTACAGTCATTTTTACTGCAGCTTGGGGATATTTTTTCAAATACCTAACATTTTGTACAGAGCCCTTACCAAAAGAAGGCGTTCCTACGATAATAGCGCGTTTATGATCTTGTAAGGCACCGGCAACAATTTCAGAAGCGGAAGCAGAGCCATTGTTAATTAAAACCAGTAAGGGTAAGTTATCTGTAATATCGCCAGCACGGGCCTGAGCCCGTGAGGATTTTTTCGGATCGCGTCCACGAGTAGAAACAATCTCACCTCGGGTAAGGAAAGCATCTGATACAAAAATTGCTTGTTGTAACAAACCACCGGGATTGTTGCGCAGATCAATTACAAAGCCAATGATTGGTGTTTTGGTGTTTTTTGCCTGGGATTTTATTTTTTTAACTTCGGTTTCTAAGTGATCTACGGTGTTTTTCGTAAAGCTTGTAATTCGCAAATAGCCAATATCTTGCATTAATTCGGAGCGAACCGATTTAATTTGAATAATTTCACGTTTTAATTTCAGTTCAAAAGGATCTTTGCCTTTGCGGAAAATAGAAATTATAATTTTCGTTCCGGGTTTCCCGCGCATTTTCTCTACGGATTCATTTAGATTTAAGCCTTGGATAGATTTACCATCAATATGGGTAATTAAATCACCAGATAAAACCCCGGCACGACTTGCAGGGGTGCCATCCAAGGGAGAGATTATTTTTACAAAACCATTTTCTAAAGTTACTTCTATTCCTAAACCGCCAAATTCACCACTTGTTGCTGCTTGAAAATCTTTCAATGTTTTTGGGTTTAAATAATTTGAATGTGGATCTAAGCTAGAAAGCATGCCTGAAATCGCAGCTTCAATAAGCTGGGTATCATCAATTTCTTCAACATAATCATCTTTAATTAATTGGAAAACTTCTCCAAACGCGCTTAATAATCTTGCAGTTTCACGTTCATCAGCATAAGTAGGATTTGCCAGTAAAGTAAGTGTGAATAAAAGAGACAGAATTACATTTTTCATTTTCTATAGCCTTTCTAAGCTTTAAGAGAGCCAACGATCGGGATTAATATGCTGACCTTTTCGGCGAAGTTCAACATATAGTTCAGGATTCTTTTTTGGCATTTTTCCAATAGGCTCTCCTTGAAGCACCCATTGACCACGTTTTGCATATAGGTCACCTAAACCTGAGATAACAGTATGATAATCTCCTTTATGTTCAATAATCAACATTTTTCCTTGATTTTGAAATTCACCGGAAAAAACAATTTTACCATCAAAAGTTGCAACAATTTGTGCATTGCCGCGCGTACGTAAAACAACACCACGCGAATTTGCACCAAAAGCAGTTTTTTGCCCGAATTTACGCACAAATTTTCCATTTGCGGGTAAGGTTATTTTGCCTTTAGTGGGAAAAGTACGGATATTTTTAGGTTTTATTGTCTGCTTTGCGGATAATGTTGTTTTTTGTTTGCTGGCTTTTTTCACCAATTCGGTAAGATTACGCGCTTCTTTTTTTAATTTTTCATTTTCTTTTTTCAGTGTAATTAGGGTTGATTTCGTTACATTCAGTAATTTTTGTTTTTCCTCTACAAGCCGTTGGATTCGAATCGTATGTTCGGCTAAATCTTCTTGGGTTTCGAAGAATAAGATTTTTTCACTTTCTAATTTTTTTTGTGTTTCTACCAAAGCCAAAATATCATTGTTAATGTTCTGAATTCGATTTTGCATGTGTGGGACAATATGGGTAATGAGTAAATGGCTATGCACAGCGGCAAGCCCATCGCCGGGATAAATTAAAAATAATCGATCTGGGCGCTCTGCAATTTGAATGATTGCTGAGAGGGTGTCGCCTAATTTTTTATTATCATCAAGAATAATTTTTCTTTGCTGATGTTCTTGCGATATAATTAGACCCATTCGTTCTTCGATACGGATAATTTTTTCTTGAATATTGCTGGTTTTATTTGCAATTTTAACGAGATCCTTTTGTAAATTATTAAGATCTGCATTGATATCATCTTGTTGTTTCAACAATTTCGATTCTGATTTGCTTGCCGCATAAGATGTGGGATCGACAAAGAATAACATTGCAAACAAAATTCCAAACAGAATTTTAGGCAGATTTATGCCGATGCTTCCAAGGGTTGGGTTTTTTGGGATCGAGATATTTGTAATAGATTGTTTCATGGTTTTATCAAGCATGTTCCTGTCATTTCTTTGCATGAAGGTAACCCCATTAACATTAATAATGAAGGGGCAATATCGGCAAGAACGCCGTTTTTTAAGGTAATATTGCGTTTGCCATAATAAGTTAATTGTACAAGGTTACAGGTGTGTGCGGTATGGGGTGCGTTTGCATTTTCATCAAACATAATTTCAATATTGCCATGATCGGCGGTTAGTAGCATTTCGGCATTATATTTATCGATGGTTTCGATAAGTTTTCCAAGGCACTGATCAATGGTAGCAACGGCTTTTTTCGCTGCCAGCATATTGCCAGTATGCCCTACCATATCAGGGTTGGCGTAATTAATGATAATGAGGTCATATGTGCCACTGGCAATGGCATGACATAATTTTTTGGTAACAATAAAAGCCGACATTTCAGGTTGCAAATCATAGGTTTTTACTTTCGGTGAGGGGACCAAAACACGGTCTTCTTGGGGATAGGGTTCTTCTTTGCCACCATTAAAAAAATAGGTAACATGAGCATATTTTTCAGTTTCGGCTAATCGTAATTGGGTTTTGTTATGGGTTGCAATAAATTCGCCTAAAGTGTTAGGGATTTGTGTTGGAATAAATAAAGGGATTGTTTTTGTAGTAAGGGCTGTAGAATAGGGAGTCAAGGTTAAAATTACAGGAATTTTAGGGGGTAGAGGATATTTAGGGATTGTTTGCTCTGTTATGGCAGCGAATAAGGTTGTGAGTTGCCTCATTCGATCAGCACGAAAATTAGCCATAATGATGATATCACCATCTTCCATACCCGTATAATTGCCGATAATAGTCGGGGGAATAAATTCATCGGAAACATCTTGTGTGTAAGCATCGGCAATGGCATTGTTGGTTGTAGAAAAAATATTTATGGCATTTTTAGGATGATTTTTAAAATTATTGCCAAAACATATCGCTTGATAGCTTGCCAAGGTTCGCTCCCAATTCGTATCACGGTCCATTCCAAAAAATCGCCCAGAAAGGGTAACGATGGGCACATTAGATTGTTGGTGAAATTTTTGAAATAATTTTTGCGCGCTTTGGGGCTGGCAATCACGACCATCGGTAAAAGCATGAATTTTGCATAATTTATTTTTCTTTTGGATATAGTTTGCTAAGCTTACGAAATGATTTTGATGGGAATGGACGCCACCTTCGGAAAGCAAACCAATAATATGAACGGTTTTCTTTTCAATGCATTGATTTAGCGCATTGTTGAGTGCGTCATGTTGCTCTAAAAAATTATCTGTTAAAATATCATTAATTTGGGATAAATTTTGATAAACAACTCTTCCTGCCCCTAAATTAAGGTGTCCAACCTCAGAATTCCCCATTTGTCCAGCTGGCAGACCAACAGCCGTGCCTGAAGCTTCTAGAAAGCTTTGGGGAGATTGGCGACAAATTTCATCCCAAATAGGTGTATTTTCTTGTAAAATAGGATTATAATTGCTTTGTGTGCGGTATCCCCAACCATCGAGAATGCACAAAATAGCAGTTTTTCTCACTGCAACCATTGATAAAATGAGCTCCTAAAAATAAACCATTTTTGTATTTTCACAAAGCTCGCAAGTCATTAACAAAGCTCGTAAGTTGGATATTCAGACTGCCAACCTATCATTTTTAGATAAGTTTGGCAATCATATAGCCATGGTTTGTTGTTAAAGGATCCTAAAATTTTTAGAATCATAGTGTTTATTGAGAATAGTTTATCGAAATTGGCAATAAATTTTAAGGTTATTCGCTGTAACTGTTAGTGATTTCTATTTATTTTCGTGCATTTAGAAAAAATACTGATGAATGATGTATTTTTTTCTTTTCTTTTCGTAAATTTGTCACTAGAATTGCCCAAATTTGATATTCTTAAATTGGGTCGCTGTTTTTTGGATTTACGATTATCCTTTTACAAGTACGGCTTTGTGTTTTCGGATCTATTTTTGTTTTTAAGTATTTTTTGTTGAAGGGAAATATCTGTGGCACGTATTGCCGGTGTTAATATTCCTGTAGGCAAGCGTGTAATTATTGCGCTTACCTATATTCATGGAATTGGGAACTACCAATCAAAACTTATTTGTAATGCGTGTAAGATTGAGTCTCATATGCGCGTTAATGCTTTAACGGAAGCTCAAATTGCTAGAATTCGTGAAGAAATTGATAATAATCATAATGTTGAAGGTGATTTACGTCGTGAAACTTCAATGAATATTAAACGGTTACTCGATTTAGGATGTTATCGGGGATTGCGACATCGTCGTGGTTTGCCGGTTCGTGGTCAACGTACCCATACCAATGCTCGTACTCGTAAAGGGCCTGCAAAAACAATTGCGGGTAAGAAAAAATAGGATTGAAATATGGCAAAACGTATTATTAAAAAGAAAAAAGAAAAGAAAAATATTGTTACCGGTGTGGCGCATATTAGCTCTACTTTTAACAATACGATCATTACGATCAGTGATGCTCAGGGCAATGCAATTTCTTGGTCGTCAGCAGGGATACAGGGTTTTAAGGGCAGTCGGAAATCGACACCTTATGCGGCGCAAGTTGCCGCTGAGGATGCTGCACGTAAGGCAATGGAACAAGGGATGAAAACTTTGGAAGTAAATGTAAAGGGTCCGGGTTCAGGTAGAGAAACGGCACTTCGGGCATTACAATCTGTGGGTCTTGTGGTTACCAGTATTAGCGATGTTACGCCAATACCGCATAATGGGTGTCGTCCGCCAAAGCGACGTCGGGTATAAATAATATTATACAAATAATATTTGATTATTAGGAAGCATTTTTATCATGAGCAATCAAGTACAAACATTCGTTCAAAAAAACTGGATGGATTTAATGAAATCTGGAAAATTGGAGATCGCTGCAGGTTTTGATGAAACTCGCAGTGCGCAAATTGTTGCTCATCCTTTAGAACGTGGGTTTGGTCTTACTTTGGGGAATGCTTTGCGCCGAGTGTTGTTGTCTTCACTTCATGGGGGTGCGGTAACATCGTTACAAATTAAAGGTGTTCTTCATGAATTTTCTTCGATTCCGGGTGTACGCGAAGAGGTGATTGATATTATTCTTAATGTGAAAGCTTTGGCACTAAAAATGTATTCGGGTCAGGCTTGTAAAATTTATTTAAATCAACGAGGTCCGTGTCAAATTACAGCGGGAATGATTGAAACAGGTACAATGGTTGAAGTGATGAATCCAGATTTGGTTATTTGTGATTTAAGTGCGAATTCCCATATTTCTATGGAAATGAATGTTGAATTGGGCAAAGGCTATGTTCCCGCTTCGCAAAATCGTCCGGAAGATGCGCCTATTGGCTTGATTGCGATCGATTCTATTTTCTCGCCGGTACGCAAAGTTTCTTACAAGGTTGAAAATACTCGCGTTGGGCAGGATACAGATTATGATAAATTAATCATGAATATTGAAACGAATGGCTCGGTAACGCCTGAGGATTCGGTAGCACTTGCGGCTCGTATTTTGGTAGAACAATTAAATTCCTTCATTAATTTTCAAGAACCTGAAGTTGTTCATAGCGAAGAAATCATTGAAGATGTTCCCTTTAATCGTAATTTACTGCGTAAAGTTGATGAGCTTGAGCTTTCTGTACGTTCGGCGAATTGTTTGAAAAATGATAATATTGTTTATATTGGTGATTTGGTTCAAAAAAGTGAAAATGAAATGTTACGTACACCCAATTTTGGGCGTAAATCACTGAATGAAATTAAAGAAATGCTTAATCAAATGGGGCTTTCCTTTGGAATGGATATTCCAGAATGGCCACCAGAAAATATTGAAGGTATGATTAAAAAACTTGATGAGGGTTTTTAATTATAGGTTCAAAAATTTAAGACAATCAAGGTTATAAAGGTTTAAAAATATGCGTCATCGCAAAGCACACCGAAAATTAAATCGTACCGCATCACACCGCAAAGCTATGTTTTCAAACATGGCAGTGGCGTTGCTGAAGCACGAGCAAATTACAACAACTGTGCCCAAAGCCAAAGATTTGCGCAGTGTTGTGGATAAATTGATTACGTTGGGCAAAAAAGGCTCTTTGCATCATCGCAGGCAGGCATATGCATTTTTACGCGATGATACGATAACGAAGAAATTATTTGATTCTTTGGCAAAGCGGTATCAAACTCGTTTAGGGGGTTATACGCGGGTACTAAAAGCGGGTTGGCGCAGAGGCGATGTTGCAGATATGGCGGTGATTGAATTGGTAGATCGTGATGTGAGTGCGAAGGGAAAAGATTCAGGCCCGGCTCAAGGGAGTAATGCTGTTGCGGATGCGACGACATAGCTATTGAATAATAGCTACAGGCATTTAGAGTGATTGTAAAATAGAAAATAAATTACTACTGATATTTTTCAGATCATGCTCACGATAAGAAGTGATTTGGCAATAAAATCTTACAAAATATACCCAATCGTTTTAGATGTTTTTTCTCATTGGGAATGGTTTGGTTTTTTGTAAGTAACGCGTGTAAGCTGTTTCACTTGCCGACCATCTGGAGGAAGAATTGGTCTTGAAACTGTAGTTAGGGGGTACCTCTTTTACTAACAGAAGAGTTTTCGATAAATTAGCGTTTGTAGGTTTTCGAGTTCCTCTCCAGTTTACCCACCCAGAAAAACGGGGTCCGGAAGGTCATGTCGCAATTCACATATTTTGCTTGAAGATGGTTCTGAAGATGTTTTTCTGGGTATTAATATTTTCAAAAAAAATTGTGGGAATAAGTTTTTGGAAACTTTGACCATGGGTTCGGAAAAGTTTACATAGTTTTGAGTAAAGTTCATCATTTATAGAAGTACTAATTTGAAATTTTTTTTAATTTCAAATAAAAAAAATTCTGGATCCTTTCCATAAGTTGTTAGAGATAGTTCAAATGATGCGATCGAGAACAAACATTCAAAATTTATAGCCCTACTTTTTACAGAGAAAGTTTAATGCTGAATATTTTCTTTTTTCATCTCTTCACATAAATGTTTTAAGTTTGACCATTCCATAATTATTTCCTTAAATCAATGATTTTTGCGTGATAGCATAATTTTGATTTTGTTACCAGTTTTTATTAATTATGATTGTAAATGGCTCTTAAACGAGGCTTGTTCGCGTTCTTTTGCCAGTTTTATTAGGTCGGTTTTTAACAATGAATAGATCAGGTGGTTTTCTCGGAAACCATTAATCTCTAAATAACTTCGGGCTTCGCCTTCTAACGTAAAATTACATTTTTTTAATAATTTTAGCGATGGGTAATTTTCTGCCATACAATAAGCCTCGATTCTTGCAAGCGTTAATTGCGAAAAACCATAACGGCAAATTAGCGCAATTGCCTCGCTCATATAGCCATTTCGGGTATATTCTTCACCCATCCAATAGCCAATGGCGGCACTTTTTGCCGAACCAAAATTAATTTCGCCTAAACTGATCCCGCCAATCAAGGTTTGATCTGATTTGCGAATGATAAAATAGACTAAGGTTTTCCAATCTTTTCGTGCTTTTTTAAATTTGCTTAAAATGCGTCGATATCCAGGGTGCGTTAATAATAATGCATCCCATTTTGGCTCCCAAGGTTGCAAAAAATGATGGTTTTTTTGGCGCAAATCTACCCATTGATTGCGATGGGATTTTTTGGGAAATTCTAAAAATATGTGGCGACCATCAAGAATTTTTTGCGCTTTAATTGTCATATTTCGCGTTTAATGTTGGTTGTGAGCTAACTGAAAATAAGGAGGCCTTGCTGGATTGTATTTTTTTTACAAAATTCAAAATTGCTGTTTTATCAACAGCTTTAATTTTGGCGATAATTTCTGCAATTGGCAATACGCGTCCGTATAATTGATAGATCCGTGCATTATTTTGCATTCGACTATTCACCCCTTCATGGGCCATATAGGTGCGTGCCAAAAGTTGATTTTGTGCCATTGTCACTTCATCGTCGCTTAAATTATCGATAATTTTATCAAGCTCGCGGTGAATAGCGCTAAGCAATTGAGAGACTTTCTCTGAGCTTGTGGCCGCGTAAACTCCAAAAAAACCACAATCACGATGACCCTGTAAAAAACTTTGAATCGTATAAGCCAGCCCTAAATTCTCACGAATTTCTTGAAATAATCGTGACGACATGGTTTCGCCAAAAATTTCTGAAAAACAGGTGGCAGCATAAAAATCGGGGTGAGTGTTATGCAAGGCGTTAAAGGTAAGGCATAAATGCAATTGTTCGATTGGACGGGTTACATGGCAATCATTGGAGGTGTAAATTGCCGGAATCAAGGGTTTATCTGATTTTTTTAGCGCAAAAATTGCAAAGTTTTTTTTGGCAAGAGCAATAAAATATTCGGGATCTATTTTTCCAGCAATGGATAGGGTGATATTATCGGTGGTGTAATAATCTTCAATAAATTTGCGCAAATGATTGGCGGTAATATCGGCAAGAGTTTCGGGTGTGCCTAAAATAGGTTCGCCTAAAGGGTTATTGGGAAAAATATTTTTTTGCACCGCATCTAACAATACATCTTCGGGATTATCCAAAGATTGTAAAATTTCTTGGATCACAACTTCGCGTTCATTTTGTAAATCATCTTGGTTAAATAAAGGCGTTGCACACATATCGGCCAGAACCTCCAAACCAATGGCAGTATCTGTTGCCATCATCCTAACATAATAAGCCGTTTCTTCTCGCCCCGTAAAGGCATTAATATTTCCACCTAAACGTTCAATACTTTGGGTAATTTCAAAAGCAGAACGGTTTTGGGTGCCCTTAAATAGCATATGTTCTAGAAAATGGGCCAGCCCAATATTTTTCTCAAAACGTGCACCCGCATGAATCCAAACCCCAATCGCTGTGGTATGCACATCGGGCATCGGTTCTATCAGTAAGGATAATCCGTTAGATAATTTATCAATTTGTACACTCATTTGTTGTTCTTGCCATATTTATGATAAATATGCAAGCCAGTGATTTTTTGCGATTGCTTGCCGGGGAAGAACGTGCGAATATGGAAATATTCAGCATATTATTTATTTAACAATTATTTTGGAAGTAAGGATTAATAATTATGGTTGAAACGCGGTATCTTCGTAATTTTGCGATTATTGCCCATATTGATCATGGTAAATCTACCCTTGCAGATCGGTTGATTGAACAAACAGGTTCGTTAGCTCAGCGCGATATGAAAGAACAAGTTTTAGATTCTATGGATATTGAACGCGAGCGTGGGATCACCATCAAGGCGCAAACTGTTCGGTTGGATTATGAATATCAGGGTGAAAAATATGTGCTTAATTTAATTGATACTCCCGGGCATGTTGATTTTTCGTATGAAGTCTCACGCTCGCTAACCGCTTGCGAAGGCGCGCTTTTAATTGTTGATGCCGCTCAAGGGGTTGAGGCGCAAACTTTGGCAAATGTCTATCTGGCAATTGAAGCGGGTTTAGAGATTGTACCAATCTTAAATAAAGTAGATTTGCCCGCTGCCGAACCCGATCGAGTCCGCAAACAGATAGAAGATGTGATTGGGCTATCTTGCGAGCATGCAGTTTTCATCTCGGCAAAAACAGGCAAAAATATTGAAGGGGTGCTAGAAGCCATTATCATGCAATTACCGCCACCGCCTGAACCCAAAACGCAGCAGCTATGCGCTTTGTTGGTAGATAGCTGGTATGATAGTTATTTGGGCGTGGTAATTTTGGTTCGAGTTTTCTCAGGTACCATCAAAAAAGGACAGAAAGTGCGGATGCTTTCGAATAATGCGGTTTGGAACGTAGAACGCGTTGGGGTTTTTAACCCGCGTGCTGAGCTGGTTGCAGATCTTAGTGTGGGTGAGGTTGGTTTTTTAACCGCTGGGGTGAAAGCTGTTGCCGATACCAATATTGGTGATACCATTACCGAAGATAGAAATCCGATTGCAAAGCCGCTTGCAGGATTTAAGCCCTCGGTGCCCGTTGTTTTTTGCGGTTTATTTCCAGTAGATAATGGCGATTATAAGAATTTTCGTGATGCCATTGATAAATTAACGTTAAATGATTCTAGTTTTCATTTTGAAGCTGAAAGCTCGGTCGCATTGGGTCTAGGGTTTCGTTGTGGCTTTTTGGGTTTGCTACATATGGAAATTATTTTGGAAAGGCTTACGCGTGAATTTGATTTAGATCTTATTTCTACTGCGCCATCGGTGGTGTATAAAATTATGCTGAATGATGGTAGGGAACAGATTTTACAAAACCCAGTAGATTTTCCAGAAATGGCTAGAATTACCAGTATTTCGGAACCATGGATTAAAGCGCGCATTTTGGTGCCAGATGAATATATGGGCTCGGTGATGACCTTATGCACTGATAAGCGTGGTAAGCAATACGAAATGAGCTATATTGATAATCGAGTTTTGTTGGTTTATGAATTGCCATTAAACGAGATTGTGTTTGATTTTTATGATCGCTTAAAATCAGTTTCGCGTGGTTATGCCTCGTTTGATTACGAGCTGATTGATTATCAGTCGGGTGATTTGGTGAAGGTAAATATTTTGATTAATAGTGAACCCGTAGAAGCTTTGGCAATGATTGTGCATCGAAGCACTGCCGAGATTAGGGGGCGTGATGTTTGTGCACGGTTGAAAGATTTAATTCCGCGCCATATGTTTAAAATTCCAATTCAAGCCGCAATTGGGGGCAAGGTGATTGCGCGCGAGACGATTAATGCCATGCGTAAAGATGTTACTGCAAAATGCTATGGTGGCGATATTACCCGCAAACGCAAATTACTGGAAAAACAGAAAAAGGGCAAAAAGAAAATGCGTCAATTTGGTAAGGTCGATATTCCGCAAAATGCCTTTATTGAGGCCTTAAGGATGGGAGATTAAAGCATAAAAGCGAGCAATAATATTGTGATGAAAATGCCGATAATTAAAATGGACAATGAATAATGTCGGGTAATAATGTCGGGAAAAATCTATTATTGATTGTTATGGTTGGCGTTAAGAGTTAGAGTTAGGGGCCATGAACATAAAATTATAAGGGTAGTTGTTTTGAGTCATAAAATACAATCTTCAAGAAATAAGACATTATCTATTGGGGATCATGATCTTAAAAATTTCGCAAACAAATTAATAACTCTTGCAAAGAAAGTTTCGTTACCCGAGATTCAAGGGAAAACGATTCATCAAGATCTGTTTGATGCAGTTGATTTTTTGCCTGAAAATTCTGTGGATTTATTAATTACAGATCCGCCTTATAATTTAACGAAAACATTTCTCAATAATAGTTTCAAATCAAGTTCGATGGATGAATATGAAAATTGGCTTGAAAGTTGGATCCGTAAAATTCCAAGGATATTAAAACCAACAGCGAGCCTATATATTTGTGGTGATTGGCGTTCATCGCCGGCACTTTATTATGTATTGCAAAAATATTTCCATATTCAAAATAGAATTACTTGGGAACGCGAGAAGGGCCGTGGTGCCAAAATGAACTGGAAAAATGCCCATGAAGATATTTGGTTTTGTACGATGTCGAATCAATATGTTTTTAATGTAGAGGATATTAAGATCAAAAGAAAAGTTATTGCACCTTATAAGGTGGATGGAAAACCGAAAGATTGGGAAGAAAATCAGGGCGAAAAATATCGATTAACATATCCATCGAATATGATGACAGATTTAACAGTCCCTTTTTGGTCGATGTCGGAAAATACCGAGCATCCTACCCAAAAACCAGAGAAATTGATTGCAAAATTAATATTAGCCAGTTCTAATGAAGGTGATTTTGTTTTTGATCCGTTTCTAGGTTCAGGCACAACAAGTGTTGTTGCCAAAAAGCTTGGGCGTAATTTTTGTGGGATTGAGCTAGAGGAAAAATATAGTTTGCTTGCGGAAAAACGTCTTCAACGGGTTGATGAGGATGCTTCGATACAAGGTTATGCAAAGGGTGTTTTTTGGGAAAGGAATAGTTTGGCGATCAAAGAATCAAGAAAAGATCTTCTGTATGTTTGAAAGCATTCGATAAAATGGGCAAAGATGTAACGGCAAAATATTATGGTGGCGATATTACCCGTAAATGCAAGTTGCGAGAAAAGTGAAAAAAGGGTAAAAAGAAAATGTGCGAATTTGCCAGGGTCGATTTTTTCAGGGTAGATTTTTCAGGGTAGATTTTTCAGGGTAGATTTTTCAGGGTAGGTGTCGATATTTTGCGACATGTCTTTATTGAGGTTTTAAACATGAAAGATTAGATTATGGCAGAATTAGATGTAACCAAAAAAACGATTGCACCTTGCTTGTGGGATGTTCACTCAGTTTCTAAGCAAGTTAGAAGATATGGCACAAATTCATATTGAATCTAAAGTTGCCATTGCTGATGATAGAAATATTTTTCATAAGATTTTGAAAGAAGGATATACGGGTAATAATACAAAGGAAGAGAAAAAGAATTTATATTTAAGCAATTTTAATTTTTTTAAAACGAAAAATATGGGTTTTGCAAAAAAGACTTCAGATTGGGATAGATTTGTTATAACGATTTTGGAAAAAGTAATTTTTTTGCCAATTGAATATGAAAATGTTGATCTAGCTTTAACAATTTTTACTACTTTGAATGACCAGGGTATGCCTTTATCGGATTCAGATATTTTTAAGGAAGAAATTTATAAAAATAAGGAAAATCAAAGAGAAAAAGAGGAATTCATTGAAAAATGGCAGCAATTAACTAAATTAGCACAACAATCACAAATAGAAATAGATCACTTTTTTAGATATTATTCTCATATTATCAGAGCCAAAGCGGGAATGAGGAAAAGAGAAATCGGCTTACGTAAACTTTATATGGAAACGGTAGAAGGCAAACCGAATGCAAGATTGCAAGAACCCGCTCTTATGGATAATTTAGTAGATTTGGCTGAATTTTGGCAAATAATTTATTATCAATCCCCGTCCATTGACGAAAAAAAAATCATCAATGCTGAGGCTAAACAATATTTGCATTGCCTTTTATATTATCCTAATGAATATTGGAAATATATCGTTAGTGTTTTTTATTATCACCATAGAGAAGATAATGAATTTGCTAAAGATTTTCTGATATTTTAAAAAAAGCTGACAGCATTTTTATTATGTAAATTTATCTATCAGCCAACGGCTAGTGCGATTAAGGATGATATTTATCGGAACTGTAATTTTATTGTGCGTGGAAAAGACATTAAATTTGACTTTCCTGATAAGAAGGATTCTGAAGTTTTGTTAGAACAAGATATTCGGGATCGATTATTGGGCGCGAATAATTATAAAACTACGAAAAGTTTAATAATGCTCCATGCTTATCTCCATAAAGAGCAGCAAGAACTCCTGCCTAATGATTTTCAGATTGAGCATATTTTTCTGAAAAAATGGCAGAATGCTAACTATAATGGTTGGAGTCAAAGAGATGCGAAGGAATATTTAGAAAAATTTGGCAATAAAGTTGTGATTGAGAAGAAAATAAATATTAAAGCGGGCAATGGTTATTTTGGTCAGAAAAAAAAGAAATATCAAAAATCTAACATTCAAGAAGTGTTGGATTTAAGTAAGCTTTCTCAAGATGATTGGCACAAGGTAGATATCGAAGCGAGAGAGGCAGAATTTTGTGATTGCATTTATCAATTTTTTTCGGATAATCTTTCGGGTAAACCTAAAAATTAAAAATATGAACAACTTTTTTCAATCCATTTTCAAGGAAAGGATAGTTGAAATTTTAGTTTCTGAAGTTGAAGCCAAAGCATCTTTGGCAGATTTTGCGGCAATGCCCCAGCGGTCTTTGATTGGTATGGACCGCACTCAGCTTGCTGATCTGGTTGTGGCTTTGGGTGAGAAGCCCTTTCGTGCCAAGCAATTATTCCATTGGATTTATTTTCATGGCGCAGATAGTTTTGCTCAAATGCATTCTTTGGGTAAAAATTTGCAAAAAAAATTACAAGCGGCACATTATCAGCTTAGCCGTCCGAAAATTATTCGCCAGCAAAAATCAATTGATGGCACCCAAAAATGGTTGTTAGAATTTGCCGATGGCAATCAGATTGAAACCGTTTATATCCCCGAAAAAACCAGGGGTACGCTTTGCATTTCTTCGCAAATTGGTTGTACACTTAATTGCAGTTTTTGCCATACGGGTACGCAAAAATTGGTTCGCAATTTAACGGCGGGTGAAATTGTTGCGCAAATCATGGTAGCACGCGATGCCTTTGCAGAATGGCCAACGCCCAATGAGGGGCGTAAAATTTCTAATATTGTGCTGATGGGAATGGGGGAACCCCTTTATAATTACGATAATGTTGCCAAAGCCATACGGCTTTTCTATGATGAAGAGGGGATTGCAATATCGCGTCGGCGGATTACCTTATCTACTTCGGGCGTGGTTCCGCTGATAGCTAAAGTCGGTAGTGAGATTGGTTGTACGCTTGCAATTTCTTTGCATGGGGTTAGGGATAGCGTACGGGATCAATTGGTGCCGATTAATAAAAAATGGAATATTGCCAGTTTGATTCAGGCGTGTCGTGATTATCCCGCGCTTAAAAATTCGCACCGCATTACTTTTGAATATGTGATGTTGAAAGATATTAATGATTCCACGCAAGAAGCGAAAGAGTTAGTACAATTAATTGCCGGAATTCCCGCCAAAGTTAATTTAATTCCATTTAATCCTTGGCCAGGAAGCCATTATCAGGTTTCTGAGCCACAACAGATCGAAAAATTTGCCAAAATTGTGCTTAAAGCTGGTTATGCTTCACCGGTGCGCAAACCTCGCGGTGCGGATATTTTATCGGCTTGTGGACAGCTGAAATCAGATTCAATTCATGCCAATTACCGATAATGTGCATGAATTCACTAATATGCTAGCACAGAACCTAGGTTCGGGTAGTATTATGGGTGTAGATCCTGGGAAAAAGCGTATTGGCATTGCGTTTTCGGACCCAGCACAAAAAATGGCATTTTCCAATAGCATTGTTGGTTCCATTGATGAGGTTATTGTGCTTTTTAAAGAGCGTAAGGCGATTGCCATTGTGGTGGGCTTGGCGCGGATGCTAGATGGCAGTATTGGTATTGCCGCCGATCATGCGAAAAAATTCGCTGCTGAGATTACAAAAAAATTACCAGAGATTCCGATATTGCTGTGGGATGAATGGTATTCAACTACGGCAGTAGAAAAAATGCTGATTGGCGAGGCGGATATGAGCCGTGGCAAACGCAAAAAGCATGTGGATAAATTAGCAGCGGCGTTTATTTTGCAGGGTGTTTTGGATGCGTGCTAGCCGAAACGGTTCATTTTATAGATCTTGAGAAGCAGGCAGGCATGGAATATGGTGCGTGTATTAGTATATTTTTCGCGCTGAGGAATATATTATTATGTGATGGGGGCTTGCATGTGGAAGGCTAATTTAGTATCAAGGTAGATGTGCGCTTGTAGCTCAGTTGGATAGAGTGCTTGACTACGAATCAAGAGGTCGGGAGTTCGAATCTTCCCAAGCGCGCCATTTTTTCCCTTATAAATCAAACACTTATGATAATCACTATTTAAACAAATTCTTAAGAATTTTCACGGGGCTACCATGGGGCTACCTTTCAAAATGCTGTTGTTAATAATTATGTTTGCGGTTTTGTATCGAAAATGATACATTGAACTCACAAGGAGTTAGATCATGGATAAATAAAATTCTAGAATACATGTAACATTAGACCCTGCAACGCATGTTGCGCTAAGTGGCTTTGCAGAAAAGACATGTGAATCCCCATCGTCAACCGCCGCTTCTCTTATTAAGGAAGCGTTAGAATTAAAAGAAGATTTAATATATTCTTAGCATGGCGATGAACGGTTAGAAAGCACTAAAAGCTGGATTCAGCATAAAGATGCCTGGAATTCTTAGACGGAGGCTCTTATGGGGGCTCTTAGATGGAGATTCTTAGGCGGGGGCTGTTAAACCAACCGCATAATGATCGATAAAGAATGGGTAGTGCACTATAGCAATGCCGTTATAAGCCAAGATATTCCAGCCCTTGATAAGATAGTGCAAGCAAGCAATCCAAAAAGCGATTGAAACTAAATTAATGCGCGATCCCTATCATTTTGGCAAACCGTTACGATATAGTAAAAACCATTTGCGAAGTCTCTGCATGGGTGATTATAGAATTTTATACGCGCCTAATGCTGATACTATCAATTGTCGCCATCGGGCATCGTAGGGATATGTATGGATAGGAGGATATATAAATGCAAGGCTACCTTGTATATTAATCTTTAGGCATCAATATATAAAGAAAACTGAAGACATAGAATAAGAAAAAGATATTTTATTATCTTAGTTTCTCTGGGTTTTTAAGTAATAGTTTGCGCAATCTACTGAATTTAGTTGAAAGCGTGGTGTTGTCAGGTAACTCTGGATAAGCTGTTTCAATCCTGTCTAAACACACTTTAAGTTTCCTACCATAAACATTGCTATTTTTAGGAATGATAATATTTAAAAATTCTAAGGCTTCTTTAGGAAAATCATCACAAATTTTAATATTTTTTTCCGATAATCTATAAATACGATGATCAAAAAGTTGTACGCAATATTTTTCTGTAAAAAAGCGTTCTAATAATTGAAATGCTTTTGAGAATTTTTTTTCTGAAGAAATATATAATTGTCCTATTTCCATAGCAATTTCAGGGGTAATGTATTCTTTATTCTGTGGCCAATATTTTTCAAAAAACGGTTTAATACGATTATCCCAATATTCTATATGTTTATCGCCTTTATTTTCTAATTTACGTTTAAGCTGAGCTAGCGTATCGTGTAATCCCCTTTCAGGCAAATTATTAAAAGCTTCTTTCAGATTATTTTCATTAAAAATATGCGGTGATTCCATGGAATAAAGAATCAATAATTCTATATAAATTTCTTTCCAGTCACTTAATAAACCATAATGTTTAGCTGTTTTAAGAAAAAACGCCTCAATATCATCTAATAATGATGGATTACAAGATTCAGATGCTAAATAACCTTGCCAAACCAATTGCGCTTCAGATGGTTTATTCCAATCAAAAAATGGAAGTAAATTTTGCTTCGTCCATTCACTATCTACACGAAATAAGGGTATAAGGTTTTTCGCTAACATAACACGTGCATATTGATAATATTGATTATCAGCATCACATAGTTTTGTAAAAATATTACGGTATGGTATCTAAGATACCTTGATTATCAAATAATTCTTCTGGTCTCCATCGGGTTACCAATGCACATGTTATTTTGCCGATAGGGTCATTAGATGCCATTGTAATAGCATTATCTTCAGGGTTTAAATCAGTGTGTGGCTGATCAGAAAATGATATAATTTTTTTACAGAAATCCACGAGTAAGCTTTCATGCTTTTTAGAATTTTTTGCAGCTTCTTGTAACTAATCGCTTAATGCTGAAGCAACGCTGTTAAGGAAATCATCAGGGGCTTCGATCAAAATATGAGCTAAATGTTCCCATGTAATTTTACTCAATCTAGGGGTATTTGCCCAAACATAAAATGCTTCTTGCCACCGATCAGGATACCAATTATTTTCTTTTTCGAGTTGAATTAATGTACAGGCTGTTATAGGCATATTTTCGTGGCAACGGTTTTCCCAATTATCTCCGTCAAAACTGTATTTTTGATTTTCTTTTAACCAAGGTACAAGCTGTTTGCACGGATAAGGTTTTTTTTGATTAATTGAGCCATTATCTCTTTCAATCCAGTATGAAAATTCTTCTTCTTGATTTTCTTTTAATTTCCACTCAGGATGTAATTGTGATAATTTATCTAGTTTCGTTTGTGTTTCCGTAGCTAGCTGTGCACCCGTTACTTTTATTTTTTTTAATCTTAGCCATATTCCGTATTCAATAACGAATTGTTTGCTTTTTAGGTCTACATTTTCTCGCAATGTTTGCTGTATTTTAGCTTCTAAGATTGCTTTTTCTAATTTTTTTAGATTTTCTGTATCTAGCTTTGGGGTGTTATCAAGCGCATAATTTCTCTTTTGTATGTTGTATGCCATAACCAATAATGATTATCTGATAATAGCCATTTTAATCCAGTTTCAGTGGGAATAATATCTATTTGAGTTGCAGAAAAGAACGCTAATTTTTTGAAAATAGGGTGAGGTGTTTTGATCCATTTCTCAGCTACCCACAATGCTTTTTCAGGATTAATCTCTGCGGTGGCACAAAAAGCGTTACGATTGAGCGTTACTAATAAGTTTAGTAGGGGAAGGGGATACGACGTTATATTCAGGTGGTCTTGTTTACTATCAATAATAGAATATTTTATTATATCAAAGTTACTAAATTCTTGCATCAAATCTAGTGTATCTATTAATAAATCATCGAATTCTAATAGCAATTTAGGCAAAGCATCTCGCCAGTTTTTTTCATTCATTAAGGTAATAATATTCTGATGTGAATATGAACTTAAACATATATTTGTTGTAAAGATTCTAGCAATATCTTGTGCTTTTAGATCTCTAATACTAGATAGACTGATATATGGTGTTAATGCATCACGGATTAAAGTTTTAATGCCAACGGTCAATCCATATCTTTTGAAATTTAAATTTATATATAGATAGTTAGAATGAGCATCAAATAAATCAGCTCGATGCACATTAGGTATTATTCTTCCTGCTAGCATTAAATGCCATAATTTTCGCATTTCGGAATAGCATCAGAGGCATTTTCTTTTCTTTTTGTTAATTCGGCTTGATTGTCTGCATGTTCTAATTGTTCAATAGATTTTATCTTGCTTTCAAACGCTCTGATAACCTCCTGATGTACAATGCCACCATGCTGCGTAAATCATTGTAAAAGTTCAGGGTTATCAAGGTGGCGAGATAACCAATGAATTGTTTGAAATGTTATCTCATCAAGTAGGTTTTTTGAATCTTGCCACCTAACAATTTGTATCCATGGGGCTATATCATAAGGTGATGGCTTTGAAATAAGGTTAAATTGTAAATTACCAAGTCTATTATCTATCTTTGTTCGTTGGCTTTTTGCTTATCACTTAATTCTATGTTGAAAAGGCTTAAATCTCTGAAAGTGTAACGTTGTTCTGCAAATACATATAGCTATTTAAGAGGTGGCACAGGGTTACTATTGGCAAAATATTCCATTACCTCCCCGCTATTATCACTAAGCGCCCATATAACAAGTTCAATTTCTTCTTTTGCCAAAATTTCAGGTTTTTTTCTAGCATATTTTAAGATAATATCTCGTTTCCCATTTATACCATCACGATAACATCTAGCCCATTCTTGTAATGTTTTATGCAATAATCCGTGTTTATATTTGTTTTTACTTGAATAAATTATGGGTTCTATATTTTTTGTTCGCCATTTCTTTTTTTCTTCTTGTTTAGCTTCGGTACTACTAGCAAAAATAAACATATTATTGATTTTTTCTCCTCTTAATTTATCCGCAGATAATGCATCAACCATATAGCGTAATGTTGGATCGTTAAGACTATAACCGATAAAGCAAATAACATAATTACGAAATAATTCACTTATAAAGCGTGATACCCAACGTTCCGTTAGATAGGCTAAACCAAAATCACCGCTAGATACAATTAATTGTTCTAAATCATCATTAGCATCATTTGAGTCTGGTAATAATCCATACAAATAAACCAAACCATTCCAGTTTTTTTGGGAATAGGCAATGTAGGTGCTTTAAATGTTTGAATATTTAAATTATTCTTTTTAGTAACCTCTTCAAAAAGATGGTCAAAGTTTGTAGTTACAAGGCGTGTTCTGCCATCATTGTTTTTGCTAATGTTAATAAGGCATCATGTGTTTCTAGTATATTAAAATCTGTCTTATTACTAAGTATATCAAAAATATGGTTACGTATTCTTATGCGTCCATTTGCTATTGTTTGTTCTAATATATTGATACAATAATCTTATTCGTTGCTACAATATGTTCATCTGGAGCATCATAACGGGTAGCAATGATTTGTGAGTAAAGTGGTAGGTGTTGCAACAATGTCAAAATTCTCGCCATAAGAGAATAAATACGTATAGAAATTAGGATCTGCACCATATTCCAGCAATAATTTAACTTTGTCTAAATCACGATTCTCTACGGCTCGATGCAAAGTGGTGTAGTCTTCATCATCAATAATATTAATATCTGCGCCAGCTTCCAGCAATAATTCAATTACCGGGATATTTTTTCCATTGATGGCGATGGCCAAAAGATCGGGAGTGAGGTATCGTTTTGCATAAACATCATAATAGCTATTTGTACTGGGAGTTTGTTAGAGTAAAAATTTGGCAATTTCAGGGTTAGGATTTTCAGCAGCATAATGTAGCGGTAAGAAATGCCCCTTCATAAGATCTGTTCTTATATTCATACCCTTAGGCAAGGGCATCCTTGACCTGTTTTAGCGTGGCAGTTTTCAGAAAATGATAATCTGATTGCTGTTGATTGGCATGGGCAACTACCATGATAAGGGCAGAGATACCGAATATAATTTTCAACCATCTATATTCCATCTTTGCCCTGTATCTTCATAAAAATTGTAATCCCTATTTAAAATTACCAACAATCTTAATCAAAATTAATGTTTGACCCTTTATGTTGTGCATTTAAGT
Source organism: Alphaproteobacteria bacterium (assembly GCA_965206365.1). Classification (GTDB taxonomy): domain Bacteria; phylum Pseudomonadota; class Alphaproteobacteria; order JABAAW01; family JAHZMA01; genus CBDBJL01. Next base: position 186,529 of record CBDBJL010000018.1, read on the forward strand.
CTTTTTTAATTTTTTTAAGTGTTTCTTCGGTATGATTAAGGACATTATTTAAAAGTCTGATGCTACTTTCTTCTTTAAGTTTTATCGAGATTTCTTTGCCAAAAATTAAAATCCCTTTAATTACCTTTAACTTTGCCATAAAGCATGGTCCTTTCTAAAAAAAATGCTAGCTTTGTATGAGGGAAAATTCGCATCATCAAGAACTTTAGTAGTTAGAGAGAACGCCGATTTTGATCAGATAATTATCAAAGAAATCAAAATTGGCAAAATTGCCTTTCTTATTTTTTGCTTTCACATCAGCGCCGTATTCGATTAAAATATCAATCATAGCAATCGTTTCTTCATAAGTGACATTACTAGTGGGCTCATATTGTTCATCTTCACTACATCCGCCACCTTCACTACACTCAATATAATGTTTTTCCCTATCGTATATTTGGTGTACGTATTTTCCATGAACAGCCTTAAAAAATGGGGTTTCACCATCATCATCACGGGCATTTACATCCGCCCCGGCATCTAGCAAAAGCTTGGTGATTTCAGCATTTTCAGTGTTATGCAAAGGCGTTTCTCCGTTAATACGATTACGGGCATTCGCATCTGCCCCTGCACTTAGTAACAGCTTAACAATTTCAGCATCGCGAGCCCAATGCAAAGGCGTATATTCCCAATAACTTTTGATATTCACATCTGCCCCCTCTTCAATTAAGAAAATCGCAATCTCACTCCTTCCAGCAAGAAGAGCCCCAGGTAATAAAGTTTCACCATTTTCATCTCTGCTATTAATATCAATGCCCATTGCCAGTAATTCTTGAATATCAGCAAGGGTAGCGGTTTTCACATCAAAATAATATCTTATAGGATCTTCAATATCTACAATTTCTTCCGCTTGCGCTATAACAAAAAAAAAGATTCCACCCATAAGAACACCCGTTATGAGTATGTTTATTAGCAAATTTGCGTGTTTGCTTTTTACCTTTAATTTTGCCATAAATTATTCTCGTTTTCTAAAAAGATGCTAGCTTTGTTCATACAAAACTAGCATAAGTTTGCTTACATAACAAATAATATTTATGAAATATTTACTTACTTAAAATGCTGTTAGTTGTTTCTAAGATTTTTTTATATTCTGCTTTATCTTTTTCTGCTATTTCTGCTTTTTCACTCGCAGTTTTATAAAATGTAGAAATTGAACTTATTGCCTCGTTAATTTTTATCATTGCCTTATTCACATCAGCAATGTTTTTTACGCATGGATTATCATTATTCCGATTTTTTGCTTCTAAAATTGCCGAACGCATCGCCACCAAGGCGGCAATATCGCGTACCTTATCAATATTATAAATATTAGGATATTTAGAATCTTCAGATTTCTTTTTTACTGCATCTAAGAATTTTTCGGCAGAGGCAATATATTTATCATAATCAGGTTCACCGCGAGTAAAGATCGCAAAGCCCCCAGGAATCTTCCCCGTAGCATCGGCTAAAAAATTTTTAAACCCTTCTTAAATTGCAGCGTTTTTATGTTCTTTCGCCTTCCTAGCAGCGGAAACCAAATCTAGCCCTTCACGTTTATCAATTTTTCCATCTTGTAAAAATTCAGCTGCTTTCTCGCCTTTCAAATATCTTTTTTCAATATGCAAATGTTCATTATAAATAACATATTTATCCTTATCCCATCTCACTTGGAAATGAAAATCATTAGAAAAACCATTCTTAACATTGGCTTGAGTTCTAACTTGCCCTTTTTTTACATACAGCAAATGTTTACTTTTTTTATAAATTTTAATGTTTTGTAGTGAACCCTTCTTTTCTGTAGTAATTTCGGCATCATTATTTGTAACCGCTGTAACGATTTTACGATAATCGCCCAATGCTTCGCCCCCTTTAAGCCAAGTGCCTACGATAATTCGATTGGAAACTTGACGCATATGCCGATAGGTGGTGATATAAATACCATCTTCGTTGGTGTCGTCTGCAATTTCTGCAATCTGAATATAATTATTATCTGGGTTGCTTTGACCCTCGTGAATCTCAATCACAATCGCACCTTTTCTATAATAAGGATAGATAATGATCCCGCTTTCATGATCATGCATTGAGTAATCAACGCCCTCATGGGTTCCAAACGGGGTATATTTATACCGAACCTCACCAAATTGTGAATTTTGCTTTCTTTTGGCAAGCTTTTCATAATTTTTCTTCAGAAATGCTTCTCGCTCGTGGTGGTTAAAACTCGAAATTTTACCAGCTTCGTAAGCTTCAGGAACATGAAATTTTGCCTTTTGAACCTCTCTAATCACTTGCTCGCAAATTTGAACGGTTAGCTGTAGCAATTTTGGATCCACCAAAATGCAGGATTTATTTTGCGCAGAACTAGAAACATGAAAATCCTTTTTGGTAGCACTAACTGATGGCGGTAATTGATTGACTGCTTTTTTTATCGGTTCCACAAGATTATTGGGTAATTTATCGATTTTCCCCGTTACATGTTGCGCCAAAACAAGTGTCTCAGTTTCATTTAGCGACTGATTGCGCTCGCATTTCTCGATGGTATTGCGCACTTTTGGCGGTAAGCTTGCGAAAAAAACCTTATACTCGCTCTGCTTTTTCTGAACCGTCTCAATCGCTTTTTGATGATGCGGGCTTAAATTGCGCTTGGCTTGACCTAACTTATACAATAAATGCTCGTGCTTCGTGCTAAGGCAATTGGGAGTTTTTGTAATCTCGATTAAAAGATTTTGCTCGTCATGGCGTAACCTCTTAAAATTCTCCGTTTCCTTTTTATGCTGTTGCCAGCAATTTTTCTCACTTGAAGTTAGAGCTCCTTCTTTAGAGAGGATCTCTTTATAGCATTCATCATATTCACGTTGGTTTGGTAGATCACGCCGATTGCGAATAGAACTTAATAAATTTTGACTTTTCCGCGTTAATGTAATCGGTGGCATGTAATTTTTCCTTCAATAAATTTTATTCACATAAAACTCTTTATGTTCCTTCAAGGGATCACCGTTACATTTTTTTGGCAAGTATGATTTATCAACAAAAATTATTTTCTTTTGCTATAGAACAATTTATAAACAGAATTCCCTCTCATAAGTTGTTGATTCATTAGATTTTTATCAGAATTTTTACTTGCAGGATCAATTGCAAGAATTTTGTGAGTAGATTGCCATTTTGTTACTGATAATTGCTTTTTAATTGTGAATAATTGCTTTTTTGTTGCAATTGAACAAAAAGCCACTTGAATCGCTATATCTTTTAAGGGGTCGATGCCCAGCCGATGGGCACCCCCCTTAACAACCCCCGCTCATATTATTATTGAAATCTTGACTTTATGATCAAAGAGAAACCAAACTCAACTGGTGCGATAATCATGAATAAAATCTTTTAAGAGTGATGATCCAGCAAAAGGATTAACCCGCTAATCGCCTCAGCATAAAAGGCAAAACACCCCCATGATTAAAATATGCAACCTCATCAGCAGTATCAATTCTGCATAATAAATCCACCATAATTTCACGATGATCATTACGAGTAATTTTAAGGGTTAGATCTTGCCCTGCCTGCAATTTATCCAGCCCTAAAATGGTGAATTTTTCAGTGCCTTCCAGCTTTAAGGATTCTGCATTATCTTGTTTAAATTGCAAAGGTAACACACCCATCCCCACAAGGTTCGAGCGGTGAATTCGCTCAAAACTTTCAGCAATAACCGCGCGTACACCTAAAAGTGATGTTCCTTTTGCCGCCCAATCACGTGATGATCCCGTACCATATTCTTTACCAGCAATCACGATCAGTGGTGTGCCATCATGCATATATTTCATCGCAGCTTCATAGACACTCATTACCGTACCCTTATATTTTGAAACCCCACCTTCAGAGCCCGGAATCATTTTGTTTTTAATACGAAGATTCGCAAAAGTGCCACGCATCATCACCTCATGGTTACCACGGCGTGAGCCATAAGAATTAAAATCAGCCAGATTCACATTCTTACTTGCCAAATACTTCCCGGCTGGCGTATCAAGCTGAAACGCACCTGCAGGCGAGATATGATCTGTAGTAATGGAATCACCTAAAATTAAAAGTGGTGAAGCTTGAATAATATCTATGCGGGGCGTGATTTTTTTTTGTAATTTTGCAAAAAATGGAGGCTTTTGCACATAGGTGGAATCATCTTGCCATTCATAAAGTTCAGATGATTGAACTTTAACATCTTGCCATTGTTTCGGACCCTGGAAAACATCACGATAACGATTAATAAAAATTTCTGGGCTTAAAACATTATTCATAATTTCTTGAATCTCAGTTTCCTTGGGCCAAACATCTTTTAAAAATATCGCTTTACCATTCTTATCTGTGCCCAAACTTTGCGTTGTAATATCCGTTAAAACTGTACCTAAAAGTGAGTAAGCCACAACCAAAGGTGGGGATGCCAAGAAATTTCCTCGTACTTGGCTAGAAATACGCCCCTCAAAATTACGATTCCCTGATAAAACTGAGGTAACATAAAGATTTTCTGCATCAACTTTTTGTGAAACTTTCTCAGGCAAAGGTCCTGAATTGCCAATACAAGTTGTGCAACCATACCCTACCAAATGAAACCCGATGGCATCCAAATCATCCATCAAACCGGCTTTTAATAAATAATCAGTAACTACTTGACTTCCGGGGGCTAATGATGTTTTGACCCATGGTTTTGGTTTAAGCCCCAACATGCGAGCTTTGCGAGCCACAAGCCCAGCCGCTACCAACACCGAAGGGTTTGATGTATTCGTACAGCTAGTAATTGCAGCAATTACCACCGAGCCATTCGTAAGCTGATCGGTGGTATTATTTTGCATTGAATAACCTTCAGCCACAATATTTTTTTGCATTACTCCAGCGATTTGAGCCAAATCAATTCGATCTTGCGGGCGTTTCGGTCCTGCCAATGATGCCGAAACATTTGCCAAATCTAATGTAAGATCATCATCATAAATAGCGCGAGATTTTACTTGATCGCGCCACATGCCCTGAGCCTTCATATAGGCTTCAACCAAATCCAAATCATCTTGGCCCCGCCCTGTTAAGCGTAAATAATTCAGGGTTTCATGATCCACCGCAAATATGCCACAAGTTGCACCATATTCTGGTGCCATATTCGCAATCGTAGCACGTTCGGCAAGTGCCAGATTTTCCAAACCATCCCCATAAAATTCTACAAACTTACCAACAACATTTTTTGCCCGTAACATTTCAACAATTCTTAAAACTAAATCCGTAGCATTCATGCCTTCACGCATTTTCCCCGTTAGCTCAAAACCCACTACTTGTGGAATTAGCATCGAAATCGGTTGCCCCAACATAGCAGCTTCGGCTTCAATGCCACCAACGCCCCAACCCAAAACACCAAGCCCATTAACCATTGTTGTATGGCTATCCGTGCCTACAACAGTATCTGGAAAAGCAATGTTATTCCCATTTTTATCCTGAGTTGAGCTTACCACCCGTGCTAAATATTCAATATTAACCTGATGGCAAATTCCGGTACCCGGAGGCACAACACGGAAATTATCAAAGGCTTTCTGCCCCCAACGTAAAAATTCATACCGTTCACCATTGCGCTGAAATTCAATATCCACATTCTTGCCAAAAGCATCTTTCTTCGCAAAATGATCCACCATAACCGAATGATCAATTATCAAATCAACCGGGATCAGTGGATTAATTTTTTTTGGATCTGAACCCATATCTTGCATCGATTGGCGCATGGTTGCCAAATCTACAATGGCTGGAATGCCAGTAAAATCTTGCATTAAAACCCGCGCAGGGCGATAAGCAATTTCATCATCACTTATGATAGCCGTTTCTGCTTTAACAGCGCGCATCGCAATGGCATCAATATCTGCTATTGTTACTGTAGTGCCATCTTCAAAACGTAATAAATTTTCTAACAAAATTTTCAAGCAAAAGGGTAACCGCGATAAATCAATGCCTTTTTGGACCGCATAAACTTGTAAATCATAATAACCATACTTATTCTTGCCTACTTTTAAAGTTCGGCGAGTTCCAAGTGAATCACGTCCAATTTCCATCATTGTTAATATCCTTTCATCATGTAGAATCACTATCGATTCAAAATATCATTGCAATTTAACAGGAAAAATCGTAAAAACCAAGCAATTATAAAATATTCATCAATAATATTTTAAATAATTACGATAAAACAATATTGCTAATGCTTCTATGAATATTGTATTATCTACTAAGAAAATATAGAATGGTTATTTCTAAATATCCTGCTAACATCGCGATACTGACAAGTTTTTTTCAAAGGTTTTTTTCAATTGAGCTACTTTAATTACCCATCAGGAAATAATGACGGTATTGCCAAAAATTCATCTGATACAAATGAAATCATGGAAGATTTTTCGCCACATGACTGGAAGGTATTGTTTAGCTATACTCAGATTGTTGATTTTACGATTGGTCAGATACTGATTACACAAGGTAGACGAGAGCGGAGTGTGTATATTCTTTTGTCAGGCGAAGTTTGTATTTTAACCCTACATAATTTTTTAAATCAAAAAATGCTAGCAACTTTAAGTGAAGGGAATATTTTTGGTGAAATTGCATTTTTTAACCGTAAACCTCGCCAAGTAACAATACAATCAACAACCACAGGGCAATGTTTACGAATTAGTTTTGAAAATTATGTGAAACTCTCGGAAGACCATCCTGATATTGCTCGTAAATTTATTATGAATCTTGCCATGCTTTTAGCACATCGAAACGCGTATTCGGGTAATAACCCACATAATTTACTAAGTGCGTAGATTCTGAACATTATTTATTAACAAGGTTATTTTTATGTTAAAAATTTTTTATAAACGTTTCTCTAATTATCTAGAGGTTCCGGCAAGGATTCCGAAATTTTTTTGGCATTTGTTACGCTTAACCGGACTGATTGCCTTAGGAGGGCTTTTATGGCTAATTCGTACGAAACCCGATATCGGAAATGCCCTTTTATGGGATGTTATAATCCCCGTATTGCCCTTAGTATTTTTTATTATGCCGGGTTTTTGGCGCAATGTGTGCCCAGCTGCCGTCATTAACCAAATTCCTCGCAGATTAAGATTAAGTATCAATATCAAACTTAACAAAATAATGCGCATTTGGAGTTATACAATCGCCATGGTCACGTTTTTTATGATGATGTATTTTTACCCTTTAATTACCCAACAATCCCTAACTCTATTGATTATGCTCGGCAGCTTGCTTTTTATTTTAATCATGGGATTACTTTTTGAAGGGAAAAGTGGTTGGTGCGGAACATTTTGCCCAATGGCACCCATAGAACGGCTTTTCGGACATACACCGATCATCGCAACACGAAATGCTTTTTGTGAAACTTGTGTGGGTTGTCAAAAAAACTGTATGGATTTTTTACCGCGCGCAGCCCTTATCAGCGATGTATATGATGTTGATTCTTCGTATCAATCTCACCGTACTTTTTTCATTGCAATTTTACCAGGATTTTTATTTGGATTTTTTATGACAGAGGGAGCTTTGATTACTCCACTTTACATGTTAGCTTATAGCGTCTCCTCATTAGGAGTTTTTCACATTGCCAAAGCCTATATTCCGATTTCATTTTACCGTTTAAATTCTTTATTTTCATTTACTAGCTTTGGAATTTTTTATTACTTTATGATCCCGAATATTTTCACAACCCTAGATGAAATAGCTCTTAAATTAGTCGCAGAAAAAATAATTCTCCCCAAACATGTTGTGATTTTATCGCAAGAATTCTACATCTATAATACTTATGGCTTTTTAGTTTTTTTAATGGTGATTGCCATGCTTATTTCTTATGCCCAGGAATTACGTTTTTCTATTCCCACAACATACCCCAATAGCCCAAAAGTAGATATCAAAAAAATTGCACAACTAATTCGCGAATATACAAATGGTATGAGCGTAACGGAAGAAACAAATAATTTCACTTTTTCTATTTTTGAAGGACAAACTTTGCTACATGCTTTAGAACGCTCTGAATTTCATATTGAAAGTGGTTGTCGTATGGGGCTTTGTGGCTCTGACCCTGTTGCAATCACAGATGGAGCTGCCAATCTCTCGCCAATATCACCTGAGGAAGCCGATACTTTAAGCCGATTAGGGCTTACTGGGCAAGCTCGATTGGCATGTATGGTAAAAGTCAACGGTTCAATCGGTATTAGTGTTAATTGTTTCTCACCCAATGCGCAAAACCTATCGAAAAATCCTAAAACCGATATTGGCTGGGGGATGTTAGATATTCCACACCATAAAAAAGGTATTCCTGACCCATTAAAAAATAAAAAAATTGTTATTGTTGGCAATGGTATTGCCGGAATGTCGGCAACACAATATTTGCGTCGTTTAAGCCCTGAAGCCAACATTACCGTTATTAGCAATGAAATTTTTCCATTTTATAACCGTATGGGATTAACGAAATTGTTAGAAAATCGTCTTTATTCCAGCGATAATATGGTTTTATTACCCCCCATATGGTATGAACAACAACGCATAACGCAAATGTTAAATAACAAAATTGCACATATCGATACAAATGCGAAGACACTTTCGATAAGTCCAACAGAAATCGTACCTTACGATAGCCTTGTTCTAGCCATTGGTGCCAAAGCAAGGCAACCAGATATTCCGAATATCAACACTCTTGAAGGTTGTTTTTCAGTGCGAAATATGGAGGATATACTAGAAATTTCTAATTCTCTATCGCAAACACGCATTAAAAATGTTGCGATTCTAGGAGGGGGTTGGCTTGGAATTGAAATTGCTGTTGCTCTTAAAAAGCGCAACCTTAATGTTACCCTCATTCATATTTACGACCATTTACTCAACAAAATTGGCAATAGAACCGCCTCGACTATTCTAGAGAATTTCTTGAAAAATCAACGAATTAATATCATTTATGAAACGAATATTGCTCGGATTAGTGGTTCTGGTAAATTAGAAAAAATTCACCTAACAAAAGATGATAAAAGCTTAGCAACAGAATTATGTATTTTTACCATCGGTATGGTACCCCATACGGATTTTATTGGGAGATCTTCGATCAAATGTGGCTCTGGTATTTTGGTTAATCGCAAAATGCAAACATCCGAACCCGATATTTATGCCGTTGGCGATTGTGTTGAACTTACCGATGAACCTTTGGGTTTATGGGGGGCAAGCATGGAAATGGGGAAAGTTGCGGCACTTAACCTTGCTGGTATCGAAAAAGATTTTAATACGGATAATTGTTACTTGCCTTATATTTTAAAGGTTCCTGAAATTGATTTTCGTGCCTTTGGACAAACCACACCCGATGAGGGCGATAAGGTCTTTGAAGAGCATGATAAAAATAGCAATAAATATTGGTTTGTTGTTGTCAATGAACATAATTATATTGTTGGGGGGGTCTTTGTTAATCATACTGAAATGTCTAATTCTCTGTTTAAGGCGATGCGCTTTCGTTTGGATGCTTCAAAATTATTGCCCAATAGTTCTGATATCGAAACCGAAAAACCAGAAGCGATGAATGCAACAACATCGATAACATAATCCTTGATTATCGCAATAACCAAATTTGAAGAGTTTATTTTGCCTCTTGCCCCCAACCAACGGCTTTACTATGAAGAAGAAGATCCTTTGCGAACTTCTTATCAACGTGATCGCGATCGGATTATTCACTCTCGTTCCTTTCGGCGACTAAAACATAAAACACAAGTATTTGTAAGCCCACAAGATGATCACCCGCGTACGCGCCTTACCCATACGATTGAAGTTTCACAAATTGCACGTACATTAGCTTATGCTTTAAGTGCAGATGAAAATTTGACCGAAGCGATAGCTCTTGCACATGATTTAGGACATCCACCTTTTGGTCATGCGGGTGAAAAAGCTTTAAATGAAGCCCTATCACCAACGCAAAATTTTAACCATAATATCCAAACTCTAAGAATTCTTACTTCGCTAGAGCGCCGATGCCCAGAATATTCTGGATTAAATTTAACAAAAGCCGTCATTGCAGGCACAATAAAACATTCCTTTCCCATTCATGATTCCCCTCTACCCTATATAACGCAATTAAGCCAACAATATGATCTTGATCTCACGGTTGCCCCGATGATTGCAGCCCAAATCGCTAGCGTTGCCGATGATATTGCCTATAATCATCATGATCTAGATGATGGGTTGCGTGCTAAACTTTTTTCCCTAAAAGATGTTGGCGATGCCCTACCTTTTACCCGCAATGAGATCGCTAAGATCACCGCCCAAACAAATGATGTTTCTTTGGGATCTCACATGTTTGTAGGCACGCTTATTGGCAAAACAATCACTGATATTGTAGAAAATTCAAGGCATCTTATCAAAACCAAATCCCCAGAAAATCATGGTATTCATATAAAATTTTCTGTATTAATGTATAAGCAACAGCAGCAACAAAAAAGATTTTTATATGAAAAAATGTACCAACATCCAGAAGTTTTACAAAAAAATAATCAAGGTGCCCAAAAATTAAAAGCCCTATTTCAATATTTTATTACCACACCTAACGCTTTGCCCGAAACCTGGCAAATAAAATATCATGCTAGCAAACAAAAATATCGACTCGTTGCCGATTATATTGCTGGTATGACAGATAATTTTGCTAATTTACAATTTGAGAAAATTAATAAATAATGACTATTTTAAATTATTTTACGAATTTCCTAGCCAAAGAAATTGCCAAGCAAGCTGATTTCTTTTGCCTACCTGCTAATTTTTTTCCGAAAGTTGAATTTCCAAAAAATCCAGAACATGGTGATTTTACTAGCAATATTGCAATGGTTTTGGCAAAAAACGCAAAAATGAAACCTTTGCTACTTGCCGAAAAAATTAAAATAATTTTAAGTGATCATCCCCAAATTACTGAAATCACTATTGCCGGGGCAGGATTTGTGAATTGGCGCGTAAAACCCGAATTATGGTATGAAATTTTGCTTCAAATTCACCAAGAAAAAACCAATTATGGCCGAAGTGATTTTGGGCAAGGAAAAAAAATAAATATTGAATATGTCTCGGCAAACCCAACAGGCCCTTTGCATGTTGGGCATGTTCGGGGCGCGGTATTTGGCGATGTTCTCGCTTCACTATTTGAAGCTACTGGTTATCAGGTTACCCGTGAATATTATCTTAATGATGCTGGTGGGCAAATTATCTTACTCGTCAAGTCTCTCTATCACCGCTATCAAGAATTATGGCATGTTGCACCCAAACAATTTCCCGAAGATTTTTATCCTGGTGATTATTTAATCAATCTAGCCAAAGATTTAAAAACACGTGATGGTGCACAATGGTTAGATTCTGAATATGAAGTGTACTTTCCTATTTTTCGCGAATTTGCTCTTGAAGCAATGATGAATTTAATCAAAAGCGATCTATTAGCACTCGGAATTGAAATGGATTACTACAATTCAGAAACTTCACTTGTAGCATGTGGAAAAACTCAACAAATGTTAATGCTCTTACAAGAAAAAGATCTCCTTTATTACGGGATCCTATCCCCGCCCAAGGGAAAATTATTAGAAGATTGGGAACCGCGCGAACAATTGCTTTTCAAATCGACAAAATTTGGTGATGAAACCGATCGTCCTTTACAAAAATCAGATGGCAGTTCTACGTATTTTGCCAATGATATTGCCGGTCATTATGATAAATATCAGCGTGGCTTTACCCATATGATCAATATTTGGGGGGCAGATCATGGCGGTTATGTAAAGCGGATGCAAGCCGCCATGCAGGCGATCAGCGATCAATGCATAAATTTAGATATTGCGCTGATCCAAATTGTGCGGTTGATGGAAACTGGAAAAATTGTCAAAATGTCTAAACGTAGTGGCTCCTTCGTTACCCTTGCCGATATGGTAAGGCGCGTTGGTAGCGATGCCATTCGTTTTACAATGCTTACACGTGATTCTAACGCACATATGGATTTTGATTTTGATTTGGTGATTGCCCAATCTAGTGAAAACCCGGTTTTTTATGTGCAATATGCCCATGCTCGGATTTGCTCACTACAAAAATTAGCTACCCAATCATTTCCTAATGAAATTTTTAATTTTCCAAAGATCACAGAGCTTACTCATCTATTGTCTTTATTAAGCACAAAAAATGAACTCAATTTAATCAAAAAATGTGCTTATTTCCCAGTGATCCTTGCCCAATCTTGTAAAAACCTTCAGCCTCACTTATTAAGTTATTATTTGTACGATTTAGCAGAAGCCTTTCATAAATTATGGTCGGCGGGAAATTGCGATAATTCCATGCGTTTTATCGTTAATGATGATCTAAAGTTAACAAAAGCACGTTTAATATTAGCTCAAACCCTACAAATTGTGTTACAAAATGGATTAAGGATTATGAAAGTATCAGCTCTTGAAAAATTATAATTTTGGCACAATTTATAAAGGAATAAAATAAAATATGGAACTTAACAGCCCGCGATTGCATATTTTACCGCTGATCATTGGTTCGGTAGCACTGGTTTTATTTGTATCCATTATGCTCTACGGTCTTATTTCTGGACGTAGCGGGTTAGGTACTGACCCTGTGCCTTTGCTAAAAACCAACGGTCCGGTAAAAACAGCCCCTGATGGTTTGCATATTCGCCCGGAACCGCATCGTAAAAATACGGTATTTGATGTTTTCGATGCAACCAGTCCATCGCGTAATGAACAAGAAGTTCAAATGTTAGAATCTTCTGAAGAACCTGATTTTTCTAAAATTAACCGTACAAAAATACCAGAACCCGACCCAGCAAATCAGAAGAACGATAATGCCAATAAGATCGTTGCCGATCAAAGTGCGTCTGAGACTTTAGCAGCGATACCGGTAAAGCCAAAATCTACGCAACCAACAAAATCGGCAAAAATGCCAACACCAACAGCAGGGCATTTTATTCAACTTGCCGCTTTTATTGACGAAAACACAGCGCTTAATAGTTGGCAAAATTTGAAAACCACTCACGCAAACTTATTGGCAAAAGAAAAACCTTGGATTAAGAAATGGGAAGATTTAAATAATAATAAGGTTTTTTATCGCCTATTAATTGGTCCGTTCACCAAACGTGAATCTGCCGAAACATTATGCAATAAATTACAAAATCTTAACCAAAGTTGTTTTGTTAGAAACTTACCGGCTCAATAATGCTTAACATTCACGAATTTCCTGATCATACCACATTATCCTCAAAAGATGCCTTTCTAATCCATCTCAGTGATTATGAAGGACCCTTGGATTTGTTATTAGAATTGGCGCGCAAGAAAAAATTCGACCTTGTCCAAATTTCAATTTCAGAATTGGCACGACAATATATTGCCTTTATTGAAACCGCACAAAAGTTAAAAATAGAAATTGCTGCAGATTATCTGGTAATGGCAGCTTACTTAGCATGGCTAAAATCACGCTTGCTTTTGCCGGCAAATATAGATGAAGCTGAAGAATTAGCGCCTGAACAACAAGCTGAAATATTGCGTAGGCGATTGTTACATTTAGAAAAAATAAAATTACGTGCTACTGAGCTTTTTGCTCGGAAACGTTTGGGACAAGATTTTTTTAAAAATGGTCAACCTACTTCGATTACGATCCGAGAAAAAACCATTTATCACCCAAAATTATTTGATCTCCTGCAAGCCTATGCAACAATTATCAGACGCAAGGAAACCGGAACTTTAACGATTGCCTCAACCCGATTATTCACACCCGAACAAATGCAGGAACGTTTAAAATTAATGATCGGTACCATCACGGATTGGACCGAGATTAAAAAGTTTCTTCCCGAATGTAGCGATCCTTTAATGGAGAAATCTGCGCTTGCAGGTTTAATTGTTGGTGGATTATCTTTGGTAAAAGCGGGTATTATCGATATCCAGCAAACTGCTCCTTTCGCACCCATTTATATTAAGAACCAAAATAAAAGACCAAAAATATGGTAGAAAATGTTTCCTTAAAATCACAAATCGAGGCTATTTTATTTGCAAGCCCTGAACCTCTTTCAGAAAATGAGCTCACGCTTTATTTTCCTGAACACACAGATCTGCCTAAATTACTTAGTGAATTACAACAAGATTACTCTGAGCGAGGAATTCGCCTGTATAAACGTGGCGAGAAATGGGCATTTCGGACTGCAGAAGAAATTTCTGAAATTCTCTCGCCCCTGCGCGAGGAAGAAAGAAAACTCTCGCGCGCGGCTTTAGAAACTTTGGCCATTATTGCGTATCATCAGCCTATTACCCGTGCGGAAATAGAATCAATTCGTGGTGTTCAGGTTAGTCGTGGCACCTTAGATATTTTGAGTGAATGTGATTGGATTGCCCCTGGGAAACGATTAGAAGGGCTAGGGCGTGCTATGACTTGGGTTACCACAGATGTTTTTTTAGACCAATTTTCACTTTCCTCACGGGAAGATTTGCCCGGCATTGCAGAATTGCGCGATGCTGGCTTTATGCCCGATATCCTGCAAAGGATTTCGATAGAACAAGATCATGAGGATGAAAATAATCATTAATCAAAGATGAGATTTCTGCGCCTCTCAGAGATAAATTCCGTGCCACAATCATGCTCATAGTGAAGAGCAATCTTGCTAACTCTTAAAATTGATCGCAAATTTCATCATCACTTTTTAGGGTAATTAAAATGAAATCGCAATTCCAGCTTGAGTTTCTATGCTTTCTTCAAAGCCTGCTTTTGCGGGGTCAAGCTCAGCTTCACCGATCATGTAACGCCCATAAAGGGCAATATGCTCCGTAACATTATGATTTAGCGTAATTGCCTTTACCATAGAAATGATAATTTCGGTTGGATCCTTCGGATCAGGATAATCTTCACTTTGTGTGCTATAGCCAAGCTGACCAGAACCATAGTTAAAGCTGAGCACAATCGTTTCATTAACATTATCGGCATCGGCTTTTTTTGCAAGAGTGTCGCGCGCAGCAAGATCTTTGGTGCCAGCGATTTCGGAAACAGCCATGGTTTTTGTGGTTGTAGAATAAGCGATAGCCAGCCAATTATTCTGGTAGCTGATATGTGAACGTCTGCCAACCCAACCCATTGAATATTTGCCATTAATCGAGCGTATGGCGGCTTGAATTGCAGCCGCTTCTGTTGTAAATGCACCCCCATACTGGCCCCCAATAACTGCATCATCATAAAGTTGTACATTTCTTTTTTTTTCGTAATTTGTAATGGCTGCACCAAAATTAAAATTAGCGAAATGATAGTTAAATCCGATCGAATTTGCAGAATAATCTGCTGTTCTTGCTTTTACTTCGGTGCCGGCAAAATCTTTGGCAATTTCTGCTTTTATTGAATTAACCCGATTCACAATCAGTGGATCTGTGGCACGAAGGCCTCGAAGCCCTTCAACAGCTGCTTTCGTACCTGCTTCGTAATTCTGCGTGTCAGTTTTGGTTGCAGTACCATTTTTCGTTAGTACTGCTATAGCATTCCCAGTCGTAAAATGATAACTATCAGTAGTAGCAGAAGTCCCATTAATATTGGGAGCCCCACTATCAGGTTTAATGTAATATTCTATAATATCAGTACCTGTAATCTTAAGCGACGTAGTACTCAAAATAGTAATGGAAGCTTCTGTCTCGTCAATGCTAGTTGTTGTTCTTGGAGTAGGATGAGAGGGAGCATTTAAATTTCTAGGAGGGAGGATTGTAGCCGTGACGTGAGGATCATCAGAACCCGGCGTGAAAGTGGTGTTACCAACCAGCGACCCCCCTGTTAGGGTACCAGTTAACGTGGCACTAGCACTACCAGGGTACATAGCTGTGAGCTCAGCCCCGGTAATTGTTCTTTGATAAAGAGTGCCAGGCGGCTGTTGTTGGCCCTGAGGGAAACCATACTGAACCAAAGCGTTTACCCCTGCAAGCATACCAGACCCAACACGGCCAATTATTTCTTGTTGTTTTACAGTTCCTTGCTTCCCTGGTGTCTTTGTACCGCTAAAATTAATCAATGTTGTTGATTTAAATAATCCTCCGCTAAGCTGAGAAGTGACAGGAACCGTCCCTTTGATTCTTGTTGCGACTGCAACATCAAGATCGTCAAAATCAAAAATAATCGTATTTTTTTTAGGTTCGGGATCAGGTTTAAAATTGTTATCAACAATAGATTTCGCTACCGAAAAACCAAGCGTAAAACCACGAATCTTGGGAGTGGTATAATTGATACGAATCAATCCAGCTGGAATTTCAATATCGGTTTTGCCATAAGCGTTTATCTTGCCAGCATTCGCCAAAGAGGAAAAACCATCAATACCATAGCCGCCAGGGGCAAGATCATTGGCATAACCAGAAAGGCTAGAGGCATCATCTTGATTGCTAAATTCAAGTTTTCCTAAACCACCAGCAATGGAAACATAGTTTTTTGTGAAAGGTGGAGACGGATCTTTAGGTTCTTTGAAAAAATCCTCAAGCGATATTCCCCCGGTTACTTGTAATCCCTTATCGGTTTTTTTGGTCACGGCAAAATCAACATAATAATCTTCAAGCAGAATTCTTGTTTCATCGCCATTATTGGTGATCATTAACCGACCAAAGGCACTCGCGCTGGTTTCAGCATTTGCAATAGAGTGAATCGTGAGAGCGGTTATAATAATGCCAGATATGGTTAATTTTTTTATTATATGAAAAACCTCCTACAAACCATTAAGTTAGGTATGTTATCATAGATTAGAGTCATGTTATAGCGTTAAAATGCAATTGTAATCCCAGCTTGAGTTTCTACACTTTCTTCAAAACCTTCTTCTAAGGGGTCAAGCTCAGCTTCACCGATCATGTGACGCCCATACAGGGCAATATGCTCCGTAATATTATGATTTACCGTCAGCGCATGTACCATAGAAATGGCAATTTCGGTTGGGTCTTTTGGATCAAGATAATCTTCACTTTGCGTGCTATAGCCAAGCTGACCAGAACCATAGTTAAAGCTGAGCACAATCGTTTCATTAACATTATCGGCATCGGCTTTTTCTGCAAGAGTGTCGCGCGCAGCAGCATCTTTGGTGCCAGCGATTTCAGAAACGGCCATGATTTTTTTGGTTGCAGAATAAGCGAGACCCATCCAGTTATTCTGGTAGCTGATATGTGAACGTCTGCCAACCCAACCCGCTGAATATTTGCCATTAATCGAGCGTACGGCGGTCTTAATTGCAGCCGCCTCTGTTGTAAATGCACCCCCATGCTGGCCACCAATAACTGCATCATCATAAAGTTGTACATTTTTTGTTTTTTCGTAATTTGTAATGGCTGCACCAAAATTAAAATTAGCGAAATGATAGTTAAATCCGATCGAATTTGCAGAATAATCTGCTGTTCTTGCTTTTACTTCGGTGCCGGCAACATCTTCGGCAATTTCTGCTTTTATTGAATTAATCCGATTTACAATCAGTGAATCTGTGGCACGAAGGGCTCGAAGCCCTTCAATAGCTTGTTTTGTACCCGCATCGTAACGCTTCGTTTCAGTTTTAGTTGCAGTACCACCACTCCTTACTTGTCCTTCACTCCTCTTACTCGAAAAATGATCACTCATAGTAGTAATATACCCATTAATAATAGGATCTCCATTGGCAGGTACAATGTAATATTGCGTAAGCGTAGTACCTTCAATCGTAATTTTCGTACCATTACCTGAACTAACAGGGAAACTAAGAGAAACTTCTACCTCGTCAGCTTTAATTATCGGGGGAGGGGAGGTAGTATAAGCGGGATCCGCTAATTTTCTAGCAGGGAGGATTGTAGCCGTGACGATAGATTTACCAGAGCTCGTGAAATCGGAATTTCTTTTAAAAACCCCCCCTGTTAATTTACCAGATAATGAGACATTGGAAGCATTGGGGTAATTGCCTATGAACGTATCCCTGGTAATTGTTCTTTTATAAACAGTGCCAGCAGGAGCGCCGCTAAGAGGCAAGTGGGTCGTAGCGATATTATACATACTAGTAGAGCCCCCCATTGCTATAGGGCCTTCTTCTTCTTCTGTTACCATAGCTGTTTTTTTCTTTGCACGTGTACCTCTCGCACTAGCGTCAAAATTAGTCGGTGTTGCTAACTTAAAGGATCCTCCGTCAAGCAGAGTATTACCCAGTAGACCTAAAACTATAGGTTCTTCAATAAAAGTTCCTCTGGTTTCCGTTATGGTTGCAACATTAAAACTGTCAAAATCAAAAATAATCGTATTTTTTCTAGATTCGGGATCAGGCTTAGAATCGCTATTAGTAACAGATTTCGCTACCGAAAAACCAAGCGTAAAACCACGAATCTTGGGAGTGGTATAATTGATACGAATCAATCCAGCTGGAATTTCAATATCGGTTTTGCCATAAGCGTTTATCTTGCCAGCATTCGCCAAAGAGGAAAAACCATCAATACCATAGCCGCCAGGGGCAAGATCATTGGCATAACCAGAAAGGCTAGAGGCATCATCTTGATTGCTAAATTCAAGTTTTCCTAAACCACCAGCAATGGAAGCATAGGTTTTTGTGAAAGGTGGAAACGGGTCTCCAGTTTCTTTCAAAAAATCTTCAAGCAATATTCCCCCGGTTACTTGTAATCCCTTATCGGTTTTTTTGGTCACGGCAAAATCAACATAATAATCTTCAAGCAGAATTCTTGTTTTATCGCCATCATTGCTAACAACTAACCGACCCAAGCCACTCGCGCTGGTTTCAGCATTTGCAATAGAGTGAATCGTGAGAGCGGTTACAATAATGCCAGATATGGTTAATTTTTTTATCATATGAAAAACCTCCTACAAACTATTAAGTTAGGTATGTTATCATAGATTAGAGTTATGTTATAGCGTTAAAATGCAATTGTAATCCCAGCTTGAGTTTCTACACTTTCTTCAAAACCTTCTTCTAAGGGGTCAAGCTCAGCTTCACCGATCATATGACGCCCATACAGGGCAATATGCTCGCAATATTATGATTTACCGTCAGCGCATGTACCATAGAAATGGCAATTTCGGTTGGGTCTTTTGGATCAAGATAATCTTCACTTTGCGTTAGATATTAAGGGGTGCCCATTTTTTGCTTGAAATTCTTACATTAAATTTATTTATGCTTAGGCAATTTTTCATAAGGTGATGCAAAATGAAGATTACGTTTTTCTTTAATTTTCACATAATTGATAAAAGGTGTGAATTTCAAAAAATGCTTGGGATTTCTCATAGCGAAAATTTTTATATTCATCGGTCTCCCCCCATTTTTGTGCTTGAAAATCTTCATGGAGCATAGAAGCATCAAAGATCGTCTCTTGTTTTGTGCAATCATCACGCAAAGCTAACGCTAAGATCGCTGAGCCTAAAATTTCGGTTAATTCTAAAAATCCTGCCCGCGCAAAAACATTCATCGTAATTATTTGGTTTCGCATAGTCTCTGCTACGGTAGGGTTTTGGCTAATTTGGATTATGGTTGTGGTTGTTTGTAATTGAATATTGTATTTTTTTTGGGCCCAATCTAGCCAAAATTGCCAATTTTTGGTTTCTAAGGCTTGCAATGATTCAGGCGAGTTGGCACGGTAGCATAATAAATCATTCAGACTATAGGCGATGATTTTATCGGTTAGCTTTTCAGAAGTTTCAGTGCTGGGAATAATATGATCAATAACATTAAAAATACGTGTGCTTATTGGGCAGGTCTTAGAAAGCTGGATGTTGGGGCTTGTTTTTTGGGGTTGACTCTTCGAGAGTGATTGCATTTCAGCTTCAAATTTTTTTGCCAAAGCGAATGTTGGCAATAGGATAGGGTTGCCTTTTCGTGTTAGCAGATCTTCCTGATTTTTGGATTGACCGTGGAATCCTAAAGCGGATTCTTGCCAAATAAAAGGCAAGGTGAATAGGGCAGAGAGTTTATTTTTCATTTAGGAGATTCGTTTGGCAAATCCCACAGTTTCATTAAATAATGATAGATTGCTTCGGTATTATCGACAACAATTTCGGCACCAGCATCTAAAAGTTGTTTAGAATCATGAGAGCCCCAATTTACGCCAACGCCAATCGCATCCCCATTTTTTGCCATTTCCATATCAGCGCGGGTATCGCCAATCATTACACAATGCTTGGGTGAAGCACCAGATTCGCGCATGGTTTGTTTCAGTAAAGTGGCGTCGGGTTTCATAACACCATCATCAACGGTATAGGTAGCGGTGAAATAATGCTGAATATGATTATGGGTTAAAGTATAATTCAATCCTTGCCGTGATTTTGCCGTAATTACGGCGAGAATTGTTTTTTTATTGTGGAGTTTCTCGATGAGTTCTACCATACCCGGAAATAGCTTTTCTCGCAGATCCTCATTTGCCTGATTTAAGGTAATGAATCGCTGATAATCATTAACAAAGGTGTTAATCAGGTGAAAATTGCCATCAGGCAGTAAACTAGCAACCATTTTATTTGCAGGCTTTGCAATGAAATTTACGAATTTTGGTATCGCTGGGCGGTACCATTTGATTTTGTGTGAAGGTGGCTTTGATTGCGGAGATGATACTGATCTGGTTATCGGTAAGTGTACCTTCACAATCAAATATTACGAGATAAGACATAAGTGAATTTCCTTTATTTATAGATTAATTTTTTAGGCTCACTTTTTTAAGTGATTTCTTGGACGGTAGGCTCATTTGCGTTTTCTTGATGATAAAATCTAAAGATTTTGCGGATAGGATCCGCTTGAGATATCCAAACAAATAAGTGGGCGTTGTAATATAATAGCGAATTTTTGGGTGTTTTGCACTGGCAATTTGGCAAATTATTTTGGCGACTGCGGTGCTTGGTAATGTAAAAGGAATCGGAGCATTTTCGACAATTCGTTGTTGAAATAACATTTGGTAAGTTTGCGCAAATACACTATTTTCAGCATCGATCCATTGGTCGAAAGCTTTTTGTGCATTCATACGAAAAGCAGATTCGATCGGGCCGGGTTCGATCAATGTAACTTTAATATTTGTACCTTCTAATTCAAGACGAAGCGTATCACTTAAACCTTCAAGGGCGTATTTACTGGCATTATAAGGACCACGAAGTGCCATGGCAACAAAACCCAAAACCGAGCTAATTTGAATGATGCGTCCATAATTTTGGTTGCGCATCATGGGTAAGATTAAACAGGTGAGTTCGTGAGTGCCAAATAGGTTGGTTTCAAATTGTGCCCGCATCGCTTCTCGGCTAACATCCTCTAAGGCTGCGGGCAAACCATAGGCAGCATTGTTGCAAAGTGCGGTTAATTGCCCATTGGTTTTGATTGTGAGATCTTTTACGGCCTGGCGAATCGATGCTGAATCATCTAAATCTAGATGGAGGGCATCGTTAAATCCAAGATTTTTGAGTTTTATCAGATCCGCTTGTTTACGTGTTGTTGCAAAAACTCGCCAGCCTTTTTCACGCATTAGTAAAGCTGTCTCGAAGCCAATGCCACTAGAGCAACCGGTGATTAAAATAGTTTTTGGGTAATTATTTTGTGACATCGGTTTTCTTTCGTAAATAAACATAACGGGCACCCTCACCACCATCTGAGGGTTTCGCGTAATCATGATACAAGATTTTATGGTGTAAAGTAGAATTTTCTAGCCATTTAGGCAGAGAATTTTGTAAAATTCTGCTTCCTTTGCCGGTAATAATCAATAGCATTCGGTGATTACGGTGATAGGATTGGATAATAAAATTAGATACGGTTTCGTAGGCTTGCGATTGTGTGAGTTTATGCAAATCAATTCGGGCCTGAATTTTCTTTTTTCCGCTAGAAATTTCATGTTGTTGCTTAAGTGGCATTGATACGGTGAAACCATGTGTTTTTAAGGGGGTAGGTTTAGGATTTGCGATGGGAGTGGGGCAAAAATTGGGGGTATTTGTTGGGGTTTCATGCTCTAATTGCGGGTTGGTGGTTGGTTTTTCGTTATAATTTTGTTCTAAATTTGTGTGCGGTATGGGGGAAGGGAAGCTATGAAAAGGAATTTCTGTATCTAGATTATATTTATCCATCTTCAGATTATAATCGGCAAAGCTCTCGCTTGGATAGGCACTGGTTTCTAGATTATTTTTGGTTTTCCTCCCCATTTTTAGCGCAATTCTAGCATCATTGGAACATGATCGGAAGGACGTTCCCAGCCACGAATATGGCGATAAATTTCGGTTCGGTATAATTGATTCTGTAAGGCGGGGCTTGTCCAAATATGATCTAACCTTCGGCCTCGGTTGCTTTGCTGCCAATCACGCGATCGATACGACCACCAGCTGTAAAGCTTAACCTCATTTCCGGCAAGATCCAAGGCAGGATCAAAATGGCGAAAACTATCGATCCATGATAGGTTATTTTGCAGATTCATTAGCTTATCGACCTCAATTGGGGTATGCGAGACAACATTGAGTAATTGTTTATGCGACCAGACATCTTGAGGCAAAGGGGCGATATTTAAATCACCTAATAAAATAATTTTTTGGTTGATGGTACGGTAATTCGCAAACCAAATTTTCATATCATCAAGAAAATCCAGCTTATGGGCAAATTTGGGGTTTGTATCGCGGTTGGGAATATCACCACCGGCAGGAACATAAAAATTGTGAATTTCAATGCCATTAGGCAATTTCACCGCAATGTGGCGACAATCTTGTTTGCGGGTAAAATCTAAATGAAAAATCTCTGCAAAAGGCAGTTTCGAGATTATCGCAACCCCATTATAGGATTTCATGCCATGAAAGGCTAAATAAGGGTAACCAGCATTTTTTAAGGCTTGGCTTGGGAAGGTATCATCGATCGTTTTGGTTTCTTGTAAGCACAGAATATCAGGCTGGTATTGTGCAAGAAATCGCACAACCATATCTATGCGTAGTCGTACCGAATTAATGTTCCAAGTCACTATTTTCATAAGAGATAATGTGAGGGTTTCACGGTTGTTTGGCAATCATATTTTTCATAATTGCCACAAAAAGATCTTGTGAGATGCTAAATTAATAACAATATCTTGTCAAGATATTGTATGGGCATGGTTTCATGCCCGCCATTTTGCGGATTTCTTATTTTTTTGGCAATGATGGCTCCGTTATAGTTAAACGGCTTGTATCGGTATTTTCCGTATTTTTCTGGAATTTTTATCGATATCTTCAACAATTCTTAGCTTTGGCCTTCCGAGAATTTTTAAAATAGTAGTAGTGGTACCTTTAACTTTTCCAAAATGTAAATTCACATAAACGCGTTCGCCTGCAGTAACATTAACATTCAACGATACATGCCTTATTTTACTTTGGTTAAAAGGCGTATTGGTACCTTTAAGCTTGTTGTCATTTTTATGTTTAAGAATGAGAACTCTATTTTCGCCATCGTCCAAAGGGTCTATTTTGATCGTATGTTCCCCTGCCTTAATATTAATCAGAATGGCTTTATTATCTGGCAAAGGTTCCATTTTAACACCATCTATATATAGTGTGGGAAATTCCCTAGTGCTACCAGTGTTTCCATGCCAAATGAAGATCTGCCCCTCATTTTCAGAAGGCTGTGTAACAGATTCGTTTCCCGCCAGATATTAATCTTGTATCTTTCGTTGCGCCACCACAAGCGGAAAGGGTGAAAATGATACTGATCGCGATAATTTTTTTTAACAAGAAGCATCGTAAATATTCTTTTTTAATTCTAATAGCATAGATACTGAGTAGAAAATTTATCATATAGCGTCAATAGAATTCTAAAAATAAATCATTTATGCTACAAAATAGCCTTTAATATTTATTATTTTCAGGTAAAGATTTATGGTTGCAAAAATAGATACAGTGGCTTTTGAAGGCTTACAGATTCGGCGCGTTGATGTTCAGGTAATGTTGATGAGTGGGTTACCGACTTTTACGATTGTAGGTTTGCCGGATAAGGCGGTTGCTGAGAGTCGAGAGCGGGTTCGTGCAGCCTTGGCGTCGCTTGGGTTGGTTTTGCCGGCAAAACGCATTACCGTTAATTTATCGCCCGCTGATTTGCAGAAAGAGGGAAGCCACTATGATTTACCGATTGCGCTGGGTTTATTATGCGCGATGGATATTATTGGTGCGGATAAAGTTTCGGATTATATTGCGCTGGGTGAATTAAGTTTGGATGGTTCTATTTTGCCTGTGAATGGGATTTTACCAAGTGCGCTTTATGCGTTGGAATCTAAAAAAGCGATTATTTGCCCGAAAAATTGTGGGCATGAGGCAGCATGGGCATTTCAGGGTGAATTTCGGGGCGAAGATGAACCAAATTTCAGGAAATCATCGATTGTTGCGGCAACAAGTTTGCTAGAATTGATTACTTTTCTCAAGGGGGAAGGCGAGGTGCCTTCTGTTCCGATTCTTCGGGTTGAGGCTGGACATAAATTTGCTGATTTTCGGGATGTAAAGGGGCAAGAACAAGCAAAACGGGCCCTAGAAATTGCGGCAGCGGGTGGGCATCATCTTTTAATGTCGGGTCCCCCTGGCAGTGGCAAATCAATGTTGGCGCAAAGATTGGCAGGAATTCTACCCCCTTTATCACCGCGCGAAGCTTTGGATGTTGCCATTATTCATTCTTTATCAGGCTTGATAATCCAAGGTGGGATTACACAAAAACGCCCGTTTCGCGCACCTCATCATACTGCATCGATTGCGGCTTTGGCAGGAGGCGGAAGCCGCGCCCGCCCGGGAGAAATATCATTGGCACATAATGGGGTATTATTTATGGATGAATTTCCTGAATTTTCGCGTGCTGGGTTAGAAGCTTTGCGCCAACCCATTGAAACTGGCGAGGTGGTAATTGCGCGTGTTCATTCGCATTTAACGTACCCCTCAAGGTTTCAATTGGTGGCAGCTATGAATCCGTGTCGTTGTGGTTATTTGGGCGATGGGATGCGTGAATGCAAACAAGCACCAGAATGTGGGTTTAAGTATCAATCTAAAATATCAGGACCGATTTTTGATCGGATTGATATTCATATTGAAGTGCCAGAAATATCGGCAATGGATCTAAGTTTGCCACAAGCGGCAGAATCTAGCGAAATAATTGCGAAACGAGTTATGAAAACGCGGAATATTCAGCATGATCGATTTCAAAAATATAATGTAAAATTAAGTTGTAATGCTCATGCTGAAGGTGAATTATTAGAACAAATTGCACCTTTGCAAACAAAAACGCGCGATTTTTTAACAAACACTGCCAATCAAATTAATCTTTCTGCGCGCGGTTATTATCGGGTATTGAAAGTGGCTCGTACGATTTCGGATATGGAAAATTGCGCAGAAATTGAATTGGTCCATTTGGCAGAAGCTTTGCAATTGCGCCGAATAACGCATCGAGGAAGGTGATTTTCGCAATATTTTGGTGGAAAATTGGCTAAATTTCTCGGTGGCTTGTCAGGGTAAAAAATATTTGTTACAATCT
The DNA here is from genome assembly GCA_965206365.1 of Alphaproteobacteria bacterium. Classification (GTDB taxonomy): domain Bacteria; phylum Pseudomonadota; class Alphaproteobacteria; order JABAAW01; family JAHZMA01; genus CBDBJL01. The sequence goes on from CBDBJL010000018.1 coordinate 211,976, forward strand.
CCTTGCAGGCAAAATAGGTATTGGTTGCAAGTAAAATTAGATGTTGCAATTCTAGAAATAGGGTCTGCAATTAATCAAGGCTGTATAAATTGAAGAAAGCTGGATTTTAGGTTATGAAGAAAAGACCCTTATCGCCACATTTACAGATTTATCGTTGGCGTTGGGTGATGCTCTCTTCTATTGTGCATCGTTTTACAGCAATTATTTTAACCGTGGGGATGGTTTATTTAAGTGTGAAATTATTTGTTTTTGCTTTTTTATCCCCAAGAATCTTTAATGAATTTATTAATTTTAATGGTTACATATTTTTTATTATCCTGAAATTTTTGTTTTTTTGGGCATTGATCTATCATTTGGTAAATGGTTGGCGTCATATGGTTTGGGATACTGGAAGTTTGTTTTCTTTACGGGTTAGTAGTTTATTAAGCGTTTTAATGTTTGTCATTCCAACGATTGTTTGTGGTTATTATTTTTTTTAGGAATAAAAGATAAAGTTTATCATAATGTTAAAAATATTTTTTTCTAGTATTGTAGCGGGTGACTATAATAAGCCCAGAATGGTTTGGCTTTATCAGCGGATAACATCTGTGTTTTTAACTTTTCTTATGATTTGGCTGCTTTTTGAGGGGTTGGGAAAAACTGGCGATATGGGTTATGATGAATTTAATCTGTGGCTGTTGAACCCATTCAATGCAAGTTTGTTAGCCCTAACAAATATTTTTATTTTCTGGCACATGGCAATCGGTTTGGAAGTGATTATTGAAGATTATATTCATCATCATTTTTGGCATTTATTTTTTAAAAAATCTATTCAACTAGGAGCTAGATTTTTTATGATTTTGGGGGTTGTTTCGATTTTGTTTGTTTATGTGCGATAAATTATGACAGTGGATTACCAAGGAAAAGATCATTATTATGATGTTGTGGTTGTTGGTGCTGGGGGCGCAGGTTTGCGTGCGGCATTGGGGCTTTCAGAAGCTGGGCTGAAGGTTGCTTGCGTTACAAAATTATTTCCAACCCGAAGCCACACAGTAGCTGCGCAAGGGGGAATCTCGGCTTCACTTGGTAATATGGGCGCAGATGATTGGCGTTGGCATATGTATGATACGGTGAAAGGGTCTGATTGGCTTGGAGATCAAGATGCGATCGAATTTATGGTTCGTCATGCCCCTGAAGCGGTTTTAGAATTAGAACATTATGGGATGCCGTTTTCGCGCACGAAAGAGGGTAAAATTTATCAACGAGCTTTTGGAGGTATGACGACACAGTTTGGTGAAGGCCCTGCGGCACTTCGCACTTGTGCGGCAGCAGATCGAACTGGGCATGCCATGCTCCATACATTGTATCAGCAAAGTCTCAAATATAAAGTAGAGTTTTTCATTGAATATTTTGCGCTAGATTTGTTAATGGATAAAGATCGAATCATTGGCGTGATTGCATTATGTCTGGAAGATGGTGTTTTTCATCGTTTTGGGGCTCGAATGGTTGTGATTGCAACGGGGGGTTATGGGCGCACGTATTTTTCATGTACGTCTGCGCATAGTTGTACTGGTGATGGTGGTGGCATGGCAATACGTGCGGGGCTTCCGATCCAAGATCCTGAATTTGTTCAATTTCATCCTACAGGGATTTACGGGGCAGGTTGTTTAATTACCGAAGGTGTACGTGGTGAGGGTGGCTATTTAACGAATAGTGATGGCGAACGTTTTATGGAACGTTATGCCCCATCGGCAAAAGATTTGGCATCACGTGATGTTGTTAGTCGGGCAATGACGTTAGAAATTAGAGAAGGGCGTGGTGTTGGCAAGCGCAAGGATCATTTATATTTGCATATTAATCATTTAGAGCCGAAAATTGTTCATGAAAGATTGCCGGGGATTTCGGATACGGCAAAAATTTTTGCTGGGGTTGATGTTACAAAACAGCCGATTCCGGTTTTGCCAACATGCCATTATAATATGGGCGGAATTCCAACGAATTACCATGGTGAGGTTCTTAACCCTACGGATAAAAATCCAGGAAGGATTGTTCCGGGATTAATGGCAGTGGGTGAAGCCGCTTGTGTATCGGTGCATGGGGCCAATCGTTTGGGCTCAAATTCATTGCTTGATTTGGTGGTATTTGGCAAAGCTGTAGCAACGCATTGCATAGAGGTTTTACGTGAAGAAAAAGGGAATGTAGCTGTGCTTAAGGATGATCATGGACAAGAAAGTTTGGCCAGAGTTGATCAGGTTCTTAAAAATGAAGGTAATCTTTCCGTTGCCAATTTACGCGATGAAATGCAACGGGTTATGCAAGAGGATGTGGCAGTGTTCAGAGATGCTGAAACACTGCAAGATGGGAAAAAGAGAATTGATGCGGTTTGGAAAAAACATGACGATATTCATCTTACGGATCGTGGATTAATTTGGAATACCGATTTAATCGAGGCCTTGGAATTTGATAATCTTTTAACGCAAGCTGTTTGTACAGTTCATGCGGCACTGAATCGAGAAGAATCGCGGGGAGCTCACGCGCGTGAGGATTTTCCGGATCGGGATGATCAAAAATGGATGAAGCATAGTTTGGTTCGAATGAATAGCATAGGGAGAATTAAGGTGAGTTATCGTCCGGTAGAAATGAATCCGATGAGTGATGATATTCAATCAATCCCCCCCAAAAAGCGGGTTTATTGAATCATAGCAAATTGAATAATATGATGAAAGAATGCTCTTAGATCGTATAATAAGGAGGTAGGGAAATTGGGAAATATAAAAGAAAAAAACAATTCAACTGAAAATGGAGAAAAGGCGACATCTATTGCAAAAGTTGCTGTTGCAGGTTTGGGCACTGTGGGTTGCGGGCTGATTAGTTTAATTGAACAGATGCAGGTAACCTTAAAAGATAACAATCAAACGGCGTTGCCAATTAAGATTGTTGCAGTTTCTGCACGCGATAAAACCAAAGAACGTTCGGTAGATATTTCTGCCTATCAATGGTTTGATGATCCCGTAGATATGGTCAAGAAAACGGATGCAAATATTGTTGTAGAATTAATTGGTGGTGAATATGGTAGTGCTGAAGATGTTTTGAAGGTTGCCATTGAAAGTGGTAAGTCGGTGGTTACGGCAAACAAAGCCTTGCTTGCCCGTTCGGGGTTTGAGATTGGGCAGTTGGTTGAAAAGCATCAAGTAATGATTGGTTGGGAGGCCGCGGTTGGCGGGGTAATTCCGATTATTGCAAATATTTCTGGAAATTTGGCGGCAGATTACATCGAACGTATTTTTGGAATTTTAAATGGAACTTGTAATTATATTTTGACGAATATGCGTAGCAATAAAATTGATTTTCACGTTGCTTTGGAAAAAGCTCAGCAATTAGGTTTGGCAGAAAGTGACCCAACTTTAGATATTTCGGGAATGGATGCTGCGCAAAAGCTGGCTTTGTTGGCTTCTATTAGTTTTCATATTAAGCCTGATATTGCCAGAATGCATGTGGAAGGCATTGAATCTATTAAATATAATGATATTGTTTTTGCAGAATCTTTGGGTTATCGCATTAAGTTGATTGGGCATGCAGAACGGTATCGGAATAAAATTTACTTAAATGTAAGTCCGTTAATGTTGCCTTTATCATCGCCATTGGCGCATATTGAAGAAGAAATAAATGCGGTAGAGTTGAAAAGTCGTTATGCGGGAACCAGTATCGTTACAGGGGCAGGGGCAGGAGCACACCCAACCGCGGTTGCGGTGGCTTCCGATGTGATGAATTTGGCGCGTTATTATGGGCAAAGTAATTATTTGTTTGCTGTGCCTACCAGTAATTTACAAGATGGTGATTATTTTCGGGACGAGGATTATGAAGGGCAATATTATTTGCGGATTCGAGTGAAGGATATGCCTGGTGTGCTTGCGGATATTATGACAGTTTTGAAAGAATATGGTGTTTCTGTGGATATGTTTTCTCAGCGTGCGGTTGAAAAGCGAATTCAACCTGAATCAGGGAATGTTACCTTGCTAATGATTACGCATCCAATTAAAAGTTCAGTAATTAAAGCAACATTAATGCGCGTTGAAGCTTTGTCGTTTGTTTTAGAAAAATTATTGGCAATTAGAATAGCAAAAGGTTAAGTGAATGGCGCAATTAAGATTACCAAAAAATTCTCGCCCTAGGAAAGGTAAAATTTGGGAAAAACCAGAAAAGAGTGAAAATGGGGAATCTTTGCAAAGATTAAAAGCTGTTCATATTTATCGTTATGACCCACAAAAAGATGAAACTCCCGCGATAGATATATTTCATATTGATTTAAATGATTGTGCACCGATGGTGTTAGATGCAATTTTAAAAATTAAAAATGAAATTGATCCTTCATTAAGTTTGCGTAGATCTTGTCGTGAAGGTGTATGTGGTTCATGCGCAATGAATATTAATGGTAGCAACGCTTTGGCTTGTACAACTCATATCTCGGATATTAAAGGTGCGATTAAAATATACCCTTTGCCACATCGCGAAGTGATTAAAGATTTGGTAGTTGATGTGAAGGTGATCTATCAGCAATTGACAGATATTCGACCCTGGCTTCGCGTGAAAGGAAAAACACCAGAAAAAGAACGGCTACAGTCAGAAGCAGAACGGGAAAAATTAGATGGGCTTTATGAATGTATTTTATGTTTTTGTTGTTCAACCTCTTGCCCAAGCTACTGGTGGAATGGCGATCAATATTTAGGTCCTGCGGTATTATTGCAAGCTTATCGTTGGATCATGGATAGTCGTGATGATGATCAAAAGTCTCGGGTTCGAGCGCTTGAGGATCCCTTTAAACTTTATCGGTGCCATACGATTATGAATTGCACTCAAAGCTGCCCGAAAGGATTGAATCCGGCTCAGGCGATTGCTTCGATTAAGAAATTAATGGTAACCATAAACAATTAAGGAATAGAGGCAATTTGAACTTAATCGATTAAAGGCGACCATGTTGGATCAGATGCGTCGGTTGTGGTAGGGATTTCGCGTAAATTATATCCCGTTAAATCAATAGAGTAAATTCGGGTACGTCCGCCTGTGCCATCAAAGCTACTTTTTTCACGTTTGAAAAACATTAACACCCTGCCATTAGGTGCCCATGTTGGGGCTTCAGCATGATAATCTTTGAATAAGATTCGCTGTTTTTTGCCATTAGGTTGAATCACACCAATGGCGAATTTTCCACCAGATTGACGGGTAAAGGCAATTAAATCCCCGCGAGGCGACCAAACTGGAGTTGTAAAATTACCGCGCCCATAGGTGATACGTTTCGCTTTGCCACCCTGGCTACGCATAACATAAATTTGGGGTGAACCTCCACGGTCGGAGGTGAAAGCGATAAATTTACCATCGGGTGAGACTGTGGGTGAGGTATCAATAGCGCGATGGCGCGTTAAGCGTATTTTCTCTAGGGTGCGTAAATCCATATACCAAATATCTGAATTTCCATGTTCGGCATAAGAAAGTACGATCGCATTTCCTGAAGCGCTAAATCGTGGTGCGTAATACATGCCCTGAAAATCACCCAAGCTAATTTGGTTACCAGTTTTCAAATCTAACCAATAAACGCGGGCTTTGCGTTGGTAAATTCGCATATAAATAATTTCTTGGCGTATGGGCGAGAAGCGTGGAGTGAGTAACAGGTCGGAACCGCTACTAATGATTTGTGTGTTGGCACCATCTTGATCCATAATGGCTAATTGTTTGACGCGTTGGTTCAGCGGACCGGTTTCTGCAATATATAAGATTCGAGTATCGAAATAACCTTCTTCGCCTGTGATGCGTTGATAGACATTATCAGAAATTTTATGGGCAATACGCCGCCAGCCAGAAAGTTTGACCACATAGGTAAGGGCTGATAGCTGTTTTTGTGATAGAATATCCCATAGGCGAAAAGAAATTTGTAGATGATCGGCGTCTTTATGAATAAGCTCTCCCATGAGTAACGCTTGAGCATTGGTGAGTCGCCAGGCACCGAAATCGGGTTTTTGTTTAAAAAGGATCGAGGTTTGAATAAAATCTTGTTTTGGAACTGTGGCAAATAAACTTGAGCGTGTTAGGTTGTTGGCAATCAAGGTAGTGATATTTCTGGCAATAAGCTCTAAATCTCTCTTTTCCTGGGCAGTAGCATCTTGTTGCAAGGGCTGAATAGTAAAAGGAAGGTAGGCAATGGGTAGAGGCTTAAAATCACCGCTGGTAATATCGATGTTAAGCTCTGCCAGGGCATTTGTTGTGAATAATAAAAAAGCAAATAGGTAATATTTCATTGTAATATCTGTGAAGGGTTAAAGGTTAAAGTTGTTTTATGCCAAGCATCATATTTATGTAACGGTAATTTCAGTGGAGTGCAATCAGGATGATAGACTGCGCGCAGGGCATTTTCGCTTGCACTACGGTAAAAAGGGTCGGTTCGGTTTGCCAAAAGGTTATGAACAATTCTTGCATCTTGTAAAAAACCTTTTTCATTTAAGGTAAGGCGGACTTTAATAATTAATTTATCGATATCTTTGGCTCCAAGGGGTGGATTCCAGCAAAGTGAAATTTGTTCCTTTAAAATGGTAATTTCTTCGGCAGATAACGCATTTTCAATAGCCTCTACCGTAGCGACATTTTCATCTTCAGTTATTTCGCTTTCAGAAGCAAGATATTGAGTTTTTTTTGTTAAATTTTTTAGGTTTTGATCCTGCAAAAGATCCGCATCATTGTTAGCAACGACAAGATTATCAAGGTTTTTCAAAATTTTTGGGGCATTTTTTGGCTGAGTGGTTAACAGTTCAGGTTTTTTTTTCGGAGCAACTTTCTTGGGGACAACTTTGTTTACGGCCTCTAAGGTGGCAGCAAAATCATGTATTTTTTCAGGAATTTTTTTCTTAGGAGGCTTTTTTTCCGGGGCTTTTTTTTTGGTTGTTTTTATTTTTTCAAAATCCGCCTCAGAGATCACTTGAACTTGGGTGGAAACAGTGAATGGGGCAGGATTAATAAAATCTATAATTTCCAAAAATAAAAACAGAAAAATTAACGCATGTAAGAAAATAGAAATTTGCAAACCATAGCGAAGCGGGCCTTGGAAAAGATGGTAAAGAATTCCAGTTTTTTGATGATAAAAAGGTGGAAAAATAAAGTTTGGCATCATTGAAAATAGCTTATTTTTTTGTAAGTGTAATCAAAGCAACTTTCGTAAAGCCTGCTTGGGTTACATCACCCATAATATCGACGACTTGTTTGTATTTTAGATTCTTATGGCCACGAATAAAAATACGCACTTGTTTATCATGATTGGCAGCTGTGCTTAAATGATTAATTAGGTTGGCGCGTCTTACTTTCGTATCTTGAATATATAAGGTTCCGTTAGCTCGAATCGTAATCACCAAAGGTTCATTAGATTCATTAAAGGCGGGTGCGTTGGTTTCGGGTAAATCTACGGGAATGCCGACCGTAAGCAAAGGTGCGGTAATCATGAAGACAATCAGCAAAACCAGCATAACATCAACAAAAGGGGTGACGTTAATTTCTGCGTTGGGTTTGTGGCGGAATTTTTTCTTGTTTCCAGAAGAGATTAGCATAATATAAGGCCTTTGTTAAATATCTTCTTTGAGTGTTTTATCAAAATGGCGGGATAAAATCACCATAAATTGTTCACCGAATCTTTCTAAAGTGCCCGTATAATCATTTAATTTTGTCGTAAAATGATTATAAAAATAGGCGGCAGGAATCGCTGCAATTAATCCTAAAGCAGTTGCAAATAAGGCTTCAGAAATACCAGGGGCAACAACGGCAAGATTGGTTTGTTTGCTAGCGGCAATAGATTGAAATGCATTCATAATTCCCCACACCGTACCAAAAAGGCCGATAAAAGGTGCGGTAGAGCTGACGGTTGCCAAGAAAGATAAATATCTTTCTAGAAAATGGCTTTCTTCAGCCAAGGTGATGTCTAAAACTTTATTGATTCTATGATCTAAAGAGGCACGACGGACCGTTTGGTTGTGGGTAGAGATACGCCATTCGCGAATTGCGGCCAAAAACATTTTCTCAGTTGGCTCTAAGGTGGTTGTCTCTAGGGAATCAGCAAGCTGAAACAAAGAATCTGATTGGCGAAAACTCGTAATAAATCGATGAGATGATTTTTGAATTTTTCGAAACAAGAAAGCTTTTTGAATAATAACTGCCCAACTAATAATAGAAAGTAGAATGAGCAGTAAAATTACCAATTTACCAAAAATATCTGTGTTTACAACGAGAGTCAGCAGGGAAAGATCAGTTTGTTCCATTTCATATCCTTGTGTGATACATTATATTTTCAATCCAAAGTAAGATGCAATATCTTGGGGCAAATGGCAAGCTTTACCATCTTGATCTATGAAAGCGAGATTAACTTGCAATGTTACCAATAAATTGGTTTCATGATAAATATCTTGTCGCATATCAACCATTGTTAAGCGATTTTTCTGTATTAAGCTACGAATATTGGCATTAACAATTGAATTTGTTTCTATCCGTAGCCAATCATGAAGCTGAGCGGGGCGTAAAAATCGTAGATTACAACGGCGCACAACAAAAGCTGGCATATTATCTGTTTGATTTTGCGTTGCTCTGCCACCGCGCGAGAAATGTTGGAATCCGCCAGAACGTAAGTATTCACTACGGGCACGTTCAGCAAAACGTAGATAATTGGCATAATAAACAATGCCCATACAATCGGTATCCTCGTAATAAACGCGAAGTTCAAAATTATGTTTCATGATTGATGTTTCATGGTTGATGTTTCCGGGGTAAATAAATCTTTAGAAAATCCTTGAGGTACCGAAATGTTTAAATGAGCGTAGGCGTGATCAGTTAGCATTCTTCCGCGTGCAGTGCGATTAACAAAGCCTTGCCTGATTAAATAGGGTTCGATCATTTCTTCTAAAATATCACGTTCTGCAGACAAAGCAACTGCAATTGTATCTAGCCCTACAGGGCCACCAGAAAAATTATTGGCAATCATAAGTAAGTAATTACGGTCAAATTTATCTAAGCCGGCAGTGTCAATATCCAGCCGTAGTAAATATTGTTGGGTTGCTTCTGGCGTAATGAAGGGTTGGTTGGAAAGTTGCCAAAAATCACGGATTCTTCGAAGCAAACGCAGTGCGATTCGTGGGGTTAATCGGCTGCGCTTGGCAATTTCAAAGGCACCTTCTGTAGAAAGCGGGCAATTAAGTAAGTTTGCAGCCCGAGTAATAATGGTGGCCAATTCTGCTGCTGTATAAAAATCTAATTGCATTGGAATGCCAAAGCGTTCTCGTAGGGGTTTCGTAATTAACCCTGCACGCGTTGTTGCTGCTACCAAAGTAAAGGGAGGTAGGGTAATTTCAATAGAGCGTGCCCCAGCCCCTTCACCAATCATAATATCTAACTTAAAATCTTCCATAGCTGGGTAGAGAATTTCTTCCACAGCGGAAGATAATCGATGAATTTCATCAATAAATAAGACATCATTTTTCTCTAAATTTGTAAGCAAAGCAGCCAAATCGCCAGCCTTAGCAATAACCGGACCAGAGGTTGAACGAAAATTACTGCCCATTTCATTAGCGATAATTCGAGCCAAAGTGGTTTTGCCAAGTCCGGGGGGGCCATGAAACAAAATATGATCAAGGGGTTCGTGACGTTTATGGGCCGCGTCAATAAAAATTTTTAAATTCTCTTTTAAGTGAGCTTGCCCAGTAAAATTGTTTAAATATTGGGGGCGCAATTGCGTAGAGAAATTTTCCTGATCCGGTAAATCATCATCATCTTCGGGTGTAAGTGAAATCATCTGGGTTTCCCTAAGGTTTTTAGTGCAAGATACAACATTTTATCAGCAGGTAAAGCCGTATGGTTCGCAATATTGGTAGTAGATTTATGGTGGTTACAAATATCAATGAGAATTTTCTGGGCTTTATTTTGTGGAAACCCTAGGGCGATAAGCCCTGATAAGGCTGTGGCAAAATCATCGTTAGCATCGCTATTTTCAGTAGAAGAGAGGTCGCAAAGGGGTGGTAATTTATCGACAAGTTCATTAATAATTCTTTGGGCAAGTTTGCTACCAACGCCATGTGCACTTGTTAATGCACGATTATTGCCCTGAAAAATGAAATTTGTTAACTCATAAGGGCTAAAGTGAGCAAGTAACCCAAGTGCCATTTTTGCGCCTACGCCCGGAACAGTGCCTAACAAACGAAACCATTCCCGTTGCGATAAAGAAGCAAAGCCATAAAGCGTAACTTCATTTTCACGCCAAATGGCTTCAGTATAAAGGGTAATTTTATCGCCTAAGGCTAAATTTTGATAATTCTTTTCTGCACATGCAACAGTATAACCTACATTATGAACATCAATTAAAATCGTATTTTTCTCAATTGCGAGTAATTTACCATGCAAATAACCAATCATGCTTCGTTCCATTTATTTGCAATTGGAGTTTGGTGGGCGTGGGTGATGGCAATGGCAAGGGCATCTGATGCATCGTGGCGAGTAATAGATGCTTTTGCCATGGGCAAAAGATGCAGAACCATTTTCTGAATTTGTTCTTTATCAGCATGGCCGGTTGCCGACAAAGCTTTTTTAACGGTTTTATTTCCATATTCAGTAACACCAATGTTAAAAATATTCGGTAACATTAATAGAATGCCGCGGGCATTGCCTAATTTTAGTGCCGATGCTGGGTTCATTTTATTGACAAAAATTTCTTCAATGGCAACATGATGCGGTTGATATTTCTCGAGCAATTGAAAAGCTTGTTGGTAAAGAGCATATAATCGTTCTGTTAAAGAGAGTTTTGTATTTGGCATAATAACCCCGCAGGCCACAAATTCAAGTCGATTACCATCGCTTGTGATTATTCCCCAACCTGTAGCCACTAATCCGGGGTCAAAACCGATAATTCGTTGCATTTGGGTTTATCCCGCTGCAATCTCTTCCATAATGCTATCCTCAATATCAAAATTGGCGTAAATATTTTGAACATCGTCATTATCATCTAAGATATCGGTAAGGCGCAGTAATTTTCGGGCATCTTCAAGATTACTAACAGCAATTTGGGTTTTTGCGAGCCAAACAAGTTTGGCTGATTTTGGTGTAGAAAATTTTTCTTCTAAAATAGTGGCTACATTTTGTAACATTTCAGTGGTAACATAAATTTGATGACCATCTTCTTCGGAAAAAATAATATTTTCTGCACCTGCTTCTAAGGCAAATTCAAACATTTCATTTTCACTTGCACTTGTTGCCGGATAGATGATTTCACCAAAATGATCAAACATAAAATTTACAGAACCAGTTTCGCCTAAATTACCGCCAAATTTAGAAAAAGCTGCACGCACTTCTGATGCGGTGCGGTTACGATTATTCGTTAAAACTTCGACAATAATTGCAACGCCTGAGCTCCCATAACCTTCGTAGCGAATTTCTTCATAAATTGAATCAGGATCATTGCCAACACCTTTCGTAATGGCGCGGTTAATATTATCTTTGGGCATATTTTCAGCGCGCGCAGCGATAATCGCACTACGCAAACGGGGATTGGCAGCAATATCTTCACCCCCTAATTTGGCGGCAACGGTAATTTCACGCGTAAATTTGGCAAAAACACCCGCACGTTTCTTATCCTGTGCACCCTTACGGTGCATAATATTTTTGAATTTAGAATGACCTGCCATAATATTTTATCAACCTTTTACAATGCTTTGCATAATAATATCGCCTGCTTTTTCAGCATTTTCCCAACCGGTTACTTTCACCCATTTTCCGCTTTCCAGATCTTTATAATGTTCAAAAAAATGGGCAATTTGCTGTAAAGTAATTTCAGCAACATCACTATAATTTTTGATATTATGATAAAGTGGGTATAATTTTGTATGTGGGACAGCAAGAATTTTCTCATCAATTCCAGCTTCATCTTCCATCATTAATACTCCGATTGGTCGTGAGCGAATAACGCAGCCAGGAATAACCGGCAAATGGCTAAGTACCAGTACATCGCAAGGATCGCCATCTCCCGAAAGAGTATGGGGGATAAATCCATAATTTGCCGGATAAAACATAGCGGTACTTAAAAAACGATCTACAAAAATTGCGCTGGAATCCTTATCAAATTCGTATTTTACGGGTGATGAACCCATAGGGACTTCAATAATCACATTAATATCCTCGGGGGCATTTTTGCCAATGGCAATTTTGCTGATATCCATTTCTGTAAGCTCCTTTTATTTTTTAACAGGTATAAATTATATTACCTATAAATCATCGTTTCGCATTTGTCAAAAAATTGTATTTATGTCACAATAAAAAATACTACCCCAAAAATCATTGGGGTAAAAAGATCATAAATCAGAAGAAGGTGCCAAAATGAATATTTTATCATTATTGTTAATTTACATATTGGTGTGGTGGATTGTATTTTTTACGTTGTTATCGCAAGGGCATCAATTAGAAGAAAAACCACAATTAGGGAATGATATTGGGGCACCGGCTAATCCACGCATGGGAAGGAAAATTGCAATAACTTCGGGGGTAAGTTTTGGGATAACGCTTATTTTTGTATTGCTGGCTAAATTTATGGGGATTGCTTTATAAGCTTGAGTTTCATGTCGGGTTATTGCTTAGCGGCACAGCAAAATATTTTGCTACAAAATCATCATGATACCGAGCATGGTTTCCCGTGTTTAGATGATAATCGGTTGTTTGAATTTTATTGTTTAGAAATTGCTCAGGCAGGGCTTTCATGGCAGACGATTATGAAAAAACAACGGGGCATGCGTTGTGCTTTTGATAATTTTGATGTTGCAAAAGTTGCTGCTTATCAAGAAACAGATATTGCCCGTTTGATGCAAACAAAGGATGTAATTAAATATCGTTTAAAGATTGAAGCTATGATTGGCAATGCCAGGGCAATTTTAAATTTACAAAAAGAACATGGTAGTTTTGCTGATTGGTTGGCATTACAACATCATCATATTCAACAAGTAATTTCAGAGCGAGAATGCAGCACGGTAGTGGCAAAAATTACGCTAGCGAAAGAATTATGGGTGAAAGCATTAAAAAAACAATTTAAGTTTGTTGGCAATGAAATTGTTCAAGAATTTTTAATGGGCATTGCCTATTTGCCCAATGCTCATGATTGTGATTGTCCAATTTATCATTTTATTTGTCAAAAATTTCCTGATTTGCCTTATTATGATTTTATGCGTTAAATTTTCAGGATCATTTAATTTCAACATATTTTCAAAGAGAGCAATCGGCAAAACTTTGGGCGATATTAAGCATTAATTGGGAATAAAGTGCAATGCCTGGGCGCAAATTCGCGCCTAAAGGGTCAATTTCTACCCAATGATAAGGTTTTTCTTGGTTTTTGTTATGATTATTAAAGGCAATGAGTATTTTTTTAGAAAATTGGGGCTCAAAGAAAAGACAACTATGGGGATCTATTTTACCAAGGAGGTTACGCAAATGTTTGCCACTAGGGGGAGTGTGGGGGTTGAGCAAAATTAACCCATGAGTTTTTAGGGTAAAATAATTTTCAAAATAATGGATACTATCATGAAATAAGAGGATTTCGGGGGGAGACGTTTTTACTGAATCAAGAATATTTATGATTTCAGTGGTTAAACGATCGATTTCATTTAGGGCATTTAGGGTATTGCTAGCGTATTTTTTGCTATTTTTTGGATCAATCAATATTAACAGATCGCGCATATGGGTAAGAATAATTTTGGCATTATCGGGGTCAAGCCAAAGATGTTGATTGTAACGCGTTATATTATGAGCATGGCGAGAGCTTTTTGCCTCTTCATCTGCTGTATGCCAGGAAAAATCTGTTTTATGACGCCAAGGTAGCATTGTTAGCTCCGAGAAGTTGCTTAGGGCAATTGCGGTGTTATGTTTGCGCGGTTTCATAAATTTTGCTAAATTATTTTCAATATCGGCACCTACCCAGAAAATTAAATCTTGATGTTGTAATTGAACAATATCTGAAGGTTTTAAGGCGTAATTATGGGGGGAGGTTGAAGTTTTTATAAGCAAATTTGGTGTTGCAATTCCTTGCATCACTTGGCTAAGCAAAGAATGAATTGGAGGGATCGATGCGGTGACTTGAATTGTTTCTGGTGTGTTTTTTGCTGTCGCCAGGGATGCTGTCGCCAAGGGTATTATCGCCAGGGATATTATTAGGGGTAAGGAAATTTGGAATAGAAAAATACCGACCAGGGGTCTTGCTATTATTTTTATTTTCATAAGGATTTTTTTTTTACAGCAAATAGAATAAATTGTAGGGTATCATTATAATGCAATAAAAAATGAATTTCAAGGAAGCCTTTTACTCATTTTTCAGGGGTTTTACTTTTTAGGAGATAGAAACAGTGCAAAAAATGCAACAAGAAACAATAAAAGCACAGCAAGATTTTTTGGTTCAAGCGGATAATGTTAGTTTTTATCAAGGGCCTCATCAATTGCTAAAAGATGTTACTTTAACCCTTTATCGCCAAGCGATTGTAACGCTTATTGGCCCTAATGGTGCCGGTAAAAGTACATTTGCCAAATTAATTATGGGAATTTTATTGCCGAGTGCGGGTCGTATTCGGAAAATTAATAATTTACAAATTGGTTATGTTCCACAAAAATTAAATATTTCAAAGAATTTGCCGATGAATGTAAGACGATTATTGGCTTTAAGTGCGGATTTAAAACCAGATCAATGGTTTGAGTTTGCAGAAAAATTTGGCATTGCTGATTTATTGATGCGCGATGTGCATCATCTATCAGGCGGTGAATGGCAACGGGTGTTATTTGCGCGTGCGATTGTAAAAAATCCAGATTTATTGGTTCTTGATGAACCTGTGCAAGGGGTTAGTTTTCGCGATACAGCTTTGTTATATCGTTGGATTGAAAATATACGTGATGAGGCAAGAACCGGTATTTTGTTGATTTCGCATGACCTGAATATTGTGATGGCAAAAAGTGATTATGTTGTTTGTCTCAATAAAAATATTCGCTGTCATGGAATGCCACAAAATATTATCCAAGATCAAAATTATCATCAGCTTTACGGGAATGATTCTTTGGCATTGTATCAACATAGCGATCCTTTTTGTGTTGGGCATACGTTAGGGGTACAGGATGGCAAACCATGATTTTTGAAAGCTTGTTTTTAACCTCTTTGCTTGCGGGAATCGGGCTGGCTTTAATGGTGGCACCCCTTAGTTGTGTTGTTGTTTGGCAGAAAATGGCTTATTTGGGGGATACTATGGCACATGCGGCTTTGCCTGGTATTGTTTTTGCGGTTTTATTTCAAGTGAATATTACGATTTCTGTATTTATAACAGTATGTTTTGTTGCGGTTAATTTAGAAATTATCAAACGGTATCATTCATTATCTAACGATGTGATTTTAGGCATTTTAGCGCATTGTGCATTGGCTATTGGCATTATTTTATGGGTATTTTTTGAAATAAAGTTAGATTTACATAGTTTGTTGTTTGGAGATATTCTGGCGGTAACATCGCGCGATATTATTTTTATTTATGGGGCGGGAATTCTTACGGGAATATCTGTATGGTTTTTATGGCGCTCATTTTTGTTGATGAGTCTGCATCCAGATTTTGCATGTGCAGAAGGAATAAATCTTGCACGCACACAAATGTTTTTTATTATTCTATTGGCGTTGGTAATTGCAATTGCCATGCAGTTGGTTGGGGTTTTGTTAACAACAACATTTTTAATTATTCCAGCGGCAACGGCGCGAAAATTTGCGCAAACTCCGGAACAAATGGTTGCTTTAGCAGCATTATTTGGGGTTTTGGCAGTATTTATTGGTTTGTTGGGTTCATTTACAATTGATATCCCTTCAGGACCTACAATTATTTTGGTGGGTTTTATTTTATTCATGATGAGTCAAATAATGGTGGGAGCCATTGGTTTTATGATTAAAATAATTGCCATTAAGAAAAATACCGCAAAGAAAAAATAATTTTTAGGAAAAATCAAAAATTATCGAAGAATCAGCTTCTAAATAAAAAAACATTCAGGAATATGAATGTATTTTAAGGTATTTTACAAGCCTCATTATCGCTTTATCGCTTAAAATTAGGTTAAAATATAAGGAATCTGCAAAAAATGAGCATTTTTTGTAATATTTTTAAGATTCGTAAAATATTGTGATATAATCCATAGTTGCAGATCTATCATTTCTATAAACTTATTAATATTGAGGAATGGATCCGGATAGATTTGACAAAAATGTAGGAAAATAATTTTTTATGGAGGATAAACTTATGCAAGTAATATTGAAAATAGTGCTCGTTACAGGAGTAATTCTGGGAATTTCGATTTCAGCGCAGGCTAAAAAACAGATGGTTATTGGCACTTGGCTGTCGTCGGCTCATCTTATGAATACAGTGTTCTTGCCGGAATGGGGTAAGAAAATTGAAAAAACCACGCAAGGTGAAGTTAAGATTAAAGTTGAACATCATAAAGGGCATCCGAAAGATATTTTTGCGTTGGTAGAAGATGGTACTTATGATGCCGGTTGGTCGTTTCATGGTTATGTTCCTGAGCGGTTTAAGCTTACAACCATGGCAGAGTTGCCTTTGTTGGGTGTAAATTCTAAAGCGGCTTCGCATGCTTATTGGCAAGTTTACGACCAATATTTGAAGCAAGCCGGTGAACATGATGGTTTGGTGTTAGCAGCATTATTTACACATGGCCCGGGGCAAATTTTATTACGGAAGCCGATTCAATCTTTGACAGATATGAAGGGTAAGAAAATTCGTGTTGGCGGGGGCGTTCAAGGTTTTATTGGAGGCAAAATGGGCATCGTTCCAGTTACCGCACCGGGTTCCAAGGTCCATGAAATGTTGGCGCAAGAGACTGTGGATGGTGTTTTTATGCCCATGGGTGAGTTAAGTTCGTCGCGTTTGTCAGAGGTAACGAGCTTTGTTTATGAAATTCCTGGAGGGATGTATTTGGGCAGTTTTGGGCTTTTTATGAATCCTGATTTTGTGGCTTCTTTAGATGCTAAAACTCGGCAAGCTTTGTTATCGACAACGGGAACAGAATTATCGGTAGCTGCTGCCCAATTATGGGAACGAAATGATGGTTTTGGTTATAGAGCAGCGAAAACACAAAATATGAAGATTCAAGCAGCTTCGGCATTTGATGCTGAAATTTTTCAGCAATATAGTGTTGAAATTGAAGCTCAATGGTTGGCTGATGTTACAGACCAGAAAGTGGATGCAAAAAAAGCTTTGCAAGAATTTCGCAAATTGGCGCGTTCTTATAATCAATAAATAATATTTAATTTTCTCATTAATTAATAAAAGGGGATGGTAAGTTTTGCTACCCCTTTATTTTTTAAGATCACGCTATTGTTTTATGATATCTGAAAATTATGGGGTGCTAAGAACATTGGTGGCATGATAAGATTGATAAATATAGGATTGTGTTAAAATAAATTATAGAGGAAATTAATAAAATATGCACCTAATACAGTGTTTTTTGTTTACAAGTTAATTTATGGGTAATTTACTGTTGCAATTTATTTTTTTTACAGCTAGATATATCGTTATCATTTCTGAAGAGGATTTGATCTAGGTTGGTAAGCATTTTTAGGGTAGAGGTTATGCAAGTAATATTTAGAATAGCAGTAATTTTAGGGGTAATTTTGGGGATTTCCGTTTCGGTTCAGGCTGAAAAACAGATGGTTATTGGCACTTGGTTGTCTCCATCTCATTTCATGAATACAGTATTTTTGTCGGGATGGGGTAAGAAAATTGAAAAAGCCACGCAAGGTGAAGTTAAGATTAAAGTTGAACATCATAAAGGGCATCCGAAAGATATTTTTGCGTTGGTAGAAGATGGTACTTATGATGCCGGTTGGTCGTTTCATGGTTATGTTCCTGAGCGGTTTAAGCTTACAACCATGGCAGAGTTGCCTTTGTTGGGTGTAAATTCTAAAGCGGCTTCGCATGCTTATTGGCAAGTTTACGACCAATATTTGAAGCAAGCCGGTGAACATGATGGTTTGGTGTTAGCAGCATTATTTACACATGGCCCGGGGCAAATTTTATTACGGAAGCCGATTCAATCTTTGACAGATATGAAGGGTAAGAAAATTCGTGTTGGCGGGGGCGTTCAAGGTTTTATTGGAGGCAAAATGGGCATCGTTCCAGTTACCGCACCGGGTTCCAAGGTCCATGAAATGTTGGCGCAAGAGACTGTGGATGGTGTTTTTATGCCCATGGGTGAGTTAAGTTCGTTGCGTTTGTCAGAGGTAACGAGCTTTGTTTATGAAATTCCTGGAGGGATGTATTTGGGCAGTTTTGGGCTTTTTATGAATCCTGATTTTGTGGCTTCTTTAGATGCTGAAACTCGAAAAGCTTTACTATCGACAACAGGGGAAGAGCTTTCGGCAAATGCGGGGGCATTATGGGATAGAAATGATCGTTTTGGTTATAAAGCAGCCAAAACACAAAATATGAAGATTCAAGCAGCTTCTGCATCTGATGTTGAAATTTTTCAGCAATATAGTGCTGAAATTGAAGCTCAATGGTTGGCTGATGTTACAGACCAGAAAGTGGATGCAAAAAAAGCTTTGCAAGAATTTCGCAAATTGGCGCGTTCTTACGCTCAATAAAATATATTTAATTTTTTAATTAATTAATAATAAGGGGGTGGTAAGTTTTACTGTCCCCTTTGTTTTTTAAATATTACGCTATTGTTTTATGATATCTGAAAATTATGGGGTGCTAAGAACATTGGTGGCATGATAAGATTTACAAATATAGGATTGTTGTTAAAATAAATTATAGAGTGAGATTAATAAAATACGTATATCTAGGGGTTACTTTTTGTGTAATATTATGATACAGTCTGCTGTTGAAGTTTGTTATTATAGCTGTGCCAGAGTTTATCCTGTATTTGCTTGGTAATTATATTTAATTTTTTACGGAGGATTAAGTTATGAAAATAATATTTAAAATAGGTATAATTTTAGGGATCATTTTAGGGGCTTCGGTTTCTGCGCAGGCTGAAAAACAGATGGTTATTGGAACTTGGTTATGGCCTTCCCATGCAATGAATGAAATATTTTTTTCAGATTGGGGTAAAAAAATTGAAAAAGCTACTCAAGGTGAAGTTAAGATTAAACTTGAATATCATAAGGGGAGTCCGAAAGATCTTTTTGCATTGGTAGAAGATGGAACTTATGATGTGGGTTGGTCACCCCATGGATATGTCCCTGGTCGGTTTAAGCTCACAACCATGGCAGAATTGCCTGCGTTGGGTGCATCGCCGGAAGCGGCCTCGCGCGCTCATTGGAATATTTATGACAAATATTTAAGGCAAGCTGGTGAATATGATGGTTTGGTTGCGGTTGGGTTGTTTATGCATGGCCCAGGACAGCTTTTATTACGGAAACCGATGCAATCTTTGGCAGATGTGAAGGGTAAGAAGATCCGCGTTGCTGGCGGTGTTCAAGGCTTTCTGGGTACGAAAATGGGCATTGTTCCAATTGCCGCACCGGGTTCTAAAGTTTATGAAATGTTATCGCAAGGTGTTGTGGATGGTGTTTTCATGCCTGTGTCTGAATTAATTTCGCTCCGTTTATCAGAAGTAACTAATTTTGTTTATGAAATTCCAGAGGGTATGTATTTGAGTGGTCTTGGGATTTTCATGAATCCTGATTTCATCGCATCTTTAGATGTAAAAACCCGTAAGGCTTTATTATCAACAACTGGAGAGGAACTTTCTGCAGCTGCAAGTGCAGCATGGAGTAAGGATAATGCGTCTGCTCATAAAGTTGCAAAAGAAAAGAATATAAAAATTCAAACAGCTTCGGCATCTGATGTGAAACTTTTTCAGCAATATAGTGTTGAAATTGAAAATAAATGGTTGGCTGATGTTGCAGACCGGAAAGTGGATGCGAAAAAAGCTTTGCAAGAATTTCGTGAATTGGCGCGTTCTTACGCTCAATAAATTACATTTAATTCTTTGCTGGTAAAATATTGGAATAGATGGTGATCAAAGTTTTATTGTATAATATAAATAATAAAATTGAAAAATTGTTGCAATATTTAGCAATTGCTTCAGGCATATTATTGTTAATATTAATGGCAATTACTTTTATGGATGTGGTGGGTCGTTATGTGTTTTTAGCCCCTATTAAGGGTGCCTCAGAACTTACTGAGATGGGGCAAAGTATATTTGTGATTACGGGTGTATTAATTGTTACCTTATCGAATAAACATATTTATGTTGATATTTTAGAACATATAATTCCAGCTAATGTGAAACGTTGGAGTCAGGTTGTTTTTGGAATTTTATTTATCGTTATTTTTCTTTTTATGGGCAGGCGGATTTGGCAGATTGCAGTGCGTAGTGCCCACCGAAATGAGATTAGTGAATATTTACATATTCCACTTTTTTATTCGCAAGGTTATGTAGCTTTTATTTGTATATTTGTAGTTGTTTGCCTTGTTGTTCGTTTGTTGGCCCATATTATTTTGCGTGACAAATTAGATTCTAAGGAATATTAATAATGCTTGAGGCAGGAATTGGCATAGCCATTTTGTTGTTGTTAATTTTCCTGCGCATGCCGATTGTTATTGCTATGGGAATTGTTGGTTTCGTGGGTTTAGCCGTAGGGGGTGGTTTAGGCAGTGAGGTTGGTTTTTTTGAATTTCGCTGGAATAGCCTTTTATCGCGGGTGGCGTATCATATTTTATCCATTAGTAGCAATTATTCACTTTCAGTTATTCCGTTATTTATTTTGATGGGTAATTTTGTTTCCCAAGCAGGGCTTGCAAAACAACTTTATCAGGCTTCTTATGCAGTTTTGGGATATAAAAAAGGTGGTTTAGCGATGGCAAGTGTAACGGCTTGTGGTTTATTTTCATCTATTTGTGGTTCTAGTTTGGCAACAGCGGCAACGATGTCGAAAGTGGCGATTCCAGAAATGCGACGCTATGGTTATAGTGATAGTTTGGCAACTGCATCGGTGGCTGCGGGCGGTACATTGGGAATTTTAATTCCGCCAAGTGTTATTTTGGTGATTTATGGTATTTTGACCGGGCAAAGTATTCGTGAATTATTTGCAGCGGGTTTTATTCCTGGGGCGATTGGTATTTTATTTTATTTATGTGCTGTGCAATGGGTGGTATGGCGTAAGCCAGAATCAGGACCTTCAGGTGCGAGATTTTCTTTCAAAGAAAAAATACATGCCTTAAAATATGTACGAGGAACATTAGCCTTATTAATTGTTGTAATTGGTGGAATTTATGCGGGTATTTTCACGCCTACCGAAGCTGCATCGGTGGGTTCAGTTGGGGCGTTTTTAATCGCTTTACAGCGGAAAACTTTAAGTTTACAGATTTTGTTAAATATTGCCTCGGATTCTGTGAAAACTTCAGCGGCGTTATTTGCTATTTTGATGGGTTCTTTGGTTTTTGCGGATTTTATTGAACGTACAGGCGCGCCCGAACAATTAAGCCATTTAATTATCAATACGCATATTGCTCCGTTGCAGGTTATTTTTATGATCCTTTTTGCTTACATTATTTTGGGCATGGTCCTAGAAAGCCTTTCAATGATTTTTTTGACTGTACCTTTGTTCTATCCAATTGTGGCATCTCTTGGGTTTGATTTGGTTTGGTTTGGGGTTATTGTGGTGGTGGTTACAGAAATTAGCTTAATTACGCCACCTGTGGGTTTAAATGTGTTTGTATTATCTAATATGTTGTCAGATGTTAAAACCAGCACTATTTTTAAGGGGATATTACCATTTTGGATAGCGGATATAGCGAGATTGGCATTATTAACACTTATTCCTGCTTTATCTTTATTTTTGCCACAGTTACTTTATGGAAATTAGCAATTTTGAAAGCTTATTTTTAGGGCCAAGCCACCATGGGGGGTAAGGATGCCAATATGGCTTCAACATTTCCGCCGGTCATAAGCCCAAATCGGGTGCCACGATCATACACAAGATTAAATTCGGTATAATAGCCACGGTGGATTAATTGTGTTGCAGATTCTGCCTCACCATAAGCATCATTATAATGTGTACGAACTAGGTCAGGATAGATTTGTAGAAAAGTTTCACCAACATCTTGTGTAAAAGCGAAATCTTGTTTCCAGTTTTTCGTATTGAGATTATCATAAAATATGCCACCAATACCGCGTGATTGTTTGCGATGTAGAATGTAGAAATATTGCTCGGCTTTTGCACTAAATTCAGGGTAATAATCACGATGATAACGTTGACAACAATCTTTTAAAATCGCATGAAATTTTTTTGTATCTTGGGAATTAGGAAAAATCGGGTTTAAATCTATACCACCACCTAGCCAATATTTTGAAGTAACAATCATACGGGTATTCATGTGAATAGGTGGCACATAAGGATTGCGTGGATGGGTGATAACAGAAATACCACTTGCCCAAAAATGACCCCCATTTTCAATCGCTCCGGGAATTTCTTTTTGGAAATCTTTTGTGAATTTACCATAAACAGTGGAAATATTAATTGCAGCTTTTTCAAATATATGGGAATAAATTAATGATATTTCACCTCCTCCACCATCTTTATCATCCTTAATGTTTGTTTCACGTTGCCATGTTTTGCGTTTTAACAGCGGTGTTGTGATTTTTGGGAAATCAGGGTTTCGCGCGATAAATTCACGATCGAGTGTTTCAAAATTATCACAGATCCGATCTCTAAGAGTGCGAAACCATGTTTGGGCTTGTTGCTTTTTATTCTCAATATTATCTATCATAAACTTAACTTTCCTAAATTCGATCCCTATGTTTAAATTCTGTTTGCAAATGGGCTGTCGCAATGGCAGCACTCATGGCCAAATTTAACGAACGAGCAGTTTTCTGGATCGGGATCGTTACAATAGCATCGGCCTGTTGGTGAACATAATCGGGAACGCCACTAGATTCATTGCCAAAAAGGAGGATATCATGTTTTTGAAAATAAAAATCATCATAGCATTTTTGAGTTTTCGTAGAAAATAAAATCAACCGTTTTGGGCCATCATTCGGGTTGTTTCTATCGATAGGATGGCTGAGTCGCCAATTTTGAAAATCTTGCCAATGCGCATGTAAAGTATAATTTAAATGTTTG
Source organism: Alphaproteobacteria bacterium (assembly GCA_965206365.1). Classification (GTDB taxonomy): domain Bacteria; phylum Pseudomonadota; class Alphaproteobacteria; order JABAAW01; family JAHZMA01; genus CBDBJL01. The sequence goes on from CBDBJL010000018.1 coordinate 235,110, forward strand.
GTATAATCCATAACGGATCTTTGTATTTTTGGGTGCGAAAAAATAAACCCACACGGTTCAATAATTTCAAGCGATACATTGAAACAAGCGGCTAAGCGCATAATGGCTCCTGTATTTTGGGGAATATCAGGTTGGAATAAAGCAAGGGAAAACATAATATTTTCTTCAAAGAGATATGTTTGGGATCAAAGATGGTAAGGATAAAAAATTTACCAGGTTGGCTATAATAACAATAATTAACATCAAATGCTGAAAATAAGATAACAATGTTTGACAATTATGCATTGTCGTTCTACATTGTGACTTATAAAAATACAAGGGTATTTTTTGGTTATGATTATCTTATGAGTACAAGGTTTTTTTAGGAGATGGATTATTATTTTCAAGAATATTTTGCGATTTTAGTTTTCGCTGTTATTGCTATTGGGTTATCGCTAGTTTTTGTTGGGGGTAATTATCTTGTGAGTGCAAAATTATCAGATCCAGAAAAAGTTTCGCCTTATGAATGTGGTTTTGAGGCTTTTGATGATGCTCGCACTCGATTTGATATTCGATTCTATTTGGTAACTTTGTTATTTATTATTTTTGATGTAGAAATTATTTTTCTATTTCCTTGGGCAATTGCATTAGGGGATATTGGGCTTTATGGATTTTGGGCAATGATGTTGTTTTTATTAATTCTTACGATTGGTTTCATTTATGAATGGCGTAAAGGGGCACTGGAATGGGAATAGATACGCCATTGGAAAAATTATGGGAAAAATTAGAAAAACCAGAACAAGAATTTGAGGCAAATCTGCTGTTGCAAAGATTAGCTGGGGAAGTTGTCGATAAAGGGTTTGTTACTACAAATGTGAATAAATTAGTAGCATGGGCACGTACAGGTTCGCTTTGGCCTATGACTTTTGGCTTGGCATGTTGTGCTGTTGAGATGATTCATGCTTATATGCCACGTTATGATTTAGATCGCCTTGGCGTTATTCCACGGGCGTCGCCACGGCAGTCAGACGTGATGATTGTGGCAGGCACGCTTACGAACAAGATGGCGCCGGCATTACGCAAGGTTTATGATCAAATGCCAGAACCACGTTGGGTGATTTCTATGGGCTCTTGTGCGAATGGTGGGGGGTATTATCATTATTCTTATTCGGTTGTTCGTGGATGTGATCGCATTGTTCCCGTGGATATCTATGTTCCAGGTTGTCCGCCAACCGCAGAAGCTTTGGTTTATGGTATTTTGCAGCTGCAAAAGAAAATTCGTCGTACAACGAATATTATGCGAGTGTGAATGAAATGATGGATTACGCAAAAAACAATACCGCACCACAATTTTTTCGGGTTCCTTACGGGGGGATGGATGTTATTAGCGATCTGAAAACGCGGTTTGGTGATCAGATTATTGCGGATATTAGTATGAAGGGCGAAGCGGCGATTATTGTCGCTTCGGGTTCTTTGCACGAAATTACAAAATTTCTATACAATAACAACCAATGTTTATTTAAGATGTTATTAGATATTTGTGGTGCTGATTACCCAGAACGAGAAAATCGATTTGAAGTTGTGTATCATTTTCTTTCTTTGGAACATAATATGCGCCTGCGTTTAAAGATAATTGTTGGGGTTGAAGATTTGGTGCCTTCGGTTACAGATATTTGGTCATCAGCGGGCTGGTATGAACGGGAATGTTGGGATATGTATGGTGTATTTTTTACCGGGCATCCCGATTTACGGCGTATTTTAACGGATTATGGTTTTAATGGGCATCCTTTGCGCAAAGATTTCCCCCTTACGGGTTACATAGAAATGCGTTATGATGATGAGATTCAAAGGGTAATTTCTGAGCCTGTGCAATTACAACAGGAGTTTCGTGATTTTGATTTTTTAAGCCCTTGGGAAGGGGCATTGCCTGAAGGGGCAAACATATTGCCGGGCGATGAGAAAGTAAGTGGGGCTTAAAGGATGCTAGAGGTGAATTATGATAAGCGAAAAGATCCAACACTTCGGACTTTAACCATGAATTTTGGTCCGCAACATCCGGCTGCCCATGGTGTTTTGCGGTTGGTGATGGAAATGGATGGGGAAGTTATCGAGCGGCTAGATCCGCATATTGGCTTGCTTCATCGTGGTACCGAAAAGTTAATTGAACATAAAACTTATTTGCAAGCGATGCCCTATTTTGATCGGCTAGATTATGTTTCGCCAATGTGTCAAGAACATGCTTTTGTTCTGGCTGTGGAAAAATTGCTTGAGTTAGAAGTACCGAAAAGAGGACAATATATCAGGGTGCTATTTGCTGAGATCACACGTATTTTGAATCATTTGCTGAATGTGACCGCCTATGGTTTGGATCTTGGCGCGTTAACGCCTTCGCTTTGGGGCTACGAGGAACGTGAAAAATTGATGGAATTTTATGAGGCAGTCAGTGGTGCAAGATTGCATGCAGCTTATTATCGCGTTGGCGGTGTGCATCAAGATTTACCAGAAGGTTTGGATGTTCGGATTGCAGATTGGGCAACAAATTTCCCAAATTTTCTGGATGATATGGAAGATTTGTTGACCGAAAATCGTATTTTCAAACAACGTTCGGTAGATATTGGGACGATTTCAGCAGAAGAAGCCATAAACTGGGGAATGACAGGCCCGATGTTGCGTGCCTCGGGTGTGGCTTGGGATTTACGGAAACAACAGCCTTATGATGTTTATGGTGAACTTGATTTCCAAATTCCGGTGGGGAAACATGGTGATTGTTACGACCGTTATTTGGTGCGGGTTTTGGAAATGCGGGAATCACTAAAACTTATTCAGCAATGTTTGGAAAAAATGCCCTTAGGTGCGGTGCATAGTGAAAATAATAAATATACTCCACCGAAACGTAATGATATGAAATATTCGATGGAGGCATTGATTCAACATTTCAAGCTTTATACGGAAGGTTTCCACGTGCCTGCTGGTGAAACCTATTTTGCTGTAGAAGCCCCAAAAGGCGAATTTGGGGTTTATTTGGTAGCTGATGGGACAAATCGTCCTTATCGTTGTAAAATTCGGGCACCTGGATTTGCGCATTTACAAGCATTGGATAAATTTTGTCGAGGGCACATGCTTGCTGATTCTGTAGCGATTTTGGGTTCGATGGATGTTGTTTTTGGTGAGATAGATCGATAATGATGACAAAAACTAAGGTAAAAAAATTTCAATTCAAAGATAAAACAGAAATTGCTCGTGCCATTGGAAAATACCCTGAAGGGAAACAAGCATCGGCAGTTTTGGCGTTGCTTGATTTGGCGCAACGTGAGCATGAGCAGGGGCATTATGTAACCGATGAAGCGTTTTGTGAAATTGCAAAAATTTTGGCAATGCCAGAAATACGTGTGCGTGAAGTGGCAAGTTTTTTTACGATGATCAATACCAAACCGGTTGGGAAATATCATTTACAGCTTTGTGGCACGACACCTTGTATGTTATGCGGGGCAGGTAAATTAAAAGAATTCATTACAAAAAAATTAGATGTTCAAATCGGTGAGACCACTCGCGACGGCATGTTCACGGTTACAGAAGTTGAATGTTTGGGGGCTTGTGTTAATGCGCCTGTTATGCAAGTGAATGATGATTATTATGAGGATTTAACGCCTGAACATATAAGCGAAATTATCGATTCGTTTCGGCGGGGAACAAAACCTGAGATCGGCTCGGCACTGGGTAGATTAAATTCAGCACCATTAGATTTTGTTGGCTCAAAAAGGGTAAAGGGCTAAAACATGCTTGCAGATAAAGATCGCATTTTCACCAATCTTTATGGTGAAGAAGAATGGCAGCTAAAGGCAGCACAGAAGCGAGGTATTTGGAGTGATACCGGGAAATTTATTAAAAAGGGGCGTGATTGGTTAATTGATGAAATTAAAGAATCAGGTTTGCGAGGACGCGGTGGCGCGGGGTTTCCCACGGGAATGAAATGGTCGTTTATGCCGAAAGAAAGTGCGAACTCTTGTTATTTGGTGGTGAATGCAGATGAATCTGAACCGGGGACTTGTAAGGATCGGGATATTATTCGCAGTGAACCTCATCGTTTATTAGAGGGTTCGGTTTTGGCGGGCGCAGCGATGGGGGCAAGTGCGGTTTATATTTATATTCGGGGTGAATTTGTGCGTGAGGCACAAATTTTAGAAGTGGCTCTTGTTGAAGCTTATGAAGCAGGGCTGATTGGGCATAACGCTTGTCAATCAGGTTATGATGTTGAGATTTATGTCCATCGTGGCGCGGGCGCTTATATTTGCGGTGAAGAAACCGCTTTGTTGGAAAGTTTAGAGGGAAAAAAAGGTCAGCCTCGCTTAAAACCACCTTTTCCCGCTGGGGTTGGGCTTTATGGTTGTCCAACAACCATCAATAATGTAGAAACGATTGCCGTGGTTCCGGAAATATTGAAGCGGGGCAGTGCTTGGTTTAAGAGTTTTGGACGCCCTAATAATAGTGGAACGAAAGTATTTTGTATATCAGGACATGTAAACACGCCTTGTAATATTGAAGAAGAAATGTCGGTACCGTTAATGGAGTTGATTGAAAAACATGCTGGAGGTGTACGCGGGGGTTGGGATAATCTTTTGGCAATTATTCCAGGAGGCTCTTCAGTGCCGATGCTGCCCAAGGCGATTTGTGATACAGTGTTGATGGATTATGATGCGCTAAAAGAAGTGCATAGCGGACTTGGGACGGCGGGTGTGATTGTTATGGATAAATCTACCGATGTGATTGCAGCGATTGCGCGGTTATCGTATTTTTACAAACATGAATCTTGCGGGCAATGTACGCCTTGTCGCGAGGGTACGGGTTGGATGTGGCGCATGATGGAACGGTTGGTGCGTGGAGATGCAAAAATAGAAGAAATTGACTTACTTTATGAAGTAACGCGCCAGATAGAGGGCCATACGATTTGTGCATTTGGCGATGCGGCAGCATGGCCGATTCAAGGCTTGCTTCACCATTTTCGAAGTGAAATTAAGGCGCGTATTGCTGATAAACAGGAATATGTGGCTTAAGGAGAAATTATAACAGATGCCAAAACTTACCATTAATGATACCGAAATTGAAGTTGAAGCTGGGCTTACTGTGCTTCAAGCTTGTGAGCAAGCAGGTGTAGAAATCCCACGGTTTTGCTATCATGATCGGTTATCAATTGCTGGAAATTGTCGGATGTGTTTGGTCGAGATCTCACCTGGCTCCCCGAAACCACAAGCTTCATGCGCGCTTCCGGCAAGTGAAGGTATGGTGGTTAAAACCCAAACTGCTATGGTAGACAAAGCGCGTAAAGGGGTGATGGAGTTCTTATTGCTGAATCATCCTTTAGATTGCCCGATTTGCGATCAAGGTGGGGAATGTGATTTACAGGATCAAGCAATGGGTTATGGCTCACAAACAAGTCGGTTTTCTGAAAATAAACGGGCTGTTTCCGAGAAGTATATGGGTCCTTTGATTCAAACTGTGATGACTCGTTGTATTCATTGTACGCGTTGTGTGCGGTTTGCAACAGAAATTGGCGGAGTTAATGATATTGGACTTTTAGGACGTGGTGAACATGCAGAAATATCGACATTAGAAAAAACAATTACTTCTGAGCTTTCGGGGAATTTAATTGATTTATGTCCTGTGGGGGCTTTGACTTCAAAACCTTATGCGTTTCAGGCGCGTTCGTGGGAAATGAAAAAGATTCCTGGCATTGATATCTCGGATGCGGTGGGTGCGAATATTCGTATTGATGTGCGTGGAAATGAAGTGATGCGAATTTTGCCTCGTTTGAATGAAGCGGTTAATCGGGAATGGATTTGCGATAAGGCTCGGTTTTCTTATGATGGGCTGAAATATAATCGATTGGATCGTCCGTATGTGCGCAATAATCATGGATTGTTGGAAGAAGTTTCTTGGACAGATGCATTGGATGCTGCAAGTAAGCAAATTAAGAAAAATGGCGGGGAAAGTTTTGCTGCTATTGCCGGTGATTTGGTAGATGTTGAGGCAATGTATGCGTTGAAAAATTTCTGCCAAATGATTAAATCGCCACATTATGATTGTCGTCAAGAGGGTTCGATGATTGATAGTCGGTTGCGTTCAGGTTATTTGTTTAATAGTAAGATTGAAAATATAGAGCAGGCGGATGCAGTTTTAATTGTGGGTGCAGATCCGCGACGTGAAGCCCCTTTGGTGAATGCGGCTTTGCGGCAATGCTATCTGCGTGGTGTTACGGTCGGGCTTATTGGTGCAGAGGTAGATTTAAATTTTCCATATCAATTTTTGGGGAATCGACCCCAAGATTTTGCAGATTTACTTAATTCACGAGGGCAATTTCTCAGGAATTTTAAAAATGCGAAAAAACCGATCTTAATTTTGGGTACGGATGCAGTTGCCCGCAGTGATGGGAAGGCTATTTGGAATTTAGCATGGCAATTTACCAAGAAATATGGGCTGGTGCGTGAGGGCTGGAATGGCTTTAATGTGCTACATCGTGTAGCTTCGCGTGTGGGCGGATTGGATATTGGTATGGTCCCTGAAATAGGGGGTTATGCAACCAATGATATTATGATTAATGCGGTAAAACAAAGTATTCGCACGGTTTATTTGTTAGGTGCCGATGAAGTAAAAATGGAAGCCTTAAAGAATTGTTTTGTGATTTATCAAGGACATCACGGTGATGCTGGGGCACAGCATGCGGATATTATTTTTCCCTCGGCGGCTTATACCGAAAAAAGTGGTATTTATGTAAATATGGAAGGACGTATGCAAATTAGCCATAAAGCGACATTGCCACCAGGACAGGCTCGCGAGGATTGGGCAATTATTCGTGCGCTCACAGCAAAATTAGGCATTAGACAACCCTGGATTAATCAGGATGAGCTACGGCAGCATATTTTCAAAAATCATCCGTATCTTGCACATGAGAATTCTGTAGAAGATGTAAGATTTGATAATTTTGGTGAGGCTGGAACTTTTAATAAAAAAGATATTGGTCATTATGAAGTTAATTTTTATCAAACGAATGTGATTGCGCGGGCATCTAAGAATATGCAAGCTTGCGTGAATGAAATTAGCGAGCTTGTGGCTAGCTCTTCTTCACAACAAGCAGAGGCATAGGGAAATGGTATTTTTTGAAAATTATCTGTTGCCATTATTGGATATCCTGAAGATGATTTTGTTTATTACAGCTCCGATTTTACTTGGTATGGCGTATCTCACTTTGTTTGAGAGAAAAGTTATGGGTTGGATGCAGCGACGTAAAGGCCCTAATGTTGTTGGGCCTTTTGGTTTGTTTCAACCTTTTGCCGATGCGTTGAAGTTGTTTTTTAAAGAAACCGTTATTCCATCTGGGGCAAATCGCATTTTATTTTTATTGGCACCGATGCTTACATTTTCTCTTGCGCTTTTGGGTTGGGCAGTGATTCCATTTAATGTTGGTTGGGTGCTTGCGGATATTAATGTAGGTATTTTGTATCTTTTGGCAATCTCTTCTTTGGGTGTGTATGGCATTATTATTGCGGGTTGGTCGTCTAATTCTAAATATCCTTTTTTAGGGGCACTACGTTCAGCATCGCAGATGGTATCTTACGAATTACCGATTGGTGTTACCATTATCACGGTATTAATGTGTTCTGGTTCGTTAAATCTTTCGGTTATTGTCGCTTCACAAAAGGATATTTGGTATTTGTTTCCATTGTTACCCATGGCAGTTATTTTCTTTATTTCAGCTTTGGCAGAAACCAATCGGGCACCATTTGATTTGCCGGAAAGCGAAAGCGAATTAGTTTCAGGGTATAATGTAGAATATTCGGCGATGAGTTTTGCTTTATTTTTTCTTGGCGAATATATTAATATGATTTTAATGAGCGCGATGTTTGTGGTTTTATTTTTGGGTGGGTGGTTATCTCCTCTGGCAACAGTACCTTTTATCTGGCTTGAAGGTCCGATCTGGTTTATGTTAAAAATCGGCATCATCTTATTTTTGTTTGTTTGGGTGCGGGCAACCTTTCCTCGGTATCGCTATGATCAGTTGATGCGGTTGGGATGGAAGATTTTTTTACCGGTTACATTAATATGGCTTGTGGCAACGGCTTTTGTTTTGGTATGGTTTGATTGGTTGCCAGGATAAAAAATGGTTGATGAAATAATGGTTCAAGGATTTATAACGTAGCTATGTTACAAAATAAACTACAGATATTTTTGCTTACTGAGTTATTTTCAGGGATGGTACTTACATTTAAAGCGATGTTTAAGCCCAAATATACGCTTAATTATCCTTATGAAAAAGGCCCGTTAGGACCACGATTTCGTGGTGAGCATGCGCTTAGACGTTATCCTAATGGTGAAGAGAGATGTATTGCTTGTAAATTATGTGAAGCGATTTGTCCGGCGCAGGCGATTGTGATTGAAACCGAGCCACGTGCAGATAATTCGCGTCGAACAACGCGCTATGATATTGATATGACAAAATGTATTTATTGTGGTTTTTGCCAGGAAGCTTGTCCGGTAGATGCGATTGTTGAGGGCCCTAATTTTGAATTTGCTACGGAGACTCGTGAAGAACTGTTCTATGATAAACAAAAGCTTTTAGAAAATGGTGAAAAATGGGAAGTGGCATTGGCAGCAAATTTAAAAAATGATTCGCAATATCGCTAGATCGGTTAAAATATCATGCTAGTTTATAATTTTATATTTTATTTATTTGCGGGGATGATCGTATTTTCGGCTTTCATGGTGGTTATTATGCGTAACCCAGTGCATTGTGTTTTGTTTTTGATCTTAACGTTTTTTAATGGTGCCGGATTATTTTTATTACGGGGTGCTGAATTTTTGGCGATGACTTTGGTGATTGTCTATGTCGGTGCAGTGGCAGTATTATTTTTGTTTGTGGTTATGATGTTGGATATTCAGATCGAAAATGTGAAGCGGAAACTAGGGAAATACTTTGTTGTGGGTGCAGGTTTGGGCATGGTTTTATTTGTGGAGTTAATGTTGGCGATTGTGGGCAGTTCGCAAAATCCTAGGGTTGGAAGTGATCTTGTGATTGGTGACAACACACGAGAGCTTGGAATTTTACTGTATCGTGATTATGCCTATATGTTTGAAGCCGTGGGTATGGTTTTGTTGGTGGCTATGCTTGGTGCCATTATTCTTACTTTACGGGTACGTTTAGATGTTAAAAAACAAAATATTTCACGGCAAATTGCGCGGGATTCAAAAACAACAGTTCAATTGCAGGATCCGTTGCAACGTAGCATAAATCCTGTAGATTTAAAAATTGTTAAACCGAAAATAACAAGGAAGTAATGTAGTTTATATGGTTTTTGATGTTTCTCTTAATCATTATCTGATATTAGGTGCAGTTTTATTCACTTTTGGATTATTAGGTATTTTTTTAAATCGGCGCAATGTGATCAATATTTTGATGTCAATTGAGCTCATGCTGCTTGCGGTTAATATTAATTTTGTTGCTATTTCTAGTGAACAGAATGATTTGTCAGGACAAATTTTTAGCCTGTTTATTTTATCGGTTGCTGCGGCTGAGGCGGCGATCGGTTTGGCGATTCTAGTGGTTTATTATCGTAATCGGGCAACGATTGCTGTTGATGATGTCTCAAGCATGAAAGGCTAAGCATGGATTCTATTGTCTTGATCGTTTTCCTTCCTTTGGTTGCAGCGATTGTTAGTTTTGGAGGGAAACGATATTTTGGGGATCGTGGTGCGCAATTACTCACCAGTGGTGCAGTTATTATCGCGTCAATATTGTCATGGTTATTATTTTTTAACTTTATTCCAAATTTAGAGCCTAAAATTATTTTCTTGGCACAGTGGGGTGCGGTTGGTGATTTTGTGTTTGATTGGGCACTTCGTTTGGATAGCCTTAGTTTGATTATGCTACTTGTTGTTACCAGCATTTCTGCTGCAGTGCATGTTTATTCTATTGCCTACATGCATCACGATAGATCGATAACGCGATTTATGGCTTATCTTAGTTTATTTACGTTTTTTATGCTTGCGCTTGTTACTTCGGATAATTTAATTCAGTTATTTTTTGGCTGGGAAGGGGTTGGGCTGGCGTCTTATTTGTTAATTGGGTTTTGGTATGATCGGGATCGTGCAAATCGAGCGGCGATGAAGGCATTTTTGGTTAATCGTGTAGGTGATATCGGGTTTGCTCTTGGAATTTTTGCTATTTATGTTGTATTTGGTTCGGTAGAATTTACTATAATTTTTGCTCAGGCAGAAAATTTACAACATGAGACTCTCCAATTTTTTGGTCAAGAGATGCACGCTTTTACAATCATTAGTTTGCTGTTATTTTTGGGAGCTATGGGCAAGTCGGCACAATTGGGGTTACATACTTGGTTGCCCGATGCAATGGAAGGTCCAACGCCAGTGAGTGCGCTGATCCACGCCGCTACCATGGTTACAGCTGGGGTATTTATGCTTTGTCGGTTATCGCCCTTGTTAGAATATTCGGATAATGCCTTGGCAATGATTACGATCGTTGGAGCCGCAACGGCATTTTTTGCCGGGACAGTGGCACTTGTCCAAAATGATATTAAGCGGGTGATTGCTTATTCTACTTGTTCGCAACTGGGTTATATGTTTTTTGCCATTGGGGTTTCTGCATATCCAGTAGCAATGTTTCATCTATTAACACATGCATTTTTTAAGGCATTGTTATTTTTAGGCGCAGGTTCGGTTATTCATGCTATTGGTGGTGAGCAAGATATGCGTAAGATGGGTGGGTTATGCACATTGATGCCGATGACTTACTTATTTATGGTTATCGGGTCGTTATCTTTGATGGGAATCCCTTTCTTTGCTGGTTATTATTCTAAAGATTTGATTTTAGAGGTGGCTTGGGGGGCCCATAGTTATGTGGGTTCATTGGCATTCTGGGTTGGGATTGCGGTGGCATTTTTAACGGCACTTTATTCTGTTCGGTTATTGATCATGACCTTTCATGGCGTATCAAAACTAGACCGCGCAATATTATTAAAAGTTCATGAGGTCTCTATGGTTATTCTTGTACCATTGGCTTGTTTGGCATTAGGGGCAATTTTTTCAGGAATTTGGTTTTACGACCTTATGGTAGGGGATTTGAGTAATAATTTTTGGGGGAAAGCAATTTTTATTGCCGAGAATCATCACGCGCTTGAGAATGCCCATCATGTCAATGATTCTGTGAAAAGATTGCCGGTTGTGATTGCCATTTTAGGTGCACTTTTAGGGATTATTTGTTATAAATTTATGCCTAATTTACCCAAATTTTTAGCATTATTTTTGCGACCACTTTATATGTTTCTGTTTCGCAAATGGTATTTTGATGAGATTTATCAGATAATTTTTGTCAAATCAGCTTTGAAGATTGGCGCTCTATTTTGGTGGAGTGATAAGCAGATCATTGATCGGATTGGTGCTGATGGTACTAGCAAAAATGTTCGTCGCATTGCCCAGCAAATGTCGTGGCTACAAAGTGGATATGTCTATCATTATGCGTTTGCGATGTTGATCGGAATTGTTGTTTTTGTAGGCTTCGCTGGTTTTATTTTTTATTGGAGATGAATGAATGACCTCGCAATGGCCGATATTAAGTATTATCATTTTTCTACCCTTGATTGGTGTGGTGGCGATGATGTTTTTGCGTGATGCTGATGTGCAAACTGCACGTAGTGCGAAACAAGCAACCTTGGCAGTATCTATTGCGGTTTTTATTTTGTCGCTATTTTTGTGGTTTGGATTTGACAGCGAGATTTCAGGGTTTCAGAATGTGGAATATGTGCCGTGGTTGCCAAATACTACAATTTCTTACCATATTGGTGTTGATGGTATTTCGCTTAGCTTTATTTTATTGACGACTTTCTTAGTGCCGCTTTGTATTTTGGCAAGTTGGAATTCGATTAAAACCAATGTGAAATATTATATGATTTGCTTTCTGATTTTAGAAAGCCTGATGTTGGGAACATTTTTAGCATTGGATGTTTTATTATTTTATGTGTTTTTTGAAGCCGTTTTGATTCCGATGTTTATTATTGTTGGTATTTGGGGTGGGAATAATCGTATTTATGCGGCATTTAAGTTTTTTCTTTATACCTTATTAGGTTCAATTTTAATGCTGTTGGCAGTGATTATGCTTAGCTATTATGGCGAAACAACGAGTATCCCTAATTTGATGCAGACAGACTTTGCGATTGGATTGCAAAAATGGTTATGGCTTGGTTTTTTTGCATCTTTTGCGGTAAAAATGCCAATGTGGCCGGTACATACTTGGTTGCCAGATGCCCATGTTGAAGCCCCAACGGCAGGTTCTGTTATTTTGGCGGGTGTGCTGTTAAAAATGGGAGGGTATGGGTTTTTAAGATTTTCTTTGCCTATGCTTCCCGAGGCGAGTGCCTATTTTGCTCCTTTGGTATTTTATCTTTCAGTGATTGCCGTTATTTATGCCTCTTTGGTGGCTTTGGCGCAAACGGATATGAAAAAATTAATTGCGTATTCCTCAGTGGCGCATATGGGATTTGTAACTGTAGGGATTTTTTCTGGAAATAGCCAAGGCATTAATGGGGCTATGATTCAAATGTTAAGTCATGGATTGATTTCGGCAGCATTATTTTTATGTATTGGTGTGGTTTATGATCGAATGCATAGCCGAGAGATTGTTAAATATGAGGGGTTGGTAGAGAGAATGCCCCGCTATGCCTTTTTCTTTTTATTATTCATAATGGCATCAGTAGGTTTGCCGGGAACTAGCGGGTTTGTTGGTGAATTTCTTGTGTTGGCTGGGGCGTTTCGCAGCAACACAGTTATCGCAACATTGCTGGCTTTGGGAATGGTATTGGGGGCGACATATGCGTTGTTTCTGTATAGAAGGATTATTTATGGTAAGTTAAAATCGGATTTACGCACTATCAAAGATATGGATTTGCGAGAATTATTTATTTTCTTACCAATCGCAATTTTGGTGATTTGGATCGGGGTTTATCCTAACACATTCTTAAATATTTTTGATATTTCAGTAGATTCTTTGGTAGATAGATCCGTTCTTGCTTATGTAGGTTCAGGGAGATAATCATGTATTTTGTTTTATTGCCAGAAATTATCCTTATGGCCGCATCGCTTATCTGTATTGTTGTTGGGGCTTTTATTTCGAGTTCAGATCAGGCTTTTAAAGTGGTTTATAGCATTGCATTAACAGTTTTAATGAGCGTTTTTCTGATTATTATTTGGCAATATCGTTGGTTTGCCAATGATGTTGTTTATTTGTTTGGAAATCAATATATTCGGGATGATTTTTCAACCTATGCAAAACTTATTTTGATTGTCGGCACTGTGATGGTGTTATTAATCGGGGTGAGTGAGTGTCGACGCAATAATATGAATCAATTTGAGTATCCGATTTTAATATTATTAGCAGTTTTAGGAATGCTGGTGATGGTTTCGGCTAATCATCTAATACCGCTTTATATTGGATTAGAATTACAAAGTTTGGCACTTTATATTATGGTTGCGTTTCGTCGGGATTCGATTCGTGAATCAGAAGCGGCTTTGAAATATTTTATTTTAGGAGCTTTGGCGTCTAGTTTATTACTTTATGGTGCGAGTTTGGTTTATGGCTTTACTGGTGAATTAGGGTTTCAAAAGATTGCAGAATATTTGGCGCAAAATGAATTTAATTTTGGTGCGATTGCAGGAATGACCTTTTTAATTGCCGGTTTGGCATTTAAGTTATCGGTAGTTCCATTTCATATGTGGACACCAGACGTCTACGAGGGTTCAACAACACCGGTAACAGCATTTTTTGCAACCGTACCTAAAGTTGCCTCTTTTGTGCTACTCACAAAACTTTTGATTGTTAGTTTTCCAACGGTTATCGAACAATGGCAACCGATTTTAATGCTTTTGGCTATGTTATCGATGGCAGTAGGTGGGTTTGCAGCTATTGCGCAAAGTAACATTAAAAGATTAATTGCCTATAGTGCGATTGGGCATATTGGTTATATCCTAATGGGCTTAATGGTTGGTACGCAGGCGGGAATTACTGCGACTATGTTTTATCTGCCGATCTATATTGTTACCACGATTGGGCTATTTTCGTGTATTTTGATTTTGCGTGGACAAAACGAAACGATTAATGATTTATCAGGATTGTTGAAAAATTACCCAACCATTGCCGTTGCTTTATTAGTTTTTCTATTTTCGATGGCAGGAATTCCTCCGTTAGCAGGCTTTTTTGCCAAATTCTATGTATTTAAGGCGGCTTTAGAACAGCAATTTTATTTTATGGTGATTTTTGCTGCTGTGATGAGTGTGGTGAGCGCATTTTATTATTTACGGATTATTCGGATTATGTTTTTTGAAAACCCTAAAAACACACAGGCAATTAACGATAATTGGGTGTTACGATTAACAATTTTTAGTAGTGCGGTTTTGGTTGCATTTATGCTAATTTGGCCAGCACCTTTGATTCATTTAGCAACAGTTGCAGCGGCTGCATTATTTTAAGGGATCTGTAAAATGTTCCTTGAATTGGAGGAAGTTGATTCTACGAATGAAGAGGCCAAAAGACAACTTAGCAAAGGGAATGTAGAGCATGGAAGCATTGTTTGGGCAAAAAAACAAACCTTAGGTAAGGGTCGTTTGGGGCGACGGTGGAACTCATCTGTGGGTGATTTGGCTTTTTCGATGATTGTGCATCCAGATTTGAGTCGAACGAATTTACCGCAATACGCACCTTTCATTGCCTGCGTTTTGACGTCAGTGATTTCGTGGTATTTCGATGATCCTAATGATGTTTTTTATAAATGGCCAAATGATATTTTGATTCGTGGGAAGAAAGTTGCCGGGGTGTTAATTGAATCTTTTGATTCTGGGCAACAACAAGTTTTGATCATAGGCATCGGGATTAATGTGGTTTCTTCACCGTTGCAAACATTTTTTCCGGCAACGCATATGCAAGCTGAGGGTGTAGCAGATGTAACAGATTTTAGCTTGATGAGTCGAATTTTAAGTGAGTATGATGTGTGGTGGCAATTTTGGCATTTGAAAGGGTTCCCATTGTTAATTTTGGATCTGGCAAGGCATCTTTATGGTATGGATAAAATGATGCGGATTCAGGTGACGCCTAACAAATGGGTTGATGGTATTTGCCGTGGGATCGATAAAAATGGTTGTTTATTACTAGAAGATTATTCAGGGAAAGTAGAAATCTATCATTCTGGAGATGTTTTTATGCTGTAATAGCAGGAGAGGAAAGAAGTTGAAGAAAGATAACTCCATGTTGCTTGTTATAGATGTCGGGAATACAAACATAGTATTTGCAATTTACCAAAAGGAACTTCATGCTAATATAGTAGAATCTGGGTTAAAGCGAGGGCAAGGTTGGCTAGGGAATTGTCGGCTACAATCGATATCTGGCAGAACTATGGATGAATATGCGTTTTTGATGAAAGAATGGTTTTCTCAATTTCAGGTAAAATTTAACATGATTGATGCTGTGGTTGTTTCTTCGGTAGTGCCACAAATCACCAGCAATATTGAATTATTCGTAAAAAAATATTTGCCAGCATATTTTATTATTGTTGGGCGGGATCATTTTATTCCGAAAATGCAGATATTATTGGATAATCCCGATGAGTTGGGGTCAGATCGTTTCATTAACGCTTGGCAGGCCTATCAGCACTATGGTAGAGAAGGGCAAGGTTTGGTGGTTATTGATTTTGGCACAGCCACAACGTTTGATGTGGTTGATCTATTGGGTAATTATTGTGGCGGTATTATTGCACCTGGCGTTGAGGTTTCTATGGAAGCCCTGGCAAAAGCGGCAGCAAAATTATCGATGGGTGATTTCGCAAAACCTGAATCAATGGTTGGCAAAAACACAGCTATGGCAATGCAATCAGGTTTTTTTTATGGCACAATCGGGATTATTGAAAAAATGATTTCAGGTATTAATCAAGAAATTGGAAGTAGATCTACAGTTATTGCAACTGGGGGGTTGGCGTCGATGGTTGCCGCTGAATGTCCATTTATTGAAAGAGTAGATATGAATTTAACATTAAATGGACTGGTCGCGCTTTATTATGCTCAGTGAAACTGCTAAGCAGCTTTTGGTTCTGGCAAAAAAATATAAAAATGAGATGCTATTTATCCCCATTGGCGGTGTGGATGAAATAGGGATGAATGCTTATCTTTATCATTATGCAAATCGATGGGTTTTAATTGATGCGGGCATCGGTTTTGCGGATTATCGGATGCCTGGCGTAGATACATTATTGCCCGATTTAACTTTTATGCAAGATTTTCCTCTTGATGCCGTGTTGTTGACACATCCACACGAAGATCATATTGGCGGCATTGCAGAATTGCTAAAATATGTGCAAGCACCGATTTATATGGGAGAATTTACGGCCCAGCTTGTTCGGCATAAATTATATAATTTTAATGATCGCGTTAAAATTCACATGATTGTAGATGGTGTGGCTTTTAAAATTGGCAAGCTTACGATTACACCATGTGGGGTTGCGCATTCTGTTCCTGAAGCCTTTGCTTTTTTCTTTGAAACTGAATTTGGTTTGGTCGTGCATAGTGGTGATTGGAAATATGATTTTGATCCTGTGATTGGGAAATCTTTTGCGGTAGTAGATTGGCAATTATGTGATAAAAAAATTAAGGCTATGATTTGCGATTCTACGAATATTATGAGCCCGGGCGATTCAGGTTCGGAAAGTGATGTTGCCAAGCCTTTGCAAGAATTAATTGCGGAATGTGCTGGGCATCGGATTTTCATCACTTGTTTTGCGTCTAATGTTGCACGGTTAAGCAATATCATGCACGCGCTTCATCAGGCGGGGCGAAAAATTCTATTAATGGGTCGCGCTATGCAACGAATGCATGTGATTGGCAGTAATATGGGATGGTTTCATGATTTGCCAGTGTGCTCTGAAGAGCAATTGGATGAAGTTGATATGTCAGAATTGGCGATTATTATCACCGGGTCGCAAGGTGAGGGGCGCTCGATGCTGGCAAAAATTTCGCGCAATGAGCATAAAAAAATTTATTTTAGAAATGGTGATAAAGTATTTTTTTCCAGCCGAACGATACCGGGGAATGAAATTTCTATTAGTGAAGTTCAAAATCAAATTGCGCGTCAGGGCGGCGAGGTTGTTAATGTGGCAGATCATCAGATTCATGTGTCGGGGCATTATCAACGTGCAGAAATTGATGCCACCTATGATTCGATTAAACCAGAATGGGTGATTCCAGTGCATGGCGAGCCAAGGCATTTGCGTGCACATTGTAAAATTGTTGATGAGCTAGGAATGAAATCGCTTTATATGCCAGGAAATGGTTCGATTGCGGTTATTGGCAAGGCAGATATTTTTTTGGCAGGTAGCATAGATCTTGCCACACAAATGGTGGAAGCGAGTGGGAGAATTATTACGCATCGCGATGAAGAGTTTCAGGAACGCAAAAAAGTGATCTGGAATGGAGCTTTGGTAATGGCATTTGCGATTAGTCGTGATGATGATAGCTTACAATCGCATCCACAAATTACTCCGATTGGATTGGGGATTGATGATCATGTGCTCGAAGATATTGAAGATAAGGCAGCAGAAATTTATCGGATGAATTACCAAGAAAATATTAGCCTAGAGGAAACGATAGAAAAGATGAAAAGTTTAATGCGGAAAGAAAGCCGGATCATTTTAAAAAAACGCCCGGTTGTTGCGATTAACTTATTAATGGTTTAAGTATTCAAGGCTGATGATTGTGTTTTTTAAAAGGTAAGTGGGCTTTAAGGGTTGTTAGATAATTTTCTTGAACGGCATTATTATGAAGAATGAATTTTGCAACTGCATTTCGAAAGATTGGGTGGGGTAAGTAATGGGCGGAATATGTTTTTATTGGGCAATAGCCACGTTCTAATTTATGGGCACCCTGGGTGCCTGCCTCGACACATGCAAGCTTATGGGTAATGGCGTAATCTATGGCTTGGTAGTAACAGGTTTCAAAATGGAGAAACTTAAAATCACCATTGCAACCCCAATTGCGCCCGTAAAGCCGATCTTTACCAATGAAATTAAGGGCTCCAGCAACGCATTTCCCATGATGATCAGTCCCATAATAATCAGCAAGGATCAGTAAAATATTTGCACTCATATGGGTTGCAATTTCAGTAAAGAAGGCACGGGTTAAATAAGGTGTACCCCATTTTTTATCATATGTTGTACAGTAAAATTGATAGAAATTTTCCCAGTCATTTTGGGTAATTTCTTTGCCACGCAATTTGCGGAAATGAATTTTTTTTTGCGACAATTCAGCACGTTCTTTTCGGATATTTTTGCGTTTGCGACTTGTTAAATCTTGTAAAAATTCTTCAAAATTTTGATAATTTCTATTAAACCAATGAAATTGTATATCGTGGCGAATCAGAAACCCGGCTTTTTCTAGAGCGATGAGATCATCATCGCAGGGAAAATTGACATGCCAAGATGAAAAATGGTTTTTTCGGCATAATTGCATGATGCTATTCAATAAAATATTCTTTATTTCAGTGGCTTCAAATTGCGATAAATCATGTCGCGTTAAAATTCTTTGTCCAGTTACGGGGGTGAAAGGAATGGCTCCCAATAATTTTGGATAATAATTCCCTCCCGCTTCTTGCCAGGCATGCGCCCAGGAATGGTCAAAAACATATTCGCCATAAGAATGCATTTTTATATAAAGTGGCATTACAGCATCATCTGTACCATTGATAACATGGTGTAACGAAATATGGTAAGGGAACCAACCCGTGCCCTCACCCACAGATGCTGTTTTTTCTAAAGCGGAAAGAAACTCAAAACGTAAAAAAGGATTTTCGGCGGGTGCAAATTGTTGCCAAACAGAAGCCAACGCATCGATTTGCGGATAAATTTTGATTTTGTAGTGAGATAAGATTTCTGGTGTGTTCATGTATGATATTATAGATAAAAAAAAAGGGCCGTAAAAATACGACCCAAGTCTGGGGAGGAAAAACTTCAATCTTTGGTTGATTCACGATTGCGATAAATTTGTTTGATAATATCTCTTTTGTGTAACCTAAAACTCTCATCAAACTACATAATAAATTTTGTAAGCTTGAGTTTATTTTATACAAATACAGAGAATCAAAAGCAATGATAAAATATAAAAACTTCAATATTTTTTCATATTTGTAAGAAACGAGTAAAAAAATTGTGGATAAAATAAAATACGGTCTTCTATTTTTTAAAAAGACCGTTACTTTTTGCGGAAAATAAAAAATATTCCCTAAAAGTGGGTATTTATGTTAGGTTTGCTGGCATGAGACAGTTTGATAGTGAAAATACCGGGCAAGATATTCGTGCCGATCTGCTTTTCTATATGGAAAAGCAAGCTGATTTTGAAGGGATGGGGCGTGATGCTTTAATTCTTGCTGCGAAAGCACGGAAGGTGGATGTAGATTTTGCTTTTGCTTTGTTTGACAATGGGAACAGGCTTGCCATTGCTCAGTATTATTGGCAGATGCGTATAGAAAATTTTACGATTCAGTTGCAAAATGTAAGCTCATCTATGGATAATAAAAATATTCTTGCTCCAAAATTTCTTGACGAGTCTGTTGATGCCCCAGATATTCCGCTCGGTACGACGCAAAAAGTGGCGTTTGCGCTTAATTTTTTTTTCCGAATTAAAAATAATCTTATCCATGATTTGGCAGCGCAGTGTGCATTGCATAGTAGTACAGCGAGGTTATTGATGCCAGCTGGGGCAGTTTTGTTGACAAAAAATATTTGGAATCTTAGTGATAGTATTTGGAAATTTGCCGGTGATCAATCTACAAATTCTAATTATTATAGCAAAAGATTTTTGTTGGCCCAGATTATCATGGTAAGTCTAATGTATTATTTTCAGGATAAAACAGATGATAAAAGGCAAACGCAAAATTTTATTGCGGATAAATTACAAAAGGTAGTAATTATTGGGAAAATTATCGGGCGAGGAAAAACAGATTTGCAATCAAAAGGAGAGTTTGTGGTAAGGTTATTGCAATTTTTGAGTCCTTATGCAGAAAAAAAAATAAATTTTTCAGATCATCCAGGATCTGCACCAAGCCAATTTCGACAAAATGGATCGAATCGATGGCAGTATGAAAATAAATTTCGAATCACTCCATTACGGGTGGCAAAGGTTGTTGGCAAAAGAATAATAAGCAAACAGAGGTTAATTCATTCCCAAATTCAAAATTTCCAAAGACACAGATAGTGCAAACCGATCAAATTGATGAGTTTTTTCGTCGTTTGCATGCCAAAAACCCGCAACCGAAAACTGAACTTGAATATGATAATGATTATACATTACTGGTGGCGGTTATTTTGTCGGCACAAGCAACCGATAAAAGTGTTAACAAGGTAACTTGTGGGTTATTTGCGCAGGTGCAAACGCCACAAGAAATGGGAGAGCTTGGGCTTGCCACTTTGATGGCTCAGATTAAGACGATCGGGCTTTATAAAAGCAAGGCAAACAATATTATCGCTACAAGTAAGATTTTGGTAGATTTCTATGGGGGTAAGATCCCAAGAACTCGTGAAGAATTAGAAAATTTGCCGGGTGTTGGTCGCAAAACTGCCAATGTTATTTTGAATGTAGCTTTGGGCTTACCGACTATTGCGGTGGATACGCATTTGTTTCGACTTTCGAATCGAATTGGCTTGGCCCCTGGGAAAACTTTGTTGGCTGTAGAGCAACAATTACAAGCGGTGATCCCCAAAAAATGGCAATATTATGCGCATCATTGGTTGATTTTACATGGACGCTATATTTGTGTGGCACGCAGGCCAAAATGCGAGCTTTGTGGCGTAACGGATTTATGTGATTTTTATCAGGAAAAGTTCAAATGAAATGAATGTTACTTAGCTGATTTGGGTTTGAACAAAATAATAAAGATTTTTGTTGGATCGTTCAGGAGCAAAATAATAACCATCGAATCGAATTTCTTTAATCATAGCCAGCTCATCAATATGATTTTTAACAATATGACGCAACATTGTTCCACGTGCACGTTTTGCTAAGATACCGATATTCTTTAGCTGATTATCACGTTGTTGCCGAAAGGCGATTTGGATTACATTAATTTTAGAATTGGGGGAGCAGATAGCTCGGCTATATTCATCGGATGCAAGGTTGAGTAAGATTGGTTGTTTATGTGTTGCTAATAACTCTTCAAGATAAAGATTGATTCGATCACGCCAAAAATCATAGAGATTGTTTGTATTTGCAATTTTAACCGCAGTGTTCATTTCCAAACGATAAGGGGCTATTAAATCGAAGGGACGCAGCAAGCCATAAAGTCCGGAAAGAATTGCCAGGTGATTTTGTAAATATTGATGTTCAGCGTTATTAAAATCATTCGGGTTTAAGGCCTGATAGGCATCACCAGCAAAACTTAGAATCGCTGGTAATTTATAAGCTGTGTTTGCAATGATCTCTTGATAACGCAAATAGTTAAGCTGTGCGAGTTTTGGCGATATGTTCATTAATTTCTGCAAATCCTCAGCAGTTTTTTGGGCCATGAATTCTGCTATTTTCTGACTTTGCTGAGAAAAATAGGGGACGTTACATATATTTCGATTCATGTTATTTTGCCACTTATTCGTAGCGATAGTGGGAAATGGCATGGTTAGCTTTTTTGCAGGTGATAATAAGCAAAGCACTATTTAACGATCAGCAAAGTTTTTAACGCCCGCAAAACAACAGTTAGCAATGCCAAAGATAGGCTTTGTTTGCGACAATCTTTGAGTAAATTATCAACAATTTGCACAGTTTTGTTGGCCTTATCGAAAAAAGCTTCCATGGTATCGGGAACATTATCGTATTCTTTGGCGTAATGTTTCACAATGAACTGGGTAAGTTCGGATTGAAAATGCCATAAATCATCGCTTACGGCATTGAGGGCTTGTTTTTCCCAACGATTCGAACCATCGATTAATAAGGTTACTTGGCTACGGAGCCAATCGATTGAAAATCTTTCGGAAAGTAGAAAATAATATTCGGCAATTTTTTGTACATCTAAAGCCATTTTTTCAGCAATCTGAATAATTTCGCATCCAGAAGAAATAATTTTTAAACACGCAATTTGGTGGGACAAATCTTTATCGACAAGATCGTTAGAGTAACGCTGAACACGAAGCGTATGGGCTTTTTTAAGCTCTGGCGGTAGAATAGCTTCCAAAGCAATTTCCAGACGTGTAATATTTTCACCATATTTTTGATTTAAATTTTCCAGCTGCAAAGGGCTTTTTTCGTGTTGAATAAACCATTCGGTAATTCGTTCGGTGGTTCGATAAGTTTCAAAAATCATATCTAGTTGTAAATTTGTTGGGATTTGATTATCCAAAGATTCAATATTTTTGCGTAAAGATTCGAGGTTAAATATTTTGATAACGGTAGAAAAACTACGAACAATATCGGTAATATCAGCACCTGTTTTATTTTTTAGGGCATTGATAAAAGAAGGACGTGTGAAATTAATAATTTGATTCGTTAAAACTGTTGCAATAATTTCGCGTTTTAAACAATGAGTTTCAATAATTTGACCAAACATTGTTGTTAAGCGTTTGGGGAAATAGTGATAAAGAATATCAACATAAAAAGGATCATCAGGCAAATTAGAATCTAAAATTTCTTGATAAGCAACATTTTTTGCATAGGCAAGCAATACGCATAATTCTGGACGATAAAACCCTAAATGTTGTTCGCGGCGGGCCTCAATTTCTTCATCACGAGGTAAAAATTCTAACCCACGGTTTAAGAGACCCTGATTCACCAAGTCACGAATTAATTGCTGCTGTTCGTCAATAAAATCGGTGTTGCGCCGTTGGATTAAACTTAAGGTTTGGCCTTGTTGGTAATTATTATTCAAAACCAATTCAGCGACATCATCGGTCATGGTCTCTAGCAAATGATTTCGATCTTCCGTTTTCAGTTTATTGGCGTTGATGGCTTGAGTGAGTAGGATTTTCAAGTTCACTTCATGATCAGAACAATCCACACCTGCAGAATTATCAACCGCATCAGTATTACATCTGCCCCCATTACTTGCATATTCAATGCGTGCGCGATGGGTTACGCCTAAATTAGCCCCCTCACCAATTACTAGGGCTTGCAATTTTTTGGCATCGATACGAATATCATCATTGGCTTTGTCGCCAGCATCGGCATGGGTTTCAGCTGTCGCTTTCAGATAAGTTCCAATGCCGCCAAACCATAATAGATCAGTCTTACTTTTTAGAATTGCTTGCAATAAAGCATTAGGGGTAATGTGATCTTGGTCAAGTTCTAATAGGGTTTTAATTTCTGGATTAAGCTGTAAATTTTTCGCAGAGCGTTCAAAAATTTGTGCTCCTTTGGAAAGAATTTGTGGATCATAATCGCTCCAGTTGGAACGGGGTAAATCAAATAGCCTTTTGCGTTCATTCCAGCTTTTTTCTGGGTCGGGGTCGGGGTCTATAAAAATATGCAAATGATTAAAGGCCACGCGCAAGCGAATCTTTTTGGAAAGCAACATGCCATTGCCAAAAACATCTCCTGACATGTCGCCAATACCAACCACATTAAAAGTAGTGGTTTGAATATTCGTTCCTATTTCCCGAAAATGGCGTTTTACGCATTCCCAAGCACCACGAGCGGTAATGCCCATTTTTTTATGGTCATAGCCGACCGAACCCCCTGATGCAAAAGCATCCCCCAGCCAAAAACCATGCTGAATTGCAATTTCATTAGCGGTATCAGAAAAGGTTGCCGTTCCTTTATCGGCAGCCACCACCAAATAAAAATCATCATGATCTTTGCGAATTACATTGGGCGGAGGTACAATCACATTACCATCGAGATTATCAGTAATATCTAACATGGATTGAATGAATAATTTATAACATGCAATGCCTTCGCGCATGAAGCTTTCGCGGTCGTTCTGGGGTTTTTTTAGGACAAAACCGCCTTTCGAGCCCACAGGGACAATGACAGCATTTTTTACTTGTTGGGCTTTGACTAAGCCCAAAATCTCGGTACGAAAATCATCTTGGCGATCCGACCAACGCAATCCGCCACGGGCAACCAAACCAAAGCGCAAATGGACAGCTTCGAACCTTTCGCTATAAATAAAAATTTCACGAAAGGGACGAGGTTGTGGGAGAAATTCTAAATCACGGCTGGATATCTTAAAACTAAAAATCGGGTCAGTTTTATCATGGGTTTTTTGATAAAAATTGGTTCGAACCACGGCTTGAATAAAAATAAGATGGGCGCGCAAAATACGATCTTCATCAAGAGTACGAACATTTTCAAGCCTAGCCAATATTTTGGCTTCAATTTGTGTCTCATGATTTTCAGAATATTTTTCAGGGTTAAAACGGGCATGAAAATATTCTACTAAATCACGTGTAAGATCAGGATAATCCATTAAACATTCACAGATTCGATGGGGTGTAAAAGGCATTTTGCTTTGTCGAAAATAACTACTAATCGCACGGAATAAAACAATTTCACGATAATGCAGATGAGCTTTTAAAGTGAGCTCATTAAAATTATCGGTAGCAAAACGCCCGGCCCAAATTTCACGGAAAGTTTCCAGAAAATAAGTTTCTAGAATTTTATGAGTTGCGGGATCAATAATCTCTTTGTTACTATCATCACCAAGCTGGATAATAAAATCATGAATCATAGTTTCAGCAGAACCTAGGGGAGAGACGATATAATAATTTTCAGCAAGAACCTTGACGCCAATAGATTCCATTTTTGGCAAAATATCTGAAAGCACAATATCACGATCTGTTTGCGCCATACGCAAATGCCAAGTTAAATTTTCGTTTGTACTTTTCGAGTAAATTTCAATTGCAAGATGGTCATCATCGGCAAGTGCAGATTCAATCATTTGAATATCAGAGATCGTACGGTTTAAATCAACAACATCGCGATAATTAATTGGAAAGGCGGTCATATAACACATGTAAAGATTCTGCACGGTATCTTCATCGTAGGTTTCCATTAAAGATTCGTATAAATCTTCATGCCAAGGGTGTGTAAGTGCGATAATCTGTTTTTCTAATTCTTCGTGAGAAAAATTAGGAATGTTTCCTGGAAAAACCTTAAACGACATTTTTACCCGCGCTAATCTGCCATCGCCAATGTAGAAATTTTTATCGCGAAGTGACGCATTAAATGTTGTTTCCATCAGAGCAATGGCTTTGTTTATCAGTCCGATTGAATAGGTTTCTACAGGAACATAAAGGTTGGAAGAAATAAATCGTTCATAAGGATCAATTCGCACCAAAAGACGACTATGGACACCGGTTTCGGCTTCGATAATTGCCATTAAATCCTTGGCAAGAAGGTGGGTATCGGCTTTCCACATATCATCACGGGGATAATGATTAACCACATGATGAAATAAACGTCTATTATGTCGAGAATTATCAAGTGTTAGTGATTCTAGAGCATGTTTGGCATTTAGGCGTAAAATAGGAATGGTTGTGATCGGAGCCGTGTAGTAGCTAGAGGAGAATAAGCCACAAATCTCATATTCACCAATGAGCTTTCCTTGGGGGTTAAATCGCTTAATTTGCAAAACATCATAAGCAACGGCGCGATGAATGGTAGATTTATGGTGGCTTTTATGAACATTAATACATTTTTGACTATTGGCAAAATCTTGAAATTCTTGGGGCATAATTTGTTCAGCCTCGCGATGGCTAAGAACGTGAATATGAGCATTTTTAAATAAACCGGTGAGGGTTTGGTTATCGATGTGGTAAATTAATTGATTGGTATCACCCGTATAATTAAGTGTGCGGATACCCAAAAAAATAAAATTACGTTTCATTAGCCAATTCAAGAAATCTGTGCTTTCTTTGGTGTTTAAGGCTATTTTATCCGCTGGCAAAGTTTGATATTCTCTGCAGATATCATTAATGCTATTTGTCATTAATTGATAATCGGCAACAACCAAAGCATTATTGGAAATTTCTTCATGCAAAAATTCCTCTAACATTTCAATCTGTACCGGGTCGGTAACGCGGTTGCTTTCAATATAAAGACAATTAATGCTGTTGGTTTCAGAAAATGTAGTTGTTTTCGTATTAATAACGGAATGTAGCATTACATGGAGTTCCAGCCCTTGGGAACGTAAAGCATTAAAAATGGTGCCAACAATAAAGGGCATATCGGGTGTTGCTAGAAAAAAGGAAGTGCGATAACGCATTTTCTTTCCGCCATGCGGAAAAGCCGACTCACTATTGAAAATATCAATGATGTTGGCATTATCTTTCTGATTTTTGCATAATTGCCAATAGGTTTCAATCCGTTCAGCAAAGGTTTCGCTATGAATATAAGTGAGATCTTTCGGGGCAAGATAGGCAAGAAATTCATTAACAAAAATATCAAATTCAGCCTGATCTGGTTTTGAAAGTGAGGTAGAAAAAAATGATTTGATTGTTTCAATAAGTTGCTGTTTTGAATTTGACATGAAAATAAATCCCTAAAAATGATTTTTCAATTTGGTATCATCATAGCAGATTATTTCGGAAATTCATTGAAAAACATTTCGCAAGCATACAAGTATCATTGGCAACGATCATTATTGACGCGGTTTCATATCGGATAAAATAAAAGGGGTGGTACGATAAATATCGTCAATCCAATTGCGAAATAGCAAATGAGCCCCAGAACGCCAAATATTTACCGGTAATGAGCTGGAATTATCATCAATGAAATAATTTACCGGTAAAGCGGTATTGGCATCTTTTTTCAAATCGCGTTCATATTCTTCTTTTAGAGTATAGGAATCATATTCCAGATGATTGAACATGTATAAATATTGTTTTTGAGGGTCGGATATCAAACAAGCTCCGGCTGTTTTCGAGGCGATTAAGTTTTCTAGATGGGGGATATAATTTAGATCATTTTGACGGATTTCGGTATGGCGAGATACAGGTATAGGAAAAGAATCGTTAATACCACGCACTAAATAATGATTTTTTAGTAATAAATCATGGGGATAGATGCCGAAACGCTTTTGGGGTAAAAGATATTTATCAATGCCATAAAAATGATATAATGCCGCTTGTGCCCCCCAGCAGATTGTAAAAACCTTATTCACATTACGCAAACTCCAGTCAAAAATTTCCGTAAGTTCTTGCCAATAATCAACTTGTGTAAAAGGGATTTTTTCTACAGGGGAACCAGTAATAATGAAGCCATCAAAAAATTGGTTGGAGACAGCTTCCCAATTTTGATAAAAATTTAGCAAATGCTCGCGTGATGTGTTTTTAGATTGATGAGATTCTACCTTAATTAAGGTAAGTTCAATTTGTAGGGGGGATTGCCCCAAAAGGCGAGCCAGTTGTGTTTCGGTTTTAATTTTATCCGGCATTAGGTTTAAGATCGCAATTTTTAATGGGCGAATATCCTGAACCAAGGCCTCGTGGGTGCCAATAAGTGGCACAGCCTCAAGAGCTAAAGTGGTTTTTGCAGGCAGATCGTCAGGAACTTTTATCGGCATAGCTTTAAGATGCTTGGGTTATGATGCGTTAGCAGTATCGATTGCAGTGGCAATTAAATCGATAAAATCATCACTATTTCTAATCTTGGCAAATTCGGCTCCGGAAACTTTGTAACCGTGAAGCTGGGCAATGCGCTGGTATCGTGATTTACGAAATGCCATCGTACGCGGGAAAATGATACGTAAGAAATCATCAGGATTAATATTATCGTCATTGATTTCTTGGCGAATTTGATGAAAGAAATCGATATTATAATACATGGGTTTTGGAGATTCTATTTGCCGTTGGTGAATAATTTTTTCATGGGCATGATCCGCTTCAACATAAAGTAAAAGGCTACAATCACAAATGATCTTTAGGATGGGGCAATTTGGATTCTCAATATCAACAATTTCGCATAGTGATCCGGTTGTGTCGTTTAGGAAATTACGATAATTGTAAATTTCCTTTGCTTTTTCAATGAAAGGCAAGAGATCTTGTTGTGATTGTTTTTCAGCATCGGCATAAAGTTGTTGGCGTGTTAAAAAAACATTCATTGGCAAGCCTCCTTGATTAGGATTGCCAAATTTGCCAATAAAATTGGCAAGAAGTTCAAGATTATCAACGGTTAGATTATGAGAAAGATAAAAGGAATCACTGAGAAGTAATTTTCGCAAAACTGGATCTTGCATCATCCGTGTTTTCAAATTATCCAAAATATTTTCTACCAAATAGCGCGTTCCAATACGGTAATCAGCAGAATAATGAAACCAATCATTTTTTGCCAAGATTCTACCAACATGGGTTTTGCCCATTCCAGACATTGCCATAAGGCTAACAGCATAATTTTTTCGCGCCTTAAAGGTGGCTCCGGAAGTAAATTTCATGGCCCATTATTAAACAATAATTTATTTGATGGCAATATAAATATCAAAAAATAACTATAAAAAATGTAACGGAATTATCTCCAATGCCACTTTTAAAATCGATGCGGAAAATAGATGGTCACGAAAGATTTGATTGTTAACAAATTTAATTGCCAACGGTTTTAACAATATTCATTATGGTTATAAACTGAAGCTGAAATAGACGAAATTGTTGATAAATTAACAAATATTCTACAAGATAATGAGCAAAAATCTACCAAGCTTGAAAAACATATTAAAATAAAGAAAAAGCAAGCATCTATTAATTTAGATGAAATTACAAAGACAAAATCTGAGGTTACTGAAAAGAAAGACGATATTACCAAGATTCTTGCCGAGCTTGACGCAAACATTACTACGAACGAAGAATATACAGACACACTTACTAGAAAAATCAATGAAACTGATGCCCTCTATGCTGAAATTCAGAATCATCGAAACCAGTCATCTGCCGACTTAACCGAAATTTCCAATACAAAATCTGAATCTGCTAAAAAATTAAACGAAATAACCGAATATTGGCAACGCTTATTTCAAGGAGATGATGAGGTTGATTCAACAGAAACGCAAATAAATAAAGCCTTAGAGCAGGCTAACGAACATAACGAGAATAGCCAGAACCTCCATAATACCATAATTGAGGTCCATCGTAAAATTGTTGGCTATAATGATGTAGAAGTGAATCAAGATGGTGATGAACCCCTATTTTTATTGATGGCACCCAACAAGAATTAGAAAAACTATACACTGATGCAAAAGATACTTTCGTTGCTCTCACCACTCAAATTAAAGGCTTGCTACCAAATGCGGCCACAGCCGGCTTAGCCTCTTCTTACAAAGAATCTTATGAAATTCATACCCAAAAGGCAACCAAGGCTTCTGGTTATTTTTTCCGTTCCATTTTTGCATTATTCCTTCTTGCCATTATCTTTTTGGCTCTATCCCTAACTTCGAAGGATTCAACCAATAATTTACTTGCTCCTTTCTTACCATTTCTTAAAACTCTGCCACTTTTCTTGCCTGCTACCTGGTTAGTCTTAAGCCAACAACGCACTATGCGTATTCATCAAAGAATGGCAGAAGAATATCTCCATAAATTTAATTTAGCGCAAAGCTATACGGGTTTTCAGAATGCGACTGCGAAACAAAAAGAAATTAATCTTGATAGTATATTATCAGAAATGCTATTAGGCATTACCCTTGAAGCGAAAAGTCGCAACCCTAGCATCACGATGGATGCTGAAAAACATAATAACGACCATCCAATGTCGCAATTTCTAAAGAACCTTTTTTCTAAAAAGAAAATGGAGGAAGGTCTAAGAGAATGTAAACGATGGTGCTAGAAGCAATGATCGTTGATAAAATTACCGATATTTGGCGAAATCATCAGCTCTGAAAACTCAACCCCTTTGCTTTTAATCTTGGTTTCATGATTTTTCATCAATGTTTTTCAGTATTTTTTGCGCCTATGTGTTGTTTTTTTGAACCTGCATTAGGCATTCTTTATGGGTTTTGGTCTGTTTTTCACTGAAATTAGCACCATATGTTTGCAAAAGTTCGAATAGTGGCAGGTAATCATGCTGCGCAAAAATCTCATGATCACAATGCGCGATCAATAGGCTGGTCGCAGAATGTTTTTGCGAATTAAAATCAATGATTTTATTGGGGTTTGCGCCATTTTCAAGCAATATTTTTAATCGTTTCGTCAATAAAACATGATAATTAGGCTGTTTTCCCGCGATCATTTTAGCAAGCGTACTAAGAAAAAGCTGGTTTAATGTTTGACTATTTAATTTTACATGATGATCGAATAATAATTTTATCACTATGATATTGCCTTTATTTTCGATCAAATCGATTAATGCCAGTTTTACATTTTTATCTTTAACATTGGCACCATTTTCAAGCAAAATTTTGATAATGCTCGCATTTTTATTGGTCTTCATAGCCAAATCAAGCAGGTTCTTACCGGTTTTTTTATCCATCTGCGCAATATTCATACCGCTATCGATCAATGTTTTCAGGATTGACGCTTCGTGAAGGTTATTCATGTGCGAATAGAGAAAATCTTCAACAGTCTGCCCATTTTTATCCAGAAGATTGCCACCATATTGTAGTAATAATTTTGTGAATTTGGGGTTTTCTTGTTTTATAATCGTATGATAAAGCGGAGTATGACCTGTGCCTAGATTTTTAATATTGGGGTCGGCCTTATATTGCAGTAGCAATTCTATAATTTCTGGTGAAACGATTCTGGGATAGGTTTCTTGCAACACATCATAAAGTAGGCTACGCCCAGTAACGGTATGGACATTTGGGTTGGCACCATTTTCAAGCAATATTCGGGTAACATCAATATTTCCATTTAGTCGTGCGGCGGCATTTAAGGGGGTAATCCCCTCAATAGTTCTTTTCTCAATATCAGCACCCTTTTCAATCAACCATTTTGTAACGCGGGCATCCTTGTTGTTATAAGCCGCATAAAAAAGAGGGGTTTGGTGATAAAAATCCATAATATTAACAAAATCGGTATTTTCTATCATGCTCAGCGTTTCAAAACTAATCGTTTCCATGCGCTTGCTAAGACGTAAAGCCACGCTTTGTTCGGTGGTGAGTGGCCAATTAATTTCTACGTTTTGGGAATTTGCCACAAAAGTGGTGATCAGGAAAAGCGATAACAGACTAGAATAAAAATAAAATTGTTTGAGGATCATTTATTTCGTGATACCGTTTAATAATAACGTGATTTTAAAAAATTAGTCACATCTACATTTTCATTATCTTCTTCAGCAGTAAGATATAGTGCTTTGTTGTGAGGTAATTTCGTAACGATATATTTGATAACATCTAGATGCGGGTTAATTTCTGCGGCCATGTCTAAAGTGTTTTCATCTGTAAGGTCAATGCTATCTTCTGCCCCATGTTCCAACAGGATCTGCATCGTATTACTATGCGAATTATTCCGCCCGGCATAATGAAGCGGTGTTTGTTCTAAAACATTACGGGCATTAACCTCGGCGCCATGATCAAGCAACGCTATTAACACGGTTTTTGCAACCTTATCATAAAGTGCTGCATAATGAAGCGGTGTTTCAGTATTAATATTGCTTACATTTACACTGATCCCCTGGGCGATCAGGGAATTTATAATTTTGGCATCCTGATTTTTCACGGCATAATGTAAAGGAGTCTCATCATTAATATTTTTTGCATGAAGATCTGCACCTGCCCGAATTGCTTTTTTTAATTTCGCGAGGCTAGTTTTTGCCATAAATTTTTGATCGAGCAAAGGATTATTATTTGTGATTTCAATATTGTCAACGGAACTAGAATTTATTAAAATAATAAGAAGCCCAACAAAGCCAAAGAAGCTACCAAACAACCATTTCAAAATTAGTTTTGGCGGTCTTGTAAATTTTAGTTGCATTTATCTCTTCCAGACACCTAATTTTTATTCCAATAAAGATCACTATACAATGTTTTTCCGTAAGTGAAAAGAAATTTCCCCCTAGTAGAATACATTTTATACCGATCGAAAATCAATCTATTAAGGCAATTGCGACTTGCAGATGAGATCCCGATAAAGATGAAATTATCCCTAAGTTACGATAATTTCACTTTCACCAACCTTATGGCACAAATTCGCCAGATAGGGCGGGTTGTAAATTTTTTGATTTGCTTCTGATTTGCTTCGATGATTCTTGATAAAAATGATTGCTTTCATTATTGCCCTTTATTATGGGTATTGCTTGATAGCCAATATTACAAAAGCGGTAATCAATTTTTCCGAAATAATTATTGGTCGTAAGATATTTAGGCTCATTATGGAATAATCTTTTGGCACCTATCATTTTCTGCTTGACCTTTCATTGGTGCTATTATACCATCCTGAAAATTGCGTGAGGGGTTTACGCAGAGTTTTTCTGTTGGTTAAAGTAAATTTATTTTTTCAAGCAGAGCAATTGCTGTCGCTGAGATGGTTAATTGTTAAAATTCTGAACGAAGCGCCGAAAGCTGAATAGAATTAGAAATAGAGTAACCAGCCATTAAGCTTTTTGTAAGTTTAACATTCTTTGCTTGGTGCTTTAGTTTCTCTTCATCTCTAAGTTCAGATAACCTTTCACAAAATGTAAATTCTCTTCTTTAAAGAGACTTAACTTGTCGGTCACAAAAGTGTGTTTTGTGGCAGTTTTAGGGATGTGTGATGGAATTGATATTAAAGTTAGGATTTGTTGATGCCAACGATTAATCAGCTTATTCGGAAACCACGAAAAAACAAAGTTGCGCGCAACAAAGTGCCGGCTTTGCAGGCCTGCCCGCAAAAGCGTGGTGTGTGTACACGCGTTTATACCACAGCTCCGAAAAAACCAAATTCGGCTCTGCGGAAAGTGGCTCGGGTTCGCCTTACCAATGGATTTGAGGTGACTTCTTATATTCCGGGTGAAGGGCATAATTTGCAGGAACATTCGGTGGTAACGATTCGCGGGGGCAGGGTAAAGGATTTACCAGGGGTTCGCTATCATGTTATTCGTGGTACGCAGGATACCCAAGGGGTTAAAGAACGTCGGCAACGTCGGTCAAAATATGGTGCGAAACGCCCGAAATAATAGCGATTATTAAGATTAAAAATTAAGGTTTATTTATGACACGCAGACACAGAGCAGAAAAAAGAGACGTTATCCCTGATCCAGTTTATGGGGATGTTAAGCTCAGTAAATTTATTAATTCAGTGATGATGGATGGTAAAAAATCTATTGCGGAATCAATTGTTTATGGCTCATTAGAAATAATTAAGAAAAAGGGTTCGTTTTCGAATCCGCTTGAAGCTTTTCATGATGCTATTGAAAAGGTGCGTCCAGATGTTGAGGTGCGGTCACGTCGCGTTGGTGGGGCAACTTACCAAGTTCCTATGGAGGTTCGCTCTGAGCGTGCTCAGGCTTTGGCGTTTCGTTGGCTCATTGCCAATGCCCGTAAACGAAGTGAAACCACAATGACTGAAAGACTTTCGCAGGAAATTTTAGATGCCGTTAACAAGCGTGGTGCTTCGGTGAAGAAGCGAGAAGATACCCATAAAATGGCGGAAGCGAATCGTGCTTTTGCGCATTATCGTTGGTAGGATAGAATTATGGCACGAACAACAGAACTTGCAAAATACCGTAATATTGGGATTATGGCGCATATTGATGCGGGAAAAACAACAACGACCGAGCGTGTTTTGTATTATACGGGTAAATCTTATAAAATTGGCGAAGTTCACGATGGTCAAGCAACGATGGATTGGATGGAGCAAGAGCAGGAACGAGGAATTACGATTACGTCTGCAGCGACGACTGCGGTTTGGGACGGGCATCGGATTAATATTATTGACACCCCTGGGCATGTTGATTTTACGATTGAAGTTGAACGTGCTTTACGGGTTTTAGATGGTGCAGTTGCCGTGTTTGATGCGGTTGCAGGTGTTGAACCGCAATCAGAAACAGTTTGGCGGCAGGCGGATAAATATAATGTTCCCCGTATTTGTTTTGTTAATAAAATGGATCGGGTGGGTGCAGATTATTTTCGAACCATCGATATGATCAAAGACCGCCTGGGGGCAAAGATTTTGGTTTTGCAATTGCCAATAGGCTCAGAAGCAGATTTTTTAGGTGTTATTGATTTGGTTGCGATGAAAGCAATTCGGTGGAAAGATGAATCTTTGGGTGCTGAATTTGTTATTGAAGAAATTGGTGCAAATTTCCAAGAACAGGTAGCGCAATATCGTGAAGCTTTGGTAGAAGCTGCTGTTGAATTGGATGATGCGGTGATGGAAAAATATCTTGAAGGTGAAACACCTTCCGATGCCGAATTGATTGCGTGTATTCGAAAAGGTACGATTTCAGGAGCATTTGTTCCGATTATATGTGGTACGGCGTTTAAGAATAAAGGTGTACAACCTTTGTTAAATTCGGTAGTGAATTTTTTACCTTCCCCACTTGATTTACCTCCGGTTCGGGGGCTTAAAATGGATAGTGAAGAGGAGGATGTTCGTGAATCTGCTGATGATGAATATTGTAGTTTATTAGCCTTTAAAATTATGAATGATCCTTATGTAGGAACGTTAACTTTTGCCCGTGTTTATTCGGGGAAATTAGAATCAGGCATGACTTTGATCAATTCGGTAAAAGACAAAAAAGAACGTATTGGGCGGATGCTTTTGATGCATGCGAATTCGCGCGAAGATATTAAAGAGGCTTATGCAGGTGATATTGTGGTGCTGTGCGGATTAAAAGATACCACAACTGGGGATACATTATGCGATATGGGCAAACCAATTGTTTTAGAGCGAATGGAATTTCCTGATCCGGTTATTGAAATTGCGGTTGAACCGAAAACCAAAGTTGACCAAGAGAAAATGGGTGTGGCACTTAGTCGGTTGGCTGCAGAAGATCCAAGTTTTCGCGTTGCCAGCGATATTGAAAGTGGGCAAACGATTATTAAGGGTATGGGTGAGTTGCATTTGGAAATTATCATCGATCGGTTGAGGCGTGAATTTAAGGTGGAAGCGAATATAGGGGCTCCACAGGTAGCTTATCGCGAAACAATTAGCAAAGATGCCGAGATTGATTATACGCATAAAAAACAAAGCGGTGGAGCCGGCCAGTTTGCTCGGGTAAAAATTATTTTCCGTCCTATTGAAGCTGGTTATGAATTTAAAAGTTCGGTTGTGGGTGGTTCAGTACCACGTGAATATGTTCCTGGTGTTGAAAAAGGAATTGTAACATCAATGGCTTCGGGTTGTGTTGCTGGTTTTCCAGTGATTAATTTTAGTGCGGAGTTGGTTGATGGTGCTTATCATGATGTTGATTCCTCGGTTATGGCTTTTGAGCTTGCAGGACGCGCGGCGTTTCGAGAAGGAATAAAGAAAGCAGGGCCCAAATTGCTTGAACCGATCATGCGGGTTGAGGTGGTGACCCCAGAAGAATATATGGGCGATGTTATTGGTGATTTAAATAGCCGTCGTGGGCAGGTTTCTAGCATGGATCAACGCGGTACTGCGCGAGTTATCTCTGCGATGGTTCCACTTGCAGAAATGTTTGGTTATGTTAATAACTTACGTTCTTTATCGCAAGGTAGGGCGCAATATACGATGGTTTTTAACCATTATAATCAGGTTCCACAAGCTGTTGTTGAAGAAATTCGCAGCAAACTTGCGGGTTAATAATAGTTTTTGGTTTAACTTTTCTTAAGGAAAAATAGGGATAGTACGAAATGGCAAAAGAAAAATTTGAACGTAATAAACCACATTGTAATGTTGGTACAGTTGGGCATGTTGATCACGGGAAAACCACGCTAACGGCTGCGATTACGAAGGTTTTGGCAGAAACAGGGGGTGCAAAATTTACGGATTATGCCAATATTGATAAGGCACCTGAAGAACGTGCTCGTGGTATTACCATTAATACAGCACATGTTGAATATGAAACTGAAGCACGGCATTATGCACATGTGGATTGTCCGGGGCATGCTGATTATGTAAAAAATATGATTACTGGTGCGGCGCAAATGGATGGTGCAATTTTGGTTGTGAATGCTGCAGATGGACCGATGCCACAAACGCGCGAGCATATTGTGTTGGCACGGCAAGTTGGCGTTCCGGCGATTGTGGTTTTTCTAAATAAGGTTGATCAGGTAGATGATGCTGAATTGTTAGAATTGGTTGAGCTTGAAGTGCGGGAGTTGCTTTCTAGCTATGAATATCCAGGAGATGATACTCCGATTATTTCTGGTTCGGCTTTGGCAGCTTTGGAAGGACGTGATGATCCGATTGGGAAAGAAAAAATTCAAGAATTAATGGCAGCTGTTGATTCTTATATTCCGCAACCTGTGCGTCAAATTGACAAACCATTCTTAATGCCAATTGAAGATGTTTTCACAATTTCAGGTCGCGGAACTGTGGTTACGGGTCGAGTTGAAAGTGGTATTGTTAAAGTTGGCGAAGAAATTGAAATTGTTGGGGTTCGTGATACCAAGAAAACTACCTGTACCGGCGTTGAAATGTTTCGCAAATTATTAGATCAAGGTCAGGCTGGGGATAATATTGGCGCACTTTTGCGTGGTATTGGGCGTGATGATGTTGAGCGGGGTCAAGTTTTGGCAAAACCCGGTAGCATTAAACCCCATACGAAGTTTGAATGTGAAGCCTATATCTTAAGCAAAGATGAAGGTGGAAGACACACGCCGTTTTTCAGTAATTACCGACCCCAATTTTACTTTCGAACAACCGATGTTACCGGATCGATTAAATTGCCAGAGGGTACAGAAATGGTGATGCCGGGTGATAATATTAAAATGGAAGCCGAATTAATTGCTCCGATTGCAATGGATGAAGGTTTACGTTTTGCTATTCGTGAAGGTGGTCGCACAGTGGGTGCGGGCGTTGTCACGAAGGTTGTTGAATAGGAACGATTGCAATAATGGAAAGTCAAAATATTCGCATTCGCCTAAAGGCATTTGATCATCGAGTTTTAGATCAGTCTATGGCTGAGATTGTTAATACGGCAAAGCGGACTGGAGCGCAAATTCGTGGTCCTATTCCCTTGCCAACGCGAATTGAAAAATATACTGTGTTGCGCTCGCCTCATGTTGATAAGAAAAGTCGGGAGCAGTTTGAAATTCGCACCCATAAAAGGTTGTTGGATATTATTGAACCGAATCCGCAAACGGTTGATGCGTTAATGAAACTTGATTTGGCTTCGGGTGTTGAAGTTGATATTAAAATTTAGCGTGTTTTTTTAGGAGTTTTGGAAAAATTATGCGTACGGGCATTATTGCAAAGAAGATTGGCATGACACAATGCTATACAGCTGAAGGGGTTCATATACCGGTGACGGTATTGAAACTTGAGGCTGTGCAAGTTGTGGGGCAACGCACTGAACAAAAAGATGGT
The DNA here is from genome assembly GCA_965206365.1 of Alphaproteobacteria bacterium. Lineage (GTDB taxonomy): Bacteria > Pseudomonadota > Alphaproteobacteria > JABAAW01 > JAHZMA01 > CBDBJL01. Next base: position 272,498 of record CBDBJL010000018.1, read on the forward strand.
TATGATGCCGTTATTTTGGGTGCGGGGGGCAAAAAGCCAAAAAATGTTGGGAAATCTATTGCTGGTTTTTTCAAAAAGAATCAAATTTTACCGAAAGCTAAAATTGTAGAATTTCGCGTTACCAGTGGAAATCTTCTGAATGTTGGTGATGAAGTTTTGGCGGATCATTTTGTTGTTGGGCAATATGTTGATGTGACCGCAACAAGTATTGGTAAGGGTTTTGCTGGGGCGATGAAACGCCATAATTTTCATGGTTTACGGGCAACTCATGGGGTGTCGATTTCGCACCGTTCGCATGGTTCTACCGGACATTCGCAAGAGCCGGGAAAAGTTTTTAAGGGCAAAAAAATGGCAGGGCATATGGGCGCTAGGCGTGTGCAAATGCAAAATTTAGAAATTTTCCGTAACGATAATGAAAAAGGTTTGTTGTTGGTTAAAGGCGGGGTGCCAGGGGCAAAATATAGTTGGATTTTGGTGCGGGATGCTGTGAAAAAATCTTTGCCTGAAACAGTGAAATTTCCGGGTTCAGTGCGGGAGGTAGAGCTTCAATCTTCAGAAAAGCCTGAAACGGCAAATATTGAGACGAAAAATAGCCCTGAGACGAAAAATGGTACTGTGCAACCCACAACGAAGGATGCCATAAAGGTGCCAGCGGATCTGCCAACAGATAATTCTGGTGAAAGTAAGGAATAGGACAGGCAGATGAAAATTAAAATGTTGACATTAGATAATGGTTCCGCGGGCGATATTAGCCTAAATGATATTGTTTTCAATGCCGAGATTCGTTCTGATCTTATGGCGCGGATGGTGAATTGGCAGCTTGCCAAACGCCGTTTAGGCACACATAAGGTTAAGGAACGTGGCGAAGTTGCAGGTTCTACGCGGAAATTTGTTCGCCAAAAAGGAAGCGGTGGGGCTCGCCATGGGAATCGGAAAGCAGTTCAATTTCGTGGCGGTGGTGTTGTGTTTGGCCCTGTTGTGCGTTCGCATACGGTTGGGTTGCCCAAAAAAGTGCGTGCGTTTGCGCTGAAAAGTGCGCTTTCAATGAAGGTAAGCGAAGGGAAGTTAACAATTCTAGATAATTTAAATTTAGACACTGCGAAAACCAAAGAATTACAAGATAAATTGCGGAAGCTTGCAATTAAAAGTGCTGTGATTGTTGGTGGAGAAACTTTGAATGATAATTTCATGAAGGCCTCTCGCAACATTCCAGAAATTGATGCTTTGCCTCGTCAAGGTGTTAATGTATATTCTATTTTGCGACGTGAACATTTGGTGTTGACGCAAGATGCAGTGACTTATTTAGAAAAGAGGCTGGGATGAGCTGGAAATATTACCAAAAAAAACCAGTGGTTTCTGCAGAGCGTGCGCACGCGCTTTTACGCAAGCCTGTGGTGACAGAAAAGGCGACTTTAGGGGCACAGAATAATGAAGTTTCTTTTGAAGTTTCGATCAGTGCTACGAAACAAGAAATTAAGTTGGCGGTAGAAAAAGTATTTTCGGTGAAAGTTGTTGCGGTGAATACGAATATTCTTAAAGGTAAAACCAAGAGGTTTCGAGGCGTTATGGGGAAAAGAAAAGATAGAAAAAAAGCCATTGTCAAATTGGCAGAAGGTGATTCTATTGATATTGGTTCGGCAGTATAGGTTAAATTATGGCATTAAAACTTTTTAAACCAACAACAGCAGGGCAACGAGGCTTAGTGCAAACTGATCGTAGCCATCTGCATAAAGGCAAGCCGGTTAAATCTTTGACTATGGGTTTGATTGGCACTGGTGGGCGAAATAATAGGGGTCGCGTTACGGCGCGTCGTCGTGGCAGTGGCCATAAACGAAGCTATAGAATCATTGATTTTAAGCGTCGTAAATTTGATATTGTTGCAACAGTAGAGCGGTTTGAATATGATCCTAATCGTTCAGCTTTCATTGCATTGATAAAATATAGTGATGGTGAGCTTTCTTATATTATTGCCCCACAAAAACTTAACATAGGTGATAAGCTGGTTTCTAGCCAAGGGGTTGTTGATGTTCAACCTGGCAATGCGATGCCGTTGAATAATATTCCGATTGGCTCGTTGGTTCATAATATTGAGATGAAAGCCGGTAAGGGTGCGCAAATGATTAGGGCTGCGGGTAGTTATGCTCAGCTTGTTGGGCGCGATCAAGGGTATGCGCAATTAAAACTTGTTAGTGGCGAGGTTCGTGTAGTTCGGGGTGAATGTATGGCATCTATTGGTGCGGTATCTAATCCAGATCAAAAAAACATTAAAATTGGTAAAGCGGGTCGGAATCGATGGCTTGGCAAGCGTCCTTCGGTTCGTGGGGTTGCGATGAACCCAATTGATCACCCCCATGGTGGTGGTGAGGGACGTACTTCTGGAGGGCGTCATCCGGTGACCCCTTGGGGTAAACCTACCAAAGGTAAAAAGACACGCTCAAATAAGGCAACGGATAAATATATTATTCGGCGTCGGCAGAAACGGAACCGTTAAGGAGAGACATATAATATGACACGTTCAATATGGAAAGGTCCCTTTGTGGATAGTTATTTGTTCAAAAAAACTGAAGCTGTCCGTGAATCAGGTCGTAAGGATGTGATTAAGACTTGGTCGCGTCGCTCCACGATTTTGCCACAATTTGTTGGCTTTACTTATGGGGTACATAATGGTAAGAAATTTATCCCGGTTTTTGTGACGGAAGATATGATTGGACATAAATTTGGTGAATTTTCGCCTACGCGTACTTTTTTTGGGCATGCGGTAGATAAGAAATCTAAGAGGTAGAAATGGTATTGAGACTTGCAGAAAATGAATGCCGTGCGGTTGGAAGATTTATCCGTGGTTCAACACAAAAACTTAATTTGGTTGCGGCTTTGATTCGTGGCAAATCAGTTGCGGGGGCACTAAATGATTTAGGTTTCAGCAAACGGCGGATGGCAGGTGAGGTTAAGAAAGTTTTGCAAGCGGCGATTGCCAATGCAGAAAATAATCAACAGCTTGATATTGATCGGCTGGTGGTGAAGGAAGCTTGGGTAGGGAAACAAATTTTGATGAAACGTTTTCGGGCGCGGGCGCGCGGGCGCGGGGCACGTATTGTAAAAAGCTTTTCGACAATTACAATTATTGTACGGGAAGAAAAGGAGTAGTTTATGGGACAAAAAGTAAATCCTATTGGGCTGAGGCTGGGCGTTAATCGGAGCTGGGATTCTAAATGGTTTGCTAGTAAAGGCAAATATGGTGATTTGTTACACCAAGATTTAATATTGCGTAATTATGTTATGAAGAATTTAGCAACTGCGGGTGTTTCGCGTGTGGTTATTGAGCGTTCGGCACAAAAGCCACGAATTTTTATTTACACCGCACGTCCGGGGGTGATTATTGGGAAAAAAGGAAGCGACATTGAAAAATTGCGGAATAAGCTAGCGAAATTGATTGGCCAGGATGTTTCGTTGAACGTGAATGAAATTAGAAAACCAGAATTAGATGCGGTTTTTGTTGCCCAAAACATTGCGCAGCAATTAGAACGTCGGGTTGCGTTTCGCCGAGTGATGAAACGTTCGATACAAAATACGTTGCGTATGGGGGCACGTGGGGTTCGGATTAACTGTTCAGGACGTTTAGGTGGTGCAGAAATTGCGCGTATGGAATGGTATCGCGAAGGGCAAGTGCCTTTGCACACATTGCGTGCAGATATCGATTATGGAACCGCTTCTGCCCATACCACTTATGGAATTTGTGGTGTAAAAGTATGGATTTATAAAGGTGAGATTATGGAACATGATCCGCAGGCCCATGATAATAGGATGAATGATAGTTTTAGTGCGCGTCATCAGAATCAATGATTGGTGTCTAGGGTAGTAAGGAGTAGATAATGTTAAGTCCAAAACGTACGAAATATCGTAAGGCCCATAAGGGTCGGGTTCATGGCAATACGACCGGTGGTGCAACGCTATCTTTTGGTCAATTTGGCTTAAAGGCGCAAGCTCCAGATCGGATTACAGCGCGCCAAATTGAAGCGGCACGTAGGGCAATTGTTCGCCATATTCGGCGCCAAGGGAAAGTGTGGATTCGGGTGTTTCCAGATGTGCCAGTCTCAGGGAAGCCGGCTGAGGTTCGAATGGGCAAAGGTAAGGGTTCGCCTGAATTTTGGGTGGCTCGCGTGAAGCCCGGTAGAATTATGTTTGAAATGGATGGTGTTACTGAACCTGTGGCGCGTCGTGCTTTAGAATTAGCTTCTGCGAAATTACCAATTAAGACAAAATTTGTCTCGCGGGTGGGAGTATAAGATATGAAAATTAGTGATGTAAGACAAAAAACCCTAACGGAACTTCGTGATGAATTGATCATGTTGCGTAAAGAACAGATGAATTTGCGATTTCGGCAGGCATCGGGTCAATTAGAAAGTACGGCACGAATGCGCGGGGTGCGTCGTGATATTGCACAGATTAAAACGATTATGAGTGAGCAGCGTTTAGGCCAAAAATTAGACGCAGCGAACCCAATTAACTAGGAGCGATTTTAAATGCCAAAACGAGTACTACAAGGAATAGTAGTTTCTGATAAATCTGATAAAACAGTTGTTGTTCGTGTTGAACGGCGATTAATGCACCCGCTTTATAAGAAATTTGTTAAAAGATCTAAAAAATTTATGGCGCATGATGAAAAGAATCTTGCCAAAATAGGGGATCGGGTTAGTATTATTGAATGTCGCCCAATTTCCAAACGAAAAAGCTGGGAATTGGTTAATACAACAGAATTGGCCAGCTAAGTTAATTTTTTGAATTACTATTGAGGTTTAGGTAGGAGCAAGATACATGATACAGATGCAATCAAAAATGGATGTGGCGGATAATTCTGGCGCACGCATGGTTCAATGCATCAAGGTGTTAGGGGGATCGAAGCGTCGTACGGCGAGTGTTGGTGATGTGATTGTGGTTTCGGTTAAAAGTGCAATTCCGCGCGGGCGCGTAAAAAAGGGGGATGTGCATCGGGCAGTGATTGTTCGTACTGCCAAGGCAATTCGGCGTAATGATGGTTCTGCGATCCGCTTTGATAGGAACGCCGCAGTATTAATTAATAAGCAGGGTGAGCCGATTGGCACTCGGATTTTTGGTCCTGTTGTTCGTGAACTTAGGCAAAAACGCTATATGAAAATTGTTTCTTTAGCACCAGAGGTATTGTAAAGAGGTCAATAATGGCAGCGAAAATTAAAAAAGGTGACAAAATTATCATGTTGGCCGGAAAAGATAAAGGCAAAACAGGTGATGTTTTGCAAGTTATGCCGGTACAAAACAGGGTATTGGTGCAAGGCATTAATGTTGTTAAGCGCCATACAAAACCATCGCGAACGCATCAAGGTGGGATTGTTCCAAAAGAAACAAGTGTACATATTTCAAATGTTGCTTTGGTAGATCCGAAAGAGGGGAAAGTAACGCGCGTTGGTTTTGCACAAAATGACCAAGGTAAGAAGGTTCGTATTGCAAAACGTTCTGGCGCAACGATTATTTAGGAAGATAAGAATGGCTACAAAATACATACCGCGTTTGTTAGAAAATTATGCGAAAACTGTGAAACCAGAATTGGTGAAGCAGTTTCATTATAAAAATGTTATGCAAGCCCCGAAATTAGAGAAAATTGTGATTAATATGGGGGTGGGTGCGGCAACATCGGATCGGAAAAAGATTGACGGTGCGTTAGAAGATTTAACGTTGATTAGCGGGCAAAAGCCGATCACGACACGGGCACGAAACTCTATTGCTGGGTTTAAGTTGCGTGAAGGTATGGTGATTGGCGGAAAAGTTACCTTACGTGGGAAAAGGATGTATGAATTTTTAGATCGATTAATTAATACAGCTTTGCCTAGGGTTCGAGATTTTCGTGGTTTAAGTAATAAAAGTTTTGATGGCAAAGGCAATTATGCGCTCGGCGTTAAAGAGCAAATTGTTTTTACCGAAATTAATTATGATAAGGTTGATTCTATACGTGGAATGGATATTGTCATTTGTACAACGGCAAAAACGAACCATGAAGCTTTGGCTTTATTGCGTTCTTTTAATCTACCGATAGTAGAATAGCAAAGAAGGAAATATTGATGGCAAAAAAAAGTGCGATTTTACGAAACGAGAAAGTAGCCTTAGAAGTTAAACGGGATGCTGCGAAACGGGCAAAATTAAAAATTATTATCAAAGATAAAACGAAACCAGCGAGTGAGAGGTTTGTTGCTCAGTTGAAACTTTCGCAAATGCCTAGGCGTTCGAGTAAAGTAAGATTGCGGAATCGGTGTAAGATTACCGGGCGTCCACGCGCTTATTATCGTAAATTTAAAATGTCGCGCATTGCGCTTCGGGAATTTGCCTCTTCAGGTTTAATTCCAGGTGTTACAAAGTCAAGTTGGTAAGGAATTTATTATGGCAATGACAGATCCACTCGGTGATATGCTAACGCGGATTCGCAATGGACTCATGGCGGGCAAAAGCACTATTAATGTTCCTTATTCAAAATTACGAACGAATGTTTTGGATATTTTACAACAAGAAGGTTATATTCGGGGCTACACGCAAACAGAGCTACGTAGTAATGTTAATGAAATTACTGTAGAGCTCAAATATTTTGATGGTGCTCCTGTGATTAAAGAAATTGCTCGGGTTTCGAAACCCGGACGTAGGGTTTATTCTGGCATTAAAGGTTTGGGTAGAATTTACGATGGTTTGGGTATATTTATTTTGTCTACTTCGAAAGGGGTTATGGCAGATCATGAGGCCCGTCGCCAAAATCTTGGCGGTGAAGTTTTGTGCCAAATATTTTAGGATAGGTTCAGGGAAAAAACATGTCACGTATTGGTAAAAATCCGGTAATTATTCCCGATGGGGTCGAAGTGATTCTTGGTGATAAGGATGTTCAGGTAAAAGGTAAGCTTGGTGAGTTGAGGGTTGCCAATAATGATTTGGTAAAAGTTTCTAAAATCGATGCAACTATTCAGGTGATGCCAAAAAGCATGGCAAAGAAAAATCGAATGATGTGGGGAACGATGCAACGCAATATTAGCAATGCAATTATTGGGGTTACGCAAGGTTTTTCAAAAAAGCTTGAAATTCAGGGTGTGGGTTATCGTGCGCAGATGCAGGGGAAAGATATTCAATTGATGCTGGGTTTTAGCCATGATGTTATCTATGCTGTGCCCGCAGATATTACGGTTACGGTAGAGGGTGATCGAAATAATATTGTTACGATCTCGGGGATTAACAATCAACGCGTTGGTCAAATTGCCAGTGAAATTCGTGGCTATCGTCCACCTGAACCTTATAAAGGTAAAGGGGTTCGGTATCAAGGCGAATATGTGCCACGTAAAGAAGGCAAGAAGAAATAGGAGCCAAAAGAATGTTTACGATCAGAGAACTTTTCATACGGCGCAGACAGCGGGTGCGCTATAAATTACGTAGCAGAGCGAAACAGGAATTGCCACGTTTAAGTGTATTTCGCTCGAACAAGCATATGTATGCGCAAATCATTAATGATTTTGAAGGCAGAACTTTGGCTTCAGCATCAACTTTAGAAAAAGATTTTTCGCTAACTGCTAAGGGAATTGATAAAGCGACCATGATTGGAAAAAATATTGGTGAGCGCGCGAAAAAAGTTGGTATTGAAAAAATTGTTTTTGATCGTGGGGGCTATATGTATCACGGTCGGGTAAAAGCGATTGCTGAAGCCGCGCGAGATGCGGGATTAAAGTTTTAAGGTAAGGATAAGAAAATGGCACGTGAGACAGCAAATCAAGAAAGCAATATGATTGAAAAGTTAGTTGCAATTAATCGTGTTGCAAAAGTTGTTAAAGGGGGTAGACGTTTTGGGTTTGCCGCTTTGGTTATTGTTGGTGATGGGCAAGGGAAAGCTGGCTTTGGTTCGGGGAAAGCGCGCGAGGTTCCTGAGGCAATTCGGAAAGCTTCTGAACAGGCACAGAAAACGATGCGCTATGTTCCACTTCGTGAGGGTCGCACTTTGCATCATGATGTTCAAGGGAAATTTGGTGCTGGAAAAATGTTGATGCGGGCAGCACCTCCGGGTACGGGCATCATTGCTGGAGGTCCGGTGCGGGCAGTGTTTGAAGCTTTAGGTGTTTCAGATGTGGTTGTGAAATCTTTAGGGTCTTCCAACCCTTATAATATGATTAAAGCCGCTTTTAAGGGGTTGCATGCCTCAAATTCGCCGAAACAAGTTGCGATGCGTCGGGGAAAAAAGACCGCTGATATTTTGCGCAATCGGGATCTAACCGATACGAAATTGTCGGCTACAGATGGGGTAAGTTAAGATGGTAGCGAAAGGTAAAATTGTTATTAAGCAGGTGAAAAGTGCGATTCGGCGTCCGAAAGACCAGCTAGCAACTTTAAAAGGATTAGGGCTTAATAAAATCAATCGTGAGCGTGAGCTTGAGGATACACCAGCAATTCGTGGTATGATTAACAAGGTTAGACATTTAATCGTTGTACAAGAGGGCAAATAATGAACTTAAATGAAATTCGTGACAATATAGGTTCTCATAAGGCGAAAACCCGCATTGGGCGTGGGATTGGTTCAGGTAAGGGCAAAACTGGGGGGCGAGGTGTTAAAGGGCAAAAATCTCGTTCTGGAGTTTCGATTAAAGGTTTTGAAGGCGGGCAAATGCCAATTTACCAACGGCTTCCGAAACGGGGATTTACCAATATTTTTCGGAAAAATTGGGTTGTGGTTAATTTAGGTAGAATTCAAAAAGCTGCGGATGATGGCAGATTGGATATTGCCAAGCCGATTACTCGTAAAGATTTGCAGATAGTGGGTTTGGCGAGTTCTCGCCCGGGAAATTTGCGATTATTGGGAAAAGGTGTTTTTACTGGAAAATTGGAGATCACGGTAACAGCAGCATCAAAATCAGCGGTTGCGATTGTAGAAAAAGCGGGTGGTAGTGTAACTTTTTTAGAGCAAACGCCTCCAGTAAAGTTAGAAAAATCTGAAAAAATAAAACCAGCTGGTAACAAAATTCGTAAAGATGTTAAGGTGACAATAACTGCAAAAAGGTCACCGATAAAAATTAAGAAACCGACACCGACACAAGATGTTGTTGTTGAAGAAGTAGTAACGGCAAAAACCACTGCCACTAAGGAATCAACACCGACAGAGGTGGCTACCACTAAGAAGCCAGCGACGAAAAAACCAGCAACGGCAAAGGTGGCTACCGCTAAGAAACCAGCGACGAAAAAACCAACAACGGCAAAGGTGGCTACCACTAAAAAACCAACAACGGCAAAGGTGGCTACCACTAAAAAACCAGCCACGAAACCAGCAACGGCAAAGGTGACTACCACTAAGAAACCAGCGACGAAACCAGCAACGGCAAAAAAAGTCACAGCGACGAAAAAACCTACAGATAAAAAGATTGATTAATGGTATCAGCAGCAGAACAATTCGCACAAAACTTTAGTTTCAGCTCTATCGGGCGTTCTAGTGAGCTGAAGAATAGATTATTATTCACCCTAGGAGCCTTGATTGTTTATCGCTTGGGAACCTATATTCCTTTGCCTGGGATTGATCCGATTGCGCTTCGTGAAATTTTTGCAGAGCAACAGCAGGGAATTTTAGGAATGTTTAATATGCTCTCAGGAGGTGCGCTTGGGAGGATGACAATTTTTGCTCTCAATATTATTCCTTATATTTCGGCTTCGATCATCATGCAATTAATGACTTCGGTAGTACCAACTTTGGAGCAGTGGAAAAAAGAAGGTGAAAGTGGGCGCAAAAAGATTAATCAATTTACGCGTTATGGCACAGTGATCTTGGCTTCGGTTCAAGGCTATGGCATCGCCGTTGGGCTTGAAAGTGCGGGCACAGTGGTTACGAATCCGGGGATATTTTTTAAAATTTCTACCGTGGTTACCATTGTAGGGGGCACGATGTTTTTAATGTGGCTGGGCGAGCAGATTACGCAGCGTGGTGTTGGTAATGGGATCTCTTTGATTATTTTTTCTGGAATTGTGGCTAATTTGCCAATAGCTCTGGCAGGAACTTTAGAATTAGGGCGCACAGGTGTGCTTTCTACATTTTTGATTTTGTTACTATTTGTGATGGTTGTTGGTGTGATTGCCTTTATTGTTTTTATTGAACGGGCGCAAAGACGTGTAATTGTTCAATATCCGAAACGACAACGGGGTAATAAAGTTTATGGAGGTGAATCTTCGCATTTGCCACTTAAAATTAATACCAGTGGTGTGATCCCTCCGATTTTTGCAAGTTCGCTTTTATTATTACCGCTTACGATTGCGAATTTTAATAATGATGGTGGTACGGGTTGGTTATCGGTATTGATTTCCTATTTGGGTAGAGGGCAACCGGTATTTTTGTTGATTTATACGATGTTAATTGTTTTCTTTGCATTTTTTTATACGGCTTTGGTATTTAATCCTGAAGAAACTGCGGAGAATTTGCGAAAAAATGGCGGTATTGTCCCCGGGATTCGTCCGGGAGCGAACACGGCGGCACATTTTGATCGGATTTTGACACGTTTGACGACGATTGGTGCAATATATCTTACATTGGTTTGTTTGTTGCCAGAATGGTTAATTGCGAAATATTCGGTACCGTTTTATTTTGGAGGAACATCATTATTAATTGTTGTTACGGTTACTATGGATACGGTTGTACAAATTCAGAGCCATTTATTTTCACAACAATATGAAAGTTTGATGCGAAAATCAGGACTGAAAGCTAAGAAATAATTTTTGTTATTTTTTAGCATAATCTTATCAAGGGTAGAAAGGCTACAAATTATCATGGGTGCGAATATTATTTTGCTGGGTCCTCCCGGTGTTGGCAAAGGAACTCAAGCTCGGATCCTAGAAAATAAATACAAATTATTGCAACTCTCTACCGGTGATATGCTTCGAGAAGCAGTCAAATCTGGATCTGCATTGGGCGTCCAAGCAGATGAGATTATGAAATCAGGACAGTTAATGCCGGATAATATTATGTTAGATATTATTGGTGATCGATTGCAACAAACTGACTGCGGAAATGGCTTTATTTTGGATGGCTTTCCCCGAACCGTGATTCAGGCAGAAGGTTTGGATCTTTTGCTGGTAAAATTAACCAAGAAATTAGATGCGGTTATTGAGATGGGTGTAGATGATACAGTGTTAATTAAGCGGATTTCTGGGCGATTTAGCTGCAAAAATTGCAGTGCAGTTTACAATGATTTTTATCATATGCCTTCGCAAGAAAATATATGCAATGAATGTGGTGGCGGTGATTTTTTGCGTCGCGCGGATGATAATGAGGAAACGGTTGCTGATCGCTTAAAAGTTTATCATATGCAAACGCAACCTTTGATCCCTTATTATCAAAAGAGGGAGATCTTAAGAAAAATTGATGCGATGGCACCGATTGATATCGTTACGGTTTCGCTTGATACGATTGTTGCGGAGCTATAATTTTCGGTTTTGGTATTCGTGATTATGAAAAACAAACATATTCCGATTCTACAATTGGCGCATGGCTTGGATTTGCCTTTGCCACAATATTCCAGTGTGGGGGCTGCGGGAGTGGATTTACATGCCGCAATTTCGGGAGAGATTATTTTCAAACCACAAGAAATTAAGCTTGTACCAACAGCGGTTGCGATTCATTTGCCCGAGAATTATGAGGCCCAAATTCGCCCGCGTTCAGGGCTTGCTTTGCAACAGGGGATTACAATTTTAAATGCACCTGGAACAATTGATTCAGATTATCGTGGTGAGATTCATGTGTTATTGATTCACCATGGTAGGGAAGATTTTGTAATTCTGCATGGAATGCGGATTGCGCAAATGGTTATCACCCAATATGCGCGGGTTGATTTTACCAAGGTTGATGATATTGCAACGACTAAGCGTGGCCAAGCGGGGTTTGGCTCAACTGGCATTTAGAAATAAAAACATCTGGTATTTTATGGTTTTTCTTAGGCAAAATTAACAATTTGCTGTAGGCGTGGGATCGCTGTTTGAGCCTTTACTAGAGCTGTTTTTGTAATTTTTGCCAAAATAAAAGCTTGATCATCACAAGGTGAGTGAGTGTGGCTGTTTGGATTTTTGGCGATAATTTCGCCCCAAGGTGAGATAATCATTGCATGCCCCCAAGTTTTTCTGCCATCTTCATGGGTACCGGTTTGCGCTGGAGCCAAAATATAGACCCCATTTTCGATGGCACGGGCACGTAACAAAATTTCCCAATGAACCTTACCGGTTAGCGCAGTAAAGGCCGCAGGTACAGCAATCATGTTGGCACCTTGTAATGCCAAATGGGTGTAAAGTTCAGGAAATCTTAAATCATAGCAAATACTCATGCCGATTTTGCCAAAATCAGTTTCCGCGATTACCGCTTGCTTCCCAGCAATAAACTTATCAGATTCACGATATGTTTTATTAGGCAGATTAACATCAAATAAATGAATTTTATCATAATGTGCGGTAATTTTTCCAAATGAATTGATGATGAAGCCACGATTGCAACATTTTTGATGGTTTTGAGAATCTCTTAGGATCACAGAACCCAGATGCAAAGTAATCCCCAACTGGCAGGCTAACTCACACATTTGTTCAAGGAAACGATCTTCGTTTTGGTAAAAATAATCTTTTGCTGTGGCTGCTAAATTTACACTATTAGCGCATTCAGGCAAGCCAATCATCTGGGCACCAGATTCATAGGCGGCTAAGATTAATTCTTTGGCAATGGTAAAATTATCCTGCCATTTTTTTTTGCCACAATATTGCAATGCAGCATAGGTGAAATCATGTAATTGGCAAGAATCATCGATATCGGATATTGTGCTAATCATGGAATGATAAATTTCTTTCAAACAAGTAAGAGATCTAACTCACCATTCATTTCCAATGCCATGATCTCATCACAGCCACCAATATGTTGATTGTTAATAAAAATTTGTGGCACCGTGTTTTTACCATTGGCACGCTTTAACATTTCTTTTTTTCGCTCTAACTCGTCCCAAATATCATATTCGTGATAGGCTAGGTTTTTGCGGTTTAAAAGTTTTAAGGCTCGCATACAAAAGCCACATCCGGGGCGGGTATAAATTTCAATATTTGCTAATTTTGACATTCTAGTAGAGAATCTTCCGTTTGCAATAACATTTTCCAGATTTATCAGAATAACGATTTTTACTTGCAATTGCAATCATATATTGCCATAGATAAAATGTTCGGAGCGTGGCTCAGTTTGGTAGAGTATTCGGCTGGGGGTCGAAGGGTCGCAGGTTCAAATCCTGCCGCTCCGACCAATCATTTTTTCATTCATTCGCCATAATTCGGTAATCACCTTAAATTATTTGTGAAAAATATGGCTTGATATTTTTACGAAAGCGTGCGATAGCTTGCAATTTATGATGATTTTATTCCGGGTTAATGTTGAGCGCAGTTTTTTGCGATGTATTTCTAAGATTCTGTAGGGCTATCCTATGGCAATAAATTGATTCATAAAAACAAGGCAATATGGTAAACATATTATATTGGGGTCGATGGTTATATGGGCGTCTATATTTTGGGTGCGTTTCTTACTTTAAGGAGGAGAATTATGGTGAATATTTTACATATAAGTAGTGGTGGACGGGGAAAAGATTCACTCAACTATCAGTTAAGTGCGCAGATTGTTACAAAGCTGAAAACAACAGATAGTACGGTTACTTATCGGGATCTTAGGGAAAATTCACCTTTTGTAGATGAGCGCATGATCAGCAGTTATTTCACCCCTGCCGATGTGCGAACCGATGCGCAGAAAGAAGCGATTATTGCCTCGGATGAGGTGGTAAAGCAATTAATGGATCATGATATTTATGTGTTTGGCGTGCCTATGTATAATTTTTTTGTGCCGGCTAATTTTAAAGCTTGGGGTGATTTAGCCGCACGTTCTGGGGTTACTTTCAGATACACGAATATGGGATCTGAAGGGTTGTTAAAAGGCAAAAAAGCTTATATTGTTATCACTTCGGGTGGTACGGTTATGGATAGTGAGATGGATTTTTTAACGCCATGGCTACGAAAGTTTTTTGGTTTTTTGGGTGTTACGGATGTCCGTATTTTTGATGCGATGGGAGTGGGAAGGGAAAAAGCGATTATTGCCAGAGTAGAGGCAGAAATCAACAATTTGTAATCAGATTATTGATTTGAGAGAATTGAAAATTTCTTGTCATTTTGGTAGGTGAAATGGAATTTTCTGTCGCCAGGGAAGCAAACAGGGAAGCAAAAATGCCCTTGCTAATTTTTCCTTTAGCGGCAGTGCTTTTCTTGAAGTGATTTTTTGTGAAGTATTTTTTCTTGAATTGAAGCTAAATTCTAGGGACGAAATTCTAAAGGCAAAGTTTTGGAAGTAAGTTCTTATTTCTAATGCCCGCTATGTGAATGATTATCATTACCGTGTAATTCAACATATTGTGTGATTTGCTGGGGCGTTAAAATAGCTTTCTGGCTTAAATGTGTCGATAAATGGATGAAGCGAATTTTTGCTTCAAACATGCCTATTTCCAATAATAATGTTTCAATTTCTTGCTGCGTTACTTGGTTATTAGCAAATAATTTCTCAAGTTTTGCTTCTTTTTCTATAAATTTTACGCCCAAACGCATAGCTTCTTGTTGCATATTCGAAAATATGGTTTCGGTTAATTGTTCTTGCCTTTCGTCTAGCTTAAGCTTATCTGCTAATTCTAGCACATGAGGATAATGATTTAGCTCCGCAACTTTGGCATAGCCTAGCCCCCTGCCATTTAAATAATCATCAATTTCTTGAGGCGATAATGTTTTAATATTGCGGGTTTCTTGTCAAACATTTATGGGAATATCCTGAGAGAGTATTCTGGGGTACGATTAATTTTTACCGAGTTAAATCGGTAATGATTGTTTGAATGTTTTTTTGCGTTTTTGGCATCTGCGCTACGATTATTTTTCGTTCGGGGTGGGTTGCCAGTAATTTAATAAATCCTTTAATATTTTTCTTTTCATCAGAACTGGGGTTAGTTTTTAATGGGCTAAAATGGTCGTTATTTTGTATGAGTTCATTCACTTCTGGCACATGAAATAAATTTTCAAAGGTTTGATCCCGATCCAGGGTTTTTACCGTAATATAATTTTCGAATGTTTCTGTTAGCTTGTTTTTGGCCCTTTTCCCGGCTTCATCACCATCAAGCAGGAAAAGGTTTTTTTGCCACAGGCTAAAGTTATCGAGGCACAAGCACTCATATTATTGGCTGAGGCTGTTGGAATGATACTAAAATCATCGTGATTGATAAAGTTTTGCAAACTATACCAATCAAGAACATCTTCAATAAGAATTACATTTTTTTGTTGGAAGGCTTGTTCTAATAGTGAAGGGGCAAATTGCAAAGCATTGCGTAGGGGTTGGAATGCGTCGGGACGATTTTTATGTTCCTTTGTTTATAGGCAGAATAGTGGCTAAGCTTGATATTATTTCCGGTATTTTTGGGATTATTTTCTGGGTCTTGCTCTCGATAAGCGATCATTGTATGGTGGAGGAAAGATTCTGCTAGTAAATATTGCGAATGGGTGCTGTAAATAATAAAATGTTCTTGAGAGAGTTCTTGTAAGGTTGCGCATAATCCTTTTTGAGCACTAGCATGCAAGTAAAAACCGGGTTCATCAAGTAAATACAGGCATGAATTTTCAGATTTTGGATGCAAGGCTGTTCTCAGGGTAAAATTAAAAAATCAATAAAACCCCTTGCTGCGTTGTGCAACATCAAAAAATTTTGTAGAATTATCTTGTAAATTCTCGGCAATCTTAATTTTTAGAACATACTTGCCCTTGTCAGGGGTACATTCTAATTTAACTTTCATCCTTTCCCTTGCTTCGATGTTCGTAACGGTTTGAAATTTCAACCATCTGATCATCAAAATATCATTTAACTTATTCGTCATATCGCTACAACGTGCGTTGCGTTCATTCTCGGTTAAGGTTGTAATTTTTGCTAATTCTATTTATCGGGAAAAGTTTTGTCGAAGAGACGTTGCATGGTTCTCACAGAATAGTCGTTCGCATTTGAGGTGATGTTAATTTCGTTCGCTACCTTGTTTGTGAAATCATCATAGTAAATTAGGTTTGGGAGATTCTCCAAAAGCTCTTTGCAGAATCTGTCTGTTAGTGCTGGGTCGCGAAATGAAAAATCAAAACCCTTAAAATCAAGTTCGTCATATATGTGTTTATGGTTATATTCTGCATTTATTTTCCGAGCAAAGCTTACTTTAGGTTGCGTTTTGATGATATCTTTAAGCTGATCGATTTCAACATTACATTGATCAAGATATTGAGAACTCATGAATCTTGTTTGTTTGAGTTTTTGCTCTAATGTTGCAAAGATTGTGGTGAATTCATCTTCATCATACCCGATTTCAGCACAAATAACCGTATCTTGATCGTAGGTATAATGATTGCCTAAATCATTCAAATGGT
This sequence comes from Alphaproteobacteria bacterium, assembly GCA_965206365.1. Taxonomy (GTDB): domain Bacteria; phylum Pseudomonadota; class Alphaproteobacteria; order JABAAW01; family JAHZMA01; genus CBDBJL01. Next base: position 288,968 of record CBDBJL010000018.1, read on the forward strand.
GATAATCTTTATTATCGTGATCATTGCGATAATCAAAAGCCAAGATCGCTTTAAGGATTGTGGTTTTACCACACTCATTAATGCCAATGATCGGTTGCACCCCTTTTTGCCTAATTTTAATGGTAAGGGGCTGTGAAATTGCTTTATATTTTTTAATAATAAATTTTTTATAAAACATTCACTTTTTTTCAACTCCATACTTTTAGGTATTGAGCATTTTTTTCAAATAATACTACATATTTTCATTGTATTATTCACCAAGCGGTTGTACTGATTCTGTTTTGGTGGGCTCGTCTTCTTCAACAAAAATGTTATCTTCTAGGTTCTCAGTTTCTATTTTTACCTCATCATCTAAAATCGATTTGGCATCAATATTGGGGTTTCGAAGGGGTTGGCTATTTTTCAGCTTCCGATTTGCCTCAATATCGTAGGGATTTTTACAAGAAGGGCAATTCAGGTGGTTTGTTTTGCCCATGGAATAGAATTTAGCAGAACAATTTGGGCAGATAAATTTTTGCCCCCATTCAGGCTTATACATAAAGCATCATCTCCAGCGTGTGATTTGATAATATTTTCAGCAATTACGTATGATAAATAATATTTACGCTTGCTCTTGCTACAATGTTTTTGGTAAAACCAATGAAGCATTCTTTTGCTTATAACATTTGTATTTTGCTACCACAACAAAATTGTAAGGCCTTATGGCTTTAAATAATGATCGCTTTGAATAAGTTTTTTAAATCAACCATTCAGAAGGTTTTGGGATGAATCATTTTTGCTTTAAGCAAACTAAATTATCCGCTGTTGTGCAGGCTCCCGGTGATAAATCGATATCGCATCGTGCGGTAATTCTTGCAAGCATGGCAATGGGGACGAGTAAAATTACGGGGTTATTAGAGGGAGAAGATGTTTTATCGACCCTAGGGGCAATGCGGGCCCTGGGAGCAGATATTGGGAAACAAGACCATGTTTGGCAAATTACTGGTGTTGGACCGCTAGGGTTTTCGCAACCGAAACAAGGTCTTGATCTTGGGAATTCTGGGACTTCGATACGGTTAATTATGGGAGCCGTTGCGGCGTATCCTTTTGATGTGTTTTTCAGTGGTGATGATTCGCTGAGTCGGCGCCCGATGGCAAGAGTTGCGAAACCCCTAGCCTTGGGGGGGGCTGTGGCCCGGTTGCGTGAGGGGCGGTTTCTACCGTTGCACATATGTGGGAGCTCCTTGCCACTACCAATTGAATATGAAAGCCCAGTGGCTTCGGCGCAAATTAAATCGGCTTTGTTGCTTTATGGTTTAAATGTAACGGGAACAACCACTGTGATTGAACCTAGATTATCGCGCAATCATAGCGAAATTATGTTAAAGGAATTTGGTGCTGAATTAACTAGTCAGCAATTGGCAGATGGGCGGTTTCAGGCTAGCTTGGATGGAGTTCAAACATTGCGGGCAACAGATATTTCTGTAGCTGGTGATATCTCATCAGCGGCATTTATGATTATTGCAGCATTAATTGTGAAAGATAGTGAGGTCACGATTACAAATGTTGGATTGAATCATAGCCGTACGGGTTTATTAGATGTGTTATGGCGTATGGGTGCCGATATTGCCATTATTAATGGAACGATGAGCAGTGGTGAGCAGGTGGGTGATTTGCGGGTGCGTTATTCTGAGTTGAAAGGGATTGAGATTGAGGCAGAAATAGCACCAAGAATGATTGATGAATATCCCATTTTGGCAGTTGTGGCGGCTTTTGCGAAGGGCCCGAGTACAATGCTAGGGTTGAAAGAATTAACAGTGAAAGAATCCAATCGGTTGCTTGCCATTGCTAGGGGGCTAGCGCAGGTTGGGGTTGAATGTGAGGTTGGTGAAGATTGGCTTGTTGTGACAGGAACGGGAAAAGATTATGTTGCAGGTATTTCCGATAGTAGTGGCAATGATTGCGCGATTCTTACCGAGCATGATCATCGGATTGCAATGAGTTTTTTGGTGATGGGGCTTTCTAGCCTTAAACCGATTTATGTGGATTGTGTGGCTTCGATTGCGACCAGTTTTCCAGATTTTTTTACAATTTTTGCTCAATTAGGGGTAGAATTTAAAAGTGCAGAATTTAAAAGTAAGGGTGAATAAATGATTATTGCGATTGACGGTCCCGCAGCTTCGGGGAAAGGGACACTTGCGAAATTATTGGCACATGAATTTCAACTGCAACTCTCAGATAGCGGTAAATTATATCGATTGGTTGCTTGGCAATTGCACGAAAAACAGATTGATTGTAGCCAGCTATACAATGATGAGGGCAAAAGGATTATCCAAGAAATTTGTATGAATATTACCACACAGGCGTTACAATCGCCACAATTGCAAACAGAAAATGTTGGCAAAATGGCTTCAAAAATTGCGAGTATTGATTTTTTGCGCGAATTGCTGATTCCGATTCAACGCGAATTAGCGCATAATTTACCAGAAGGGAAGAAGGGTTTGGTAATGGATGGTCGTGATATTGGTACAGTGATTTTTCCAGATGCGGATTATAAATTTTTTTTGGTTGCCGATTTATCAACACGTGTAGAGCGAAGGTGGCAAGAACTCAAACAACAAATTTCACGTCAGCAAATAACCCATATGATTCAGAGTCGTGATGCTGAAGATCGGCAGCGGGCTTTGGCACCACTTAGAGCGGCAGAGGATGCAATTCATTTGGATAGTACGCAAATGAATGTTGCACAAATGTTGCAGACAGCCAAAATCTATATTGAGCATACGAATTCAAATGATTAGGCCTGTTTATCAAGGCATTTTGAAAAGTTATTTTCGGAAATGTTCGTTTTCGTAAAAAGCTATTGCCGAAAATATGATCTCGCAGTATACTTGCTGTACTTTTTAATTTAATTGGTTTGTTTTTGGTGCGCAAAAATTATTTTAATCAAACAAAAACAGGCAAGACCAGCGGAAAAACCGTATGGCATTAATTTATCATATGAAAGGTTGAATACCATGGCAGAAGAAAACTTCTCAGATATTTTTGAAGAAACCCGTGCAAGTCAAAGGTTGCTTGGTGAGGTTGTACGCGGTGTTGTTACCGCCGTTGAAAATGACTATGTAATTGTAGATGTTGGACTGAAATCTGAAGGACGAGTGTCACTTCGCGAATTTGCATTTTCGGATGAAAAAGATGATATGCAACCCGGTGAAGAAGTGAATGTTTTTATTGAGAGAATGGAAAACCGTGATGGCGAAGTAATGCTATCGCGTGAGAAGGCACGTCGGCAAGAAGCTTGGGAACAGTTACAAGAATATTATGATCGTGGTGAGCGCGTAACGGGAACAATCCATGGAAGAGTGAAAGCGGGCTTTACGGTTAATCTGAAGGGTACAATTGCATTTTTGCCGGGTTCACAAGTAGATATTCGTCCAATACGTGATATTACGCCTTTAATGGAAACCCCACAGCCTTTTCAAATTTTAAAAATGGATAAGATGCGCAATAATATTGTTGTATCGCGTCGTGCGGTTTTGGAAGAAACTCGCGCAGAACAAAAAACTGAACTTCTTGGAAATATGGAAGAGGGTTCAGAGCATGATGGTACGGTTAAAAACATTACGAATTACGGAGCCTTTATCGATTTAGGGGGCATTGATGGTTTGTTACATATTACAGATATTAGTTGGCGGCGGATTAACAATCCTGCGGAAGTATTAAAAATTGGGCAAACAGTTCGGGTAAAAATTATTCGGTTTAATAAAGATACCCAGCGAGTTTCCTTGGGCATGAAGCAGTTGAAAAAAGATCCATGGGAGGTTGTTGAAGATCGCTATATTATTGGTAGTAAGGTGAAAGGGCAGGTAACGAATATTACGGATTATGGTGCATTTGTTGAACTTGAATCTGGTATTGAAGGGCTTGTGCATATTTCTGAGATGAATTGGACGAAGAAGAATGCCAATCCTAGTAAAATATTTTCAACATCAGAGGAAATCGAAGTGATGGTGCTAGAGATTGATAAAGAAAAACGGCGAATTGCTTTGGGCGTTAAACAATGTATTGAAAATCCATGGCAGAGTTTTGCCGATAATTATAGAATTGGCGATAATATCGAAGGTGAACTGCATAATATTACGGAATTTGGCTTGTTTGTTGGTTTGCCGGGCAATATTGATGGTATGGTTCATGCCTCGGATATTGCTTGGGATAAAAGTGAATCTGATTCAATTAATTTGTTCCGTGAGAAAAAAGGTCAAAAAATTGAAGTAAAAATCTTAGATATTGATGTTGAAAAAGCTCGTGTCGGTTTAGGGATTAAACAATTAACCGAAGATCCTTTGGGGGATCAATTTAGTGATATTAACAAAGGTGATGTGGTAACGTGCACGGTGGTTGGAACAACAGAAGCTGGCATTGAAGTTAGTTTTGGTGAGAAGAATGCTTTGGGCTTTATTAAGCGTGCAGAATTGAGTCGTGAACGGAAAGATCAAAATTCAGATCGGTTTTCTGTCGATGAAAAAATAGATGCGAAAGTGATTTTGCTTGATAAGAAGACGCGTCGGATTACACTTTCGATTAAGGCTTGTGAAATAGAGGATGAAAAACAAGCCATTGAAAATTATGGTTCGTCAGATTCAGGAGCCACATTGGGCGATATTCTTGGTAGTGCCATTCGCGAGAAACAGAAAAAAGAGAAGTAGTTTTTGATTGATTTTATTTGATTAATCCTAGAATATTAAGGGTTTTAAAGGGGGTGTTTTTGCAACAAAAATTTCGTAAAAAAATGCTGATTTTGCTTTTCTTGATCGGGGTAATTGTTTCTGGTTTCGCAATAAATAAGCAAGTTCATGCAGCGAATAAGGGAATAAAGGGGGTAATTGTTTCGATTCGAATTGATGAAGAAATGAATTTAGACTCGCCTGATTCATTACGAGTTTCTTTGAAAGGATTGGTATCAGGTTTTTTCAAGGAAGAATCGGAATTGGAATCTGCTATGGCACCGCTTGATGCAGGCGATGGAAAACTGCCTTTTACTGCAATTTCAGCAAGTGCCTGTTATCATAAGAAGCGAAAAGATGATAATTTTGATCTGAGTGCATTTAAGAAATATTTATTAATCCGTCTGATGGAAGAAACTGGTTATGATTTTAGAATTTCTTATCCGATTCCAGTGAGTGTTGATTTTTCGGTATTAGGGGCACCAGAAAAGAAATCAGTTTCCTATCAGAATTTAACTCTTTGCTGGAAAGATAAAACGCTTTAGTGAAGCTTTCGCCCAATAATATAAAGGCTTATATTACTGCGAATAGCTAGCGAGCATGCTTTGTGAGAATTTTGAAAATCTACGGCGCGCAATTGGAATTAGGCTTTGGATAAAATCAATATTTTCGTGATGTGGGTTTTTGATTTCAAGGGCGATATAAGGTTCGTAATGATTGTTATGGTTGGCTTGAAAACGGCAATATCGAATATGGCGGTCAAAAGTTATTCGGATATTATTCAATTGGCAATATTCGCGGTGATAACGCACCTCTGTTTTTGGTATTAACAAACCATATTGTTGATCATAGATCCCTAATTTCAGAATTCTTTGTGAGGCTAATTTGGGGATCGGTTTGCTGGTTTTATAGCGTCCTTCAATCGCAGATATTTTGGTTTCTAGTTGATGATTGGGTTGGGTTTCATCAGGATAATGGCGAATCCGTATTTTCCGACGAGGCAAACAGCCTTCTTCAGAATCTGCAAGAATTTGATGATGAATTGTGTCAAAATAAATGCTGTGAATGATACGATTAGGATGAAGGGGCTTCATCCCTTTTTGCGTTAATTCGGCATATAATGTTTCAATTTCATAGGGGGTAGCTGAAATTTTTTCTTCTATGCGAAAACTCATATTTTTTCGTCTCGATGAATCTGAGAATTCTCATCAGCGAAATATTTCCCCTGGCAAGATATTTTGCCAATTTTCAAGATTGCCCCATGAAATTCTTGTTTCTTATTGAAGGCTTCCAAGCATGTTTCGCTGTTTTCAGCTTGCAGATCGTTAAGCGTTACGATCGATGAATCCTTGCTAGCAACGGCAATTAAGCTATGATTGATGGTTAATTGATTGCCATTTAAGGTAGAAGCCTCGCCAACTGATATGCCTTTATCGCCACATTTTTGCAATTCGGCAAGGGTGATTTTATAATCGCCACCGCTGAGATCAATGCAATCATTACCGGCATTGTTGATATTGAGTTGCGCAAAATTAAGGGTGGAAAAATCAGCATCAATGGCATCGGCATAAGCATTACTGATAGTAATTTTTGCTAGGGTTCCTTGGGAATTTGCAAGATTGACACTATCTTCACAACCGCCATTTGTCGCTGAAATCTGGCTGTTAGCAAAAGTTACTTGATAAAAATTCAGGCAACCGGTTAGTCCTCTTTTATTAAAACGTTGCAATTTTTTTAAGATATTGATTTGCTCGATATTGGGTGCGATTCCGTGAAATTCAATTTGCAAATCTTTCAGGGTAGAATTTTTAATGAAAAACCAATCATCATAGCGCGATTGGATGAGTTGCAATTTTTTTTCACGATAAATAATTTCAGCATTGATGCTATGGCTAATCACTAAGTTTAATTCCGGTAAATATGTTTCACGCGAATCTTTGGGTTCTGAGCTTGATTTAGAGCCAATATAGACAAGAGCAGGTTCGGTATCGGGCTGTTGGCTTTGGAGGATTTTAATAAATTTGGTTTGCTCGATTTTATCAATAAAGCATTCTTTAGCAGTGCAAATTTCCACTTTATGATGTGAATTTTCAGAGTCGGTAGCGATGAATTCAAATGTTTTGGCATCGGGGAGCTTTCTGAATAAATCATCTTTATATTTCACTTTCAATTCTTGAAGAGGAATTTTTTCTCTCTTTTGAATTTGATGATTCTTTTTTGATTCTAACAACATATTAAGATTATAACGGATATCAGCCAAGGCGTTGCTGACATATTTTTGGTCTTTCCCATCTAAAGTTACTAATTTTGCCACTCTTTGCGAGAAATCAGAAGCGATAATTTGATCTATTTTTGTGATGAGCTCGGAAATATCAGCGACAGTCACCGTTGTGAAAAAGGCGTTATTTCCATAATATGCTGGTTTTTGTTTCTCAAAGTAAACATTGCCATCATAGTAAACAGGTTCAATATTTTGGGTGAAGCGATTAAGAAAATATTGTCGATTGTGAAAAGCCAAACCATGGATCGCGTGTATAGCCAATAAAATATCAAATTGTGAATTTCTTTTTTCGGCTATTGCGTCTGCAGGAAGTGTGGTGATGAAAAGCTGGTCTCCTTTCTTTCCTTTCTTTTCCATATAGATTTTTTGTAATTGCGTCAATCCTATCTGAGAAATATAGGTTGCATGCTCTCCTTGATTCGCCCATTTCGCATTGATTAACCGTGCTAAAGCCAAAGAATCTAATGTTTTATTTTGGTAGAACCGACCCTTATTACGATACTTCCAGATAAATTTTTCATCACCTTCAAAGAAACTGCTTTCATGTCGTTTTTGTTTTTCTAGCATTTCTTTCGAGATTTTTTCTTGAACCAACATAATATTATGGGTATTTGGAAGACCTTGTTTAATTGGGATAAAGCGAGTAGTGGGGGCGATATGACCTAAAGATTGTAATAATTCAGTAAAAATAATTTCATTGCTACCTTGACGTGTTTTTGGCAGGAAAAATTTAAATTGGGTAATATGGGCTAGGTTACCGGTTTTTAATTTCACATCTAAGCTTCTTACGAGGCTTTTGGTTTCTTGATTATAAGAGATGTGATCTAGCCAATCACCATTTTGTTTGACTTTAGCATCATAGGTACAAATTCCGAAAGGATAGGTGATGGTGAGGATGGTTTTGAACTTTTTTTTATACTTATCGGAGATTGTGTTAGAATGCAAAGCAACACCTTTTAGAATTCTTATTCCTTGCATAAACCATTTTCTTTGCTTGATAAATCGGATATCAATCTTTTCTATGGTTTCTAGTTTTGATAATTCATTTAAGGAAACAGAAGAATTAAAATTACAATCAGCGAAAGCCAAAGAGGAAAATAATAAAATATACGCAAAAAATAAAATTAGGCATAATTTGATAAAGGGGGTGGCTCTTACTTTAGGGCATGATGCTGAAAATGCGTAATCAGATTCAGGCGGCATTAAAATTAACATGGCTGACAGTTTTCACTTTGGATAATTTATTTGCTAGCGTTAATAACAGGGTTTTGTCATGGCTGGCCAAACGGTAAATAATTTCATCATTGCTACGGCTAAAATTAGTTAAGGTATTATGGTTCATTAATTCATCCAAATCGGATTGGCTGGTGATTTCAAGAATATTTAAGCTATTGCCTTCGATAAAAGAAGTGGTGAAATACGGTTTTTTCTGCATTTTTTTTAAGGTGAAATCAACAAGATAAATTGCGAATAACACGCTTGTTACTGAAAATACTAAAAAGGCAAGCCACAGCAAGGAAACCGAGGCGGCAATACCGCAAGTGATCATGGTGAAATAAATTACCAATTCAAAAGGTGATTTTACTGGATTGCGAAACCGAACGATTGAAAGTGCCCCAACAAGCCCTAAAGATAAGGCAATATCACCGGAAATCACAGAAGTGATTGTATAGGTGATAATGGGGAGTAGGATAATGGTTGCCGTATGCGAGAAAGTTTTTACCCAATATTGCCCGGATAAAATCGCAAATTGCCTTAAAATTAAAGCCGAAGCTATTAAGGCAATTAAAGTAAATAATTTAGAGTAGTGTAGAATGAATAAATCGAAAATAGACATGTAACTTTCTTATTATACTAACAGAAGGGGATATAAAAATTTTTAAAATGTTACTCTAAGAATTTTTTAATGTCAAATTTTCTGATAAGATTTGGCAAATTTAGCGCAACTATCTAGCAGTTGCATGGTTTTCAAGGCTTCATAGGTGCCGGTTCGGGGCTGAGTTCGACTTTGAAGGGATCTGATAAAATGTTCTAATTCACATTTTAGGGGTTCGGTATTAGCGTAGGGTAAAATTTCGGCAGATTGCCCAGAAAATTGTTCAGAAGATTGCAAAACTGATATTTTACACCCATCCGCTTTGGCATCATCAAATATTAGTTGCCCTTGGGTGCCTTTTACCATTAGCAAGCGTCGTTTTGGGGTCTGCCAACTTAGTGAAATTGTGATTTGCAGACCACTGGCAAATCCACCTACGAGCAAACATTCCTGGCTGGCATCGCCATAAAAGCCGGAAGAAATAAGAGAATCATCGCCAGCAAGTGCCATAATCATCGAGGCATCATGCGGACCATACCCCCAGATGAGATCATAATCGCGCGGCGTTGTAAAAACATCATGGCGAATGGAAATAATTTGTTCAAGCGTACCGATCATGCCAGAATTGGCAGCTTTTAACAAACATTCAAATGCCGGGTGATAGCGTAATAAATGCCCTACCATTAGAATCCGATTCTTTGCCTCGGCTTGGGCACATAAATCTTTGGCTTGCGGAAAATTCATCGCGAGGGGTTTTTCGATAAATAGATCTAAATTGGCTTCCAAAGCCATATTTGCCAAAGTAAAATGTTGAATATCGGGCGCGGCAATAATTAAGGCATCAGGGGTAAGCTTGGGGGATGATGATGCTTGTAATAAATCAGGCAGGGTTGGAAACCAATCAACATGGTAAAACTTGGCAAGTTCAGCACCATTAGGATCAATAATGCAGGATAATACCCCGAGATTATGCAAATTGCGGGCATGATTTTTTCCCCAAACACCACAACCAACAAGTGCAATTTTAATCGGAGAAGAAGGCATAGCGCGTGGCTTTCTATAAAAGAGATTGGCAACAAGGTGGTGGGTCGTACAAGATTCGAACTTGTGACCTCTGCCATGTCAAGGCAACGCTCTAACCAACTGAGCTAACGACCCCCCTCATGCAACCGAAATAATTTGTTCTTGGTAACATTACAGCACTGTAAATTCAAGCTTTATCCGCAAAATGACTCTAAAAGGGAATGAATAAGGATTTTTCTTCGCCTTGTTATCCCTTGCCCCTTGCGTTGAAACAGCTTAAAATACTTTTATTGATATTTTTAAGGAGTGGGTTTGATGAATCAGGCTATTTTTGCCGCAGGGTGTTTCTGGGGGGTAGAGGAGTTTTTTCTGTCGTTAAAAGGCGTTATTGATACCAAAGTAGGTTATATTGGGGGAAAAATTAAAAATCCAACCTATAAGCAAGTATGTATAGGGGATACTGGGCATGCTGAGGGGATTAGGGTTGAATTTGAGCCGAAAATTATTTCTTATGAGCAATTGTTGGAAGCGTTTTTTCGTTGCCATAATCCTACTGAGTTGAATCGCCAAGGGGTGGATGTTGGAACGCAATATCGAAGTGCGATATTTTATTTGGATGATCAGCAAAAAAAAATGGCAATTGATTTTACGCAAACATTGCAAAAGAAAATCAATAAAATAGTGGCAACGGAAATCTCACCTGCCGGGGTATTTTATTTGGCAGAAGATTATCATCAGCGTTATATCCGCAAACAATCTGGGTAAGAATAAGATGCAGTTTTTGGACAGCAAAATTCGGGCGAAAGTTTTTTTTGAGCCCCATGATCTAGATCATATTAAAATTTATGTTTGTGGCCCAACGGTCTATGATAAAATTCATTTAGGAAATGCGCGCCCATTGGTGGTTTTTGATGTGTTGTATCGGATTTTGCAGGCAGAGAAAACTGGAAAGGATGGGCGTAAAGTTACTTATGTGCGTAATATTACCGATATTGATGATAAGATCTATCAGCGTGCACAGCAACAAAATATTGATATTCAAACGTTAACAACAGGCACGATTGCAAGCTTTCATCATGATTGTGCGGCCCTTGGTTGTTTGCAGCCAACTTATGAACCGCGCGCTACGCATCATATCGGTGAGATGATCGCGCTGATCGAGATTTTGTTGGCGAGGCAACATGCCTATGAAGCTGAAGGGCATATATTATTTTCCATCGCATCATTTAAGAAAGATAATATGTTGTTTCCGATCAAACAGGAGTTATTGCGAGAGGGCGGGCGGGTAGATCTAGCACCCTATAAAAAAGACCAAAGTGATTTTGTGTTGTGGAAACCAAGCGGTGGAAATACAGGGGTGGCTATTGGTTGGGAGAGTCCGTTTGGTTTTGGTCGCCCAGGGTGGCATATTGAATGTTCGGCAATGGCACGAAAATATCTTGGAGGGGATTTTGATATTCATGGGGGTGGGCAGGATTTAATGTTTCCGCATCATTTTAATGAATATGCGCAATCACGATGTGCTTATCCTGAAGAGGGTTTTGCTAAATATTGGCTTCATAATGGTTATGTGCTTGTTGATGGCGAGAAAATGTCGAAATCATTGGGAAATTTTCATACAATTTCCGATTTGCTAGCGCGCTATGATGGTGAGATTTTGCGGTTAGTTCTGTTAATGACGCATTATCACCAACCTCTTGATTTTTCACATGAAAAATTGATTGAAGCTGAAAACATCTTAAATCGGTTCTACCAAGCGATTGCAACGGATCCGCAAACTTTAACGGCGAGCAGGAATTGTGATTATGATGAGCTATTGTTTGCAACATTGGCAGATGATCTCAACACCCCCAAAGCCATTGCTAGACTCCATGAAATGGTCAAAGAAATTAATTGTGCCAAGGGGGTAGAAAAATCAGATAAAATCATGAAACTGATCGCATCGGCTAGGCTTTTGGGGTTGCTTGAAAAAACATCACAAGAATGGTTTCAAGGTTGTTTGAACAATGATTCCAGTGAAAGTGAGATTGAGACTTTGATTGCAGCACGGGTGCAGGCCAAGCAAAATAAAAATTTTATTGAGGCGGATCAAATTCGCGATCAACTTTGCCAACAAGGAATTTTGTTGGAAGATACCGCAGAAGGAACAACATGGAAAAAACGCTAACATTTTTTGATACAAGCTTGCGTGATGGTGCGCAAACAATGGGAGTAGATTTCTCGATTGCCGATAAGCAGGTTATTGCAACCGCCTTAGATGAATTTGGAATTGATTATGTGGAAGGGGGATGGCCCGGTGCAAACCCTAGTGATGATCAGTTTTTCGCCAATCCGCCTATATTTCAAAATGCTAAATTGGTTGCCTTTGGTATGACCCGTCGGGCTGATACAAGTGCGGGTAATGACCCATCTTTGGCGATGTTAGTGCAATCAAGCGCAACCGCACTTTGTTTGGTTGGCAAAGCTTGGGATTTTCACGTGCTGAATGCTTTACAAATTTCTTTGGAAGATAATTTGCAAATGATTGCGGATTCTATTGCGCATGGCAAAAAGCATAAAGAAGCTGTTTTTTACGATGCCGAACATTTTTTTGATGGTTATAAAGATAATCCAGATTACGCCATGCAATGTTTAGAGGCAGCTGAGGGGGCCGGGGTTGATACGTTGGTTTTGTGTGATACGAATGGCGGAACTTTGCCCCATGAAATTTATAAAATTGTACGTATTGTGAAGCAAAAATTTACGCAATGTCAAATTGGGATTCATAGTCACAATGATACTGGAAATGCAAGTGCGAATTCAGTTGCTGCGGTGATGGCGGGGGCGCGACATATTCAGGGAACATTAAATGGTATTGGCGAGCGTTGTGGCAATGCGGATTTAGTGAATTTGATCCCAACCTTACTCTTAAAATTAGATTTTCAGGCAAAAAAAATCGATAAGCATAAATTAACGGGGTTGGTTAAATTGTCACGCCTGTTAGATGATCGATTAAATTGGGCACCCAATGCCAGTGCGCCTTATGTGGGCATGCGTGCTTTTGCCCATAAGGGTGGTTTGCATGTTTCGGCGATGGTAAAACATAGCCGAACTTATGAACATATTCTTCCTGAAATTGTTGGCAATGAGCGACGCGTTATTATTTCTAATCAAGCGGGTAGGGCAAATTTTATTGAGCGTTTGGCAAAATATGACGTTGCTTTTGATAAATTAGAGAAATATTTAGGGCAAAAAATTATGGATACTTTAAAAAATCATGAAGCGAATGGCTATAGCTATGATGGTGCAGAAGCTTCCTTTGTACTTTTGGTTTTCCGAATTTTAGGGAAATTACCAGAATATTATCAGATTAGTCGATTTCGCGTTATTGATGAAACTCGCTTTAATCGTAGCAATGAAAAAATAACGGAATCTGAGGCGACAGTGAATGTTAAAGTGGAAGGTAGGGAAGAAACGATGACTGTGGCTAGGGGCAAGGGTCCGGTTAATGCTTTGGATAAGGCGATGCGGATTGCAATTCTTGAGTATTATCCGGAATTGGCAACGATGCAATTGGTAGATTATAAGGTAAGAATTATTCCACCGAGTCATAAAACGATTGGTACGGATGCAGTAACGCGGGTAACTATTGAATCAAAAAACGCCGATGATCACCATTGGGTCACCATCGGCGTTTCCGATAATATCATCGATGCTTCAATGCAAGCATTAGATGAAGCTTATCGTTATAATTTAAGATTTCTCCATAATCATAACTAAAGTCATATTATTTTTCCCAAAAATCTTTGGTTTTGTTAAAGATTTTTGGTGACAACCAGATCAGAGCTAACACGTTGGGGTAAACGAGTAAGCCGATGGTCGCGCTTGAAAAGGTCCAAACAAGGTTTAAGCTTGCTGTCGCACTGGCGACAATCAAAGCAACCCAGATTGAGCGGTAAATAAAGATCCCCGTGTTACCCACGCCTAAATAACCAAGACCGCGCTCACCATAAAAGCTCCAAGCAATAATAGTGGTAAACACAAAAACAGATAAGATAATATTCACAAGAACACCACCAAAAGTACCAAATACGCTCGAAAAAGCGATAATTGTCATGGCAACACCACTATCACCACTGGTATAAGCCCCTGTCATAATAATGGCTAAGGCTGTAATCGTACAAATAATGATTGTATCGATAAAGGTTCCCAGCATCGCAATATGGGCTTGACGAACAGGATTTTTGGTTTGCGCCGCCGCATGAGCGATCGGTGCACTGCCTAAACCAGATTCATTCGAAAATACACCACGCGCAACGCCATACTGAATTGCTTGAGCAACAGCTGCCCCGGCAAAACCACCAACAGCAGCATGAGGGGTGAAAGCATGCTGGAAAATTAATCCGAGTGCATGACCTATTTGGGATATGTTTATCAAAATAACGATCAAGCCAGCGATAACATAAGCCACAAACATTGCTGGAACCAATTTACCAGCAACATCCGCAATCCTTTTGACACCACCGATAATCACCAAAGCGACAATGACGGCTAAGGCCACACCGGTGAGTAACGGAGTGATTCCAAATGTAGCCTCAATACCTTTGGCGAGTGAATTAGATTGCGCAGAATTACCAATACCGAAAGCACCGATAACCAATAAAACTGCCCAAATTCCACCCAAAGCTGTACCAAGACTGCCACCAATGCCTTTTTTCATATAATACATTGGGCCACCAAGATGTTCACCGTTTTCATTTTTCTCACGATATTCAACACCGAGCATACATTCAGAATATTTGGTTGCCATGCCGATTAGGGCAATCATCCACATATAGAAAATAGCACCGGGACCACCTAAAAATATTGCGGTAGCAACGCCGGCAATATTTCCGGTACCAACGGTTGCTGAGAGTGCGGTCATTAAGCTTTTAAATGGTGAGATATCTCCTAAACTATCATCATTTTCGTGTTGTTTGAAAAGTTCAGAAAAAGCATAGCCGATTTTTCTAAACTGAATAAATCTAAGTCCAACGGTGAGATAGATACCTGCGCAACCGAGAACAACCAGCATGGCTGGTCCCCAGACTGCGTCATCTATCGCCTTGAATAAATTAAGTAAACTTTCCATAATTAAGAGCTCTCCTTTTATTAAGTTAACAATGTTAGAAATTTAATTTCTGACTTCCGATAACAACCCCTTTGGCCTGAGTTTTTATAAAAACTGCAACACCACCAAGGGTGCTATCGGTTGGTTTTTTGATACGATATTCGGCATTGGGTTTCCCGTTCCATCGTCCAATAATTTTTTGTTTTAGGGCAACATTTGTGTGTTTTAATAATTTGCCACGGTTCTCGCCAGATAAAATATTATTTTGCACAGGCTTCAAATAATAAACGGCATGAATGTTAACTTTACCAGGATCACTACTGAGAGTAGAATTATCAATCCGCACTTGATAATGAGAAGTTAAATCATCAATTTGTAAAATCAAGCGATTTTGATCACGTTGGCGCATGGCAATTAAATGATTAATGGCATTACGATTAGAGCCAACCTCGCTATGACGACCATCGATAATAATTTGAGGGGTATAAAGTGAGGTTAGTTGAAGAGAACGAGCATATTTTTTTTGAACATCGTTACTCCATTCACGAGCAAGTTTATCTTTCCATCCTAAATAATCCCAATAAGTAACGTGGTAGGCAATGGCGATAATATCACTATGGGCACTAAGTTCGGTGAGCAAAGAATCAGCAGGCGGGCACGAATTGCAACCTTCTGAGGTAAATAATTCTACCAATACAGGAGGTTTATTTTCAGCATGGGCGAACAAACCAAAAAACACTATCATACAAAAGTATGTGCAAAAACTTAATAATCTCATCTTCATTAGCAAACCATGGCCTCCAATTCTACGATGCTCAAATTCCCAATGGTTGTTATTAATAATAGAATACCGCTGGAAATATTGTGAATATATATATGCATGTAAACTATACTCGACTGTTTCTCAAGAGTCAAATAAAACGCGAAAGAGCTAAATTTTTACGTAAAGTTTAGCTGAAGCTGATAAAAAACTACAGTTTTTTAGGATGAGGGTTAATAAATGGTATAAAAATTGCTTATAAAAAATTATAAAAATGCAAATGAAAAATTGCAAATATTAAAAAAGAATATTTAGGTGATGTGAGATGCTATTTCCGCGACAAAAAAAATCTATGATAACATCGGTTTACGGACTTGTTATATTATACGCTTTTTCGATAATGATCCTAACGCTGGCAGTGATTATCCCCCCAAGCGTTGGCTACCAAATTTTAAATCAGCGGTCTCAATTCACAGTGGTTGAGTTACTGGATGGGCAAGAACAAATCCGAAATTATTGGATCCAGTTTAATCATCTGCAAGAATTTTAAAAGATTTATTTTTTTTGAGGCTGGCTGTTATGCAGAAAAAAGATTATCCCTCGGCATATTTTATAGAGCAATATCCTTCTTTATGTCTGGTTAAATTATTGTTTGTTTGCTTTAGTGTTGCGACGTTTTTTTTCCCTCATCCTTGTTATGCTTTTAAGGATCTGCCCGTTAGCTCTTTTGATTCCAAAGCTTCTTTGGCATGGAAAGGTTTCAACGTAGATGATCGATATTATCAGCGTTCGGGGTGGGATTATTATGTGGCTTTCACGCCTATTAGTAAATATGGTTTTATTTTTGAAGGCACGCAGGTAAAGTTGCAGGTTCAAGATCGCGATTATCTGAAACCAGCTGGGAATAAAGATCGGCTTAAGCGAAATTATAGTCGACATACGCTTGGCTTGCGCAGTTTGTTTTATGATTACGATCAATCGGTGGCGAAACTAGGCATGCAGTTAGAAGTTTCGGTAAATAATAGTGCCGATCAAGATGGTGAAAGTTATGGGGCGACGCCTTTTATTTATATTGGAAATCATTTGCCATTTTCATTGCGGTTTGCCTATAGCACAGAATTTTCTCGTAAAAATACACGCTTTTCAGATGCGGATCTTGCCACGTTTGATAAGCTGTATGCTTCGCATCTTTACTTGCGATTCGACCCCTATAATTCGGTAGTTCGATTTCCTTTTGGTTATGAATATTATCAGCGCGAAGGCACAACGCCAGATATTCAATATTTTGATACGGATAATGAACAACAAATTCAACATAAATTATTTTACTATCTGTTTAACGAGATTCAGATGACACTGAGTTATCGTCAAAGTAAAATAGCAAAAAATGTTCAAAATTCACCAAATGGCAATCAGGAAAGTAGTTATATTAGTTTAGGGTTTGAATTGCCGTTACAATAAAGAGGTGCAGAAACTGGTTGTGGAAATGGGTACGGAAAATTAAGTTTTAAAATATTTTTAATTGTGTTTTCAAAATAAATATCTATAGTGAAAACAGGTATTTGTTTTTATTTTTAAGGGGGCAACGTGCAGAAATTATTATTTGGGCTTGTATTTTTGTGTTTATCACTGTTATTTGCAACTAAGATTTATGCGGGTGGTGTGGCTTATCAGTTAATTAAAACTGATCAGGTTACATTTGGGCTTTGGTATCCTAGTGGCGAGCAAGCAACTCAAACCCGTTTGGGTGTTTATGAAGTGCAGGAATATGCCTATAAGGGTAAATTAGCGAATTCGGATACTCTTTATCCCTTAGTGATTGTGTCGCATGGGCGTATGGGGCGCTATCTGAATCATCGAATCACAGCACATTTCTTGGCGCAACAAGGTTTTATTGTTGCCATGCCACAACATACGCAAGATCAGAAAGTGGCATCTGGAAAATTACAACAGGCTTTGCAAAGTCGCATTATAGAAGTTAATGCCACTTTTAATGCGGTGATCGCAAATGAGAAATTTGGAAAAAATATAGACCAAACTCAGATTCATGCTATTGGCTACTCGTTGGGAACGACAACAATGCTAGCAGCTTCGGGGATCGTTGTTGATATTAACCTTATTCGGCAATATTGCCTCGAAGAAGGGGAACAAGATCCATATTACTGCGATTTAGATAAGCTGGGTGTGTTGGGAAAAGTATCAGTAGGAATGACCAAAGTTTTGTCTAAGGGAGTCAAGAGTGTTTTGGCATATTCCCATGCCACACCGGGTGAAAAAAAACGACAAATTGATTTATCCAAAAATGCTTTCCCTTTTCAAAAAATTGTGCTTATTGCGCCAACGGGGAAGGGTTACACACATGATGCTTTGCAAAAAATAAAGCAAAATGTTTTGGTGGTGGCAATGCGCGATGATAAAATTACCCCGGTTCGCTTTCATGCTGAAAAGTTAAAATCTTTGTTGCCACAATCAAAAATTAATTATCAAGAGCTTGTGGGCAATCATTATGCTTTTATCGGGCCCTTTCCGAAATGGTTATTGGCAGAGCAAGAGATTCCGGCTGCGGAAGATTTGCCGGGGTTTGATCGGTTACAAGTGATTGATCATATTAATCAAATGATTTTAGCGTATTTGCGCTCATAGATATCTGGTGAAAAGGTGGCTTCGCGCGAGCCTTTCTCTTTTTATTTCCATTAAGCATAAAGCTTAAAAAAGCTGAATTTAGGGATCAATATTAAGGATCAATGGTATTCGTAAAAATTGCTTATTGAAAAAATTCGCCTATTTTTTTCAGGCTTTGCAGCGGAAATCATTTTCTAAGTTTTTTGGCAGTATTTTTCGGTAATTTCTAGAATTGTTGTGCAATCTGGTTTGCCTGCAAAATTTCTAATGGCTCTGCTTTTAATTTGCAAAATTAAGTTGTTCAATTTTTGCAATGATGATTTGTGAGTGATTTCATTTTTTGATATTATTTTTTTGAATTTTATCGAATCGATTCAAAAAAAAGTAAGCTGAAAATACAAACATAACAACATTGATAGAGGCAACCACAACCTACCGCGATAATATTTTATTTATTCCTATTTTGCCGTTTTTAAGATGCGTTTTACAGCGCAACCCGCTTTCCAGCCTGCAGCGATAAAAGTGAATAGAAGATTTTTGGATGAAGCTCTGAGAGATCTTGTGTGGAAACAGCAAGAGGCGCGATAATGTAAAAATGATCCTAAATTTCAAAAATTTATTAGATGCTGAATAGAGAGAAAAAGGGACTGTTATCCAAAGTTATATGATTATGCATCTATCACTTTTTTAATATAGTAGTGAGATATGAAATGATTCTTATCGTTATAGCGAAGCTTACGAAATATTCTTTATCTGGGTGTAAAAAGTTTTCGGGTTCCTTCTAGTGATAAGAAAGTCTCAACAGTATCGTCAGAGGGTCAATGAACATGAAAAATAAATTAGAAAATCTGGATAAAAAAAGAGATAACTTCGAGAAATTAGAGGTTATTTAATGGGTTTGGGTTGTGTAAAAAATTTATTGATAGTTTGTTCTTTATGAGAAGAGTATAAGTTTAAATTTTTAGATTTCGTAACCTTAGGGGTAACAGGAAGGTATAACGCAAATTTTCGCACTTCACCTTTCGGGTTACCAAAAATTAATGATTATCTTATGTATTTTGGTCAAAAGAGGATATTTTTTCTCTTTATAATTAATAGGATAATAAAAAAATGGGCTTGGGTTCATATTTATCAAATAAGATACAAAGTTCACCATTGATTTTCTTAAAATTCAAGCTGTTTTTTGATTAATCGGATTTCAGATTCGCGAAGGAAGGCTTTTTTCGCGCTGGGTAAGTCCATTTTTGGGCTTAATCTGTGAGAACGATAGCCCACTTCTTGCTTGATGATTTTGTAAGTTTTCGAAAGTTTCATGTGCGGAAATTTTCTGTGTCGGAGTTTCATGTATTGGAGTTGTTGGTACGGGAATTTCCTGTGCGGGTGCCAAATTAGCGAAAATTAACAGGAAACGAAAGGAAAAACGAAAACAAATAAAACATTAGGCCTAGACAAATGGGCTTTCTCTTAAAATAAATGGAGATAATCCTGAAGTAGATCATTCCATCGCGCTGAAGTAACCAGCTTTGGCATAGTTTATACGCCAGCTTTCCAGCGCAGATACTCCCTGCGGACACTCCCTGAGTAACCAGCTTTGCAATGTCTGTTTTGCGCCCAAAACACCTTAGGGGATTTTGCATGTCAAATTTCTTTAATGACCTCTCAAACTGCCTTATGACTTCCTTGGGAATTGTCCTTGTGAACTTTTTTTACTTTACATTTCCAATTCTAGCAGAAAATTTTACATTTACCAAGAACAAAATAGGTTGATTGATAAATTGTAATTTGCCGAGATAAAATCATTGACATTAAAGTTGGAAGTGCAAATAATTGTATTTGTTTTCTCGGCCATTTTTCCGCTATTTTTCGCTGGGGGTTATATCTTGATTATTTTTTAATATGGGTAGTAGTATCGTCGGTTAAAATCACAATGAAGCAACGTTAAAATAGATAGAGAAATTGGGCGATGAAATTCAAAATTATATTCTTAGGATTGTTATTGGTAGGTTGTGGTGGTAGTGGTATTTCAAATCGCCAGCAACCGATCAATGGTGGAGGAAACAATCCCGTTGGCAATGTCGCTTTTTATGAAACGCTTGAATATCTGGATAGTTCGGGTCTCGCCAAGATCAAAGCTTCTGCCGCCTATGCCAGGGGTTATGTGGGTCGGGGTCAAATTGTTGCGGTATTGGATAGCCCTTTTGATACTGATCATATTGATTTTACGGATCCAAATGGGGACAGTGCGTTTCTTGATGGGTATGATGCCAGTAGTGGCTTGAGTGGAGCCACTGCTGCAACTTGTGGCGTGGGCTGTACCGCTAGCCATGGCAGTCATGTTGCCGGCATCATTGGGGCTAGTAGAAATGGCTCTGGTATGCATGGGGTTGCCTATCGAGCATCAATTAAGCCAGTAGCGATTTTTGACGATTCAGGTGATGATGATACCAATATCACACAACTTGCCGATGCGATTCGGCAGGGAAGTGGCCCAACGATTATCGCCATGAATAATAGTTGGGGTTCAACCGATACCCTTGATCAACAATATCAAGGCAATACAGTCTATTATGAGGCTCCTGTAAAGTTTTTTGGTAATTTTTTGGCTTCTATCGAGCTGGCAGCTTGGCAGGATGGGGTGGATGCCGGAACGATTATGGTATTTTCCAATGGCAATGATGGATTCAATAGTGAGACGGGCGAGGTAGATATTTTCAATGATTCCGATACGAGTGATATGAATAACTTTATTAGGACTGTTTCTGTTAGGGATTTATTGGGGAGTGGAAAAAATTATAATATCCCTTCATATCGTGGCAGTTATCCGCTACATTCTTATGATTCGCTGGCATCAGGGTTGGCTGGCAAATGGTTAACTGTTGTGGCAATCAATTCGGCGAATAATGAAATCGCCTCATTTAGCAATGGTTGTGGCATTGCCCGGGATTTTTGTTTGGCGGCTCCGGGGGTAAGAATCAACTCTACTATTCCGCAAGATAATTATGGCCTAAAGTCGGGAACATCGATGGCAGCTCCTCATGTTTCGGGTGCGTTGGCGGTATTAAAAAGTGCTTTTCCCAATATCAGCTCGGGAAATTTGGTTAAATTGGTGCTTAACACCGCTACTGATTTGGGTGCCCCCGGCACGGATCCGGTCTATGGTCGGGGCATGCTGAATTTACAAACCGCTTTTCAGCCACAAGGTAGCATTACAGCCGTTGGCTTTAACAATCAACCGCTTGATCAGTCCTCTGGTGGTAATGGGGTGTTGCTTAGCGATACCGCTTTAATTCTTTCGCATCATTTTGGCACGGGGACAGCGAATTTACAAATGGGGATCCGAGATGATTACGAGCGTAATTTCATAGTTGCGCCCGCGCAAGCGATCCGCAAGCCAGTGGAATTTGGGCTTGCCGATTATTTGCAAGATTTATCGGCATCACCAATGCAGCTTAGGCAGCTTGGGCAACAAACTTATTTTTCCTTTATTGATGCCACGGATCAACAACAAGATTGGATGCAATTGCAGCATCGCTTTGGGCAATCTCAGCTTGAGGTTTCGTATCATGCTCATCACCAAAAGAATGATTTGGCCCATTTGCAATCATCAGCATCTCAGCAGCTGATCAGTTCATTGCAATTTAGTCAAATTAGACCGGTGGGTGAAAATATTTCGGTGATGAATGTTGCTCAGCAACTTTCGCCCCGAGTTCAGCTTAGAAATTATGTTGCGCTTGGAACATTCGATACTGGGCATAAATTTGACGAGCTGGGAACCTATCTCTATTATCAGTTGCCGAGGGTGGTTTTGCAGCTAGGCATTGGGAATTTAAGCGAACAGGATCAATTTATGGGGGCAACGGCCACTGGTGCTTACTCATTACAAAATTCGAGTCGCTCGCGTTTTACCGATGCCCATCTGGAACATAAGCTTGGGAAAAATCTATCATTCTCTCTAGATTACACGGATTATGAAACCGAGATAGATCTACGTTATCGTGATTTTGCTCGTATTGAAGGGTTGGCAGCGGATCGATATCAGTTTGGGCTTATCGGCGACAATCTTCTTGCGCCTGAGGATCAGCTACAGGTTACATTTGCCACCAAACTTGGGGTGCGTTCGGGGGTATTGCAACAAAATACAGTGCTTGGTTACACAAAAGAGGGTGGTTTCAACAATGTGAACCAAAATTATTCACTGGCGATTCAGCATCGGCATCAGCAATTTACCCTTACCTATCAAGGCAATCTTTCCGAGCAACAACAAGCAAGTCGGTTTTTTGTGACGATGCAATATGATCAAAATTTTCAGCATCAGGCGGGGGTTGATCAGGCGAAATTGATCGGTGGGTTGCAAACAGATTTCTAAGGCTGTTTTTGGCAGCTTTGGGGCAAACATAGAGGCGAATTAGCTAGCGCTGGCTAGATTTAAGGTTGGAGCCGTAAAAAAAATAGGGAAAAAATCTATGGGGCAAAATTTAGGGGTTAGCATGAACCTTGCGAAAGTTTTTGACGAAATTCGTTTAGCGCGTTAGCTTCTTATAGCGGAAACGTTCGGTTTGGTCTTCATCAAGGCCTAAACGTTTTTTCCGATCGGCACTATAGCTTTGATAATTGCCTTCGAACCAAACAGTTTTGGCGTCGCCTTCAAATGCCAAAATATGGGTGGCAATGCGGTCTAAGAAAAATCGATCATGACTAATAATCACGCAACAACCGCCAAAATTCAGCAAAGCTTCTTCAAGTGCCCGTAAGGTTTCCACATCTAAATCATTGGTTGGCTCGTCAAGAAGTAATAAATTTGCTCCGGTTTTGAGGATTTTTGCCAGCTGTACGCGGTTGCGTTCCCCGCCTGATAATTGTCCAATTCGCTTTTGTTGATCCCCACCGCGAAATCCAAAACTGCCAACATAAGCCCGCGATTGTACGCTACGTTTGCCGAGTTGAATCAGATCTAGCCCATCGGAAATTTCTTCCCACACAGTTTTCTCATTTGCCATCTTATCGCGTGATTGATCTACATAACCCAGAGTTACGCTCTCACCCATGTTTAATTCTCCAGAATTGGGCTGTTCATCGCCGATGATCATCCGAAACAATGTTGTTTTTCCAGCACCATTAGCACCGATAACGCCAACAATACCACCCGGGGGCAAACGAAAACTTAATTCTTCAATCAAAACTTTATCAGCAAAATTTTTGCTAATATTTGCTGCTTCTACAACCAATGATCCAAGACGAGGCCCGTGAGGGATGATAATTTGTGCTGTGTCTTGATTCTTTTCGGTCTCTTGGCGGAGCAATTCATCGTAGGCCTGAATTCGTGCTTTCGATTTGCTTTGCCGACCTTGCGGGCTTTGTCCAAGCCATTCTTTTTCGCGGGCAAGTTGTTTTGCCCGTGAATCAGTGCCTTTGCCCTCATCTTTTAGGCGTTTTTGCTTTTGCTCGATCCAGCTAGAATAATTACCTTCATAGGGGATGGCCTGACCTCGATCCAATTCTAAAATCCAACCAGTAACATTATCCAAGAAATAGCGATCATGCGTTACCATCATCACTGTGCCCGGATAATCGTGCAAATGGCGTTCAAGCCATGCAACAGAAGTAGCATCCAAATGGTTGGTGGGTTCATCGAGTAGTAAAAAATCAGGTTTTTGTAACAATAATTTACAAAGGGCAATCCGACGCTTTTCGCCACCAGAAAGATTTGCAACTGGAAGATGAGCCGGCGGGCATTGCAAAGCATCCATGGCAATTTCTAGGGTTCGTTCTAGATCCCATGCATCCAAAGCGTCGATAATTTCTTGCAATCGGGATTGCTCTGCAATTAAGCGATCCATTTCATCATCATCGGTTATCTCTGCCATTTTCATACTGATTTCAGTAAAATCAGCTAAAGCTTGTTTTGCCTCAGCCAAAGCTTCCCCAACATTATCACCAACATTCTTGGTTTCATCTAATTGCGGTTCTTGGGGTAGATAACCAACATTTGCCCCATCGGCACAGCGCGCTTCACCGGAATATTCATCATCAAGTCCGGCAATAATTTTCATCAAGCTAGATTTTCCGGCACCATTGCTACCAAGTACACCAATTTTCGCTCCGGGAAGGAAAGAAAGCGTTACGTCTTTTAAAACTTCACGCCCACTCGTATAGGCTTTGCCTACGCGATACAGGGTGTAGATATATTCTGCCATTTGATTTGCCCTTATTTATTTTGCCAACGATTCTGCATAATAGATTGTTTTTGGGTTTGATGAAAGCCTTGTTGGTAGGTAAGGGTAATATTATCTAGAGATTCCCAAGCATGGGTTCCGTGACGCAGATAAATATTATCATCCAGTTCAATGGAATCAAAACCACATTGGCTTAGGGGTCCGCGTTGGTCTGGCAACAGCCAACCTTTGGCGCGCAGGCCTCCATGGTAATCTTGCCTCAACAAATATGTGGCTTGCGAAAAGCCCCGCCCATCGGTAAAACTGGGAAAATTTGCCACAATCATACTCAGTATCGGCAAGCTGGCTTCAAAATCCGATAAGTTCGTTTTGCCGGTAACTTCCATCCCCAATCTACCACCACACGAAAAATGATAGTAACATTTTTGATAATCTGCAAAAAAATCTTGAGATGAAACAATTACATATTGATTATGATCAACAAGGGCATCGGGATATTCATCCAAATAAATCCAAGCATCATTGATAATAGGATGCCCAGAAATATCAAGTAGTGGCATAAAGTGCCTCCTTAAAAGGGCCTATCCCCATTCGTTTAAAAGTTTCAAGAAATTCTTCTTCGGGATTGGTTCGGTTTGCCAGATAAATTTGCAAAATATTCTCTACAGCATCGGGAATTTCATCATAAGAAAAACCAGGACCAATCACGGTACCGATACTAGCATCGAGACCAGAATTTCCGCCCAAAGTGAGTTGATAATATTCTTGGCCTTTTTTATCCAAGCCTAAAATACCAATATTCCCCACATGATGATGCCCGCAAGCATTAATGCAGCCTGAAATATTAATGGTTATTTTGCCAACATCCATTTGTGTTTTCAGGTTGGTTAATTTTTTTGAGATATTCTGCGCAATTGGAATCGAGCGCGCCGTGGCTAGGGAACAATAATCCATACCCGGGCAAGCAATGATATCGGTCGCGAGTGCCAGATTCGCTTCGGCAAGATTTTCTGTTTTTAAAGCTTGCCAAACAGTGTAAACATCGCTTTTTTTCACATTCGGTAAGACTAAATTCTGTCGATGAGTGGCGCGAATTTCACTACCAGAATAATCATCAGCAAGCTTAGCAACCAAGCGCATCGATTGAGCTGTGATATCGCCCGGAATTCCTCCAATAGGTTTCAGTGAGATATTAACAATGGCATAGCCTGAAACTTTATGCGTGGCTAAATTATTTTGGCACCAATCATGAAAAGTAACATTTTTGCTTCGCGCTAGATTAAAGCTATCATTATTTTCCGAAAGCTGAGCATAATTCGGAGGGAGGAAATAGGCTTCAATTCGTTCTAATTCTTGTTTAGGAACGTTGATCTCAGAGAAAGATGTCCGCTCGAACTCGCGATCTACGGCCTCTTTAAATGCGGCTAACCCCAGATCATGAAGCAAAATTTTGATCCGTGATTTATATTTATTGTCACGCCGACCATGTAAATTATACACCCGAATCATTGCTTCAACATAGGGCAGTAATTGTTCGTAAGGAATAAATTCAACAATGGTTTTCGCAATGAAAGGGCTTCGCCCTTGCCCCCCTCCAACAAAAATTTGACACCCTAATTCACCATGATGGTTTTTGATTAAATGAATCCCAATATCATGCGCTTTAATTGCAGCACGATCCTGAGTTGCGCCAGTGACAGCAAACTTAAATTTGCGAGGGAGATAGGCAAATTCAGGGTGTAAGCTTGACCATTGGCGTAGCAATTCACATATTGGGCGTGGATCAATAATTTCATCAGCGGTAACGCCAGCCCAAGGGTCAGAAGTGATGTTACGGATACAATTGCCACTGGTTTGTAAAGCATGCATTTCCACTTTTGCTAAATTTTTGAGAATTTTTGGAATATCCTCAAGTGCAGGCCAGTTAAATTGGATATTTTGGCGCGTGGTAAAATGACCATAACCACGATCATATTCTTCGCTAATATCGGCTAAGGCAAGCATTTGTCGTGATGACAAAGTGCCGTAAGGAATCGCTACTCGCAACATATAGGCATGAAGTTGCAGATACAAACCATTCATTAAGCGTAAAGGGCGAAATTCTTCCTCGGATAAATTACCGGTTAAACGCCGATTCACTTGGTCGGTAAACTCTGCCACACGGTTATTTACAAATTCGTGATCAAATTCATCATAACGGTACATTTTTTATTCCATCATTATTTCGATTATCATTTACTGTCAGTTTCCAGAGAACTTATATAATGATTCGGTTGGCTAATTACAGTTTGGTATATTGCGTCTCGGATGTAAGGGGATTACATAACTACGAACCGTAGGCCCCTCAGCACGCATCCGTTCACGCATATGTTCAAGACTGCCATCATCGTTGGCATTTGCCCAATAAGGCTCAACAATCTCGTTGGCATGCCTGGCGCGCCAACCTTCTCGCTCGCAGATTTTTATTAAATCTTCATCCTCTATCGGCACCAAAATTGCTTTTTTTGCATTTTCTGACCAAGTAAAATCCTGAGTAAGATAGACAACCAGACCAGATCTAAGTGCGTTTCCACTATAAATTTTCAACATTTCTTTCCAGTTATTTCCCATTCCACTTCAGGCTCTATCTTAGCAAGATGTGCAGAAAAATCAAAGAGAATTTGTGTAGCGGTTGGATGGCTTTTCTCTAAATTTTTCAGATCGGTTGTGTAAAGCTTGCATCCACTTAACACATATAATTGTGTATATTCGGGGCAATTTGCGTTTAATAGCAATTTCTGGAGCGTTGGAAATAAATGACGGGGCAGAATTATTGTGCCTTTTAGTGCATTTTCAGCATATAAATATGCCCAATTTATGCCTTTTAATTCTATTTTTGAAGTGATTTGCAACGAGAATTGAGGTGTTTTTCCCAGGTAATAAAACGGCAATTTTGCATGATTTGCGCTTTGGGCCAAAAATGGCAAGGCTTGTAGCGTGGCGATAACAAAATATGTTTGGTGCTGTTTTTTCGCATTGACAAGAGCCTGGGCATCGGGCAAAAGATTAGGGAAGAAATCGGCTTCACGTCGCGCCAGTGCAATTAAATCATCACAAGGGCTCTGACATTGATAGTAAATTTTATCGCTATAACGCAATTGCGTTAAGCTTTCAGGATCAGTGATATTTTCTTCAGGAAGAAAATATAATCCAGATTTTTTTGGGTAATTTGCCGATGTTTCAAAGGCTTTAATTAGATTTTGAACATGGATAGGCTGTTGTAGGTTTTTGCCTTGAGGGGATAAAGCTGTTAAAAAAAACCATTGCCAAAATTGCTGTCTTTGCGAAATATCGGGAAAATACGCTTCGATTTCACTTCTTAAATTGCCAGCGAGATCGGCTAAGGGGCCAAGTTTTTTGGGAAACATGGTTTCGATCTGGGCTTTGAGTAGGCGCGCCAAAACCGGGGCTGTGCCTTGGGTGCTAATGGCAATAGAAATCGGGTGATGATCAATATAAGCGGGGGTGATAAAATCAGCCAAATGGGGTTGGTCTACGGCGTTTACCAGCTTTACATGGGCTTTGGCAATGGTTGCTAGTGCGGTATCCAATTCTTTATCGCCAGTTGCGGCATAAAATACGCTACAATCACTTAAATAAGTTGCAATATTATCAGGGCTAGGTTGCGTTTTGATCCAACGGATTTTATCTCTTTGATAATGATATTGCAAATCGGTGTTTAATTTAGGGGCGATCACAGTGATGGAAGCTTTGCTTGCTAAGAATAGACGAACTTTTGATGAGGCTGAGGTGTTGCCACCAGCAAAGACAATGTTTTTTGCATTTATGTTTAAGCTAATTGGAAAGTAATGCATGATCGTTGTTCTATGAATTAAAAGGAAACTAATCCTCCAAAATAATTACCTCCATACCGTCCAGCTCGGGGGTGAAGGGGATTTGACAGCCAAGTCGAGAATATTCTTGCATGGTTGGTAATTCTTCCAAAAGCATGGTTTCTTCCTCATCTTGAGGCTTGGTAAGATTTACCCATTGGGCACCAATGGCAATATGGCAAGTAGCGCAAGCGCAAACTCCACCACAAACTCCTTCGACAAGCCCAGCATCACGTAGTAGCTCCATGATCGACATATTTTCTTCGGCTTCAATGATATGGGTTGTGTTGGCTTTGTCGGTTGCTTTAATTTGATGATTCACTTGCGAAGAGCTCCTAATTTTTAGATTAAAATTATGAATGGTTTTGGTAATAAATTAACGAAAGGATCTTTTTTGCTTAACAACTTTGCTTAATAATCTACCAATAACAAAGAAAATTAAGACCACTGCTGTTAAACTTTTCCATGCCGGCATATTCAGCAAGGGAACAAAGATATAATCCCATACCCAAACAGAGATATAGCGTTGGGTAATTGCCTGGGCTAAGTTCAGACCATTGGAATTAATTTCAAACCAGATCTGCCCTAAAGGTTGTAGCAGGCTGTGGCCGGTGAATAGAAAGCTAATTTCTAAAAGCATTAATAAGAGTGCAAGCGTAATTAGAAAAAATCCTATGATCCGTATAAGTAGCATGGTTTCGAGAACCCTTTCAATAATTTTACTATGAACTATTAGGTTTACCTTTAACATTTTAAAACTAGGCATGCAAGATAATGTGTGCTGAGTTCGGTTTTTTGGCAAGGATGATCTAAGGGCAATTCGGGGATAATATTTCATAAAAAACTTGCAAATTCCGAAAAATGGCTGTTTATATTAATAATGGCTGTTCAGAAGTGAACGTTTTATAGTATCATTTGCTATTTGATTAATTAGGGGCAGAGACTTAAATTCTATGAATAAAATTTCTTATCAATCAGGTCCAGATTCTCAAGGGCGTTTTGGCGAGTTCGGTGGGCGATTTGTTGCTGAAACTTTAATGCCAAACATTCTAGAAGTTGAAAAACAATGGCACATCGTACGCGAAGATGAAAATTTTTGGCAAGAATTAAATTATTATTTGCGTGATTATGTTGGGCGTCCTTCGCCACTTTATTATGCAAAGAGATTAAGTGAACATTTCGGCGGGGCCAAAATTTACTTAAAACGTGATGAGTTGAATCACACCGGGTCACATAAAATTAACAATTGCATGGGGCAAATTTTATTAGCACGCCGTATGAATAAGCCACGAATTATTGCTGAAACAGGGGCGGGGCAACATGGGGTGGCAACAGCAACAGTATGTGCTTTGTTTGGGCTGCCTTGTACAATCTATATGGGAGCGAAAGATATTGAACGGCAAAAGCCTAATTTGTTTCGAATGCAGCTTTTAGGTGCGGAAATTAAATCGGTAGATTCAGGTTCAGCCTCGTTGAAAGATGCGATGAATGAGGCACTTCGTGATTGGGTTGCGAATGTGTATGATACTTATTATCTTATCGGCACGGCAGCAGGTCCGCATCCTTACCCGGAGATGGTGCGTGATTTTCAAACGATTATCGGCAAAGAGGCAAAAATGCAAATGCAGGAGCAAGAAGGGCGTCTGCCAGATAGTGTGGTTGCCGCTATTGGCGGGGGCTCTAATGCTATTGGTTTGTTTCATCCTTTTTTAGATGATGCAGCAGTACAAATTATTGGGGTTGAAGCGGCGGGCAAAGGTATTATATCTGGGAAAACAGCAGCATCGATGGCGGCAGGGCGTCCGGGAGTTTTGCATGGGATGCGAACATATTTATTGCAAAATTCTGACGGGCAAATTATGGAAGCACATTCTATTTCTGCAGGTTTGGATTATCCAGGAATCGGGCCGGAACACTCATGGTTAAAAGATGTTGGTCGGGTAGAATATCAGGCGATTCGTGATGATGAGGCTTTGGAAGCTTTTCAATTATTGGCAAAATTTGAAGGGATATTGCCAGCTTTAGAACCTGCACATGCTTTGGCACATGTATTTAAGATTGTTGGAAATATGGCGAAGGATAAAATTATTTTGGTTAATTTATGTGGCCGTGGTGATAAAGATATTTTTGCCGTTGCTGAGCATTTAGGCACTAATCTGGAAAAGGCATGATAAGAGTGGGACGGATTCAAGAAACATTTGCGATGCTGGCACAAAAAGGTGAAAAAGCTTTAATTCCTTTTATTATGGGCGGGGACCCTAATTTAGAATGGTCGCAGGATTTATTAATGAAATTGCCGGCTATGGGTGCAGATATTATCGAAATTGGCATGCCTTTTTCAGATCCAATGGCAGATGGTCCGGTAATTCAGCGTGCAGGTTTGCGGGCACTTGCAGCAAACACTACTTTGGCTCATGTGTTGGTAATGGTAAAAAAATTTAGGGAAAATAACAAAAACACGCCGATTATTTTAATGGGATATTATAATCCGATCCATAATTATGGTGAAGATAAATTTTTAATAGATGCGATTGCAGTGGGCGTGGATGCTTTAATTATTGTAGATACGCCTCCGGAAGAAGATCGCGTTTTGTGTATTCCAGCACAAAAGAAGGGTTTGGATTTTATTCGTTTGGTTACGCCAACAACAGATGCTGAGCGGGCAAGTCGGATTTTGGCATCAGCGAGTGGTTTCGTTTATGGGGTTTCTATCGCCGGCATTACCGGAACAAAACAAGCTGGTAATAATGCGATGGCAAATTTGGCAGGGGTGATTAAGGCTGCATCTAATTTGCCGGCGGCGGTTGGTTTTGGGATTAAAACGGTGGATGATGTTCGCAATGCAGCGAAATATTTTGATGCTGTGGTTGTGGGTTCAGCCATTATTGAACAGATTGAGAAATCTGTGTTAGATGTTGCGATGCTTGAGGATACAAAAATAAAAATTTTAGAATTAGTTAAGCAGATGAAATTAGAACTTTAAGATCGGAAATTTATTAAGAGTGATTGGATGGTAATAGATCTCGGAAAGAGATCGCTCAACTTAAAGAGATCACGCAACTCTCGGGGTTTCTTATTTTGAAGAATATGCTATAATGCGGTAAAAATTGTGAGTGTTTGTTGTTTGAGGAATTTATGATATGTCTTGGTTGACAAATTTTATCCGTCCTAAGATTAATGCGATTGTGGGCGGTGAGGGATTAACATCAAATTCAGTGGAGGAGCTTTGGCATAAATGTGCTGGCTGTGCGGATTTGATTTTTCATCGTGACCTAATTAATAATCAGCATGTTTGTCCAAAATGCGATAAAAATTTACGGATGCCCTTGTTGCATCGTATGGAAGCTTTGTTTGATTTGGGAGAATATAAGCGGGTTAATTTAGAATCTTGTGTGGTTGATCCGCTCAAATTTCGTGATAATAAACGTTATGTGGATCGGTTGCGTGATGCCCGCGCGAAAACCGGTGAACAAGATGCGGTATTTGTTGGGTATGGAACCATCGAAAGCCATGAAGTTGTGGTGTTTGCTATGGATTTTAGTTTTATGGGCGGTTCTATGGGCATGGCTGTGGGCAGAGGGTTTCTTGCTGCAGTGAAACTTGCGGTTGCGCAAAAATCTCCGTTAATTGCGGTTACGGCTTCGGGCGGGGCGCGGATGCAGGAAGGAATTTTGGCATTGATGCAAATGCCTTCTACGGTTGCGGCATGTGAAGAATTGCGTGATGCTGGTCTCCCCTATATTGTGATTTGTACCGATCCTACTTATGGTGGTGTTACGGCAAGTTTTGCGATGCTTGGTGATATTCACATTGCCGAACCAGGTGCGTTAATTGGATTTGCGGGTAGGCGGGTGATTGAACAAACGGTACGCGAAAAATTACCCGATAATTTTCAAACTGCTGAGTATCTTTGTGAAAATGGAATGATCGATATGGTGGTGCCACGCAAAGAAATGCGCGCTAAATTGGGGATTTTATTCTCACATATTTTGCAAAATCAAAATAAGGTTACAATATTTTCAAATGATGTTCAAAAATTAGAATCATCGCTTGTCGAATTACCGCTTGCTGCGGATTAAATTTGTTTAGATATTAATATTATCTCCCACAAGGATAGATATTATCGATAAAGATCTCCCCAAAAGTGATCATATTTTACGGCGTTTGTTGCAGCTTCATCCGAAATTAATTGATTTAGGGTTAGCTCGGATGGAATTTTTATTAGCAAAATTAGGAAATCCACACCATAAATTGCCGAAAATCATCCATGTTGCGGGTACGAATGGCAAAGGTTCGGTGCTGGCTTTCTTACAAAATATATGTCAGGCTCACGGGCTTTGTGTTCATGCTTATCATTCTCCACATTTATGTCGATTTCATGAACGCATTACGTTACGGGGAGAATTTATTGGAGAAGAGATTTTAAGCGATTATTTGCAACGCTGTGAAATTGTGAATGAGAATCAACCCATTACTTTTTTTGAGATTACAAGCTGCGCAGCATTTTTGGCATTTTCCGAACATAATGCCGATATTTTGTTATTAGAAGTGGGTTTAGGGGGTAGGCTAGATGCTACGAATGTGATTCCAGCACCTATCGCTACCATTTTAACGCCAATTTCTTATGATCATCAACAATATTTAGGGGAAAGCCTAACGGAAATTGCCCGTGAAAAAGCAGGAATTATTAAAAGAAATGTAACGGTTATTTCTGCGCAACAGCAATTAGAGGCACAAGAAATAATTATGGAAATTGCCGCGCAACAGCAAGCTCATCCGATATGGGGCGAAAATGTTGAATTTGGTTATCAGTTGCACCAAGAAGATCAGCAAGGGGGCTGGCATTATTATCATCAAGGTGAGCTCTCGCCACCATTGCCAGCACCTGCGCTTTACGGAGTTCATCAATATCAAAATGCAGCTTGCGCGCTTTCTGGCATCATTTGTCTTGCCCAAAATGAATTACTCACTTTGGATTGGCAAGCTGTTGCGCAAGGTTTGCAGGCAACAAAATGGGCGGGAAGATTGCAAAGAATCGATTCTCTATGGCAAAAATTATCACAAGATCAGGCTATTCAAGGCAATGTTGATGCGCATTTGCCATCCGAGGTTTGGTTAGATGGTGCCCATAATCCTGATGGGGCTCGGGTGGTAACAGAATTTTTGCAAAATCGGT
This sequence comes from Alphaproteobacteria bacterium, assembly GCA_965206365.1. GTDB lineage: Bacteria > Pseudomonadota > Alphaproteobacteria > JABAAW01 > JAHZMA01 > CBDBJL01. The sequence continues at coordinate 322,483 of CBDBJL010000018.1, forward strand.
TTCGCTTATCTAAGCCCAAAATTTTTACGATCATAGCCATGTTAAATAGTAAGGATAGCGAGCAGTTTTTGCAAATCATTGCGGATGTTATTGATGCGGGGGTTGCTCTTACTTTGCCTCAGCAAGAGGCTGCCATTTCGGCAGAAATATTAGCGACCATGGCAAAAAAACATGGTTTATCTCTTGATACAAAGCCGAACATGGCCGAAGCGATACTCGCCATTAGGGAGATGGCAGGCGCAAATGATTATGTGATTTTGGTAACGGGCTCGTTATATTTTGCGGGTTATGTTTTGCAATATGGCTATGAATAAAAAAGAAGATAGCTTGCAGCAACAGCGCATAGCGATGATGCGACGAAAATTAAAATTTCGCGCTTGGCATATGGGAACGCGCGAATTAGATTTTTTATGCGGACGGTTTGCTGATGCTCATCTTGGAATCATGGATTTAGAGGAACTGAATGATTTTGCCCAAATGTTAAAAATTCCAGATCGAGATTTGCAAGATCTTTTTTTATCGACAGAACCATTAGATTCATTGGCAAAGCTCGAATTGCTTTCTTCTCATAAAAAGATGTTGATGCAAGTGAGAAATTATCATTATTTTGGTGCTGATGGATAATGAGGTAACGATATTCGCACTGGTTGCGTTGAATGTTCCCAAGGGCTATTACGGCGTTGCGATCCATCAAATTGCCCGACAAGCACCGGTTTTGGTGGTGGTTCAAGATGATATGGCATTGCAACGATTACATCAGGCGTTGGCTTTTTTTGCTGAGGAGACCCAAGGGGAGACCAAGGAGGAGATCGGGCAAGAATCGTGCCTTATTTTGCCAGCATGGGATTGCTTGCCCTATGATAGGGTGTCGCCACAGAATCAGTTGATTGCCCAGCGCCTTAAGGTATTAACGCAAATTAAGCATGCGCAACCCCGAATTATTTTAACCAGCGTGAATGCTTTGTTGCAAAGAACCATTCCGCAAAGCTATTTGCATGAAACTAAGCTTATTGTTGGGCAAAATTATCCTCGTAGCGAGTTGGAAAATAGGCTTGTGAATTTTGGTTATGATCGGGCTGTTACAGTGCGTGAAAATTGTGAATATGCGATTCGTGGCGATATTATTGATATTTTCCCATCGGGAGCTGTGATGCCGATGCGCTTAGAATTTTTTGGGGATCAATTAGAAAAAATCCGCCCCTTTGATGTTATGAATCAGCTCACGCAAACAAATGATCTAGCTGATCTATCGAATCAGGAATTGATTTTAACAGTAGCATCGGAAACGCCTTATGGTTATGGTGATATTTTCAAGCAAAATTACCATCATTTATTTGGGCGGTTAGAACAAGACCCCTTATTAGAATCTGTGCTTGCGGGGGTGCATTATCCAGGGCAGGAACATTGGTTACCGTTGTATTTCGCCGAAAAATTACCAACTCTTTTAGAGTGGTTGGTGCCTGAGACCCAGCTGGTGGTTACGGATGATTTCCAACAACAATGTGCAGCGCGTTTGGAAATGATTGGCGAGCATTATCAAGTTCGGTGTGAACAAATGCCTGAAAATGCGCTAGCGCACCGCAAAGCATTGTCTGAGCATCCGCCTTATTACCCAGTGCCAAAAAATCAACTTTATTTAGATTGCCAGGCCTTAGAGCAACAAATGGCGAAACATAAGATTATTAGCCTCTCACTGCAAAGTGAAAATTTACCAGGGCAGAAAATCTATCATGATTTTAAGGCGCATATTGGTGTTGATTATCGGCAAGCTTTTAAAGATGGCACATTATTTGAGATATTGGCAATGCGGCTGCGCAGTGAATTGAAGCAAAAGCGCAAAGTGATTTTTATTTGTTTATCAGAAGGTACCAGAGTGCGATTGTTGCAATTATTCTCTGATCATGAGTTTCCCCATATTTCCAAGATCGATAGGGTCACAGATTCACCCATGCTAGGGGCGGCAATTTTAGAAACTGAAAGTTTTATTTCCGATAAATTGGTGGTGATTAGCGAAAGTGATCTGTTGGGAGAACGGGCACGACGTCGGCATTCTAGGCGTGGGCGAGCCTCAGAGATGTTGCAAGAAATTAATGCCCTGAATTTGGGTGATTATGTGATTCATGCTGAACACGGCATTGCTCGATATGAGGGGTTGGTGAGTATCGAATCTCATCAGGTGGCTTATGAATGTTTGCATCTTGCCTATGCCAATAAGGCAAGTTTATATTTGCCAGTAGAGAATATAGACTTGCTTTCGCGTTATAGTCGCGGGGATCATTTAGGGGTAAAATTAGATTCACTCGGGGCCAGCCATTGGCAAAATCGCAAGGCCCGAATGAAGAAACATTTGCTAGAAATTGCGGATAAACTGGTAGAAACGGCAGCGCGAAGGCAATTGCAAATTGCGGATATCATGACCAAACCCGAAGGTTTATGGGACACATTTTGTGCGCGTTTCCCTTACAATGAAACTGAAGATCAAAATCAAGTTATCGAGGATATATTAGGGGATTTGCAAGCAGGGATTCCTATGGATCGCCTGGTTTGTGGTGATGCTGGGTTTGGCAAAACCGAGATTGCCTTGCGGATTGCTTTGGTGGTTGCGGCTCATGGCAAACAGGTGATTATGGTTGCCCCAACGACTTTGCTTGTGCGTCAGCATTATCATAATTTCCGCGAAAGATTCGCCGGGCTAGGCATCGAGGTTGCCGAATTAAGCCGTATGGTTACGCCCAAACAAGGAAATGAGATTAAAGCAAAATTGAGTAAGGGCGAAATTCAAATTATTATTGGAACGCATAGTGTTTTGGGCAGTAGCGTGAAATTCCAAAATCCAGGCTTGTTGATTATTGATGAGGAACAGCATTTTGGGGTTAAGCAAAAAGAAAAATTAAAATTATGGGCGAATTTGCATATTTTAACAATGACTGCAACGCCAATTCCGCGTAGCTTAAATCTTTCATTAAGTGGATTGAAAGATTTATCGTTAATTACTACCCCGCCTGTGGATCGGTTATTGGTGCGAACTTTTGTAACGCCTTATGATGCGATGATTTTGGGCGAGGCGATCAAACGTGAGCGGTTGCGTGGGGGGCAAATATTTTGTGTATGTCCGCGAATTGGCGATATTGCAAGAATAGAAAATCAGATTAGAGCATTAATACCGGATCTTAAGGTTGCGGTGGCGCATGGGCAAATTCCTGTGCAGGAGCTTGAGACAACGATGGGTCAATTTGTTGGTGGTGATATTGAAATGATACTTTCTACCAATATTGTGGAATCTGGGTTAGATATTCCGCGCGCGAATACAATTTTAATTTTTCATCCAGAAAGATTTGGGCTTGCTCAGCTTTATCAATTACGCGGTAGGGTTGGGCGAGGAAAATTACGGGGTTATTGCTATTTAATTTTGTCGAATCATTCACCGAGCTTGCAAACTCAAAAGCGGATGAGAGTGATGCAATCATTAGATTCTATTGGGGCGGGATTTCAAATTGCCAGCCATGATATGGATTTACGCGGTACGGGAAATTTGTTGGGCGAAGCGCAGAGCGGAAAAATAACTGAAATTGGGATGGAGCTTTATCATAGTATGTTGCGTGAGGCAATTGCGCGCGTTAAAGGTGAGAGTGAGATTTTTGTTGATGAATATTCTCCGCAAGTAAAATTAGATGTTTCCGTGATGATTCCAGAAAAATACATTGGGGATCTATCGTTGCGTATGGGATTATATCAGCGGTTGGCATCTTTGCAAACGACTGAATTAATTGATGATTTTTCGGCAGAATTGACAGACAGATTTGGAAAATTTCCGATTCAGGTGCAATATTTACTGCAAGTGATGAAATTACGGATTCGGTGTCGGTTTGTGAATGTATCATTATTAGAAGTGGGGGCAAAGGGGCTAACTATTATGTTTCGTGAGAATCAATTTGCCAATCCAGAAGGCTTACTTGCATTGATGAATAAAAATTCAAAGCAAATGTCGCTATCGCCAGAGCATCGCTTATTGGTGAGACAAACGATGTCGAGCCCAGAAGAAAGATTAAAGCGGGCAGGGCAATTATTGCAGCACTTGCAGTCGCTATTGCCAGAAAAAGAATTAACGCAAAGCATTCGGGAATGAATTTGGCAATTTCAGGTAATTTTTTTAAACTCTTTGTAATTGGGGGTAAAGGCAGGTAGTTTGGAGGTTCAAAGAATACGGGTGGTTCATTGATCATGGGGAAATCGGTTGGGTTCAAAATCATTATGAGGCGATGTTGCCAAGATCATGTATTCGATAGGTTATAGGAAAATTTATAATCATTTAGCAAAGATATTGCTTGTTATCATTGCATTCATATTTGGCGCATTATTATTAGCAGATTCAAGTCCAGCTCAAAAGATTAAGGCGCAAAAAAATAATGCTCAAGAGGCTAATACCGAAAACATTAAGTTAAAACAAGATAATTTTGCTCGAGCCCTAAAAACTTACAATGCCAAAAACTACCTTCAAGCGCAAAAACAGCTAATGCCCCTTGCCAAGGCAGGGAACCCTGAGGCCCAATATTATTTAGGACGAGCTTATTATGATAATAATCTGGTTTCCAAGGCAGAAATTGCCCAAAATTATTCACAGGCGTTACAATATTTTATTCAGGCCGGTGAACAAGGCAATCATAAGGCACAATATTATGCGGGATTAATTTACTATAAAGGGCCAAAATTTCTGAAAGATGATGCGCAGGCGGTAAAATTTTTCACATTATCGGCACGGGGCGGGGATCCTAGGGCACAATATTATCTTGCAGGCATGTATTATTTAGGCAATTTTGTTGCAATGGATTATTTGGAAGCGGTAAGATTAGCGAGATTGGCCGCAGCTCAGCAACATGCTCCGGCGCAATATTTATTAGGTTTGTTTTCTTATCACGGGCATGGAGTCGAAAAAAATTACGAAAAATCAATAGCATGGTATCAGCTGGCTGCGGAGCAAGAACATTCGTTAGCGCAGTTACGTTTGGGGCAGATGTATCAGATGGGGCAGGGCGTTTATCAAGATCATCATCGGGCGAGCGAATGGTTTTTATTATCGGCAAGGCAAAATAATGCGGATGCGCAATTTAATTTGGGAATGATCTATTATTTTGGTGAAGATTCTCCGCAAAATAATCAAATGATGTTGAAATGGTTTCATCTTGCTGCCGAGCAAAATCATGAGTTGGCGCAGTTTAATTTGGGGATGATTTATCGCTATGGTATGGGGGTAGAAATAAATTATGTACAGGCGTTGCAATGGTTTGCCTTAGCTGCCGAACAAGAATATCCTAAAGCAAGGCAAGAATTGCAGGCTTTGCGTAAGCGCACCAATGAAAGTCAAGAACAAGCAGCTACCCTAAGGGTTGTGGATTGGAGGCGGAAATATAATTTGGTTCAATAATTTTTGCATTGCCAGAATCAATATTGCCAGAATCAATATTAATTGGGATCAATCATAACGAAGTTCAGAATGATGGTGCTGACTCAGTGCTAATATGCGTTTAATTCGACGTGAAAACAGGCGAAGCAAGGCATGCATAAACGGGTCGCTATTGAGGATATAATTCTCAAATAGGCGTTTTTCCATGAACCGACATTGCAGATCTTCAATAACAACAATATTTGCGCTGGAAAGATTTTTGTCGATAATGCCGATCTCGCCGATAATTTCATTAGGGCCCACATAGGCAATATGAATACGGCGTGAGCCATGATAGGCATAAATTTCTACTTTGCCAGTTTCAATAAAATATAATCCTGCGACTGCACGTCCGGCAATAACAATTTTATCGCCGGGATAAAAATGACGCTTTGGTAATTCTAACATTATATGTCGGTGAAATAAATATGAGTTTCAGCTTTTGCTCCCGGATGAGTCACCGCACCTTTTTGTGCAGAGCCAACATTTTGCGCATAGCTCCATAGGGCACCTGATTGGTAGTTATTTTTACGCGGTTGCCATTTTTTACGTCTTTGGGAGAGTTCAGCATCATCAACATTCAAATCGATCGTACCAAGCTTGGCATTAATCGTAATTTGATCTCCATTTTCGACCAAAGCAATCGGGCCACACACTGCCGCTTCAGGACCAACATGGCCAACACAAAAGCCACGCGTTGCTCCCGAAAATCTGCCATCGGTAATTAAAGCCACTTTATCGCCCATACCTTGCCCATAAATAGCCGCAGTAGTGGCAAGCATTTCGCGCATGCCAGGGCCACCTTTGGGACCTTCATAGCGGATTACGAAAACATCACCCTTTTGATAATCTTCGTTTTTTACAGCGTGAAAAGCATCCTCTTCACAGTTAAAAACACGGGCAATGCCTTGGAAAAATAGGTTTTTCATGCCGGCAATTTTTACGATTGCACCCTCAGGGGCAAGCGAGCCACGTAACCCGACAACACCCCCGGTATGAGAGAGCGGTTGCGAGGTGGGCCGAATGATATCTTGATCTGTTGGGAAGGAGATATTTTCTAGATTTTCGGCAATAGTTTTGCCGGTTACAGTGATGCAATCACCATGCAAATATCCCCCTTCTAGTAAGGTTTTCATTAAAACTGGAACACCACCAATATCAAACAAATCTTTCATAACATAACGACCCCCAGGTTTCAAATCAGCAATATAGGGGGTATCGCGAAAAATATCAGCGACATCATGCAAATCAAAATCAATTCCACATTCATTTGCCATTGCGGGCAAATGTAAGGCAGCATTGGTAGAGCCCCCGGAAGCGGCAACAATGCGTGCGGCATTAATAAAAGCATTTTTTGTGCAAATGTCACGCGGTAGAATTCGGCTTTTCATGAGCTGCATAATTTGTTTTCCACTTGCATAAGCATATTCATCACGGCTTTCATAAGGCGCAGGGGTACCAGCCGATCCAGGCAAAGCAAGACCAATCGCCTCGGAGACACATGCCATGGTATTGGCTGTAAATTGTCCGGCACATGAGCCAGAACTTGGGCAGGCAACGCATTCGATGGCTTTGAGCTCTTCATCGCTTAAATTGCCGGCAGCGTGGCTACCCACAGCTTCGAAAACATCTTGAATGGTAATATCGCGCCCTTGATAACTGCCCGGTAAGATCGTGCCACCATACATAAAAATAGAAGGTGTGTTTAATCTGAGCATAACCATCATGATGCCGGGCAATGATTTATCACAACCAGCAATTCCTACCAAAGCATCATAACAATGCCCACGCATGGTCAGTTCAATAGAATCGGCAATGGCCTCGCGACTAGGCAGAGATGAAAACATGCCCTGATGCCCCATTGCAATCCCATCGGTAACGGTAATGGTGGTAAATTCGCGTGGTGTTCCTTTGGCTTCAATAACCCCTTTTTTTACAGATTGGGCTTGGCGCGAAAGGGTAATATTGCAAGGTGCAGCCTCGTTCCAACAGCTGGCAACACCAATAAAGGGTTGCATAATTTCAGCTTCGCTAAGCCCCATGGCATAATAATAAGCCCGATGTGGTGCAGATTTGGCACCAATACTGACACGGCGACTGGGTAATTTATTTTTTGGTGTCATTGTTCTCACTTTAAGTTCAAATTATCAATTTAGGATTTAAATCTCAGAAACTTGGCAATAAAGCCCTTTATTTTTAAGCCTATCACAAAGATCTGCAGCAATATCTAAATTTGCAAAAGGGGCGGCATATAACCGATAAAAAATTCCGATAGCTCCCAAATTGGTTAGAATAATACGTGGATTTTTACCAGTTAATTCGGGATGTTCAGAGGATAAAATTCGCCACCCCCTTTCAGCAGTGTTTTGTGTATTGTAAGAGGCTAAATGCACGGCAATGGTTTGCCCGGTTAAAATGGTTGCGCTGTTTTCTTGGTAATCAGGGGCGGGGGCTTTGGCTAGGCTTTGCGGGGGTTTTTCGGGTTGTTTTTTCAAGCCAATCTCTCCGGAAGGTTCAATGGGGTTGAGCTCTGTAGGAACGGGCAATATGGTTTCGGTACCTTTGCGTTGCGGTAGATTTTTTCGCAGTAAATTACGTGCTGCTAAATTTGCTTGGGGGTTGGGCGTAATATTATCAATGGGCAAAGGCAATACAGGTGCTGCATTTTCATCTTGTAATCCGGCATCAACTTGATCGTTAATTTTAAGGTTTTGGGCAACTTGCAAAGAGGCACCCGTGAAATTATTGTAACTTAGCAAGTCGCGTTGTTTTAAGAGCGCACCTTTTTTACCTCCGGTTTCCATCCGAACATAGTAACCCAATGTTGGGGCAAAATAATAGGTAATAACATCTGTACCATCACGGGCACAGGTAATTTTGAAAGTATTGAAATTGCCGGCGGGAATTTCAATTTCAGCTTCACCTAAAATTGCACATTCCCAAGTAAAGTTCCATTGTGCTTTTTGTCCTTTTAGTGATACGGTAGAGCGAAATGACATTTCATTGCCAATTTTTAGGGGAAATAATCCGCCAGTTACATCTGATATCAGCCTTTTGCCTTCGCCGTCACCTTCTGAAATCCATTCAAAAGAAGGTAAAAGTGGGTTGCTGGAGGTAACAATACGGGCACCATGATTGCTAACCCAAGTGATGCGCTTATTTTTGACATCTACAGCCTCCCAAGCAACAACAGGATTATTGAAAACATAAGTATCGCCAATGGTAATATGAGGCAGATTGAGGAGTTTTTCTTGTTCGATCTGTTTCGCGGTATTTAAAATTTGGCGTTGTGAAGCTTTACTACTACCGTCAGGCTTTACCTTCCCACCACCACAGGCAGATATAACAAAAAGCGCAACTATTACAAGAAGAATCGGGTGAAATGGCAAGTAAGCGCTCCTTGTTTTGTGAAATCTAAAGGGATGTTTTTTTAAGATCTCGGCAAAATTAAGGGAAATATTCCCACAAACGCAATAAAGGTTATTTTTTAAAATAATTATTGCTATTTATAGATATATATATGGGAAACATGTTGGAATCAAGAGTTTAAGCATATTATTGTTGCACCATTATAAGAAGTTTATTGATAAAATTGTAGATAAACTCTATTTTACAATAAAACAGGCTTGAAAAGCGTGAATAAATGTTAGTAATTTTTTGGGTAGACAGATTATTTTACCGATCATTTTTCGTAAATATCAACGATTATGATTTTAAGACAACAATGATAAAGTTAAAATTTGGAGTTATTTATGAAGGTAGGACGTATTTTCAAGGGAAGTAAAAAAACAATCCCAGTGATTAAACTAGAAGGTGTGCTTACAACATCAAGTGGACGAGGTAGTGTTATCTCGTTTGAAATTATGCGTAATTCTATAGATAAGGCGTTTGCGGTAAAGGGGGCACCTTTTATTATTTTGGCGATTAATTCGCCAGGAGGCTCGCCCGTGCAATCGGCACGTATTGGGCAATATTTACGTTTGAAAGCTAAGCAAAAAAATATTGAGATTTATGCTTTTTGTGAAGATGTTGCTGCATCGGGTGGTTATTGGCTTGCTACCAGCGCAGATAAAATTTATGCAATGGAAGCCTCAATTATCGGTTCGATTGGTGTGATTTCTAGTATGTTTGGCTTTACACAATTATTAGAAAAAATTGGAGTAGATCGCAGGGTTTATAGTGCGGGTGAAAACAAAAGTCAATTAGATCCGTTTTTGCCCGAAGACCAACAGCAAGTAGACGATCTTAAGCGGCTGCAAATGGGAGTTCATGAAGATTTTATTCAATGGGTAAAATCGCGACGTGGAGAAGTTTTACGTGATAATCCAGATTTATTTACAGGAAAATTTTGGAATGGAATTGAAGCCAAGAAATTAGGCTTGGTAGATGAGCTGGCAGCGATGGATACGATGCTTGTAGAAAAATTTAACCATAATTATAAAATTAAAACATTTGGTGGTGGGCGTAGAAGCATTATTAAATTATTGGGTGGTGAGTTGCTCATAGAATATGCGCTAGAAATTATTTTCAGCAAATTAAGTATGCGTGCTTATTGGGAACGATTTGGCCTTTAATTTATTTTTATGCAAGATCTTTATCTACGCCAAGCAACGCAGGATTTTCAACAATTACAGAAAAAATTGCATGATACTGCGCATTTGTTACAAGCCTTGCCACGCGCTAAGCTTTATGCAAAAGGTATTGATCATTTAATTGTTTCGCTTTATGCAGATGAGGCCGAACTTCCGTTTGCGATTGTGGCAACGGGGGGCTATGGGCGGGCTCGATTGGCACCTTATTCGGATATAGATTTATTGTTTATTCATTCAGAAGGAGAATTATCGCCTAAGAATCATCAATTGATTGAGCGTTGTTTGTATGTGCTTTGGGATTTGCATATTACTGTGGGGCATAATCGCGGCAGTAGTAACGAAATTATGGCGAGTGCTTGCGCTGATATTCCTTTTGCAACGGCCTTAATAGATGCACGATTTTTATCGGGAAATCTAGAAATCTATGCTGATTTCATAAAAATGCGTCAAAGCGAGATGGCAAGATTGTTGCCCCGTGAAGAGTTTATCGCGGCGAAAATTCTTGAAACGAAAAGACGACATGGCAAACATGGAAAATCACGTTATATGTTAGAGCCCAATATCAAAGAAGGGCGCGGGGGGCTCCGCGATTTAGATATGCTTTATTGGATTTGCAGCTATGCACCAGAACAAAAATCGGTACAAGATTTGCAAGCACTAGGAAATATTTTGGGGAACTCATCATATCACACTTATTTGCAATTAGAGAATTTCTTATGGGAAGTGCGTACCGCCATGCATGATGTTTCTGGGCATAAGGATGAAAGTTTAATTTTAGAGATTCAGCCTGAAATTGCTCAAAAACTAGGTTATCGTGCTAGTAAAAATAATATTGGTAAAATTGTAGAGCGGTTTATGCGCCATTATTTTTTAAATGCCCGTAAAGTGGGTTTTTTGGCGAAGATTGTAACGGCAGAAATTGAAATTAATGCTACACGCAAAATTTATGCTTTGCCAAAACAAGCTTCGAATATGATCGGGAATTTTCATCAAGAAGGGCGATTTCTTACCTTTCAAAATGAACAGCAATTGCAAGATAACCCATTAAATATGTTAAATATTTTCCAAATTGCTGTGGAAAATAATTTACGAATTCATCCCCATGCAATTTTACTTTTAACCCAACATAAAAAATTATTGGTGCCTTATCGCAAGGATGAGCGGGCAAATGCTTTATTTATGGATATTTTGACGGCACCGAAAAACGGGGCTTGGGCACTGAAAAGACTGAATGAAACCGGGTTGTTGGGCGAATTTATTCCGCAATTTCGAAATATTATCGCCCAAATGCAGTTTAATCGTTATCATCATTATACAACCGATGCGCATACAATTTATGCGATTGATATTATGGCAAAAATTGAACAAGGGCAGCTACAAGCAGAGTTTCCACTTGCAAGTATTGTAGGAAAAGAAGGGAATTATCGGCGCAAATTATTGTACTGCGCTTTGTTTCTTCATGATATTGGCAAGGGAAAAACGAAGCCACATTCGATTGTGGGTTCAGAAATTGCCTATGATTTATGCCCTAGATTGGGGTTTAATGATGAGGAAACGGAAATCGTTGCATGGTTGGTGTTAAATCATTTGGTGATGAGCCATACTGCTTTTACGCGCGATTTGTTGGCACGCAAAACCTTGATCGATTTTGCAACTTTGGTACAAAATGTGGAAAGATTGCGCTTGCTTTTTATGGTAACTCTTGCCGATATTCGCGCCGTATCCGATGTTAGTTTGGACAGAATATAAAGCGAAATTGCTATGCGAATTATATCAACGCACTTTAGATCTATTACATGGCTTCTCGGTGCAAGGCATCTGGCACCTAAATGATTATCGCTCAGCAGAAGAAAACTCAGGGGAATTATACCATGAAGGTATTGCCTTGAAACGAGTTGAGCTGGTAAAGAAATTTTCTAAATTGGATGCCAATTCGAATGCTGATTGGGAAGAAGCCAAAAAATATGTTGCAACTCTTCCAGATAATTATTTACAGACCTGTTCAAAAAAAGCGATTTATAGGCATGGTATGCAAGTGCAAAAACTAGCACAAGCAGAAAATTTGCACGATAATCAGTTGCAAAAGAAATGTTTAATTAGTATTCTTCCACAAGAAATAGGTGCAAAAATTGAGTTTATTTCGCATTGGGATACGAAATGTTTTACTGATTTTGCCGCGATTTTGTCGTTGTCGGGAAGCAATACATTAAGTGCAAATTTATTTCGAATTGGCAATATTTATGTGGTGGCGGCATTTCATATTTTGCATTTCCCGAAAAGTCAGCAACAAGCAAAAATTTTAGAAGATATTGCCGCAGATGTTTTGGCAGATGATGCGCTTGCCTACGAGCGACGCATTGCCCCCTTGCGAGAAAAAATCACCAATCGTTGCTCGCAAACTCATTCTGCTCAAATGCCGAATATTATTGATGGGATGATGGCACAAGGTACGCTTGCGCAAGGAACTGTAAATTTTTATCTTAATGATTCGGAAATTTATACGATCGTAGAAGTGAATGGGGTTGATCGACAGGGCTTGCTGTATGAATTATCGGATGCGTTGAGCCATGAAAATGTTCAAATTAATATTGCAAAAATTGCAACTTTTGGTGAGCATGTTATTGATGTTTTTTATATTAAAGATGAATTTGGTTTTAAGGTAACAGATGCAAAAAGGTTAGAAAATATTCGCAAGAATTTACTCACAATATTAACATAGCAATGTTATTAACAAAAAAATATTACTTTCATTGGTTTCATTACGGTGATATTATGGAAAAACTTGCATATTTTTGCTGGTTGCGTTACAATAAACAGATGTAAATGTGGCAGAATGCCTAATAATGACGGTGCATTCGAATCGTTATCAAGCAGTAGCAGGATAGATGTTTGTCAGTTTATTGAATGGTTAAGGTTTAAAAATGGTTTTTGGCTCTCTTATTAGTAATTCTACTGGCAATACTAGCCGGTATTCGCAAGCGGCGCGCAGTTACCAGCCAGATTGGCAACGTGCCTATCAAAGGGCGGGTGCCACCACCAATGTCGGTGCGGTTTCCGCAGGGCGTGCGGCAAGCGCGGCAATTAATTTGATTGCCGCATCTCAGCCCGTTGCCATTACGGATCCTGTAACCTTAAAAACAACGATTATTGCGGGTTCAAACCTGTCAACAACTGCCAATATTTTGGCACAAACATCTTCAAAAATTCTCATTGCTGCGAAACATTACGAACAGGTGGCGATCCAAACTCAGCTCAGCCGTTTGGGAGATCCGGTTGATCGGCTACGCAGAGAAAATCCACTTTATCGTGCGCCTAAAAAAGATCCGATCCCCCAATTACGGAGTCGGGCAAGGAATTTTATTAGTCGGCTTAAGGCGTTTCAAGCACCTACGAAATCACTGGGCAACCCCTTTCCTAAGTCGGCGGAGCGAGCTGGTGAGAATCGAGTTTTTACGGAAGATTTTGTTGGTTTGCGTAGAGATTATGATCTCACACAGCGATTTCCTTTGCGTGTTAGTTTGGGTCGGGGTAGTAATTTTGGGTTTGAAGATAAGTTACGCAATACGGCTTCAAATGTAACACCTACGCATGTTGCAGTTAAATTGCATGGTGGGATCAGTCAAAGGGGCTATACTATTCAAAAAGATCCGGTGGGGGTTTTAGAAATTTATGATTCTGCTACCGATACGGTTATCAGGCAGCTTGATATTAATAAAACTGAAACGCTCACTTTTGCAGAATTTCAACAGCTTCGTTATCAATTGGAAGATGATATTGAAACGAATAAATTAGATTATCTTAATTTTGTCGCTCTTCAGGATAATAATGGGGATGGTCAATTTAATGATGTTTCTGATCGGCGTGGTGGTTATGAAGAGGTGGCGATTGCGGTGAATGGTTTGGAGCGGAATCAAAAGATTACTGGGCAAGAGCAGTTTAAGGGAAATTATTTGAATGAAAAAAATTCTCGTTTCAACACAGCGATTGTTAATTTAGAAGGTGATTTTGTTGGTAGTGATGCTTTAACGGATTATCAAAATGGTGATTTAACTTTAAAAGTAACAGAGGCGGGCCATGATCGGAACCGTGCCCAGTTAGATGAGACAAAATCATCGGGAAATAAGTTGGTTTTTAAGTTTGATTATGCTTATGATGGTATCACTTTTACGGCAAAATATGCGGATAATGAATCAAAGAATACCAAAATTACCAAGGCAATTGTTACTTTAGACTAATTTTTGGGTTTTATGTTTTGGGTTTTACGCTTTGAATTGGGTTTCAAAGCTATTTTTTTTCGAGGTGGCTTGGGGTGAAATCATCGCCATAAGAATCGGATGCAACAACATAGGCTAAATCGTCGACATGGCGTGATCCTGTGAGTAGTATCGGCTGTTCAATAATGGTTAATCCTGTTGTTTGTTGCCAGGCATCTACGGTTTTTATGTCTAGGCGTTCGCCTACTGCAATGCAATATTGTGTATTATCCAAAGCATCGTGTAAAAGCTTAGGGTCAACATATTTCACCATAGATTGGTATTGTCCTAAAGTAGCCAGGATAATAGTGGGTTTATGATGGGCAATAATTTCATTTAATTTTTTCGGCGGCGTCCAAATATTGGCAAAAATGGTTGTCATCCCCCATAAAAGAGGACAAAGAAAACCATGAATCAAAGAAGTTACCCCCGATAATCCAGAGGCACAAAAGATTTTATCATCTTGATGCAAATTGAATCTTTTTTGTTCGGCAATCGCAAGTGGGGTAAGAAATTTTGTTGAAGAAATCAGCCAATGAGGATGCTCGCAATTGGGACCGGCAAAAACAATAAAATTTTTCCCGAGAAATCGATAATCGTGAGAAGATGGGTTGGTTTCAAGGTGGGGTAAATTATAAAGAATTTTACTTCCGTGCAAATCAAGGCCACGAAATTGTGCAATAAAATTACGATCACATAAAAGCAATTTGGCGTTTGCCTGGCTTAAAATTTCCTGTAATTGTTTTTCTGTGAGCCCTGTAGGAATAATTCCAGGCTGTACTGCTATGCGTAGAGCCCCTAAAAACACGGCTGCCATTAATTCGGGGTCGGGTGAATATAGCAAAATAGAATCGCCATTATGCAAGCCGTGACGTTTTAATTTTTCAGATGCGATAATCATACGGTTGGCAAGGTTTGTGTAAGAGACCTCATCATCATTCCAGATCATTGCAATTCGATCGGAGAATTTAGAAAAAGTTGCCGTCGTTAATTTATCAGGTGTGGGGGTCACAGAATTGCGGTGTGAAAAGAACATATTTTATTTTTTTTCGATAAGATTTCTGTTGGTTATTTTTAAGTCTTCAATTTTTTGGCTTCGCTCGTTTTTTTGTTGCGCTTTGATGTCGGAGATAATGCCATTAATATAAGAAACATTCCAAGTACGTTGCCCGACAATTCGTTTTCGGGTAATCCCATTTTCATCAATCACAATTGTTGTTGGCAATATAGAAACTTTTAAGTATTTTGATGCCTTGCCGGCATTATCTACTACGGCGCGTAATTTTGTGATTTTAAAACCAGCATAAGATTTTTTAACCAGAGGAATACCACGAAAATCCATATTTATCGGAAGAAAAATAATATTCTTATCAGCAGCAGAGCTATACAGATTATCTAATATTTTCATTTGTTTAATGCAACGTTGGCACCAGCTTGCCCAAAAAACCAAAAAAACAACATTACCACGATAACGTTGCAGATTAACGGGTTTGGAAGTTTCATCACTTAAAAAGCCATTAAACAAAGGGTGTCGACTATCATAGCCCAGATCATCATCTGCCCAAGCAGGGAGATGGATAGATAGAGCGCATATCAAAGCACACAGGATTTTAAAATTATGCAAGAAACATCCTAAAGTTCAAACTTGTAAATCCATAGAAATTTTGGTAAAAAATTCATGGATAATAGTTAAGTTTATGCTAAAATGGCTTTATTCACAAATATATTTATCATTAATTTAAGAAATTATTCCCTGAATTATGTCGCAACCAATCCATGATTAAAGGTTCGCTTGATAAAAGTGATGTCAATCCCTTATGGGGGGGGCGTTTTGATGAAGGCGCGTCGGATCTCATGGTGGCGATAAATGCTTCGATTGACATTGATCAAAAACTTTATGCGCAAGATATTAAGGCATCTTTGGCACATAGTGCAATGCTTGAGCAAAGTGGGATTATTAATGCGCAAGATAGTTTGGCAATTAAGCAGGGTTTGTTAGAAATTGCTTCTGAAATTGCTGCAGGTAAATTTGAATTTTCACGGGTTTTTGAAGATATCCATATGAATATTGAGCAAGGCTTAACCCAAAAAATTGGTGATGTTGCTGGCAGATTGCACACAGCGCGTAGTCGTAACGATCAAGTGGCTACGGATTTTCGTCTTTATATTCGTGATATGATTGATCAAACTGATTTGTTTTATCAAGATTTATTAGAAGCTTTGCTGGATCAAGCCGATGCAGGGTTTGACCTGCCGATGCCAGGGTTTACTCATTTGCAATCGGCGCAACCCGTTACTTTTGGGCATCATTTAATGGCTTACGTTGAAATGTTTTCTCGGGATCGGGAAAGATTTTCAGATTGTCGCAAGCGGGTGAATCAAAGCCCATTGGGTGCCGGGGCATTGGCGGGGACCTCATTTCCGATTGATCGAGAATTGACAGCTGAAATATTAGGCTTTGCTATGGTGATGCGCAATTCGCTAGATGCGGTTTCGGCACGTGATTTTGCGTTAGAATTTTTATCTAATGCCAGCATTGCCGCTATGCATTTATCGCGCTTGGCAGAAGAATTGGTGCTATGGTCGTGTGCGCAATTTGCGTTTATCGAATTGCCAAATTCATTTACGAGCGGTTCATCGATTATGCCCCAAAAGAAAAATCCAGATGCAGCAGAACTGATTCGAGCCAAATCGGGGAGAATTTTAGGAAGCTTTATTACCTTGATGCATGTGATGAAAGCATTACCGCTTGCCTATAGCAAGGATATGCAGGAAGACAAACCCCCTGTTTTTGATACGGTTGAATCTTTGCATCTTATGTTGCGCGCGTTACGGGGTATGATTGCCGGGCTAAAACCCAACGGCAAGAATATGGGCAAAGCTTTGCAACAAGGTTTCCCTACGGCTACGGATATGGCGGATTGGTTGGTACAAAAATTAAACATACCCTTTCGTCAGGCACATCATATTACCGGGGTTGCTGTGTTGGAAGCTGAGACATTAGGGGTTGGGTTGGCAGAGCTTTCATTAGCGCAATTGCAAAAATTACACTCTGGCATTACCGCTGAGATTTATGATGTGCTCAGCATTGAAAATTCACTGCAAACGCGAACCTCTTTTGGGGGAACTGCACCTAAAAATGTAAAACAAGCGATTAGGCAGGCGCGAAAGGATTTGGCGAAATGAGGCTCAAGAGCCAAAAAATAATTTTATCGTTATGTATTTTTTTGTTAACAGCTTGCGGCAATAAAGTACCAGTGAAAATACCGAATGCCGAGGAACCTTATCGCTATCCGGCGGTAGAATTTTTATAAGAATATTCAGAAAAAATGTCTCAACCTAAAATTAACAGCTCAAAATTGATGTTTGAGCGAGATATTTATACGAAAATTGCGCGTGATTATGGCACGCCATGTTATATTTATGATGCGAACCAATTTACAAGAAATTTTCAAGAATTTAAGCAGGCTTTTGCCGAGTTGAATGCGAAAATTTGTTTTGCGGTAAAGGCGAATAGTAATCTTGCCTTATTGCACGAAATTGGGTTGCTTGGTTCAGGTGCAGATATCGTGTCGCAAGGCGAAATGATGCGTGCCTTAAAGGCAAATTTACGTCCGATTATTTTCTCGGGCGTTGGCAAAAGCCAAAAAGAATTGGCCTTTGCTTTGGCAAATCAGGTTGATCAAATTAATATTGAATCTGTTGCTGAATTTGAGCTGTTGCAACAATTATTGAAAGATAGTCAACAAATTATTAAAGTTTCGATTCGGGTGAACCCTGATATTCATGTTGTTACTCATGATAAAATTGCAACAGGGCGCAAGGGTGATAAATTTGGATTGCCTTTTGATGAGGCGCATGCGCTTTATCGGCGGGCACAGGAAATTTTTAATATTGATGCCAGCGGGGTTGCGCTACATATTGGTTCGCAATTATTGACACTTGCACCTTATCGAGTTGCATTCCAACGGGTAAAAGGTTTTATCCAACAATTGGCCAGTGAAAATATTCACATTGAAGCTGTCGATGTGGGTGGCGGGTTAGGCATTGCTTATCAGGGTGAAGATATTCCACAAATTGTGGATTATGCCAGCATGGTTGCAGATTTTTTTGCAGATTATACGATTTATTTAGAACCTGGACGTCGGATTGCGGGCAATGCTGGTGAGTTATTGACGCAGTTGGTGGGCGTTAAAGTATCGGGTGGGAAGAAATTTGCTATTTTGGATGCGGCGATGAATGATTTGCTTCGCCCAGCCTTATATCAAGCATGGCATGAAATGATACCGATCGATGCCAAGGCTCACGAGCAAAATGTACCTGAAAATGATCAGGAAATTTACGACATTGTAGGCCCTATTTGTGAAACAGGAGATAGTTTTGCGAAGGATCGTGTTATGTCGCCATTAACAGCAGGGGATTTGTTGGTTATTAAAGATTGCGGGGCTTATGGGGCGGTCATGGCATCGAGTTATAATGCACGCGATTTAATCCCTGAAATTATGGTTAGGGATCATCAAATTTATCTTGTACGCAAACGGGTAACGCCTGCAGATTTTATGGCGTTGGAAATGATCCCACAATGATGATATTACAAATAATAACAGAATCTAGCGAATGAGTGTCACATTAAATATTTTGCTTGTAGGCTCGGGGGGGCGCGAACATGCGTTGGCGTTGGCATTATCAAAATCACCCTTGCTGAAGAAATGTTACGTTAGCCCGGGTAGTGATGCAATGGCTTTGCTGGCAGAAAAAGTTGCTTTGCCGTTGGATGCCCATGATCAGATTGTTGCTTGGTGCCAAGCGAAAAAGATTGATCTCGTAGTGATAGGTCCTGAACAGCCCTTGGTTGCAGGGATTGCGGATGCGTTGCTTGCGGCAAAAATTTTAGTTTTTGGCCCCAATGCAAAGGCAGCACAATTTGAGGGCTCAAAAATTTTTATGAAAGAATTTTTAGTGCGCCATCAAATTCCTACAGCCGATTTTCAAGTTTTTACTCAGGGGAATGAAGCAAAAAATTATATTCTGGCGCAAAATAAACTTCCGATTATTGTGAAAACCGATGGGTTGGCTGCGGGCAAAGGTGTTTTTATAGCGTATAGTCAAGCTGAGGCAGTGCAAGCTGTGGATGCGATGATGGCAGGGAAATTTGGCGATGCGGGCCGAAAAATCATTATTGAAGAATTTATGGTGGGTGAAGAAATTTCATGGTTTGCCATTGCTGATGGGAAACATGCCCAATTTTTGGGTTCAGCGCAAGATTATAAGCGGGTATCGGATGGGGATCTGGGCTTAAATACTGGTGGTATGGGGGCCTTTAGTCCGGCACGGCAAGAAAATTTGGCATTGAATCAACATATTATCGATACGATTCTACAACCTTTTATGCGGGCGTTGCAGGCAGAAAATTTGCGCTATCAAGGGATCTTATTTTTTGGAATTATGCTTACAGATATGGGCGCGAAAATTATTGAAATTAACATTCGGTTCGGAGATCCTGAATGCCAAGTGTTATGTCCAAGAATTGAAGATGATTTGTTGGCATTATTTTATCATGCGGCAAGGGGAAAATTACCGAAACAACCGATTCAATTGAAATCGAAAACCGCGCTTACCATTGTCTATGCGGCCAAGGGCTATCCTGAATCTTACGGAAAGGGCGGGCAGATCCATAATGTGGGTGCCATTGAAAATAGTGAGACAATTCAGCTTTATCATGCGGGAACGTTAAAAAATCAGGAAGGATATATCGCTAATGGCGGACGAGTTTTAAATGTGACAGCGATAGACGAAGATATTGCAATTGCACGGGCAATGGCTTATAAGAGGATTGCAATGATAGACTGGCAGGATGGTTTTTATCGTCGGGATATTGGATTATGAAAAAATTTAATTTGTAGGGGTAATTAATGAAGAAAAATATACAAGTTGCCGTTATTGGTGGTGGAGTTGTTGGGTGTTCTGTGTTATATCATCTCACCAAATTTGGTTGGAAAGATGTTGCTCTTTTTGAACGTAAGCAATTAACAGCAGGTTCAACATGGCATGCTGCAGGTGGTTTTCATACTCTTAATGGCGATATGAATGTTGCTAAATTACAGCAATATACGGTGGATTTATACCAGGAAATCGAAGAAATATCAGGACAATCTTGCGGGCTTCATCTCACAGGTGGGGTGATGATGGCTTGCAGTGAAGAGCGACGTGATTGGCTGCATAGTGTGCATTCTAATGGGCGGTATCTGGGTATGAATACTGAGATTATTTCTGTTAGTGAGGCAAAAAAATATTACCCTTTCATTGATGAAAGTCAGTTTGTTGGTGCGTTATGGCACGATGTGGAGGGGCATTTGGATCCCTCGGGAACAACGCATGCTTTTGCCAAGGCTGCCAAGAAACAAGGTGCAGATATTTATTTAGAAACATGCGTTACGGATTTAACGCAAAACCCTGATGGTTCATGGCAGGTGATAACGGATCAAGGCACAGTAACGGCTGAACATGTGGTGAATGCGGCAGGGCTTTGGGCCCGTGAAGTAGGTAAAATGGTGGGGATTGATTTGCCAGTGCTGGCAATGGAACATCATTATTTGCTGACTGAAGATATGGATGAGGTAAAGCAATTTAATGACGAAACTGGCAATGAAGTTGGGCATTTAATTGATTGTGATGGCGAGATTTATTCACGCCAGGAACGGGGTGGTTTGTTGCTGGGCACTTATGAAGCCAAAGGTGTGCCTTGGGCAGTGAACGAAACATCTTGGGAATTTGGGAATGAATTGTTGCAACCTGATTTGGATCGAATATCTTCAGCCTTAGAAGTTGCGTTTTCACATTTTCCGATCTTAGAAAATGTCGGAATTCGTCAGGTGATTAATGGTCCTTTCACCTTTACACCTGATGGGAATCCGTTGGTGGGCCCAGTGCCGGGGGTAAAAAATTATTGGGCAGCTTTGGGCGTTATGGCAGGTTTCAGTCAAGGAGGTGGCGTCGGTTTGGCTCTTGCCAATTGGATGATTACAGGGGATCCAGGTTCAGATGTTTGGGGTATGGATGCTGCGCGTTATGGCAAATGGGCACGTCCAAGCTATACACGAGAAAAAGTGAAAGAATTTTACGGGAATCGATTTAAGATTGTTTATCCCAATGAACAACGTCCTGCAGGACGGTTGCTTAGAAGCAGCGCGCTTTATGGGATAGAAAAATCAAAACATGCTGTGTTTGGTGCTAATGTGGGGTTAGAGATGCCATTATGGTATGCAGAATCAGCAGAAACCGCTTTTGAAACTCCAACCTATCGGCGCAGTGAAGCCTTTACCAGAGTGGGTGAAGAATGTCGGAATTTAAGTGAAAAAGTGGGTATGATTGATATTTCTGGTTTTGCAAAATATCGGGTTCAAGGGAAAAATGCAAAAACTTGGCTTTCGAAGATGCTTGCTGGTAAAATTCCCCCCGTTGGCAAAATGGCTTTGGCACCGATGCTTAATGAACAAGGAAGATTGATTGGTGATTTTACATTGGCGAGATGCGCTGATGATGAATTTTATATTTTTGGTGCAGGTGCGGCAGAAGTGTATCATATGCGCTGGTTTAGTCAATACGCCCAAGATGATGTTACTTTAGAGTGTTTTGGATTAAGATGGGGTGGGCTTAGTATTTGTGGACCGGATAGCCAGGCATTGCTTGCCAGTATCAGTACAATCAAATTGCCATTTTTAGGCTTTGCGCGTGGTGATGTTGGGCAAGTGCCAGCTTTTGTTGGGCGGGTTTCGTTTACAGGTGAACATGGCTATGAAATTTGGTGCGATATGGAATATTTACAAGGGTTGTACCATGTTTTATCTGAGGCAGGCAAAGCTTATGGAATCAGATTATTTGGTCTTAACGCGCTGAATTCTACAAGGTTAGAAAAAAGTTTTGGCTCATGGGCAACGGAATATCGTCCGATCTATTCAGCACAGGAGGCCATGTTGCATCGGTTTATCAGTGAAAAGAATCAAGATTTTGTTGGGTATGCAGCCTATCAAGCTGAAAAAACTCATGGGGCAAAGCGGTGTTTAACCAGCTTTACGGTAGCGGTAGAAGATGCAGATGTTTCGGGAAATGAACCTATTATGCTTGGAGATCAAGCTGTGGGTTGGGTAACTTCGGGTGGATTTGGGCATCGCACGCAACAATCAATTGCTTTGGGTTATATTCCAGTGGAATGTCGGGATGAAACGAATTTTACCATCGAAATATTGGGAAAATCGTGCCCAGCAACCCAAAAAACGGCCCCCTTATTTGATCCCCAAGCGAGTAGAATGCGCCTTTAGATTATTATTAATATGTATCAATAAAGCTGGTTTGGCATAGATTTCGCTGTACAAAAAATGTTATCCTGTAGAGTGGTGGTATTTTTTGGAAAATAAAACGGAAAAAATGCAAAAAATATTTTTCTCGATTGAATTTTGCAAGGTTTCGATAGGCTGGTTGAGATTCGTGAGTTGGGTGTTTTTATTGATCATACTGAGTTTGGTGTTGCCAATATCCAATCGTTTGGTGTGGGCACAAACTGAATCTAGCCTTAGTTATTCACGAATTTTGGCAGCTGGGATCAAAGCGCATTATGGTGATTATTTGCGTGGTGTTGCGCAGAGTTTTGAAGGTAAAGATCGGAATCCTGAGCTTTATAGTCGTTGGCCACGTTTATTATTACAAGAAAATACCGAAGGTGACCAAAATGGTGAGTTTGCTTATAATCAGGATTATGATATTCGCGTTAGTGAAACTTGGGAATTTTTAGATTATCAACTGGCTTATGCGAAAATGCGTGGCACCATAGAAAACAAGCAAAAAAGGAAGATTCTTGCAGCGGTTACGATGACGCGCCTTATTGATGAAAGCATTGATATTTATTGGAAGGCGCTGGTGGCTGAACGCTATGGGGATGCGATTCGTCAGGAACAGGTGCGGATTAACAAATTATTACGTGATAGTCGGCTTTCTAATATTGTTAATACGCTTTTGCCTCATGAAAAACAGAAATTGTTAGAAGTTCGGAATAAAATTATTACGACTTTGCGTAGTTTACAAGAGAATTCTAATCGGTTTAATCAATTTATTGGTTCTCGTGGTTCTAACAAAATTAAAGCATTAACGGTGAGTTTACCTGTAAGTTATTATAATGGAGAACAGTTAGATCAATCGGGTTTTAGAGTATTTATACCCTTTGGCAAGGTTTTGGAAGATGCGAATGATTTTATTACACAAAAGCGTGCTTATGCCGAGATTGAACGGTTATTCCCTTCGGTAAGGTTTGATGTTGGTGATGCAACGCGCCAAGTTTCAAGGCGCGATACTGTGCGTTGGCATAATTATAGCTCGCAATTAGGTTGGAATTTAAGCAATGTTTTCAAGACTTATCGGGTTACGAAAAAAGGCCTCACACGCGAACATGCACGCTCGGCAAGCATGGTGATTGTTGCGCGCAATCGCATTGCTTTGATCGAATATCAACAAAGTTTAGCGAATTTTGACCAAGCATTATTGAATTATAATAATTCATTATGGGCACAAGCAAATTTGAGTGTTTATGATCAAGCCTCTATGGAAAATATTGCGGCACAGGTAGAAAAAATTATTGCGGCAGTACAATCCTCTTATGCGTTTGCCTCGTTGCAACGTTCTTATTTCCGTTTGCTTGTGGGGGGGGGCTATGTTGTTGTTGATAATATTAATCCGCTTGATGATGAAAAGCGGTTAAAGAATGTTTTGGAAAGTTCTATAGAAAGGTTATTATTGGCAGATTCTATTGAACTGGGAAATCAAATAGATCGAAGCATACTTTCAGAACATTCAGATTCTCCAGAAATTTTACGAATTTTGCAAGCTTGGCAACAGGCATTGGCCTTGATTCTTTCAAGCGCGCATGGAACGAAAGCAGTGAATGTAGAGGATAGCTTGCCTGATATTAAAGATAATATCCAAAATATTGGTTTGGCAACAAATTCTGCAGATGATTTGGTGTCTGTGGCAGAATCATTACCTGCTTATCAAAAATCTAAAAAACCTGCTTCTGCGGTTGCGCTTGTAGGTACAGCTGCGCTTGTAAGTAGGGTGAGCATGCAGCACCAAGAAAATTTAGAGCAAATAGAAAAAATTGGGCAAGTGGCAGATCAAGTTAATGAAGCTTCATTGCGCACACAAGATGCAGCAAAACGTGTGGAAAAAGCCGCAAATACTGCAGTGGAGGCTGTGGGTGCGGCAACGAAATTATTTCAAGAGGTGAAGAAAAAAGATGAAGAAGCGAAAATGATGGAAATGGAGCTGAAACAAAAATTAGCATTTACAAAAATGTATTTTCCGAGAACTCCCGCCGATGCTGCAGATGCGGATCTAATGCTTAGGCAGCTAAATACAGAAAAATCGATGTCTGCATCGGAAAAAATGAAAATGGAACTGGAGGAAAAAATGGAGCAAGAATCACAGTCTTCATTGTTAGAAACCCCTAAAACCGAAACAACGACAATATTACCACCAGAAGATTTGTTGAAGAATTTATCGAATCCAACGGTCGTACCCGAAGCAAATATTTCAACCTCAACACCTGATTTTATACCCTAGTGGGAAAATTAAAAGCCAATAAAAATGCTTTTGGTTGGCTTTTTTATGTTATTTTTGTTATAAAATGGCAGGATGATTTGCAGATATAAAGGATGCAAAGCAGAAATATTTTGATAATTTTAGGAGAGAAGAATGACAAATCTGTTAATGCCACGCGCCACAGCGGTATGGTTGATCGAAAATACGACTTTGACATTCGAACAAATCGGTAATTTTTGTAAGATGCATGAATTAGAAATAGGAGCGATTGCAAATGGTGAGAATTCTGCAGCGGTGAGTGGGTTAGATCCCATCATTAATGGGCAATTAACCGATGCAGAAATTAAACGTTGTCAGACAAATTCTAGTGCTAAACTAAAAATTTTACAAACAAGTCTGCCACAATCTGTGAAACGGCAAAAAGGTGCGCGTTATACGCCGGTTTCTAAACGTGCAGATAAGCCAGCGGCAATTGCGTGGTGCTTAAAACATCACCCTAACTTAACGGATGCCCAACTGCGCCGATTGATTGGAACAACGAAGCAAACGATTCTAGCGATTCGGGATCGAACTCATTGGAATTATAGCAATCTTGTGCCACGCAACCCTGCAGATTTAGGTTTGTGTCGTTATGAAGAATTGTTGCGCGAAGTTGAGGTAGCAGATGAGATTACGAAAAAGAATGCACCCTCAGGAGAAATTTTGTCGGAGATGCAAGTGGTTACCGATATGATGCAACAATAAATTTGGATATAGAAAGAAGGCATATTCATTATGACAACAATTTTAGGTAAGCATCAAGAAAGCATCACGCTCTATCTAGATTTCACCTGTCCTTGGTCGTATATTGGTTGGCGTAATTTAATGCAAGCATTGCGGGAAATGCCAGAACGTTATCCGCAACCTTTGTTGATTTACCGTTCGCATGAATTGAATAGTAGCATTGTTGTTGGGGCACCCTTTTTATTCCAAGAGTATATGTTGCACCGTTTTGGAGATGAAGCAAGCATTTCTGATTGGCAAAATATTATTTTTCAAGCGGGTATTGATTCAGGCATTATGATTGATTTTTCTAAAATTCAATATATCTTTAATACACGTTTGTTGCATTATATGATGAAAGCCTTGCAAATGAAATTGCAT
This sequence comes from Alphaproteobacteria bacterium, assembly GCA_965206365.1. GTDB lineage: Bacteria > Pseudomonadota > Alphaproteobacteria > JABAAW01 > JAHZMA01 > CBDBJL01. The sequence continues at coordinate 348,498 of CBDBJL010000018.1, forward strand.
CAACAAAGTTCTAATTTCCAAGGAAAATTAAGCGAATCGTCACAATTTGAGGATTTGCAGAATTTCATTGAGCGAGCCTTTCATGCCAGTATCCTACAGGGCAAACAATTAGATAACCCACAGATGATTTTCGCTGAAACGGGTTTTGATTGTGAGCAATTATTAAAAGGACACTCCCGAAGCTATTGGCAACAAGAACTTGATAATGATTTATTTTATAGCCGTAAGGCGGGGATGACTGGGATTCCTTGCTATAGTTTTGGTGCACATTATTCATTGTTTGGTGCGCAAGGGGTTAAAGGTTATGGCGCGATGTTAGATTTGCTTTATGAAACGGCCAAAAATCTCCAGCAAGATAATCGACTTGGGACATTATTTTCCTCTCAGTTTCATTATGCCTAAAAATCTTAAGAACGTACGTTATTGGGTGTTTGATTTAGATAATACTTTATATCCTTATCAATGTGATCTATTTGCTCAAGTAGATCTTAAGATGAGTGAATTTATTGCGCAAAAATTGGGGATGTCTTTTGCTGAAGCGAGAAAATTACAAAAACATTTTTTTCATAATTATGGGACAACATTGCATGGTTTGCAAAAACACCATAATGTAGATGCGGATGAATATTTAGAATTTACCCACGATATTGATTATAGCTTAATTCCTGCCAATGATATTTTGGCAAGGCAATTACAAAGATTGGATGGTGAGAAGGTAATTTTTACGAATGGTCCTCGCAACCATGCAGAAAAAACTTTAAAGCAATTAGGAATTTCAGATTCTTTTTCTCAAATTTATGATATTTATGCGGCAAATTTTCAACCCAAACCTGAACCAAAAATTTACGATACAATGTTGGAATATTTTCAAATTAAATATCCTAAAGATGCAATTATGCTTGATGATTTGGTAAAAAATCTTGTGCCGGCGGCTAAATTAGGGATGAAAACCGTTTGGGTAGAAGGTGGCATTGGTAATTTTTTGGAAGGCTCTGAAAAAACGATGATTCATTTTCAAACGGATCGGATTGATAATTTTTTAAATCAAGTTTTGGCTTGAGAGTAATTTTTGGAAATGGTTTATCAATAAGTTTGAATCTCAAATAATCCCGAACGGGTGAAGCCATGGAGAATTAAGGGCGGTTGTTGCAATAACAAAGCGATTCGCTTGGCCTCAGTTTTCATGGCATTTAAGAGTTTTTCACGATTCATTTTTTGGCGCATCGTAATAAAATCAATAATAATTGTACCGTGCATATTTTTAAGATAGATCAACATGAATAAAGAGGCAACCAGTGAGTGGTTAATTTCAAGCGCAATCAGTTCGGGCTTTTTATTTGTTGGGTAGGAAGCCGCGCTATTAATATCTAGCCCCCAAATCGCATGGGTTTTTTGAATGATAATTTCGGCACCTTTGTAAAAATGGCTTTGGCATTGTCGAATTTCCAGAGCTTCTTGCAGATATTCTTTGGTTTCAGAATGATATTCAATCGGAATATTCACGCCCATTTTTTCTGCTTCATGCTGAATGAAAAGTGTTGTTGGGCGATCGTGAGCAAAAAATTTTCTGACAGGGAAGGTTAAGGCACGATTAAGTGCAGACATTGGCGGTTGGATCAGGCCCATGGCTTGTTTGGATTTTCCAATAATGTTTTTATGTTGGGAAATTAGTTTCTCGCCTTGCTGTTTGATACGATCCCAAAATTCTTCCAAAGCCAGAATTTCTTCACTGCCATAAGCTGCGGTGGCTTTCAGATAAAGATTGGTAAATTGCTGTTGTTTTCCCCATTGGGTTATTTCTAAGCATAGTTGCTGATTATCGCGTCCACGCGTTAAGGCGGGTGAAAATTGAATTTCGCCAAAATTACGGCTATAGCGCCAATAGTGATTTTCAAGCATAAGGGTTTGCTGACAGCGGGGTAGTTTGTTACCGATTTGCGGGGTTTGTACTTGAACCAAAGCCTCGCTGCCTCGATATAACCCTACACAGCGGCGTAGGAAAAGATCAGTACCCCCAGTATCGATAAAACCACCCCCTTGATGCAGTTTGCTAATTCTGCCTTTCCAAATGGCATCGCGTCCGGTTGTGATTTCATCATTGGCATCAAAAAATTTTATGGGTTGGTTTTTCTGATCACTTAAACAAATTTGAATATCAGAATCTTTGCGGAAACACCAGCCAATCAAATTCATCTTTATAGTAACCCAGTACCGTGTAATAATTGTCTGGTTTCAAATAAGGGCAGGCCCATAACCCCACTGGGTGAGCCGCTAAGATGACGGATAAAGCTTGCAGTTAAACCGTAGAAATGATAATCACTAGCGCGCCCTTGCCATAGATTGCTTGCAAGATAGGTTTCGATTTCGCTGTGTGATAATCGTTTCATGGAGATGCGAGTTATGCTGATTTTTTGGCTGATTTTTCCGTTTTCATTGTTAGCGGATGCTGGGCTTAGCAAACACACTGCACTATAGGCGCGGTGGGCACGGCCAGAAAGCAAGTTTAATTGTTGGCGAGCTTGGTGCAGATCTTTGGGTTTTGCGAAAACTCTTCTGCCACAGGCGATCAAAGTATCGCCCGATAAAATATAAGCGGTTTTAAGGTGAGTTTGGGCATAATGCTGTTTGGCAGTTTGCGCTTTGCGATAGGCAAGGCGAATCGCAGTGTGTTTTGGAAGCTCGCCTATCAGGGGGTTTTCATCAATATTACTGGCAAAAACTTCATCGGGAATAACACCAATTTCTGCCAATAATTTTTGGCGTTGCTCGGATGCACTTGCAAGAATTAGCAAACTCAATCCAGCCCGCCTAAATAATTGTGCAAATGTTCGGGATCATCCTTTTTAAGGGGTAACGGAAACCGAACCAGAATCAACTTAATTAAGGCATCGCGGGTTTTACGAAAAGCTTCTAATTGTTGTTGGTAGCCTAAATTTGGATTGATCGGGCTGGGAATGTCCCAATGTTCAAGGGTTGTTTTTTGGCTCCAATTTAAATTTTGGATCGCAAGATTAGAATTTTCCGTAAGAGTGACGACCAAATCAAATGGAGTATATTCTAATCGTTTGATTAATCTTGGTTCATGATTCTGGATATTAATATGGATTTCTTTCATTACTGCAATTGCAAAACCATTGACAATCTCATCACAGCTTACCCCTGCTGAGGCAACTTCGAGAGTATTGTCATACCAATCTTTCATAATGCTTTCGGCAATCACCGAACGAGACGCATTAAAGTCGCAACAAAATAAAACTGATTTTATACTCATCTTCCAGTTTCTTGACGAATATGTAACACGCAGATTAAGGTGAAAAGTTGCCTTGCAGTATCGTGGTTTAGTTCGATTTCTTGATCACAGAGTAAATCATAAAGCAGTTGTGCACCTTCATTATGTACACTTCGCCTTGCCATATCAATGGTTTCAATTTTGCTAGGCGAATGTGTTTTGATCGCGGCGAAATAACTTTCACAAATTTGAAAATAATCCCGAACAATTTTGCGAAAACTACTTAAGGGTAACATGACTTTTCCTGAATCTTCATGGCTATCGGCATTGGTTAAGTGCAAACATAATTTACGGTTATGGGTGATCGATAAATGTAAATTATAAGGGCCTTTACCATATTGTTTACCATAAGGCGAAAACAGATTATTGCCAATTAAATCTTTTAGGGCTTGTTCTTTTTCCTCTTCAATTTCGGGGATACGGCTAGCAATGCTGTTGGTATCTACGGTGACAGAAAGAATATGGGACATCTTAATCTAGTAAATCCAAGCGTGCCAAAACAGTGAGCATATGGGCTTCTAGCCCCTCGGCTTCGGCAAGTGCTGCGGTATGAGGTGCAAAATGGGAAAGACTATCTTTTGAGCATTCAATGATTGAGGTCCGTTTCATAAAGCTGCGCGTTGTAAGTCCCCCGTTAAAGCGTGCACTGCCATTGGTGGGTAAAACATGGGAAGGGCCGGCATTATAATCACCCAAAGCGCATGGGGTGTATTTTCCTAAAAATATTGCCCCGGCATGATGGATTTTATGAGCAAAATCGTAAGGCATCTGCAAAATAATTTGCAAATGTTCCGGCGCAATCGCATCTATGATTTTTGCGGCAACATCCAGATGATCTACTTTAATGAAAGTTCCATATTTTTCCCAAGATTTTGCAATAATATCTCTACGCTTAAGTGTGGGTAATCTTGCATTTAGACATTTTTCTACAGCATCTAGGTGGTCTTGATCCATACTGATCAGTGTTGGTTGTGCCATTTCATCATGTTCCGACTGAGCTAATAAATCTAGGGCGATCCATTCGGGATTGACATGATTATCGCTAACGACAACAAGTTCGGTAGGTCCGGCAATCATATCGATGCCGACGTGACCAAAAAGTTGTTTTTTTGCTGTTGAAACATAAATATTTCCCGGGCCTGCGATCATATCTACGGCCTTGATTGTTTCGGTGCCATAAGCGAGTGCGGCAATGGCATGAGCACCCCCGATGGCATAGGCTTCGGTAATTTCTAAATAATGGAGAGTTGCCAAAACTAGGGGATTAAATTCTTTGCCAGAACGGGGTACCACAGCCACAATACGCGCTACGCCAGCCATTTGGGCTGGAACAATGCTCATATAGGCAGAGGAAGGGTAGGATGCTTTGCCTCCTGGAATATAGACGCCTGTAGCACTTACCGGAGTGTAACGGGTACCTAACTCTACCCCATGATCTTCATCACTATAACGTACGCCTTTGGGAAAGGTACGTTCGTGAAAATCACGGACTCTTTGTACAGCGTTTTCTATAGATAATAAATATTCGCGGTCGCAAGTATTAAAACATTTTTGCATTAATTGGGGGTCAATATGGTAATCATCTGTATCCCAATGATCAAATTCTTTGGTGTATTTCAGCACCGCCTGATCACCATGGGTGGCAACATTTTTGAGAATATCGGTAACAATGCTATCCACATTATCGTGCAAATGACGGTTTTGGTTTAGAAATTCGGTAAATTTTTCTTCAAAATTATCTGCTGTACTATCAAGTTTAAGTGGCATGGCATATTTCCTCAAAGCGATCAATCCATTTAATGATATCATTTTTGCGCGTTTTCCATGCTGTGCGGTTTACAACCAAGCGACTAGAAATATTGGCAAGAGTTGTGACTTCTTTTAAGCCGTTGGCTTTTAGGGTGTTTCCAGTGGAAACTAGGTCTACAATATAGGAACATAGCCCCAATTTAGGTGCAAGTTCAATCGATCCATGCAGTTTGATACATTCGGCTTGAATGCCCTTTTGTGCAAACCAATTTTTGGTAGCGCGTGGATATTTTGTTGCAACACATACATTCCCATATTGGGGAGTAAGGGGGTTATTTTTAGAGGTTGTGGGTGCGGCCAAAACCATACGGCAATGTCCAATATTTAAATCAATGGGCATATAGAGATCATCATAGCCGAATTCTAACAAAACATCGCTACCAACAATACCAAGATGGGCTCCGCCAGCTGCCACATAGGTTGCGGCATCAAAAGAGCGTACGGTCAATAAATCAAAGCTACCCTCATTGGCTAGAAAGCTTAATTTTCGTGATTTTGGGTTGAAAAAATCAGCCTCAGGAAAGATACCTACTTGCTGCAAAATATCACCCAAATCTGCGATAATACGCCCGCGTGGTAGGGCCAAAACAAGCTTTTCATAAACAGAATAAATTGCATGGCGATCTATAGAACTCTTAAATCCAATATTATTCATAATCTATCAAATCAAAAACATCCCAATCGCGGGAAGTGATATTTTGCGTAAAATTTTGAATCAATCTATCAATACCTTTCAATACTTAAACCTATTGGGTCGTCAGTTTAACATTTTTTGCAAGTTTAAAGATAGGATTTTTCCAACAAATCATTGATTTTTTTACTAAAGATAAGCATATCAGCAGGAGAATCACCATCGAGCATTCTCGCTTGCTCATAGAGAAGGTAAAGCGTGCTATCTAAATCGGAATCACGTTTTTCTAAAGCATGATTGGCGAGAGCTTGAATTAGTTTGTGGTTACAGTTTAATTCTAGGCGTCGTTTAATGGTGCTAGATCCAGCACGATGTACTTGCATTAATCGTTCTAGGCGGGGTGAATTCCCTTTGCTTACAACCAAACGAACAGAGCTGGATTGTAATTTATTACTAAGGCGTACAGATTCTACATGATCTCCTAAAGTTTCGGTAAAAGCATCAATTAATGCTTGCATGGCATCGCTAGTTTCCGGGGGGGGATCATCATCACTGGTTAAACTTTCATCGGATTGCACCGAATAAAAAGCGCGTTCACGATAATTTCCTATTAAGGAAGGCCAAAATTCATCTACAGGATCATTGAATAAGAAAACATCGTAGCCGTTATTTTTTACGTTTTCTAAATGTGGACTTTGCTTCATTAAATCCAGATCTTCGCCAGTGAGATAACAAATTTTATCCAAACCTTCAGGTGAATTATCAATATAATCATCTAATGATATGAGTTTATCTTGTTGCAAAGAATAGCCAAGAATCAAAGGCAAAATTTCATCTTTTTGATTTTCCATTGGGTCGCATAAACCTTCTTTTAATACGGCGCCAAATTGTTGAAAAAAATCAGTATAGGCAGTAAAATCATCTGCTCTTTTGGTTTTGAGTGCTGCAGTAATTCGTTTTGTGAGATTCTTTTTAATTTTCCCTAAAACCGGACTGGATTGAATCATCTCGCGACTAATATTTAAATCGATATCCGAGGCATCAATAATGCCAGTTGCAAAGCGTAGCCATGCTGGAATTAGAGCTTCGCAATTGCTGGTGATAAAAACTCGTTTCACATAAAGTTTAATTCGTGAAACTTTTTCCGGGTAAAACAAATCAAACGGGCGTTTTGTTGGGATAAAAAGTAATCCATAATAATCTAACATACCTTCGGCATGGAAATGCAGATGGAACCAATTTTGATCAAATAATAAGGTTTCGCTATGGTAAAAATCATCATAATCTTCGGGCTTGATCTCAAATTTTGATTTCAACCATAAAGCCTCAGAATCATTTACTTGTTCAGTTCCACCACTATCTTTTTTTAGATTAACGGGAACGTTAAGGTGATTGGAATAGGTGCGAACAATATGATTAATTCGACTGCTTTCAAGATATTCTTGCGCATCTTCTTTTAAGGTAAGGGTGATAATCGTGCCAGATGTTAGGGGTTTTTCAAGTTCAAAACCGGTGCCAAATGGCTCGGTTCCTTGATAATCGGCAATGATATATTGATCACTACCTTCTGTTGTCCATGATGTAATTTTTTTGCTTCCAGCTTTGCGAGTCAAAAGTTCAATTTTCTCAGCAACCATGAGGGCAGAATAAAAACCGACACCAAATTGTCCAATTAAATCAGGCTGATTTTCTTTGTTGGTTTTTGTAAGTTTTTCTAAAAATTTGCCTGTGCCAGAACGGGCAATTGTGCCCAAATTTTCAATAAGTTCGGCGCGATTCATACCGATACCAGTATCAATAATAGTTAAGATCGATTTTTCAGAATTGGGGATAATATGAACGGCAAAGCCGGGATGCTCTTTAAGTAAATCGGGTTTAGAGATGCCTTCAAAACGTAAGCGATCACAAGCATCCGAGGCGTTTGAAATTAGCTCGCGTAAAAAAACTTCTTTTTCAGAATATAGTGCATTGGCAACTAGATTGAGTAATTTTCCAGTTTCCGCGGTAAACTCTAATATTTCTTCCATAAAAATATAGACCTCATAATAAATAAATACAAAACTCCATGCCTTAAAATTTTAAGGACGAGCTTAATATAAACATGATCGTACTTACCTGCAAGAGATAGATGGAATTTATTTTGTAAGCTTTGGGTTTCTAAATTTGTCGGTACTGAATCTTCTTGACTTCAAAAATGAATGATTTATAGTAGCTTTTTGCTTGCTGTAAGCATTTGTTGTATATGATATGTTGTATATGATACGATATTGGTGCTAGCAGAAAGCATTCTTCTAGTTTTTATCAATTAGCGCGAGAAATAAAGAGAATATGGCAAATAACGCATCAGCAAGAAAACGGATTAGGCAAACCATGAAACGCAATGCACGGAATAATGCGTCTGAGAGTAAGATGCGTACGTTTGTGCGTAAAGCGCAAGAAGCAATTCAGGGTGGAAACCGCCTTGAAGCTGAAAAAGCTTTTACTGTAGCAATGTCGGAGCTACATCGTTGTGTTAGCAAAGGCGTAATGAAAAAGAACACCGCATCGCGGAAAATATCAAGGTTAAATAATGCCTTGCGTGTGATTGTCAAAAATTAACTAATCTTTGTAATACCAATCCCATAGCTCGGTTTTATACCAACCGTTAATATTATAAACTTGGATAACAAATCCGTTTAATCGCCCTCCTTCGGCAAAACCTGCTTTTTGTAAGAATTTCCCCATAGGTTCTACGCTTTTGATCATGAACATAAAGGGGGTTATGATATAATGCCCAGGTTCTGGAAAGGCTCTTAAAAGCTTTTCTGTTTCCGATATCATAACATCCTCCGGGGAATCGTAAGTATAATAGACCATATAACGGTTCATTTTTAAGTTACCTTAAATTTTTATATAAGTTTCTACGTAATCAAAATTTATGTTAAATTTATCAATGTTCATTATACCTAAAAAAAGCGAAACTCGCAATCTTTGTTACGGTTACGGTTTTTTCCTAGGAGGATCGATTAGTTTAAATGGTAAATTTTGGTTAAAAGCCGTAACATGCCTTTGCCAATATTTTGTTGCAACCAATTACGTCCCCATTGTAAAGAATCACTAAATGGCAATTTATGAGCAAGATGCCCATAAGGCCAATCGCTTCCCCAAATTAAATAATCAGCTCTTCCCAGCTTGGATATCAGAGTATCAACAAGCCGAACACAAGATTCAGCAGCGATACTAGGCGATTGCTCGGTAAAAATTCGATAAGGACGTGTTAGGGTAATAGAAAGTTTTTCTTTTTGCTCGGCACTTGCAGATAGAATTTTATTAAAACCGGGTGATTGCATTGGGTCTAAGCCGTCAACTAAAGAAAAATGCTCAATGACAAGATGATTAACATTTTCAATGATCGGGTCAAATATTTCGACAAGACGGTCGCATTCAGTTTGTAGTTGCAAAAACCAGCCGGCATAATTAATATTGGTAAAGAAATCTTGCCATAGGGCACTCGCGAAATCGGGTGTTGCACGCCCCAGTAAATTAAGTCTGGCACCGATAATACCATGGTGGCTCATATTCCGGATCATATCGCGATGCGTGTTAGGAGGCAAACAGGCAACACCGCGAAAAAACATATGAGAATGTTTTGTACGCCCTAAATCTAATGAGTTTAGAAGATAATCATGGTTCAAACCTAAAATTGAAGGTTGCACCAAAAGCGCGCCACCAATTTTGTGGTTTGTTAATTCGGTAATATAATCAGTGATAAAAGCATTACGTTTTACCGGATAATAAACATGACACATTTCTTGCTGATTACGAGGGTAACAATAAGCGTGACCATCAATTAAATGGGAACGATAGGGCATATCAGAAAAATATATTCATTTTTTAAGGTTATTGAGATTATAATTAAAAGTTGGTTATTATAGAACAGAATGGTTATTATTTTCCAGTTATTTTTAATATGGCTAGACAAAGTTTAAATTTAGTTGGTACTAAAGGTTGGTATATATAAATTCCAGTTTTTTTATGATCGCTTTCAGTTGAATATTATTCGTATTTTTTGCAATTTTTTGCTCTATTTCTGTGTCATTTTGCAAGCAGAATTTGCGTATGCGCAAATTGATTCATCTCATAAATTATCGCAACCAGCTTTGTCGTTTGGGCAATTTTATTATGGTGTCGAATTTGGAAGTATCAAATTACGCGTTGATGAAATGGCTACCATTACGTCTGCAGGCGAAACTGAATTTACGATGGCAAAATTGATATTAGGTACTTTTTATGCTTCGGGAAAGTTAGATTCTTATATTGCTGTGCCCTTGAAAAGGCAAGTTGCCGTGGGGGATTTTAAGGGTAATTTTTCAACAGGTATTGAAGCTGGGTATCGCTATTATCCTTTGGCTTTGGCAAAAAATTACACCTCTCCTTTTATTGGTGCGGGTTTATCTTTTCCCAATTATACATTTCATACAGCGGAGGGGAAGGGGAATAAAAAATATCATGTTGCATTCCCAATTATGGCCGGTTATGGATTTTTATTGGGGAATGCTCAGTTCGATGTTGGGATACGGCGTGCGCTTCGGCAAGATGGTAAATATTATTTCACCTCGGATAGGGAAGGCTATTTCTACGCTGAGTCTGATGAATTTTTTCTTAATTATAAGCATCCTAGCCATTATGCTTCTACCAAACAAAAAAAACAACAATCTGATAAATCTTTTTCAGGGTTCCATCCTTTTTTGGGTCTTGCCCCTTCAGTGGCATGGTTCACCCAAGGCAATGATGCGGATAATACTCACCCGGCTCTAAGTTCATCGAATTATGGTGCCTTTATGAACGAGTATGTGGTGGGAATGGTAATAAAACCAGAATCATGGCAAGGGGATAAAAGGTTGATTGCGCAATTTTCGCATCGTCCTATAGATATTGATTTAGAAGCTTATGGTAAGAAATTTAATTATAAAATGGAAAGTAATGGTGTAGAAATGTTATGGAGCCCTTTTATGCGGTTCGGTTTGGCTCCGTTTATTGGTGCAGGCATTACAAATAATCGCATGAATTTTACCGATAATGATAATCAAAAATATCAAGGGAGACAAAATCAATATTCTTGGGTTTTCGGTTGGGATATTTTGCCCGATTTTCAAAGAAATTTTTATCTACGATTTGCAATGAGATATCAGTCTAAAGTAATCTTACATGATCACGGGCGTGAAATTAAATTTCCAAACTTCGAAGTAAATTATATTAACTTTGTTTGGCAATATTAAAGTTATGTATAAGAAAGTTTGCCATGGCAAGAGTAAATTTTAAAAAATATCAGCATTATGGAAGTTGTTTTTAGCATACGGAAATTTACTGGGTTTAATTTTAATTTCTGTTAAAAATTTGTTGCCAAAGTGAGCGTTTTCCGCTTGGTAGCTTTGCAGTCTTGGGTTCGTCAATCTTAGCTTTATCAACCTTAGAATCATCAATTTCAGCTTCAGTTGAGACTTCTGTTTGCGGTTTGGTATTGAAATCTAATGTTTCGGCTTTCGCTGATGGTTCAGGTTCGGAATCTAATATTTTACCTTCCGCTTCCCCAGAAATTTCCGCTTGCGGTTCAGTATCGGCTTCGATAAATTCCGCTTCGATTAATGGTTCAACTGGGATTTTTGCCTGTAGTTTAGAAACGGATTCAGGAAACTCCGCTTCCGTTGATGGTTGATCTGGGGTTTCCGCTTGCGGTTTGGGCTCGGAATTTAATATTTCGGCTTCCGTTGATGGTTCAGCTGTGGTTTCTATCTGCGGTTCAGTATCGGCTTCCGCCAATGGTTCAGCTGAAATTTTTGTTTGCGGTATAGATTCAGACTCTAATATTTCACCTTCAGCTTCCCCAGGCATTTCCGCTTGCAGTTTGGGCTCGGAATCTAATATTTTACCTTCCGCTTCCCCAGAAATTTCCGCTTGCGGTTCAGTATCGGCTTCGATAAATTCCGCTTCGATTAATGGTTCAACTGGGATTTTTGCCTGTAGTTTAGAAACGGATTCAGGAAACTCCGCTTCCGTTGATGGTTGATCTGGGGTTTCCGCTTGCGGTTTGGGCTCGGAATTTAATATTTCGGCTTCCGTTGATGGTTCAGCTGTGGTTTCTATCTGCGGTTCAGGATCGGCTTCCGCCAATGGTTCAGCTGAAATTTTTGTTTGCGGTATAGATTCAGACTCTAATATTTCACCTTCAGCTTCCCCAGGCATTTCCGCTTGCAGTTTGGGCTCGGAATCTAATATTTTACCTTCCGCTTCTCCAGGTATTTCCGCTTGCGGTTCAGTATCGGCTTCGATAAATTCCGCTTCGATTAATGGTTCAACTGGGATTTTTGCCTGTAGTTTAGAAACGGATTCAGGAAACTCCGCTTCCGTTGATGGTTGATCTGGGGTTTCCGCTTGCGGTTTGGGCTCGGAATTTAATATTTCGGCTTCCGTTGATGGTTCAGCTGTGGTTTCTATCTGCGGTTCAGGATCGGCTTCCGCCGATGGTTGATCTGGGATTTCTGCTTGCGGTCTGGGTTCGGAATCTAATATTTTACCTTCCGCTTCTCCAGGTATTTCCGCTTGCGGTTCAGGATCGGATTCCGCCAATGGTTCAACTGGGGCTTCTGCCTGCGGTTCAGGATCGGCTTTGATAAATTCTGCTGATGGCTCAACTGGGGTTTCCGCTTGCGGTATGGATTCAGACTTTAATATTTCTCCTTCGGTTGATGGTTCAATTGATGGTTGATCTGGGGTTTCCGCTTGCGGTTTGGGCTCGGAATCTAATATTTTACCTTCCGCTTCTCCAGGTATTTCCGCTTGCAGCTTGGGCTCGGAATCTAATATTTTACCTTCCGCTTCTCCAGGTATTTCCGCTTGCGGTTTGGTATCGAAATCTAATGTTTCGGCTTTCATTGATGGTTCAACTGGGGTTTCTGCCTGCGGTTCAGGATCGGATTCCGTCAATGGTTCAACTGGGGCTTCTGCCTGCGGTTCAGGATCGGATTCCGCCGATGGTTCAGCTGGGATTTCTGCTTGCAGTTTGGGCTCGGAATCTAATATTTCGGCTTCCGCTGATGGTTCAGGTTCGGATTCCGCCAATGGCTCAGCTGGGATTTCTACTTGCGGTCTGGGTTCGGAATCTAATATTTTACCTTCCGCTTCTCCAGGCATTTCTGCCTGCGGTTTAGGCTCGGAATTTAATATTTCGGCTTCCGTTGATGGTTCAATTGATGGTTGATCTGGAATTTCCGCTTGCGGTTCAGTATCGGCTTCAATAAATTCTGCCGATGGTTCAGCTGAAACCTCTGCTTGCAGTCTGGGCTTGGAATCTAATATTTCATCTTCAGCTTGATTGTTTTGTGGAGAATTTTTAGATTCATCTAAAAATTCACGGTGGAAAACGTCACTTAAGCTAGGCAAAGAATTTAACAAATTTCTAAAATTAGCAAATGTTTTGATGGTATCAGTTTGCGCTTTCTGAAATTCTTCAGCTGCAAAATGGGGAGGGTGGGGTATGAAAGTATTTATATTTTTTGATAAGGGTTTATAAACATTTTCTCTAGAAAGATTTTGAATATCAACGGTGTCGGTATTTGATTGAGGTTCTGCTTGTGGTATGGATTCAGACTCTAATATTTCATCTTCCGCTTTTCCAGGAATTTCTGCCTGCGGTTCAGTATCGGCTTCAATAAATTCCGTCGATGGTTCAACTGGGGTTTCCGCTTGCGGTTCAGCATCGGCTTCAATAAATTCCGCTGATGGTTCAGCTGGGGTTTCTGCTTGTGGTATGGATTCAGACTTTAATATTTCATCTTCTGCTTCTCCAGGAATTTCTGCCTGCGGTTCAGTATCGGCTTCAATAAATTCCGTCGATGGTCTATCTGGGATTTCTGCTTGTGGTATGGATTCAGACTTTAATATTTCATCTTCCGCTTCTCCAGGAATTTCTGCCTGCGGTTCAGTATCGGCTTCAATAAATTCCGCTGATGGTTCAGCTGGGGTTTCTGCTTGTGGTATGGATTCAGACTTTAATATTTCATCTTCTGCTTCTCCAGGAATTTCTGCCTGCGGTTCAGTATCGGCTTCAATAAATTCCGTCGATGGTCTATCTGGGATTTCTGCTTGTGGTATGGATTCAGACTTTAATATTTCATCTTCCGCTTCTCCAGGAATTTCTGCCTGCGGTTCAGTATCGGCTTCGATAAATTCCGCTGATGGTTCAACAGGGGTTTCTGCCTGCGGTTCAGGATCGGATTCCGCCAATGGTTCAGCTGTGGTTTCTACCTGCGGTTCGGGTTCGGAATCTAATATTTTACCTTCCGCTTCTCCAGAAATTTCTGCCTGCGGTTCAGGATCGGCTTCGATAAATTCCGCTGATGGTTCAACAGGGGTTTCTGCCTGCGGTTCAGGATCGGATTCCGCCAATGGTTCAGCTGTGGTTTCTACCTGCGGTTCGGGTTCGGAATCTAATATTTTACCTTCCGCTTCTCCAGAAATTTCTGCCTGCGGTTCAGGATCGGCTTTGATAAATTCTGCTGATGGCTCAACTGGGGTTTCCGCTTGCGGTTCAGGATCGGCTTTGATAAATTCTGCTGATGGCTCAACTGGGGTTTCCGCTTGCGGTTCAGGATCGGCTTCAATAAATTCCGTCGATGGTTCAACTGGGGTTTCCGCTTGCGGTTCAGCATCGGCTTCAATAAATTCCGCTGATGGTTCAGCTGGGGTTTCTGCTTGTGGTATGGATTCAGACTTTAATATTTCATCTTCTGCTTCTCCAGGAATTTCCGCTTGCGGTTCAGCATCGGCTTCAATAAATTCCGTCGATGGTTCAACTGGGGTTTCCGCTTGCGGTTCAGCATCGGCTTCAATAAATTCCGCTGATGGTTCAGCTGGGGTTTCTGCTTGTGGTATGGATTCAGACTTTAATATTTCATCTTCTGCTTCTCCAGGAATTTCTGCCTGCGGTTCAGTATCGGCTTCAATAAATTCCGTCGATGGTCCATCTGGGATTTCTGCTTGTGGTATGGATTCAGACTTTAATATTTCATCTTCTGCTTCTCCAGGAATTTCTGCCTGCGGTTCAGTATCGGCTTCGATAAATTCCGCTGATGGTTCAACAGGGGTTTCTGCCTGCGGTTCAGGATCGGATTCCGCCAATGGTTCAGCTGTGGTTTCTACCTGCGGTTCGGGTTCGGAATCTAATATTTTACCTTCCGCTTCTCCAGAAATTTCTGCCTGCGGTTCAGGATCGGCTTCGATAAATTCCGCTGATGGTTCAACAGGGGTTTCTGCCTGCGGTTCAGGATCGGATTCCGCCAATGGTTCAGCTGTGGTTTCTACCTGCGGTTCGGGTTCGGAATCTAATATTTTACCTTCCGCTTCTCCAGGAATTTCTGCCTGCGGTTCAGTATCGGCTTCCGCCAATGGTTCAGCTGAAATTTTTGTTTGCGGTGCGGATTCGGATTCAAACGATTCTGATTCGATAAGTTCAACGTTAGTTGTCATTTTATTGGGTTGTGATTCTAACAAATTTGGTGAGGGATGATTATGGTCGCTGGGTTTTTTAAAAAGAGATTTTTTGCTAAATATTTTTTGCCAAAGAGATCGTTTTCCCGTTGTTTCCAAAATCATATTTTGGTTGTTTAGCTCTGGTTCCGTAGAATAATATTCTTGTTCGGGTTGAACGTTATTTTGCAACATCGTTGAAAGCTTTAGCTCACTTGAATCAGATGATTTCATACCAGCAACGTTTAATCTACCATCTGTCATTTGGTAATGAATACCATCTATCGGGATAATATTTTTTTGGGTGGTTATAATGATAATGCTACCAAAGCGGGTTAATTTTTCTGAAATAATTTCTGAGAGGATGGGTTTAAGTTCTGGTGGCAAATCGTCAAAGGGATTATCTAACAGGTAAAGTTTCGCGTCATAGCCAAAAGTGGCAATGAAACGGACAATTTTTTGTTGTTTTGGCGATAAAAGACCAAATTTACTGACAATGATTGAGGCATAATCCTCGCCTAAACGAGTAAAAAGGCTTTCAACCATATGTTGATCATAATGATCCTTGCCACATAAGGAGATTAGGAGTTCTTCAATACTGAAATTGCGTTGTAATGTTAATTCGCTACCATAATATCCAATTAATTGGGTGCGTTTGATTGTGGATAGCAAACAAGGATTTTCAGAAAATATGGTAACGCTACCTGTTTGTGGAGAGTCTGTGCCATAAAGTAATTTTAGGAGAAATTTTTTAGCGACTTCGTCTTCACCACTAATAACAACAAGCCCACCAGGTCTTATTTTCAAATAAGCAATTGCTAGGGTGGCATTGTCACCCAGATTATTATAAAGAGGTTTAGATATATTTTCACATACTAGCATAGTAAGACTTTATAGCACATTTTATTGTGCATTCAATAAGTGCCTTTCCCATAGCAATGCAGATTTAAGAATTTTATCAAGATGATTATACTGTGGATTAAAATCTAGTTTTTTGCATAAGAGTTGATGGTTGGCAATCAGGCAATCAGGATCTCCTGTTCGCCGGGGTGATTCAATAATTTTTAAGGATGTTAGATCATGAAATGTAAGGATAATTTCATTCATAGTTTGCAAAACCTGCCTTACCGAAAATCCAGTGCCATAACCACAATTAAAAAGTTGTGATTCTTGAGTTTCATGCATTAATTGCAAGGTTTGTCGGTGAATTTGCACCAAATCGGAAACATGGATATAATCACGCACACCTGTGCCATCTTCTGTGTTGAAATCAGTACCAAAAATTTCCACATGTTTGCGTTTGCCAATAGCGGCTTCAGCTGCAACTTTAATTAGATGTGTGGCATTTTCATTTATCTGGCCTGCGCGCAAATTGCTATCGGCACCTGCAACGTTAAAATAGCGTAAAATTCCAAAAATCAAACCATGCGCACTCGCAACATCTTGTAAAATCATTTCGCTCATCATTTTAGAAGTGCCGTAAGGGTTGATTGGGTTTAAGGGGGTTGTCTCTGGTAAGGTTGGGGTTTTCGCCATACCATAAACGGCAGCGGTAGAGGAAAAAAGGAAATTTTTTACGCCTGTACATACTGCCGATTTTAACAGTGAGGTGGTTTGCATTGTGTTGTTTAGGTAATATTTGAGTGGCTGGGTTACAGATTCGGGGACAATGATCGAGGCCGCAAAATGAATGATGCTGGTGATATTGTGTTTTTGGATAATGGATTCTACCAAAGGGCGATCCCCAACATTGCCTTGATAAAAAATAGCTTGTTTTGGGATCAGCTTGCCATAATTGCTGGAAAGATTGTCAATAATGATCGGTGTTATTCCTATTTCTAAAAGATTTAACGCCATGTGCGAGCCAATATAGCCTGCACCTCCGGTAATTAAAATAGCCATGTTTGAGAGATTGTTTTGCATTGTTATTCTTTGGTTTCAGATTTTACACCATGATGAAAATTGTATATCAACCCTAAAGTGGAACTATCCCAATGAGGATCAATTTGAGTTTCATCATGGAGGAGAGCAGAGAGTTTTTTCATTTCTTGCTTACCAAATTCTACACCAAATTGATCAAAAGGATTAATGTTCCAAAAAACTGATTGCGTAAAGCAACAATGTTCGTAAAGCGCAATTAAAGCTCCTAAATAATAAGGGGTTAAGGAGGGATATAAAATCATATTTGAAGGGCGATTGCCAGTAAATTTTTGCCAAGAAGAAGGGGCAGGGGCATTTGAGTTTCTATTGGTTTGCTTCCCAATCATCAGGCTTTCCGCTTGGGCAAAACAGCTGGCAGCAAGGGCAGCATGGTGCTGATCAATACTATGAATGGCTTGACGTGCTAATAAAAAATCTATGGGGATCAAATCACTTCCTTGATGCAGAAGCTGAAAAAACGAATGTTGCGCGTTGCTTCCCGGCTCGCCCCAATAGATGGGTGATGTTTTCAGAAAAACATTTTCGCCATTCAGCGCGGTTGATTTGCCACCAGATTCCATTAATAATTGTTGCAAATAGGCAGGAAAGCGTTGCATTCTATAATCGTAAGGGATAATTGCATGGCTGGTTGTTCCCAGAAAATTACGATTCCAAATATGCATTAAGGCCAAATTTATCGGTAAATTTTCGGCGAGTGGGGCATTGTAGAAATGATCATCAATCGATGCAAAACCATGCAATAATGCCATAAAATTATCACTTCCAATTCCGATCATTAAAGAAAGCCCAATCGCGCTACAAAGCGAGGTACGCCCTCCAACAAAATCCCATAATGGAAAAATATTTTGTGGTGCAATGCCAAACTTTTCGGCTTCGGGCGCGTTTGCAGTAATTGCAAAAAAATGTTGGGAGATATTGCTATTTCCAATAATATTCTCCAGCCAATTACGAGCAGATTCAGCATTTTTAAGGGTTTCGTAAGTGGTAAAACTTTTTGAAGAAATTAAAAACAAAGTTTGATGAGGGTTAAGTTGTTGGCAAATATCGTGAAGATGCCCGCCATCAAGATTAGAAACAAAGTGACATTTTATTGTTTTCCGAACAAAAGGGGTTAAAGCTTGCATCGCCATGGCTGGGCCCAAATCGGAACCGCCAACGCCAATATTAACGAGATCGGTAATCGGGGTTGGGATTTTGTAAATATCGGAATCACCAGATTCGATCGCAGCTGTTAAAGCGATCATTTGTTTGCGGGTATCGGCAATTAGTTGCAGAATATCGGGGGGAAATTTTTTGCCAAAATGCCTAAGTGCCATGTGTAAAGCGGGAAGATTTTCGGTGGTGTTTACATGTTCGCCAGAAAATAGGGCGGTGCGTTTCGCATTAAATTCTTGAGATTGCAAGAAATCATGTAATAAAGTTAGTGTTTTCGCATCAATAAGATTTTTGGAATAATCCAATAAAATTCCATCATGCTGCAAATGGAAATTATCAAAACGTGTGGTATCTTCAGTAAATAAATCATAGATAGATCTGGCTTGCAAAGCGCAAGCATGTGATCTGAGTTGATGATAGAGAGTTTCCATTGCAAGTAATCTAGCATCATCTCTTTAGGCTTGCAATTATTCTATGATATTTATATTTGAGAATAGTGTTAGGGGAGACCTTATTTTGATCGTAATCTCAACCCGATATCTCCACTTTGGGATAAGCTTTTGTTGTTTCGACAACAAAAATTTCAACATGAATTATTGTTGAATAAAGATGCATGTATGGGAAGTTTCTTAGTTGGCTCCCCCCTTAGGGAAGTTTTTACCCAAGAAGACCCGCATTTCGTACCCTTAAGGATAGGCTACGATGATTGATTTCCTGATTCACTCTGTATTATACTCTAACAAAAGATCTTTCATTGCATTTGATTTTCCTTCTTCATCCGCTGTTCTAAAAAAATTCTTATAATCCTGATAAGGTGGAGTGGCTCCGTATTCATAGGCATAATCAAAAGGGGTTCTTCCATCTTTATCTGTGATATTAGGATCTACGTCCCTTCTAAGCAGAAACTCTAACATTGCAATTTCTCCAGCTCTAACTACCGAATGAAGCATGGTTCCGCGATCGCTGGTAGCAGCATGAATATCCAAACCCTGTTCTATTAAAAAATCTGCCATTTCAAATTCTTTAGATTGGATTGTCAGATGTAACATTGTTTCATTATCGCTGGTGACGGTATGAATATCTTCCCCTTGCTTGATTAGCAATTTTACAATCTCAATTCCTCCAGATTGAACGGCTATATGGAGAATTGGACTGTTATTATTAGCAATCGCATGAATATTTGCACCTTGGGCAAGTAAAAAATGGGCAATATCGATATAATTATTATTGAGTGCTAACAATAAGGGAGTGCGGCCAAACTTATCTTTGGCATTAATATCTGCACCTTGTTCTAGCAAGAATTGCACCATGGCTAAATTGCCAACACTCAAATAACCAATCGCACCATGCAAAGGATTATCAATCCCTGGCGGTGAGTTAATTTCCGCACCCTTTGCTAGGAATAATTTGACGAGATTTAAACGATTTGCGTTGGCGGCATAGGTAAGGGGAGTTGCTTTACCATCATCCTGATTTAAATTTGTCCCTTTTTCGATAAAAGTTGTAATTTCTTCTAAACTGGTTGTTTCGATCAAGGAATAATCTAATAAAGGATTATAATCAGTAGAGGTGGTTACAGTTTCTATTGTTTCAGGGGAATTATAGGAATTTGGCGACAGATTCGTAAATAAATTCGTAAGATAAGAATCTTCGGTGGAAACATCGTAGATGATGTATGTAAAAAAAATAAAACCAAAAATGGAAAAGAAATTAAAAATAACTTTCCATGTTTTGGTTAAATATTTTTTATTGAATTTTTTGGCAATAATTTATTGCATAATTTTCTCCACTTAAAAAATGGTGCCCCAAAATGGTGCCCAGGGGCGGGCTTGAACCACCGACACGAGGATTTTCAGTCCTCTGCTCTACCAACTGAGCTACCTGGGCAAAAAATAGATAGCATCTATTTTCATTTTATAGAACGGATATTGTTATACGAGTTGGTGAAATTTTTAGCAAGAGGTTTTCTGATAATGGGTTAGAAATAGGTGATATTATTGAGTATCGAGCAAATGATGCAAGGCAAGGGCGGTGCTTACCGAAACATTCAGGCTCTCGGGACCATAGGCTTGTTGGCCATTCATAGCGATACGACAAAGAAAGTCACATTTTTCACGAATCAAGCGATGTAGCCCTTTGCCCTCAGTACCAATAATTAGAGCTGTATATTTTGGGGCGGAAATTGCTTTCAAATTTTTCCCGGTCATATCCAACCCAATCGTCCAAATGTCGCGCTGTTTAAGCCAATCGATGAAACGGGCAATATTGCCACATTCTAGCAGTGGAATCGTTTCCAAAGCCCCGGCTGCGGCACGGGCGAGATGGGCATTTTCACGCCATCGGTCAGTAATTACTGCATCTGCTCCTAAAAGTGAAGCTGAACGGATAATGGCCCCAACATTTTGCAAATCTTCTAAGCGGTCTAAAACCAGAATTTGCAATTTTTCGCAAGTTTTGTCGTTTAACGTATTAACAATAAAATCTTCTGCCCGCATCGTTACAAGTGGCGTTACTTGAAGGGCGAGCCCTTGATGAATTGCGAAATTACCCAGCATTTGTTGTAAAGCTGAAGGTGAAATTTTGTCGCAAGGTAATTTACGGCCCTTAAAATTGCTATTTTTAGGTTGATCAGAGAGATGGTTTAATGAAAATTTGCGCGCTTCTTCAGGAGGGGTTGTGGCGGTATAAAATAATTTTATTTTGCATCTTTTGGGGTTTTGCAATGCCGCAATCACAGCATGGCGACCGTAAATCCAAAAGGAAGATTGTAGTTTATCGCGCATATAATTTAGCTCCTTTCCTAATTTTTGCTACAATGAATATCTATTCGAAGAAATGCAACTTGAAAAAATATGCCGAAACGACAGCAATGAATGATGAAAAGGGTTATTATGAAATGATTGATTCAGAATCAATAGAAAAAATTTAATATAATTGATTTAATTCTTGGATAAAATTTGTTACAAGGGATAAAAGCAATGATGATTTTGGTCTTTTTGGGGGAGGCAAGCTCAAATTGAGTAGAATGAAAATTATTTTTAAAAGGTAAAATATGCCCTTACGAATTAAACTTCCTGCAAACGATAAATTAATCATTAATGGTGCCGTTTTGGAAAATGGTGGTGATTCCACAATTTTGGTGGTGCATAATCGTGCGGATATTTTACGGCGCAAAGAAATTATGCAAGAAGAAGATGCCAAAACTCCAGCAAGGATGGTGTATTATTCGTTACAATGTGCCTATATGTTTGAGGAAATGCGTGGTGATTATTTGCAAAGCTGTTTGCGTTATTTAGATTCTTACTTGCAGGCAGCAGCAAGCGCAACTTCTATTGTTGTTGAAATCAAAGAAATGATTGCCGCCGGGCAGTTATATCGTGCCCTGAAAAAGTCGCACGAGTTGATTAAGCATGAATCGGTACGTTTGGGGATTCCTGTTTAAACTTTGCACCAATGATATTGGTGATCTAAGTTGCAATGGGTAGTTAAGGGTAATGGATTTAGCAGCAAAAATTACGATTCGATTAGAAGATTTTTTTTCTCCTGAAAGTTTGGAGCTTGAAAATCAGTCGCACCTCCATGCCGAACATAATCAAGAGGCTGCAGAAAATGGGCAAACGCACTTTTTTGCTGTGATTGTGAGTGTAAAATTTATCGCAAAATCAAGACTTCAACGCCAACGCATGGTTTATGATGCGTTGGGGGATTTATTTGATACCACCCCATTGCATGCTTTTGCGATGAAAACTTTAGCGCCAGAAGAGGATAACGACCATTAATTTATGGGGATAGATTATTATCAAATAAAATTATTTCCAAAATAGAGATGTTCGGGGAGTAGTTTTTCATGGTCGCTACAAAAATCAGTATTTTTTAAGGTAATTTTTTTTTCTTGTCTTCGCTTCGTAAATAGGTTAGGTGTACTGGCAATATATTAAGGATTGTTTGATTGTTAGGTATGATTTAAAGATGCGTTTTGTGTTTCGAGTAGTGTAGTTTTGCGGGTGCGAGTGTTATTAAACATGCCGTTTCATCGATTAGATAGCGTGCTTCTCTGCTCGCCTAATGATTATATTTTATCAAGCAGATGAAATATAATCATTTTTTATTTTTGGTTTCGTGTAAATTACTGCTTACAGCAGATTCACCTTCATATTGGTGCTGCGCTTTACAAATTTCATTTAATAACTTTCCCACTTACGTAAAGGAGACTTAGCTTTATGTCTAATTCATTTTATTACAACCCTAAAGAAGTAGCAAGTAAGCTTGAAGAGACATGGAGAACTGATTCTCGCTGGAGTCAAGTAAAGCGAACTTATTCAGCACAAGATGTTATTAAATTGCGCGGCTCAATCAGTACCAGCTATACAATGGCAACGCTTACAGCTCGAAAATTATGGCATTTATTTAATGGCGGTTCACAAAAAGGTTACGTTAATACGATTGGTACCCTAACTGGTGGGCAGGCAATTCAGCAAGCCAAAGCGGGTATGAAGGCAATTTATTTATCGGGTTGGCAGGTTGCTGCCGATAATAACACATCGCGAGGCATGTATCCTGATCAATCCTTATATCCAGTAGATTCTGTGCCACAGGTGGTTGATAGCATTAATCGTTCACTGAAACGTGCGGATGAGATTCAATGGGAATCGGGGATTACCCCTGAAGATGATAAATTTATTGATTATTTTTTGCCGATTGTTGCTGATGCCGAAGCTGGCTTTGGCGGTGTTTTGAATGGTTATGAGCTTACGAAACATATGATTGAGGCAGGTGTAGCTGCAGTGCATTTTGAAGATCAATTATCTTCCGCAAAGAAATGTGGTCATATGGGCGGCAAAGTGCTTGTTCCTACCCGCGATGCTGTGCAAAAACTTATTTCGGCACGTTTGGCAACCGATGTTATGGATGTGCCAACATTAATTGTTGCGCGTACCGATGCGAATGCAGCCAGTTTAATTACCTCTGATTGCGATGATTATGATCAAAAATTTATTGTTGGTAAACGAACGGTTGAAGGATTCTACAATACAAAAGCTGGTATTGATCAAGCGATCAGTAGGGGCTTGGCCTATGCACCTTACGCTGATTTAATTTGGTGCGAAACTGCCACGCCAAATTTAGATGAGGCACGCGTTTTTGCAGAAGCAATTAAAAAAGATTATCCAAATCAATTATTGGCCTATAATTGTTCGCCATCTTTTAATTGGCGTAAATATCTTGATGATAAAGTTATTGCTGGTTTCCAAGATTCTCTTGCCGAAATGGGCTATGTGTTCCAGTTTATTACTTTGGCTGGAATTCATAATATGTGGTATCATATGTTTGATTTTGCATATCATTATAGCCGTGGTGAGGGTATGAAACATTATGTTGATCGGATTCAAACGCCTGAATTAGAAGCTGTGAAGCGTGGTTATACGTTTGCCATGCACCAGCAAGAGGTTGGGGCCCAATATTTTGATTCGATTACCAATATTATTCAAAACAATCAATCTTCAACAACGGCGATGAAGGGTTCTACAGAAGAAGAACAATTTTAAGCTATATTATTGCAAAGAGTAGGTAAAAATGATGTCTTCTCTGACTATTCATGGATTTACAGAAAATCAAGATCGAGTTCTTACGCCAGAATTTTCTATATTTTTAGAAAAATTAATGATCGAATTTGCATCGAATTTTGAAGAATTACTAGAATTGCGCACCAATCGGCAAGCTGAGTTTGATCGTGGCCTAAAGCCAGATTTTGCTACTGATACCGAAAATATTCGTCTTGACGATTGGCAAGTGGCACCTGTGCCAAAGGATTTGTGGGATCGTAGGGTAGAGATTACTGGGTCTGCTTCAGATGCGAAAGCGGTTATTCATGCTTTGAATGCGAATGTGAAATGTTTTATGGCGGATTTTGAAGATTCGTTAGTTCCATCTTGGGCAAATATTATTGCCGGGCAATGCAATTTGCAAGATGCTATTGCTGGTACGCTACGCTTTGAAGATCAGGCAAGCGGTACAGTTGAGCAGCTTCAGCAAAAAACAGCATTGCTTTTATGTCGGGTGCGGGGATTGCATTTACCCGAGGCGCATATTTGCTTTAAGGGTAAGGCTGTGCCTGGCTCTTTATTTGATTTTGCCGGATATCTTTTTCATAATCATGTGGCACTACGTGCGAAAGGAAGTGGGGTTTATTTTTATTTACCCAAATTAGAGGATCATGGGGAAGCTCAATTATGGGCGGATGTTTTTAAATTCTCTGAAACCTATTTATCGATTCCTCAAAGCACAATTCGCGCAACGATTATGATTGAAACGTTTCCATCTGTTTTCCAAATGCACGAAATTCTCTACGCGCTACGTGATTATGCCGTTGCATTAACGTGTGGTCGGTGGGATTATATTTTTAGCTATATTAAAACGCTAAGCACAGATCAGGCTTATATTCTTGCCGATAGGGGTACATTGGGCATGGATTCACCGTTTTTATCGGCATATTCGCGTTTGTTGATCCAAACCTGTCATCAAAGAGGCGTTCTCGCTATGGGTGGTATGGCGGCTTTTGTTCCTTCGCGCGATAAAGCTGTGAATGTGCAGGCTTTAGAAAAAGTGCGCTTTGATAAGCAACTAGAGGCAGATAATGGGCATGATGGAACCTGGATTGCTCATCCAGGATTAGCTAATACAGCCTTGGCAGTATTTGATCAGGCAATTCATAAAAATGCTAGTAATCAAACCCATATAATGCGAGAGGAAGATCGTATTACCACACAAGATCTCTATTTACCGCCACCGCCTATTTGTACAGAGATTGTGGTGCGCAACAATATAAAAATTGCAGTGCAATATATCGAGGCCTGGTTATGTGGCAATGGTTACAAAGAACTTTATCATTTAATGGAAGATGCGGCAACGGCAGAAATATCACGCGCTTCGATATGGCAATTAATGAAATATGGGTTAGAATTAGAGAATGGAAAAATATTATCGGCTGATTATTTCAATCAATTATTAGATGAAGAATGCCAAGTGATTCAAGCAGAAATTGGTGACGCTTATCAAAGTGGAAAATTCCCCCAGGCCTGTGCTATTTTTAAGGATCTGGTTTTGGCAGATAAATTTCCATCTTTTCTAACTTTGCCTTGCTACCAGCAGGTGATTACATTGCTACCAGCAGGTGATTACATTGCTACCAGCAGGTTAGCAAAAAATATTTAGAAGATTACAGCAAATAACCCCATGCCAGGTAAGAGGTGAAGAAAATGAACGTAAAGATCATCATCCTCGCCATTATCCATACAATATACACAAAATTATCGTTTAAGCGGCGGCTTTGATAATCGCATAAACATTGTCGGTTGCAGCTTCAATCTGTTCGATAAGATCAGAGTTGCTTTGGTAACCTAAATTTTTTGCGTAGCGCAAATCTTTCAAGGCTTGGTGATGCATGCCTAAAATTGCATGTGCTAAGCCACGACGATAATAAGCTTCAACATTATTGGGATGGGCATTTGAAATTTCGATCCAATCTTGCAGGGCCCCTTCATCGTCGCCGGTCATGGTGCGCACCATAGCTCGATAACGATAAGCATCGGTAAAAAGGGGGGCAATGGCAATCGAATGGCTATAATCTTTGATAGCACCATCATAATTACCAAGATCATACTGGGTTAAACCACGAGCAACATAGGCTTTGTAATGTTCGGGATTGAGCCTAAGGGCGATCGTAAAATCTTTTAAGGCACCCTCATAATTAGCCATTTTTGCAAGGGTTAATCCTCGATGATGGTAATTTTCAGCATCATCGGGATCAAGCATAATGGCATGATTATAAGCTTCAATGGCACCTTTATCATCGGCATTGCGGTATTTTCTCAAACCGATATTACGGTATTTTTTGGATTCTTTCATAATGGTTCCTCGAATTTTTTATTTTTTGGGCTTTCCAGTCGCTTCCGATATTCCAAGCAATAAGCGTACCATTTTTATGAAGAACACTAAATTTAAATTATACAATTAAGGGGCTTGCATTTGCATTTAAATCGAATTATACCAACAGTCCTGTGGGGCTGTAGCTCAATCGGTAGAGCGCCTGCTTTGCAAGCAGGAGGTCGTCGGTTCGATTCCGTCCAGCTCCACCATTTTTGGCACGATTTTTTTGGGAAGAATTGGTGGTAAAATGGTTTGCTAATATTTTCATTAGTGTTGATAATAAAGTGTTTGTTGTTTTTGCAAAGCTTCTTACTGGCAAAAAATCGGTAAAATCTTATTTTTGTTAAGATTATGCTTGACAAACCTGTTTGATCTGTGGTACCGGATGAGTTCGCTTCTGAGAATTAGGTTTTAACATTATTGCTGACTTTTGGTTTTTGGCAAGGCTGTTTTTGGCAAGGCTGTTTTGCTTGGAATTTTCTTGGAGCGTTGAGTTTGAACTGCTAATGGTTACTGGATCTGTGCAATGGCAATAACTAACCCCGCGCAATTTGTTCGCCAAGTGCGCCAGGAAATGAAGAAGGTTGTTTGGCCTGGTCGTAAGGAGGTTTTGCTTTCTACGATTAGCGTCTTTGTTATGGTTACGGTTATGTCGTTGTTCTTTTTGTTGGTAGATAGAATCATCTCCTATGGTGTTAGATTTATTATCGGTGGGTAATTTAGGGCTTGATTTCATGAAAAAAGGTATTTTTTCCGAATGAAATACGGAATAATTTTGGCTTGCGTTTAGCTTAAAGAGTTTGCGAATCTTTCGCAAAAAATTGTACTTGTAAGGTCTTGAACGGGAAATAAATGAGCGTTGAGAATTGGTATATTGTCCATGTATATTCTGGTTTTGAGCAGAAAGTTGTGCATTCGATTCTAGAACAAGCGAAGCAAAAAAATATTACAGATATTAAAGATACATTAGTTCCTGTGCAGCAAACGGTTGAGGTACGTCGGGGAAAAAAATATACTGCTGAGCGAAAATTTTTTCCGGGTTATATTTTGGTAAAAATGGTCATGAATAGTGAAAGTTGGCATTTGATCAAGGATACGCCCAAAGTTACAGATTTTTTGGGAAATAATGGTACACCTTCACCGATCCCTGATCATGAGGTTGAAGTGATTCGTCGTCAAGTTGAAGATGGGGTTAGTTTGGCAGAAGATGGTACAGTTTTCTCAGTTGGTGAACAAGTGCGGGTGATTGAAGGTCCGTTTGCTTCTTTTAATGGCAAAGTAGAAGAGGTAAATGAGGAACGCTCGCAAATTAAAGTTTTGGTTGCTATTTTTGGTAGAGCAACACCTGTTGTGCTTGGATTTACGCAAGTAGAAAAGGTTTAGTAATTGCGGTAGACCGTGCCATTGGTCGAACCGCGTCCCTTAAATTTAAGCAAAGATGGTTTTGTTTAAATTCGCTTATAATAGAAAGGAAGGGCAAAAATGGCAAAAAAAATATCAGGTTATGTTAAGCTGGAAGTTCCAGCAGGGCAAGCCGCACCGTCACAGTCTTTGGGCCCTGCTTTAGGGCAAAGAGGCTTGAATATTATGGAGTTTTGTAAGGCTTTTAATGCGGCTACGCAAGATCTAGAACCTGGAACGCCAACCCCTGTTGTGATTACGGCTTATGAGGATCGAAGTTTTAGTTTTGTTACGAAAACTGCACCAGCAAGTTATTTTTTGCGGAAAATGGCAAATATTGATAAAGGTGCGAATACACCAGGGCGTGAATTTAAGGGTGAAGTCACTCTCGCGCAAATTCAAGAAATTGCAGAATTGAAATTCAAAGATTTGAATGCCAATGATATCGATAATGCAGTTAAAATTATTGCAGGTTCGGCGCAATCTATGGGATTGCGGGTTTTGGATTAAAGGATTAAATTGAGATGGCAAAATTGGGAAAAAGATTGGCAAAAGCTTACACGCAAATTGACCGTGAGAAATTATATTCTTTGCAAGAAGCTGTGGTTAATGTGAAGGCGAATGCAAAGGTAAAATTTGATGAAACTGTTGAGATTTCAATGAATCTTGGAGTGGATCCTCGGCATGCGGATCAACAGGTTCGGGGAATGGTGCAATTGCCAAATGGAACCGGTAAAACGGTTCGTGTAGCTGTGTTTGCGCGTGATGCGAAAGCAGAAGAAGCAAAAGCTGCGGGTGCGGATATTGTTGGGGCAGAGGATTTGATGCAACAGATTCAGGCCGGAAAGATAGATTTTGATCGATGCATTGCCACTCCGGATATGATGGTGTTTGTGGGGCGCGTTGGCAAAATTTTAGGACCGCGTGGCTTAATGCCAAACCCCAAATTAGGAACAGTAACCCCGAATGTAGCGGATGCGGTGAAAGCTGTTAAGGCTGGTGAGGTGGAATATCGTGTTGAAAAAAACGGTATTATCCATGCTGGCATTGGTAAGGTGAGTTTTAGTGAAGAGAAAATTAAACAAAATGCGCTTGCGGTAATTACAGCAGTTAAAAATGCCAAGCCCGAAGGTGCAAAAGGGACTTATATCAAAAAAATTCATCTTTCCTCGACAATGGGGATCGGGATTAAGGTTGATTTAAGTGAAGTTTAATGCGTTTTTGAAAAATATTACGCAAAAAATTATGGCTTAATTGCCATAGTCAGGAACATGATATTGTGTAGATGCTACAAGATATCATGTTTGGGTCCAAGATTTCAGGTGTCTAAAATCGGTCTTGTTTGAAGATTTAGATTAAGGCTTAAGCAGTAATGGCCTGGATGAGACAGGGTTTCCTTTTAGGTTCCTTGGGGCGATATGGAAGGCTTTTATATTGTATGATATGGAAGTTGGTATTAACATTTCTTAACGGAGATAACCCGTGAATCGTACTGAAAAAGAAGCATTGGTTGTACAAATGCAGACGATTTTCAAAGCGACAACTCTTGTGGTGCTGGTGCATTATAGTGGGTTGAGCGTGAGCGAGTCGACAGATCTGCGCAATCAAATGCGTGAGGCAGGCGCGAGCTATAAGGTTGCGAAAAACCGTGTGGTAAAGCGTGCATTGGCTGGTACAGATTTCGCATTGTTGGAATCTCATTTTTCAGGTCCTATTGGTATGGCTTGGTCGGATGATCCGGTTGCAGCTGCCAAAGTGGCTATGAATTTTGGGAAAACCAATAAAAAATTGCAAATTATTGTTGGATGTTTGAATGGTGAGATGCTTGATTCTACTCAAGTTAAAGCTCTCGCTGCTCTGCCATCTTTGAATGAATTGCGCGGAATCATTATCGGTTTGGTGCAAGCCCCTGCAAGCAAAGTAGCCTTGGTTACTCAGGCTCCGGCAGCGGGTTTGACGCGTCTCGTCAAAGCTTATGGGGAGAAGGTTGCTTAAACCTATTCCTAATTTTAGAATGAATTTTAACAGGAGAAACCTAAACAATGGCTGATTTAGCGAAAATCGTTGATCAATTATCAGAATTAACTGTATTGGAGGCTGCTGAGCTTTCCAAAATGCTAGAAGAAAAATGGGGGGTCTCAGCGGCAGCCCCAATGGCAGCGGTCGTGGCCGCTCCAGTGGCAGAAGTAGAAGAAAAAGATAGCTTTGATGTTGTCTTGGTAGGGGCTGGTGCGCAAAAAATTAATGTAATTAAAGAAGTGCGCGCGATTACAGGGCTTGGGCTGAAAGAAGCGAAAGACCTTGTAGATGGTGCGCCTAAGCCAGTAAAAGAAGGTGTAAAAAAGGATGAAGCGGAAGAATTGAAGAAAAAACTCGAAGGGGTTGGCGCAACTGTTGAAATTAAATAACAGTTAGGCAAACTCTTTTATGCTGGGGGGGTGAATCTTCGGATTCAACCTCCCTTGTTAAAAATAACGTTGGCATTTTTTTATCAGAAAAATTGTCAAAATTTTGATAATATAATTTTTAGGGATAAGAGGCAGACTTAATTATGGCTTCGGATATTAATTCTTTTACAGGGCGCATGCGGGTACGTAAGAATTTTGGCAAAATTCAAGAGAGTATCGATATCCCTAATCTTATTGAGGTGCAAAAATCATCTTATAATGCTTTCTTAGGAATTGGTGATGGCAAAAATAAGCAGGTTTTCGGCATAGCGAATGTATTTAAGCAAATTTTTCCGATTCAAGATTTAAGTGGCCAAATGCAACTGGAATTTGTTGATTATGAGTTAGAAACCCCTAAATATGATGTTGAAGAATGCTTGCAACGCGATATGACATATGCAGCACCGCTTCGGGTAAAATTGCGGTTAATTATTAGTGATATTGATGAAAAAACGGGCGCGCGCACGATGCGCGATATTCGGCAAAATGAAGTTTACATGGGTGATATTCCCCTAATGACGAATAACGGGACATTCGTGGTCAATGGGGCAGAACGGGTGATTGTTAGTCAGATGCACCGCTCGCCGGGAGTATTTTTTGATCATGATAAAGGCAAAAATATCTCGGGGGGCAAATTACTTTATTCAGCACGGATTATTCCCTATCGTGGGTCGTGGTTAGATTTTGAATTTGATGCCAAAGATATTTTGTATGTGCGTATTGATCGGAAGAAAAAGATTCCAGCCACAACTCTATTGATGGTTCTTGAGAGCCGCGAGACCGAGAAACTTCGGGAAGATATGGCGAAAAAAGGTGAAATTCTTGAGCCAACGGATGTTCGAATTCAAGGGATGTCGAAGGAAGAGATTTTGGGTTGTTTTTATGGGGTTTATTATTATTCGCGGAAAGGGGATGATTGGCAAACCGTTTTTCAGCCTGAGAAATTGCGCGCTACCACCCTTCAAAATGATTTAATTGATGCCGATAGCGGTAGGATTTTGGCGGAAAAAGAAAAGAAGGTCGGCAAGCGGCAATTGGAAAAATTTGTTCAAGAGGGCGTTAAAAACATTTTAATTGCAACTGATGCTATTTTAGATCAATATTTGGCAGAAGATATTATTAATGAAACTACTGGCTTGGTCGTTGCTGAGGCTGGTGATTTGGTGGATAAAGATACTTTGGAGCATTTATTGGCCCATGGCGTTACGGTTTTGCCACTGCTTGATATTGACAATCAAACTGTAGGCCCACATTTGCGCAATACTTTGTTGGCCGACAAAAATCGGTTTCGTGAAGAGGCGTTGACCGATATTTACCGAGTGATTCGTCCCGGAGAGCCTCCCACTTTAGAAAGTGCAGAAAATCTTTTAACCAGCTTGTTTTTTGATTCCGAACGTTATGATTTATCAGCGGTTGGGCGGGTAAAGATGAATGGGCGTTTGGGGATTGAAGATCCCGATGATAGTTGCCGTATTTTACGGAAAAAAGATGTTATTTCTATTGTGAATGTTTTGTTAAAAATTCGGGATGGCCATGGTGATATTGATGATATTGATCATTTAGGCAATCGGCGAGTGCGTTCGGTAGGAGAGCTTTTGGAGAATCAATATCGCGTTGGGTTGTTGCGCATGGAGCGTGCAGTGCGTGAGCGAATGGGTTCTGTGGATCTAGATACCGTTACGCCTCAAGATATGATTAATTCTAAACCAACAGTGGCTGCCGTGCGCGATTTTTTCACCGGGTCACAATTATCGCAATTTATGGATCAAACCAATCCTTTATCTGAAATTACGCATAAAAGAAGACTTTCGGCCCTAGGGCCTGGTGGGTTAACGCGCGAGCGAGCTGGTTTTGAGGTTCGTGATGTGCACCCAACGCATTATGGGCGAATTTGCCCAATTGAAACTCCTGAGGGTCCAAATATTGGTTTGATTAATTCTTTAGCAACTTATGCACGGGTTAATGAATATGGTTTTATCGAAACGCCGTACCGTCAGGTGGAAAATGGTGTGGTGAGTGATGAAATTATTTATATGTCGGCAACGGAAGAAGCTAAACATACGATTGGGCAAGCAAATGCTAGCATGAATAAAGAGAAAAGGCTGACTGATGAGATGATTCCATCGCGCAAAGATGGTGAATATTTGCTGACAGGTCCTGAATCCATTGATTATATGGATGTCTCGCCGAAACAGGTTGTCTCAGTGGCTGCGGCATTGATTCCATTTTTAGAAAATGATGATGCGAATCGAGCTTTAATGGGCTCTAATATGCAGCGTCAAGCTGTGCCTTTGTTAAAATCAGAGGCCCCTTTGGTGGGTACCGGAATTGAAGCACGAGTTGCCCGTGATTCGGGGGTTACTGTAGTAACGCGGCGTGATGGTATTGTGGATTTGGTAGATTCTACGCGGATTGTAATTCGTGTTACTGAAGATATTGAATCATCGCAAAGTAATGTGGATATTTATAATTTACTTAAATTTCAACGCTCTAACCAAAATACCTGCATCAATCAACGCCCGTTGGTTCGGGTTGGGGATAGGGTTAGTGTTGGTGATATTATTGCTGACGGACCTTCTACGGATTTAGGCGAATTGGCATTGGGACGCAATGTGCTTGTGGCATTTTTGCCGTGGAATGGTTATAATTTTGAAGATTCGATTTTAATTTCAGAACGGATTGTCCGCGATGATGTTTTCACATCGATTCATATTGAAGAACATGAGGTGGTTGCACGTGATACCAAATTAGGTGAAGAGGATATTACGCGTGATATTCCGAATATTGGCGAAGAAGCCTTAAAAAATTTGGATGAATCAGGGATTGTTTATATTGGTGCTGAGGTGAAGGCCGGTGAGATTCTGGTGGGGAAAATTACCCCAAAAGGTGAGACTCTCATTACCCCTGAAGAGAAGTTATTGCGGGCAATTTTCGGAGAAAAAGCTTCAGATATGCGCGACACCTCGTTGCGCGTTCCACCCGGAGTTACTGGAACAGTGGTGGATGTGCGGGTATTTTCGCGTCGTGGCATCGATAAAGATGAGCGTTCGCTTGCGATTGAACAATCAGAAATTAAGCGATTAGCGAAAGATCGTGATGATGAAAGAGTTATTTTAGAACGTTCATTTTCAGAGCGACTTCGTAATTTATTGGTTGGGCAGATGGTTGCCAAAGGGCCGAGTGAATTAATTACGAAAAGTGAAATTACGCTTCAGGATCTAAAAATATTTAATAGTGCACAGATGCGCCATATTGTTGTGCATGATAAAAAAACAAATGATAATATTGAAGCTTTGTTAAAATTATTTGATACTCAAATCGGGAAGTTGAATGCCCATTTTGAAGATCGAGTGGATAAATTGCGTCGGGGTGATGATTTGCAACCCGGGGTTATGAAGATGGTTAAGGTGTTTGTTGCGGTGAAACGTCGGTTGCAACCAGGAGATAAAATGGCGGGGCGTCATGGCAATAAGGGCGTTATTTCGCGCATCATGCCAATAGAAGATATGCCCTATCTGGAAGATGGAACCTCTGTGGATATGGCATTGAATCCTTTGGGTGTGCCTTCGCGGATGAATGTTGGGCAAATTTTGGAGACTCATCTTGGTTGGGCATCGCATGGGCTTGGGATACAAGTGAGGGATGTTATGCAAGCGATTCGAGAAAATCGTTCTGATATTAAAGATTTGCGGATGAAATTGGATTTAATTTATGATTTTGAGGAAGAACAAGAATTGTTAAATCGTATGGATGATGCAGAATTGACAGCACTTGGGAATAATTTGCAAAAGGGAGTTCCGATGGCAACGCCGGTTTTTGATGGGGTTAAAGAAGAAAAATTAAATACCTTATTGGCGCAAGCTGGGCTCGCGCAAAGTGGGCAAATGCGGTTAATTGATGGTAGAACTGGTGAATATTTTGATCGTAAAGTTACGGTGGGTTATATTTATATGTTGAAATTGCATCATCTTGTTGATGATAAGATTCATGCCCGCTCTATTGGTCCTTATTCACTTGTTACGCAACAGCCTTTGGGCGGTAAGGCGCAATTTGGCGGACAAAGATTTGGTGAGATGGAGGTATGGGCTTTGGAAGCCTATGGTGCAGCTTATACACTTCAAGAAATGCTTACAGTAAAATCGGATGATATTTCTGGGCGAACTAAGGTTTATGAAGCCATTGTTCGTGGGGATAATAATTTTGAATCTGGGATCCCAGAATCGTTTAATGTTTTAATCAAAGAGCTGCATTCCTTATGTTTGAATGTTGAGTTGGTTTCAGAAAATTAATTTATAAGGTAAAGTGATGAGTGAGATTGTAAAAACCATACAGCAGCCGCGAGTTTCTTCGGGTTTTGATTTAATTCGGATTTCTTTGGCATCGCCAGAGCGGATCAGATCTTGGTCGTTTGGTGAAATTAAGAAACCCGAAACGATTAATTATCGTACGTTGAAACCTGAACGTGATGGTTTATTTTGTCCGCGTGCATTCGGACCGGTTAAAGATTACGAATGTATTTGTGGCAAATATAAACGGATGAAGTTTAAGGGCATTGTGTGTGAGAAATGTGGTGTTGAGGTAACCCTTTCTAAGGTTCGTCGCGAGCGGATGGGGCATATTGAACTTGCAGCTCCAGTTGCGCATATTTGGTTTTTAAAATCACTTCCTAGCCGAATTGGCTTGCTTTTGGATATGCTCTTAAAAGATTTAGAGCGAGTATTATATTTTGAAAATTATGTTGTCGTAGAGCCGGGGCTCACCGATTTAAGTTTCAAACAAACGTTAACAGAACAAGAATATATTGATGCTCAGCGTGAATATGGCGTCGAGAACTTTAAGGCGCTGATTGGTGCTGAAGCGGTAAAAAAATTATTAAGTGAAATGAATTTAGAACTGGATGCTGAGAAAACACGGCAAGATTTACGGGATACAAATTCGGAAACACGCAAGAAAAAATTGGTAAAGCGATTAAAATTATTAGAATCTTTGAAGGAATCCAAGATGCGTCCGGAATGGATGATTATCGATGTGCTTCCGGTGATTCCTCCAGAATTGCGTCCATTGGTACCTTTAGATGGTGGCAGATTTGCTACCTCAGACCTTAATGATTTATATCGCCGGGTGATTAATCGTAACAATCGATTGAAACGGCTTTTAGAATTACGTGCGCCGGATATTATTATTCGTAACGAAAAAAGAATGCTCCAAGAATCTGTGGATGCGTTGTTTGATAATGGCAGACGTGGCAGGGTGATTGTAGGGAGCAATAAGCGTCCGCTGAAATCACTTTCGGATATGCTAAAAGGAAAGCAAGGTAGATTTAGGCAGAATCTTTTAGGCAAGCGTGTAGATTATTCCGGCCGTTCAGTTATTGTGGTGGGTCCAAGTTTAAAATTGCATCAATGTGGCTTGCCAAAGAAAATGGCATTGGAATTATTCAAACCGTTTATTTTTTCCAAACTAGAACTTTATGGTATGGCTTCAACAATTAAAGCTGCCAAAAGAATGGTGGAGCGCGAGCGTCCAGAAATTTGGGATATTTTAGAAGAGGTGATTCGAGAACATCCAGTATTGTTAAATCGGGCTCCAACTCTACACCGCTTAGGGATTCAGGCCTTTGAACCTACCTTGATTGAAGGCAAAGCCATTCAATTGCATCCTTTGGTTTGCGCAGCCTTTAATGCAGATTTTGATGGAGATCAAATGGCTGTACATGTTCCGTTATCGCTTGAGGCAATTTTAGAAGCTCGGGTTTTGATGATGTCGACCAATAATGTGCTCTCACCCGCTAACGGCAAGCCAATTATTGTGCCCTCGCAAGATATTATCTTAGGGTTATATTATTTAACTTTGGATCGTTCAGAATTAAATTCTGAAAAATTGATGATTGATGATGAAGCAATTTTTGTGGATGCTTTTACGAAATCTTATATGATCATTCGAGATCAAGAAGATAAAGTGATTAGTGAAGGCGATGTGAAGGATCTTTTTCAAAGATGCCAATCGGGTGAATTAAGTGCGTATCGTGTTCCTTTTTATGCTGGCATTGATGAGGTGGAATATGCGCTTGCAATGAATCAAGTGCAATTGCAAAGTCGTATTTTAACGTTCCTTGGTAAGGATAAAAGCGGTGGTGAACGCCGGGTTATGACAACGGCTGGGCGGTTAATTCTTTCGGGGATCTTGCCAGAATCTGCACGTGAGACTCGCGATGCTTATGATTTGGTGAATCGGGTGATGTCGAAGAAACAGGTAACTGATTTAATTGATATTGTGTTTCGGGATTGTGGGCAAAAAGAAACAGTGATTTTCTGCGATCAATTAATGCAGTTGGGTTTTGGTTGGGCGTGCCGATCTGGAATTTCTTTAGGCAAGGATGATTTGTTGATTCCTAAGATGAAGAGCTCTTTGATTGAAAAAACACAACTGCAAGTAAGTGAATTCGAGCGCCAATATCTTAATGGTCTGATCACTCAAGGTGAGAAATATAATAAAGTTGTTGATGCTTGGTCTGGTTGTGGGGATTCTGTCGCTGTTGAAATGATGAAGGTGATGAAAGAGCAAAAAGGGGGCGTGAATTCGGTTTATATGATGGCGGATTCGGGTGCACGGGGCAGTGCCACACAAATTAAACAGCTTGCGGGAATGCGTGGGTTGATGGCAAAGCCTTCGGGTGAAATTATTGAACGTCCGATTATTTCTAACTTCAAAGAAGGGCTTACAGTGCTGGAATATTTTAATTCTACACATGGTGCGCGCAAAGGGCTTGCGGATACAGCTTTGAAAACGGCAAATTCTGGTTACTTAACCCGACGTTTGGTGGATGTAGCGCAAGATTGTATTGTCGTTCAAGAGGATTGTGGTACGGATCAAGCTTTAACTATGCGTGCGGTTGTAGATGGTGCTGATGTGATTGAACCAATTGGTGAGCGGGTGCTTGGGCGCATTGTGGCGCAAGATGTATTGCATCCGAAAGAAGGCACGGTGATGGTTGCGAATGGGGAATTGGTAGATGAAGCCATGGCGGATAAAATTGAATTGACAGGGGTAGATTCAGTAAAAGTTAGATCACCACTAACATGCGCATTGATCACTGGGATTTGTGCCAAATGTTATGGTCGTGATTTGGCTCGTGGCGAAATGGTGAATATTGGCGAGGCTGTTGGTATTATTGCCGCGCAATCTATTGGTGAGCCGGGTACGCAGCTTACGATGCGAACTTTTCATATTGGGGGTGCGGCACAACGTGGCTCTGAGCAATCTTCCGTAGAAGCTTCAGTGGATGGTCAAGCTGTTGTCAGAAGCTCTAATTTGATTAGAAATTCTGAAGGGAAATTGGTTAACCTTACGCATAATGCCAGTATTATTCTTTATGATGAAAATAAGCGTGAGCGCGCTAATCATAAAATTCCTTATGGTACACGCCTTTCTATTGCTGCAACAGAAAATGTTAGCAAAGGGAAAGTATTGGCAGAATGGGATCCTTATACGATACCGATTGTCGCTGAAAAGGATGGTTTTTCAAATTTTGTTGATTTAATTGACAATGTATCCGTTCAAGAACAGGTTGATGAATATACAGGTATTGCGAGTAAAGTTGTTGTCGATTGGAAACAGCATCCACGTGGTGCCGATTTGCGACCGCGGATCACCTTGCGTGATGAAGATGACGAGGTGGTTCGTTTAAGCAATGGTTTAGATGCTCGCTATTTTATGTCGGCAAATGCTATTTTGTCGGGCCATCATGGAAAAATGGTGAAAGCAGGCGAGGTTTTGGCAAGGATTCCACGCGAATCTTCGAAAACGCGCGATATTACCGGGGGACTGCCACGAGTAGCAGAATTGTTTGAAGCCAGAAAACCGAAAGAATTTGCGATTATTAGCGAAATTAGTGGTGTCGTAGAATTTGGCAAAGATTATAAATCTAAGCGTAGAATTATAATTCGCCCGGAAAATATCGAGGAAACGCCAAAAGAATATATGGTTCCCAAGGGTAAGCATATTACGGTACAAGAAGGACAAACCATTGGTAAAGGTGATTTATTGATGGATGGGAATCCGGTACCTCATGATATTTTAGATGTGATGGGGGTTGAGGCCCTGGCTGAGTATTTATCGAAGGAAGTGCAAGATGTTTATCGTCTGCAAGGGGTGAAGATTAGTGATAAGCATATTGAGGTGATTACGCGTCGGATGCTGCAGAAAGTAGAAATTACCGATGCGGGTGATAGCTATTTAATTGTGGGTGAGCAGATGGATCGCTATGAATTTGATGAAGTAAACGAAAGAATGCAACGTGAAAACAAACAAGAAGCAAAAGCGAAAAGGCTTTTATTGGGAATTACGAAAGCGGCGTTGCAAACACGGTCGTTTATTTCTGCGGCTTCTTTCCAAGAAACCACAAGGGTGTTAGCCGAAGCCGCTTCTAGTGGGAAATCGGATAATTTGATTGGGCTGAAAGAAAATTTAATTGTTGGGCGTTTAATTCCAGCAGGTACAGGGGCAATTGTGAAACAGATGCGTCGGCGGGCACTTGAAGAAGATCAAAAATTGCGCGATAAAATACAGGCGGAACAAGAAGCGTTAGCAGCAATATCGGTAGATGACTTAAAAGAAACCGGCCAAGATCTGTTGATGCCGGCCATGACAGATACGATTTCGGCAACAATGGAAGCACAAGCGGAAAGTTTCTTGGCAAATTCGGTTCAGGAATCAGCGAGTTTGGCAAGCGAAGATGAAATTTAAGATTGATGATCGACAAAAAATAAGCAGAAGGTTGTTATGCCAACATCACTTTTTTGGTTGAGATTATTGATTTTATCGGGAGTAAATTATCTTTTATTACCAGGATAATTTTTACGAGATATTTATCATTAACCTAAATAATTTTCATGTGGGTTTAGGTTTCTATTATGGCTAAAAAATTGCTGTTGGCAAAGAATGTGATGGGGTTTGTATTTTTACGCCAAACCGTATTGGTTTTGCTGGCAGGGGTGTTTTTTTTACCGCAAATTTCTCATGCGATCGAGATTCGTGATATTCGCATTGGAGTGCATGGTGAAGCAACGCGCTTTGTTATTGAATTGGATCAAGCGGTACCCTTTCGGATATTTACTTTAAACACACCTGAGCGATTGATTATTGATTTACCAGAGAGTAAATTTACTGTAAGTTCTACGCCTGATCTTGTAGGAACGGTAATTGATAAATATCGTACCGGGTTGTTTCGCCCTGGGGTGAACCGCATCGTTTTGGATTTGGTAAGTGCGGTTGAAATTGTCCGTCATGATTCCCTTACAGGGGGAGGAAAATTTCGTATTTTCATTGATATTGTGCCAATCAAACAAGCAAAATCTAGAAGAATGGATTTTGCATCCAGTGATTGGAAATCTCATATTAACCAACAAGAAATTTTTGATAAATCCCAGGCAAAAAAATCCCAGGCAAAAAAATCTCAGGAAAAAGCGAAAGCTGCTAAGGAAAAACGGAAAATTATTGTGATTGATCCAGGGCATGGTGGCGTAGATCCAGGGGGGGTAGTGCCTGGGATTAAAGAGAAAACAATTGTATTAAGTTTTGCGAAGTTATTGCAAAAAAAGATTGAAGCAACAGGAAAATATCGTGCTATTTTAACACGTAAGCGTGATATCCATGTTGCATTGCGCGAGCGTTTTAAAATTGCGGATAAGGTTGATGCTGATTTGTTTATTTCGATTCATGCGGATAAAATTCATGTATCAAGTATTCGTGGGTTGACGATTTATACTTTGTCTGAGAAAGCCTCGGATGCGGAATCTGCAACATTAGCTCAACAAGCGAATCGTTCAGATGTTATTGTTGGGCAAGATCTAAGTGAATACACTGAAAATGTTTCGAATATTTTAATTGAATTTGCGCAAGAACGCACAAACAGAGAATCATGGCGTTTGGCAAAATTAATGGTTAAAAACTTAAAAGGGCAGGTGCCGATTTCGGTAAGGGCACATCGTTATGCTGGATTTGCGGTTTTAAAATCACCCAATGTTCCGTCGATTCTTTTAGAATTAGGTTATTTAACGAATAAAAGTGACTTGAAAAATTTGCGATCGCGTAATTTTAAGAGTAAGGTGGCAGATAGGATGATTAAGGGGATAGAGGATTATTTTAAAGAAGTTGCATCATGAGTGAATCAGAACAAAATCGAAGAATAAATTTGCAAAATAAACTTCTGATGAAGCAAAAAGCGGGACAAGAACTTGCAGGTAAAGTACGAACAGCTTTGAATAAAGGTGGGGCTGAATCGCTACATGCAGGCAAACATGTTGCGGTTAAAGTGAAAAAGGCTGTTGGTATTGACGAGAAAACCTCGTTGTTAAGTAAAGTGATTCGGCTAGGAATCTTCATGTTTGTTGTTGGTATGATCGGCATGGTTGTAAGCATTTCAGCGATTTATGTGTATTTTGGGAGTAATCTACCAGCTCATGAAAAATTGCGTGATTATCAACCGAAAATAAGCACACGTGTGCATGCCGGCGATGGGAAATTATTGGCAGAATTTGCGGTGGAGAGAAGGGTTTTTTTGCCAATTGCTGCGATTCCTGATAATGTTAAACAGGCTTTTATTTCGGCAGAAGATAAAAATTTTTATACGCATCATGGGTTGGATTTTTTTGGGATTGTTCGGGCAATTTTTTCCAACATTAACAATGTTATTCAAGGTTCAGGTAATCTTGTTGGGGCTTCTACGATTACCCAACAGGTGGCAAAGAATTTTTTGCTGACGAATGAAAAAACATTTACGCGAAAATTTAAAGAAGCGATTATTACGTTTCGAATTGAAGGTGCCTTAACGAAAGATCGGATTTTAGAGCTTTATCTGAACGAGATTTATTTAGGCAATCGTTCCTATGGTGTGGCTGCAGCGGCACAAGATTATTTTGGCAAAGCACTTGAAGATGTTAATATTGCTGAGGCGGCCTCTTTGGCTGCTCTACCGAAAGCTCCGAGTAATTATAACCCAAAACGTTATCCTGAACGCGCTTTGCAACGGCGTAATTGGGTAATTGGGCGTATGCATAGTAATGGTTATATTAGTGAGAGTGAACGGGATCATGCTTTGGCAATGGATTTAGTTGTTCCGGAAAAAATTGAACGCAATCGAGCCTATGCTTCTTATTTTGTTGAGGAAGTTCGCCGAACATTAATTGCAGATTTGGGAAAGGCGCAGCTTTATGGAGGTGGATTGACAATTCGCACGACTTTGGATTCAGTTTTACAGAAATATGCGGAAGAAGCTTTGTTTAAGGGGTTACGGATTTATGATCGTCGTCATGGTTATCGCGGGCCTTTGGGGCATTTACCGATCGATACTGCCCATAGTTTGGATTTTTTAGAACGTTATCAAATTCCTGCAGGTGCGCCCAGTCATTGGCGCGTTGCTTTGGTCACGAAAGTAGAAAAACGTGTTGCAAGTTTGGCATTTCAAGATCAAACTCAGGGTGATTTATTATTTCAACCTTTGCGTTGGGCAAGGCGATATTTGCTACCAAAATTTCGTGAACAGGGGAAGAAAAAAACTGATCAAGAATTACTAGAAGCTGCAGGAGTGATTGACGAGAGGAGCCTATCGCGGCGAACGCGTCCGTTGGGAGCTTATATTTCGGATATGGCACAAGTTGTGTCGGTGGGTGATGTGATTTTGGTGAGTTCGTTAGAGGATAAAAAAGGGGCGAAAGAAAATGGATATGAATTAGAACAAATTCCGCAAGCTGATGGTGGTATTTTGGTAATGGATGTACATACGGGCAGAGTACTAGCAATGGTTGGAGGCTGGTCGTTTCAACGTTCCCAATATAATCGTGTGACTCAGGCATCACGTCAACCGGGTTCAGCTTTCAAGCCGTTTGTTTATCTTAGTGCATTGGAACGTGGCTTTACGCCAGCAACTCGAATTTTAGACGCTCCTTTTGTGCTAGATTTGGGCAATGGCACAAAATGGAAACCTAGTAACTATTCGCGTCGCTATTATGGGGCTAGCCCGATGCGGGTAGGCATTGAACAATCGCGCAATTTAATGACTGTACGACTGGCACAGGCTTTGGGGATGCAACATATCCGCGAAATTGCGCAACGATTTAATATCACAGAAGAAATGTCGCTTCATTTGCCTAATGCGTTGGGTTCGGATCAAACCACATTGATTCAATTAACTACGGCCTATGCAATGCTTGCCAATGGTGGTACTCATTTGGAAGCTACCCTGATTGATCGATTGCAAGATCGTTATGGCAAAACATTGGTACGTCATGATAAACGTATATGTACGGGGTGTAATATTGAAGGGCCTTATCAAAAAGGGCTAGTAGATTTACCGATATTGTTGGATAACCGGATCCAGATTACGGATCCAGCGTCAGCCTATCAAATTACATCGATGATGGAAGGGGTTGTGAAGCGTGGAACGGGTAGGCAAGTTAGCCGAAAATTCCCGAGCAAAGTGTTTGCGGGGAAAACTGGAACCACGAATGATGGTGTCGATAGTTGGTTTATTGGCTTTACACCAAATTTGATAACGGGGGTATTTATTGGGCATGATTTGCCACGTTCATTGGGGATGTATAATGATTCTGTTCAAGAGGCGGGGTCGACAATTGCGGTGCCGATTTTTGTAGATTTTATGGAAAAGGCTTTGCAGAATCGTTCGACAGTACCTTTTAGAGTACCACCTGCAGTGCAGTTGGTACGGATTAATCCCAAAACCGGTGCGTTGAGTCGAAGTGGCGATAGGTCTTCGCTTCTTGAAGCTTTTAAACCCGGAACCCAACCGCAAAGTTATCGCACAGCAAGTTTATTGATCGGAGATATAGCGGGTAATTTACCGGCTACTGGCCAGGACGATGATCCTTTGCAAAATTCATCGTCAACAACGGATAACTCTTTTGAAACAGATGGTATTGAGCAGGAAGAAGATGAAATTCAAGGCATTTATTAATGAGAAATGTCTGAAGAAAATTATTCGATCAACTCACTAGGTTCAAAAAAGAAGGCAATTTCACTAATCGCATTTTCGTTGCTGTCGGAACCATGCACAGAATTGGCTTCAACAGATTCTGCAAAATCTTTTCTGATTGTGCCTGTTGTGGCTTCAGCGGGGTTTGTTGCTCCCATAATATCTCGGTTACGCATAACGGCATTTTCACCCCGTAAAACTTGAAGAACAACAGGGCCGGAAATCATAAAATTTACCAAATCATTATAAAAAGGGCGCTGACGATGGATTTCGTAAAATTTTTCTGCTTGGGCGCGAGTTAACAAAACACGTTTTTGCGCGATAATACATAAATTATTTTTTTCAAAATAGCTGTTAATAACCCCAGTCAGGTTCCGCTTTGTGGCATCAGGTTTAAGAATGGATAACGTATTTTCTATGGCCATGTTCATTGTCTCTTTTCTATTGTAGAGGAGTGAAAGGATGATTGGAACGCATTATAGGGTTATTTTCGCTGAAACCAAAGCAAAAAATTTAAGCCTAAAAGATCTTATATAATAGATTCTGCAAACGGCATAAATTTTGCATTGTATCGCTTGTGGAATATATCGTTGGTGGAACATACCGTTTTGGTAACGATAATTCAAAAAAAATATATATGTAGTTAGTAGATAATGTATCATTACAAAAGGCAGGATAATTCGCAACCCATTATGATTATTATGGAGGGTGTAAATCAGGATCTAGTTTCGGATCAGCAACAAGAATTTGCCATGGCTAGCCAGTTTAAACCCGTTGCTGGTAAAAAGATGATCATTCAAGAAGGGGCAGATATTTGTTATTTTCTGGGCATATGCCAAGAACCTAGCCTGCATGAATGGTCTATTTTGGCGGAAACTTTACCAGCGGGTAATTATTACATTCGCAATGAAGAAATTCTAGATGAAGTAATGCGCCAAGATTTACTTTTAGCATGGGGGTTGAGTCAATATCATTATCATAAATTTATTTCCAAACCGAAGGAAATTGCGTATTTGGTTATTCCGCGTGGCAAACATGAACAGGCGATGAATATGGCTAGGGCTCTTAATTGGGGGCGGGATCTTATTAATCATCCGGCTAATTATTTGGGTCCTGAACAATTAGAAGTTGAAGCTAGGCAGCTTGCCAGACAATGTTCGGCAAAGTTTAGCATTATTGATGGGAATGTTCTTAAACGTAATTATCCTTTGGTCTATGCGGTGGGCAAAGCGGCTGATGATGCCCCGCGGATGATTGAGTTTAAGTGGATTCCGACAAAAATGGCAAAAAAATCACTTTTCAAGCTTGCGATTGTGGGCAAAGGTGTAACTTTTGATACGGGAGGGTTAGATGTAAAATCTTCTAAAGGCATGTTGTTGATGAAAAAAGATATGGGCGGGGCAGCGCATAGTCTTACATTGGCGCGGTTGATTATGGAAAATAATTTACCCATTCAATTGCGCGTATTAATTCCTGCAGTCGAAAATTCGATATCAAGCAAGGCGTTTCGGCCGATGGATATTTTAACTTCGCGCCAAGGCACAACGATTGAAATTGGGAATACTGATGCTGAAGGGCGGCTTATTTTGGCGGATGCGTTAACCGCCGCCAGCGAAGAGATGCCAGATTTAATAATTGATTTTGCTACTTTAACCGGTGCTGCGCGGATTGCAACCGGTGCTGAATTGCCCAATTTATTCAGCAATCGCGAAGGGTTATTGTCTGCGATTCAAAGCCATTCGTTAGCGGTTCGAGATCCAGTTTGGCCG
This sequence comes from Alphaproteobacteria bacterium, assembly GCA_965206365.1. GTDB lineage: Bacteria > Pseudomonadota > Alphaproteobacteria > JABAAW01 > JAHZMA01 > CBDBJL01. Next base: position 393,355 of record CBDBJL010000018.1, read on the forward strand.
ATGCCCTTATTTAAGCAATATAAACGTTATCTAAAATCAGATAATGCAGATTTAACCAATGCTCCGAGTTATCCTTATGCGGGTTCGATTACGGCAGCTTTATTTTTAGAAGAATTTATCAATAGTTCAATTGCATGGGTTCATTTGGATGTGATGGCATGGAATCTTTCGTCTTTACCGGGAAAACCGCGCGGGGGTGAAATTCAAGGTGTCAGAGCTATTTATCAATTTATTACAGAATCAGTCAATCAAGGAGTTCAAATTAATGAATATGAAACGTACCCCAAACGCGCTAGATCATAATATGGTTGTTAAGCATATGCTCGACACCACACAATCGCTAGAAATTTGGCGCGAAGCTTTGTTTGAAAGTGTTACCAATGATGGGTATGATTTGTCGCAACGACAAATGGCAGTTTTGTTGACTGTTTACTTAAATGCACAACCACATCGGGTTCGTGATTTAAGCAGTCATCTTAAAATTTCGAAACCTGCCATTACGCGTGCGTTAGATAAATTAGAACAAATTGGTTATGTTAAGCGCAAACCCGATGATGATGATGGTCGATCGGTTTTGATTCAACGCACGGTAAAGGGCTCAGTTTATTTAAGTGAATTTGCCCATTCCATTCAGCGGGCAATGGATAAGCAAATACAAAACCCGCACTGAGGAGATCCAGATAAACCTTGGAAACGTATCAAGGCCTAAAAAACAAGCGAAAAACTAGCCGATAGTAAAAACCTGGATGATTTTCATGCAGGTTTTTTTGTGGCATCTGGAAAAAATATTTCTGCGAAGATGAGGATAGGTAGAGGATAAAAACATTGACCTTTTATGAAAGAATCATTATCTTGAGGCGTTGGCTTTTTCGTTTTACAAGTTAAAAATACATTCGTATAATATCCATGGGTTTTTTTTGGGTTTTTTTTGGGGTTTTTTTGCATCCTCCATGCTCCAAGAATATGTAGCAGGGATGATTAGGGGATGCCTTCACTTCGCGAGGTGAAGATTGTGGTTTTGTGAAAATATGAAAAGTAAAATTTGCAATTTAATAGGCCTAGCAATGGTATGAAATGTTTGAAACATTAACACAAAAAATTACACAGGTTTTTGATAATTTACAAAAACGCGGTGTGCTGCGTCCAGAAGATGTTGATGTTGCATTGAAACAATTACGATTTTCTTTGTTAGAAGCTGATGTTGCATTGCCAGTTGTTGAGGAAGTGATCCAACGTACGCGGGAATTTTCGCTGGGTGCAGAATTATTGCGTTCGGTAACGCCTGTGGCTCAAATTACGAAATATTTGCATGAAATTCTTGTTGAGATGCTGGGGCACGAAACTGGGCTTAATTTAAGTGCGGTGCCTCCTATTGTCGTGATGATGGTGGGTCTGCAAGGTTCTGGCAAAACAACAAGTACCGTAAAATTAGCACGTTATTTGCAGAAACGTGAAGATAAAAATCCCTTGGTGGCATCGTTGGATGTTTATCGTCCAGCGGCAAGTGAGCAATTGCAAGAATTTGGAACTAGCCATCAGATTGCTTGTTTGCCGGCACAAATTGGTGAATCGGTTGTAAATATTGCGAAACGGGCATTGCAAGTGGCACGTATGGGCGGGCATGATGTTTTATTTTTGGATATGGCGGGGCGTAACCATATTGACAATGAACTGATGCTAGAATTGGCGCAAATTAATAAATTGGCGCGCCCGCAAGAAATTTTATTGGTTGCCGATGCGCTTACGGGGCAAGATGCGGTAAATATTGCACAAAGTTTTCAGGAAAGGTTGAAACTTACCGGGATTATTCTCACTCGAATGGATGGTGATTCTCGCGGTGGGGCTGCACTTTCTATGCACCACGTAACGGGGTGTCCGATTAAGTTTATCGGTACCGGTGAGAAGGTTGATGCGCTGGAATCTTTTCAGCCACAGCGGGTGGCAGGGCGAATTTTGGGTCAGGGTGATTTGGTTTCGTTGGTAGAGAAGATTCAAGCAGAAACAGATGCCGACGAAGCAGAAAAGCTTGCCAAAAAAATAGAAAAAGGACGTTTTGACTTAAATGATCTTGCAACTCAGCTTAAGCAGATGCGCAAAATGGGCGGGCTCAGTAAAATTAAAGATCTGTTACCAGGAATGGGCAAAACCCCGATGAAAAATATTGATACGGAAATGTTAAAACGACAAGAAGCAATTATTTCATCCATGACTCGCCAAGAACGCAAAAAACCTAGCATGATTCATGCCTCGCGCAAAAAACGTATCGCAACAGGTTCGGGTACGAGTGTGCAAGAAATTAACAAATTATTGAAACAGTTTATGACAATGTCAAAAATGATGAAACGTGTTTCTGGCGGCAAATCTTTGCCACCAGAAATGGCACAAATGCTCTCAGGGGGTAATCTACCTCGGCAATTTTAGTAATTTTCAAGAAAGGAAAATAGATGGCATTAAAGATTAGACTCGCACGTGGTGGGGCGAAAAAACGCCCTTATTATCACATTGTGATTAGCGATGCACGCTCACCGCGTGATGGTAAATATCTCGAGAAAGTAGGGAGTTATAATCCTATGCTGGCAAAAGAGGATGAAAATCGTATTAAATTGCAAGCGGATCGGATTACGCATTGGGTTAAAATGGGTGCAAAACCTACGGATCGAGTGCATCGGTTTTTATCGGATGCTGGGCTTTTTCAGAAATATGTGCAAACAATGCAAACAAAAAGGCATCTTCCTGGTGAAAAAGCTGTTGAACGTGCCAAAGAAATTGCCGCAAAGCAAGCTACGCAAAATTTAGCTCCTGGCGTGGAAAATCTTGCAACAAGCTCATAGAGATGAATCGATGTTTTGCATTCAAGGAATGTTTCTGACTTCGATTGATGATTAGAGGCAATTTCTATGCAGGATGCAAAAATTAAAGTTGCAGTAATTACATCGGCAGCCGGGATTAAGGGCGATATTTGGGTGAAGAGTTTTATCAAACCTGCCAAGGCTATTTTTGAAATAACACTTTATGATGAAGATTTTACGCAGGATTTTGGGCTGAAGTTTTCTTATGAGAAGAAAGGCAAGTTTCGGTGTCGTGCGAAAAATATTCAAGATCGAAATCAGGCTGAAGCTTTAATTGGTAAGATATTTTATAGCAAGCGTTCTGATTTACCGAAATCTCAACAGTCGGCTAGGGTTGGTGTTTTTGTTAAATCGGCACAAGGTGGGGTTGTGGGTAAATTATTAGGAGTTTGTAATTATGGAGCGAGTGATTTATTAGAAGTGGCAATTGATGATACCACGAAAAAGACAGTTTTGATTCCGTTGGTTGTAGATTATGTTGATTTGGCTTCTTTGGCTTATGATCATATTATTTTACAAAGTGATGCCAATAGTTTTTTTCTTGATTAATGTTCCTGGAAGTTTAGAATTTGCCGTTGTATGCGACGATATTAACCTTATTTCCGGAAATGTTTCCAGGAACCTTGGATTATGCTCTTAGTGGGCGTGCTCTAAAAAATAAGCTCTGGAATTATCGGGCGGTCAATTTACATGAATTTTCTCCGCGTGGTGATGGCAGGGTTGATGATCGCCCTTACGGGGGCGGAGCGGGTATGATTATCCGTGCCGATATTATTGATACAGCACTTATGCAATATTGTGGTGATGTTGGGGAAGTGCGATCCCAAAATATTATTTATTTTACGCCGCGAGGGCAAGAATTTACCAGTAAAATGGCACAGCATTATGCCGAGGAATCGCAGATTTTTTTGGTGGCGGGGCGCTATGAAGGCATTGATCAACGGGTGATTGATAAATGGCAGATGCAAGAAATATCTGTAGGGCCTTATATTTTATCAGGGGGTGAATTGGCGGCGCAAATTTTTTTAGATGCGGTTATTCGGTTGTTACCAGATGTGGTTGGCAATCCAGATTCACTTAAGGAGGAAAGTTTTTCCCAAGATTTTTATCAAGAATATCCGCATTATACGCGTCCGCAAAATTGGCAAGGGCGCGTTGTTCCCGAAACCTTATTGCAGGGAAATCACCAAGAAATCATTGCTTGGCGGAAGCGCAATAGTTTGCTGAAAAAGCTTGTAGGCTCACAAGAAGAAAAAAATATGGATAAAATTGATAAAATAGATGACAAAACCAATGAAAAATTATAAGATTGGCTGTGTTTGTCCGCGCGTTACAAAATGGGTGTAGCATAAATATTGTTGCGGAATCTTAATTTGGAAATGAACTAATGAAAAATGCTATTTTGCAATCGATAGAAGAAGAATTTATTAAGGGTGATATCCCAGAATTTGCCGCGGGAGATAGTTTGCGCGTGCGGGTGAAAATTGTTGAGGGAACAAATTCACGAATTCAAAATTTTGAAGGGGTTTGCATTGCACGAAGCAATTCTGGTTTAGGAAGTAGCTTTACTGTGCGTAAAATTTCTTATGGTGAAGGTGTGGAACGGGTTTTTCCGCTTCATAGTCCGTTATTAGATGGTATTGAAGTGGTCCGTCGTGGGCGCGTTCGGCGGGCAAAACTTTATTATCTGCGGGCATTGCGTGGCAAAGCGGCACGGATTGCAGAAAAAGCTCCGAAGCGTTTAATCAAATCTAAGAAAAAATTGCAAGCTGAAAATGCAAAATAAATTGATTCGCAAGTAGAAGATTCATCATAGAATTGGTTGTAGAATCTATTCGTTAATGATCCTCATTGGTTTTTGAGGTGAAGGTTTGTCGTTGTTTTAAGGGTTGTAAGATGGTGCAAACATTATTTGACAAAATTTGGGGAAATCATCTCGTTCATAAGCAAGAAGATGGTACTTGTATGCTTTATGTTGATCGGCATTTGGTGCATGAAGTTACCTCACCACAGGCATTTGAAGGTTTGCGAAAATCTGGCAGAAAATTGCGTCGTCCGCAATCGGTTTTGGCTGTTTCTGATCATAATGTTCCTACTAGTAAGGGGCGGGGCAATGGGATTGAAGATGAGGAAAGTCGGATTCAAGTCGAAACATTAGAAAAAAATTGTCAAGAATTTGGCATTGATTATTTTGATATGAGTGATATTCGCCAAGGAATTGTGCATATTATCGGGCCTGAGCAGGGTTTTACTTTGCCGGGAATGACAATTGTGTGTGGTGATTCGCATACTTCTACCCATGGGGCATTTGGGGCCTTGGCATTTGGGATTGGCACTTCTGAAGTTGAACATGTGTTGGTTACGCAAACTTTGCGCCAAAAACCAGCAAAAAATATGCGAGTATGGGTGGAAGGTGATTTGCCGATTGGGGTTCGCGCAAAAGATATGATTTTGGCAATTATTGCTAAAATTGGGACTGCAGGTGGTACCGGGCATGTGATTGAATATGCCGGTGATGCGATTACAGCATTATCGATGGAAGGACGCATGACCATATGCAATATGACCATCGAGGCGGGTGCACGGGCGGGCTTGATTGCTCCGGATGAAGTTACATTTGCGTATTTAAAGAATCGTCCATTGGCACCCAAAGGTGCGGATTGGGAACGGGCGGTAGAATTTTGGCGTTGTTTGCCAAGTGATGTTGGGGCAAAATATGATCAAGAGATTCTGCTTAAGGCGAGTGATATTGCCCCAATGATTACGTGGGGAACCTCGCCTGAAGATGCGTTGCCAATTACAGGAAAAGTACCATCTGCAAAGGATGAAAAGGATGAAAATAAGCGGCGCTCAATTGAGCAATCTTTGGCTTATATGGGGCTTGAGGCCGGAACAGCGTTTCAAGATATTGCCATAGATCGGGTGTTTATTGGTTCATGCACGAATGGCAGAATCGAAGATTTACGTGAAGCGGCAAATATTGCCAAAGGGCGCAAAATTGCTAAAAACGTACAAGCTATGATTGTTCCGGGTTCGGGATTGGTTAAACAGCAAGCTGAAATTGAAGGCTTGGATAAAATTTTTGTTGCAGCGGGATTTGATTGGCGCGAACCAGGATGTTCGATGTGTTTGGCAATGAATGCAGATAGTTTATTACCAGGAGAGCGATGCGCTTCGACATCGAATCGTAATTTTGAAGGTCGGCAAGGACGTGGCGGGCGCACGCATTTAATGAGCCCGGCAATGGCAGTGAGTGCCGCAATTACAGGAAAATTAACCGATGTTAGGGATTTTATTTAATGCAGTCTTTTTGTGAGCTTAAGGCGATTGCCGCACCTTTGGATCGAATGAATATTGATACGGATATGATCATTCCCAAACAATTCTTAAAAACAGTGGAGCGATTTGGTTTGGGAAAAAATTTATTCGAAGAATTACGCTATACAAGCGATGGTGAAGAAATTCCTAGCTTTATCTTGAATCAACAGCCTTACCGTCAGGCAAAAATTTTAGTAACGGGTGAAAATTTTGGTTGCGGTTCAAGTCGTGAACACGCACCTTGGGCATTGCTCGGTTTTGGCATTAGCGCGATTATTGCCCCCAGCTATGCCGATATTTTTTATAATAATTGTTTTAAAAATGGTATTTTGCCCATTATTTTACCGAAAGAAGCGGTAAAGGAAATTATCGAGAATATTTCGATGGTGAATGAAATGATGATTTCATTGCCCCAACAGCAAGTGCATCATGGCGAACGGCTTTATTCGTTTGAAGTGGATTCTTTTGGAAAAAAATGTTTACTAGAAGGCTTAGATGATATTGGTCTTAGTTTAGAAAATGTGGCGAGTATCGATGATTTTGAAGTAAAACATCTGCAAACCCAACCTTGGATTTAATGTAATGGCAAAAATTTTGTTACTTCCTGGCGATGGTGTCGGTACAGAAATTATGGTTCAAGCCAGACGCGTTTTAGATTGGGCAAATGGGCAAGAGATAACGCTGAATTTTGAAATGACGCAGCAATTGGTGGGCGGGGTCTCGTATGATGCGGAGGGAACACCCCTTACTGATGCAGTTTTGGCTGAAGCTATGGTGGCAGATGCGGTTTTGTTGGGTGCTGTTGGCGGGCCTGATTATGATCATGTTCCGCGTAATTTGCGCCCCGAAGTTGCATTACTTCAGTTGCGTAAAGAGCTAGATTTATTTGCAAATTTGCGTCCAGCTTGCACTTTTCCAGCATTGGCGTCAGCATCCTCTTTAAAGGCAGATATTGTGAGTGGACTCGATATTTTGATTGTGCGCGAACTCACTTCAGGGGTTTATTTTGGAACTCCGCGCGGAATGGAAACTTTGCCCGATGGCACCGAGCGTTGTGTGGATACGCAAAGCTATAATCGAGATGAAATTATCCGTATTGCTGAGGTGGCGTTTGAGCTTGCTAGGGAGCGCAATGGCTTGGTGCATTCGGCAGAGAAATCTAATGTGATGGAAACCGGTATGTTTTGGCGTAATATTGTCAGCGATTTGCATCGCGAAAAATATTCTGATGTAAAATTACAGCATATTTTGGCAGATAATTGTGCGATGCAATTGGTGCGCGCGCCAAAACAATTTGATGTTTTGGTAACGGATAATTTATTTGGAGATTTACTTTCAGATGTTGCGGCAATGCTAACAGGTTCGTTAGGAATGTTGCCTTCAGCCTCGTTAGGGTCTGCTGATGCCAGCGGTAGGCGCAAAGCTATGTATGAACCCGTTCACGGCACTGCGCCCGATATTGCCGGTAAAAATATTGTCAACCCGATTGCTATGATTGCATCGGTGGCAATGATGTTGCGTTATTCTTTTGCTTCTGCTAATTTGGCTGAGAAAATTGAAAATGCGATTGCGGATGTGCTGGCTTCGGGTGTGCGAACTGCAGATATTGCGCTAGAAAGTGAGAATGCGGTGAGTACGGAGGCTATGGGCGATGCAATTTTAGCACAATTAGGGTAAGCAATTTTAGCAAAGATGGTTTGAAGATGGATAAAAGAGAAGATCAATATCAAGAGGCGCGCGGAAAATTGATTGTGGCTTTAGATATTTCCGATTGTGAGCAAGCGCGAGCTTTGATTGCAGAGCTGGGTGATGAGGTAGAATTTTATAAAATTGGCATGGAATTAATTTACCATGGTGGGCTTGAGCTTGCAACAGAGTTGAAAAAAGACGGCAAGAAAATTTTTATCGATGCGAAATTGCACGATATTCCACGGACGGTTTTATCCGCAGCGCGCAATATTGAAAAATATGGTGCTGATTTGCTGACTCTGCATTGCAATGCTTCTTGTTTGGCTGCCTTTGAAGATTATAAACAAGAACCACAGGCGCGAACAAGCAAAATGAAATGGTGCTTTGTGACGGTATTAACATCGGAAGATGCAAAAGATTTAGAGGCCATGGCAATTCAGCGGAAAGTATCAGATCATGTGGAGTATTTGGCAAAAAAGGCAACCAGCAAGCAGGCGCATGGATTGGTGGCATCGGTAAATGAAGTAGAAATGTTACGGAAAATTAAAGGTGATTTTCTTATTATCACGCCGGGGATTCGCCCGGAAAATGCACAATCGGATGATCAAAAACGTGTTGCCACTCCTACTAAGGCGATTCAGGTAGGTTCAGATTATTTGGTGGTTGGGCGTCCGATCATTTTGGCGTCGGATAAAAAACAAGCCGCACATGATATTATTGTTGAAATTCATCAAGCAATACAGGCAAAGAAGCAGGAGGTACAAAATGAGCTTGATTTTGCAACCGAAAAGGCAAAATCACCCGCTGCCAATATGGTTTCGCCTCGCCAGCAAATAACAGAACCTTATTTGGGCACTGCAACTGCAATTATATAATTAATTTTGTAAAATATTTAATCTAGCAATAAATCTTCGCGTATTGCGTTGCGCTGGTGATGAGTTGGCAAAGCTCTGTCGTAGAGTTGCAAGCAACGGGCAATCATGTCGGGAATTTCGGAAAACCAATATAACGTGCCCGAAAGCGGCGATACGCGGTGCAAAGTATAACGGCCTTTGAAAATTTGCAAATCGTCTGCTTTTAAATGCAACGTTTTCACTTGGCTATTATCGCCATCTAATTTTTTTTATCGCGTCAAAATTTTCGTTAGTTTGGGCTGGAATGAAGGACGCATATTTAAAAATGCCACCTTCTTGACTATTTTGAATCGCCAAGGTTACCGTATCATTATTGGTATCAATAATGCCACGGAAAACCATTTCCCTCGTATGAAACGTTAATAATCACATCGGCAAGCGGGTTTAGCATGGCGGTAAAATTCTTTTTCTTGCAGGCTATCTTGAATGAAGGGCACAAAAAATGGCAATTTATAAATTGCTCGTAAGATCGAATTATCGGCGGAAATAAAGCCATTAGATCTATCGTAAAAACGTCGAATCGGGTGATTTTTGGGATAACCAACATCATCTTTTGTAAAATAGGGGTTTTTTGAATAAAAAGCATGTTTTTCTACCCGATCGCCTTTGGCGATGAAATCAGAAATTTTTGTAGGAGCAATAAAATTTTTTAAAATTGCGCAACCATCATCGGCCAATTGCAGATGAATATTTTCGAGCATCTTTTGGTATGTTTCACTTTGCAGTTTATCAATGGGATATCGCTGAGTATTGACATAATCTTTTGGGTCAATTTTTTGCCCCCCCTTATCTTACTTGAAAATAAAAAATGCCATAATAAAATTATAGCAGAAAAAATATGAATTGCAATAAAATCTACCAGCTTTATCGCTATGCTTGTTACAAGGATTCTGATAATGGCGGGGTGATGTGGATTGAGGCAATTCGAGTTTTTTCCATTTTCAAAATTTTAAATCGATACCCATGAAATGAAAAGATTTGATCTTTTTGTGGTAAAGTTCGGGCTTCATGCATAACCAGCCCAGCAATGGTAACAGCATGATTATCTGGCAAAACCCAACCTAAATCGCGATTTAAATCGCGGATAGGCACCGAGCCTTCGACAATATAATAACCATCTTTATGTTTCGTTCCAACAGATTGATTGTCGCTTTCATCATCAATATTGCCAACAATTTCTTCCAAAATATCTTCTAAAGTGATGATGCCTAAAAACATCCCATATTCATCAACAACAATCGAACAATGTTCACGTCGTTCTTGGAAAGATTTCAATTGCTCCTTCAGGGAAGTATTATCGGGTACAAACCAAGGTTTGGTAGCAATTCTTAAAATATCTTTGCGGCTGATGCGTCCTTTACAACGTCGATATTCACTCATTAAATGCTTGGCATGCACAAGCGCGATAATTTCTTCATGTTTTCCATCAATTAACGGGAAACGTGAGAAAGAGCTTGCCATGACTTGATCTAAAATCTCGGTAGCAGGTTGTGTTAGATCTAATATTTCGACATCACGACGATGCGTCATCACATTAGAAGCATCGATATTATCCAGATCTAAAATGGAATGGAGCATTTGTTTTTCATCTGTTGAGGTAACCGCTTTATCGTGCATTTCAATTGCACCGCGCAAGATTTCATCTTGTTCATTGGCGGCTGTATTTTGCGCAATATTCTTAAATAAATTCAGACCAAAGGGGCGTGAAATTAGCCATAAAATCCCCTGTAAGATCAATAAGATCGGGGGTAGTGATAATTAGGAGGATATGGATAAAGGGCGAGAGTTTTAACGCAAGCCAATCGGCATGTTTTACGGCAATTGTTTTGGGTAAAATTTCAGCAAAAATTAAAATTACGCTTGTCATAATTAAAGTCGCATAAGCGACTCCAGATTGCCCAAACATGTTAATTAAAACTGAAGTTGCAATTGCTGAGGCCAAAACATTAACGAAATTATTACCCAGTAGCAGAAGGGTAATTAATTTATCCATACGCTCACGCAAAGTTAGAAAAATTTTTGCGCGTTTATCGCCACGTTTGGCGCGTAAATAATTAAGGGGTGAGGTGGCCGTGAAGGCTGTTTCCGAGCCGGAAAATAGGGCCGAAAGGATGATTAAAAAAATAATGGCAATCAATGCCCAGATCAGATCATTTGAGATAGGCATTTTTAATATTCGGCAAGAATTTCATGTAATGTGGGCAACAAACTCTCCACGCTAAAGCCGGGAGTTAAAACGCAATTACCAATGGCTTCAGGAAGAATTAACATAATATTGCCGGCATTATTCTTTTTATCAGGTAGCATCGCACGACATAAAATTTCGCCAGTTAAATCAAAGGGTAAGTGGAAAGGGTTGGTGCTAATGCCTAAATCTTGTAGATGGGTTTCGATTTTGGTTGCACAATTGGCTGGGCATTTGCCAATTTTTTCCGCAAAACGAAATGCCATCACCAAGCCAATGGCAACCGCTTCACCATGCAAAAGGATTTCAGTGTTATAATCAGCCAGATTTTCTAAGGCATGGGCAAAGCTGTGCCCTAAATTAAGGAGCGCGCGCATTCCAGCTTCACGTTCGTCAGCATTAACAATGGCAGCTTTTGCGCGACATGAGGTGCTGATTGCATAGAGTAAGGCTTCGGAATCCCGCACCAAAACTTTGCTACCATTTTCCAACAACCAATTAAAAAAAGATTCGTCGTTGATTAAACCATATTTAATGATTTCCGCATAACCAGATTGCATATGTCGAATCGGCAAGGTTTGCAGAATTTTACAATTAATCAATACCATTTCGGGTTGGTAAAATGCTCCGACCAAATTTTTCCCAATTGACATGTTAATACCAGTTTTGCCACCCACAGAAGAATCTACCTGTGCTAATAATGTGGTAGGAATTTGTATAAAGCGAATCCCGCGTAAAATGGTTGCGGCAACAAAGCCACTTAAATCACC
>CBDBJL010000019.1:0-124701 GCA_965206365.1 Alphaproteobacteria bacterium
ACAATTTGCCCAGGAGATTCCGAATATGGTATTTCAAGGAAATTTAGATCCATTAATTTTGTTAGCAGATGATCAAATAATTTCAGAAAACATCATCCAAATTTTAGAAACCATGCGTAATTACCCGTTTATTTTTAATCTTGGACATGGTATTTGTAAGGAAACCTCTCCTGAGAAGGTAAAATTTATGATTGATGTTGTTAGAAATTTTACCTAGGAAACATTTTTAACAATTATCAATAGAGATAAGATTGGCTTTTGGAAAAAAAACAAAAAATTGCAATTATCTTGTTTAATTTAGGAGCTCCCGACTGCATGCAAGCTGTGCGCCCCTTCTTGTTTAATTTATTTTTTGATAAACAGATTCTACGGGTTATTTTACCGGTAAGGTTTTTTTTGGCAGTTTTCATTTCACGAAAAAGAGAAAAAACATCTTCAGAAATTTATCAAATTATGGGGGGGAAATCACCATTACTTGAAAATACTTTAAAACAAGCCAAGGCTTTGGAAAAAGAATTGCAACCTCAAGGAAATTTTAAATGTTTTGTGGCAATGCGTTATTGGCATCCTATGGCGAATGAAACAGCTAAGAATGTTCAAAAATGGGATCCAGATAAAATTATTTTATTTCCGCTTTATCCACAATTTTCAACAACAACAACAAAATCATCTTTTAAAGAATGGGATCTTGTTGCAGCGAAAATTCATCTGAAAAAACCTACTTATAAAATTTGTTGCTACCCTACAAATATCGGATTCATTACCTCTATTGTTAAATTATTAGAAAATACTCTAAAAAATATTCAAGATACGGAAAAATGGCGAATATTATTTACGGCACATGGTTTACCCGAGAAAATTATTGTGAAAGATCCTTATCAATGGCAAATTCAAGAAACTACAAAAGCGATTGCTGGGCAGGTGAAAAATATTCCCGACTGGGTAACTTGTTACCAAAGTCGGGTAGGACCTATGCAGTGGATTAAGCCCTATACAGACGATGAAATTATTCGTGCCGGTAAAGAGAATAAATCGATCATTTTGGTTCCCATTGCTTTTGTTTCGGAACATTCGGAAACATTGGTTGAATTAGATCATGAATATAGTGAGTTGGCAAAAAAAAATGGTGTAAAAAATTATATTAGAGTACCAACAGTTTCTGAAGATAAGAAGTTTATTCTAGGATTAAAAGCTGAAATTGAAAACATCTTACTTAATAACGAACCTTTAACTTGTTCTATAGATGAGATTCTTTGTCCAAAAGAATTTACAGATTGCCTTTATCAAAAAATCGAAAATGTATAAATTGTTTTTAGCGTGCCATATCATTTCATTTACAGCTTGGATGGCAGGGTTATTGTATTTACCGCGTTTATTTGCCTATCATGCTATGGAAAAAACGAATTCTGCGATTGCAGAAAAATTTGTTATTATGGAATATCGGCTTTTGAAAATAATTATGAATCCAGCAATGATTTTAACATGGATTTTTGGATTATCTTTATTTTTTACAAATAGTTATACCCATTATTTATGGTTTTTCATTAAGTTATTTTTGGTGATTATTTTAACAATTTTTCATATTCAGCTTGGAAAATGGCGAAAAAAATTTAGCAACGGAGAAAATAATAAAAGTGAAAAATTTTATCGTAGAATCAATGAGTTACCAACATTTATTCTTATTTTAGTTGTTTTTTTGGTGATTTATAAGCCGTAATAAAATAAAGATAAATATTACCAGTAATATGGTGGCACAAAGCCAATAAAAATAAATAGCACCTAAACCAACAAACAAATAACCAGCAATTGCAGGTCCGAAAATCCGAGATAATGAGGAGCATGATTGCAATGATCCCATCGTGATCCCATGTTGCTCTTCAGCAACATTTTTACTAACTAAGCTTTGCATACATGGATTATGCAAACTAAGCCCAGTGGTAACCAAAATAACCGGAAGAAATGCCATAATTTGATTTGTTGAAAAGGGTAACAATAAAAATCCACAAATCAGAAATAAAATGCCCGCAAGGGTTAAAGATTTCTCAGAGAAGATCTTATTAAGTTTCCCTAATAAGCCTCCTTGGATGATAATAGAGACAATACCAGAAGCCGTTAAAATCCATGAGAGAAATTTTGCATCTTTCCCTAAAATAAATTTAACCCACAAAGCAAAACTACCCTCTAAAGCAGTAAAAACAAGTAAAACAATAAAATAACAGAAAAATAATAATTTTAAAGTTGAATTTACGAAAACCTCTTTAAAATTTGGTAAAAACCGCTGGATAAAATTTTCTTTTTGTTGAATTTCCTTATTATTTTTACGGGATTTTGGCAATAGAAAAATACTTAAAATACCAACCATTAATGAGACTACACCACTAATTAATGATGTGAATTCGTAATTGTAATTTTGGAGAATGATTCCGCTGGTAGCCGGACCCAAAGTAAAACCAATGCCAAAACTTGCGCCCAATATTCCCATAGCTTTCGTACGATTTTTTTTGGTACTTATGTTTGCCATATAGGCAAGGCTAGCTGTTAACCAACCTGCTGCCAGACCGGCAAAAATTCTAGCAATAAAAAGCTCTTGAACAGTTTTTGATAAAAATATCCCAAAATAAGCAAATGATGTTAAGATTGCGCTAATAATAAGAATTTGTTTCGCGCCATATTTATCAGCTAAAATCCCCCAAATTGGTTGTGCTAAAAAAGCTGCGGCAGAAAAGGTGGAAAAAATAATAGAAGCAAATGCAGCATCACCTTCCCGCGCCAGTACCATAAAAGGTAAGGAAGGAATCACAAGGCCAAGGGCAAAAATATAAAAACTATTTGCAATAAAAATAGGTAACATTAGCGTCGATCAAATAATTTCTCTAAATCATGGAGAGTCATTTCTATAAAACTCGGTCGCCCATGATTGCATTGTCCAGAATTAGGAGTTTTTTCCATTGTTCGTAAAAGAGCATTCATATCAGAAATTGTCATAGCGCGTCCAGAACGAATTGAACCATAGCATGCCATAGTTGCACAAATGCGCTCTAACACTTCCATAAAAACTTCACCTTGTGAGTAATTTTTAAATTCTGTTACTAAAGTTTCAAACAATTCAATAAAATTAGGAGCTTTTAACATTGCTGGAATCGCTTGAATCATAATTTCATGATTTCCAAAGGCTTCTATTTCCAACCCTAGCTGCAGCAAGGCAGTTTTGTGACTTAACAATAAATCACGTTCTTCAGACGGAAAGGCAAATATTTCAGGAATTAACAATCGTTGAGAAGCGATTGTTTTTTGATGCAATGCAATTTTCATTTCCTCATAAATAATTCGTTCATGAGCTGCATGTTGATCAATAATGATAAATCCAGTTTCAGTTTGGGTAATAATGTAATTAAGGTGTAATTGTGCCACAGCTGCACCCATTGGGTAGGATTGATAATTTTTAGATTCTGCTAATTGTTCCGCATCATCGTAAAAATTTCGTGCCATAGGGGCAAAATCAGGAGAGGTAGAATCAGATAAAGAATTATAATTGGATAAATTTTTTGATTTTTCATGAAGAGAATATTGGTTTGCATGAGCATGATTTTGTGAAAAATGAAAAAATTGACTGTTTTTAGGGTTAAGATAAGATGAAATTATATTTTCGCCAGATGGAGAAAAATTGTTAGCAGTTTTTTGGCTTTTGCTAGCCAATGTCCGTTTTAAGGAACTATACAAAAAAGCTCTTACTTTTTGTGGATCTTGAAAGCGAATTTCTGTTTTTGCCGGATGCACATTAACATCAATTAAATTTGCCGGGAGCTGAAGAAATAAGACGCATGACGCATGGCGCCCTTGGGTAATAAAATCTGCATAAGCACCACGCACAGCTCCTAAAAGCAATTTATCCTTTACAACTCGTCCATTAACAAAAAAGAATTGTCGGTCTGCACGTGAGAAATTAAAAGTGGGCAAGGCAATGTAACCTTGGATTTGCAACTCTTCAAATTTATTTTTTACCATAACATAATTATGGGTTGGGTCTTTATGAAATAATTTTTGCATACGGGTAAAAAAATTAAGCGTAAAATCTTCAGAAAAAAGCGGATTGGCAATGGCCGGAATAAAAAATTTTTCTTTGTCATTATCGTAAAATCGGTAAGAAATATACGGAGTTGCTAAGATTAATGCTGCAAGATTTTCAAAAATATGCAAGGCTTCATAACGTTCAGAACGTAAAAATTTTAAGCGTGCTGGAACCGCATAAAATAAATCACGAACCTCGATTAAAGTCCCTACCGATAAAGCGGTAGGTTTGATTTGCTGATTTTTGCCTCCTTCAAGAGTTATTTGCCAAGCTTGTTGCTGTTTGATTACACTTTTAATTGTGATTCGACTCACTGATGCAATTGCAGGTAAAGCTTCACCACGAAAGCCAAAACTAGAAATTTTATCTAATCGATTATTGCTAAGTTTTGAGGTAGCATGACGGGCAAGGGCAAGGGGAAGTTCCTCTTTAGCGATCCCTGAACCATTATCACGAACCGAAATAAAAGATTTTCCTGCATGACGCATAGAAACTTCAATTGTAGTTGCGCTAGCATCAATAGAATTTTCAACGAGCTCTTTAATAATAGAAGCCGGTTTTTCAATTACTTCCCCGGCAGCGATTTGATTGATAAGATTTTCAGGTAATTTACGAATTGGCATCAATAAAAATGATATTCAAAGATTTAACAAATAAATTATTAAGATTATGCTGAATAAAAGAAAAATTAAAGCCCGTTTTAAGGAAGCAAAAAAGGGCAATTTAGCAGGAATTTGTGTTACATATTTCCAACCATAAATCATTGGCATAATTAAATTTTCTTTTTTAAATAATAAATGCCACAAAACGACACTAATATGAATACTTACCAAGCCAATTAAAATATTAGAGATTCGATAATGCCATTTTGTGCAAATGTTGGATAATTCATGCGAAATAAATTGCGTTAAGGGTGCTTCAAACAAAATATTATCATTGCTGAACAATCCCAAAATAATTTGTAGAGATAATAACAGAATTAATAACACAACCATTAATCCCCCTAAAGGATTATGTCCTAAAAAATCATGTTTTCCTTGTAAATAACGGATAATGGTAATTGGACCTTTAATAAAAAAGCTAAATTTAGCGGTATCAGAACCAAAAAAACCCCATAAAATACGAAATAACAGTAAACCGCCTAGATTAATTCCAATAATTGCATGTTGCGTCATCCACCCTAATTTTGCAGTTAGGATCGCGCCAATAAATAATAAGGTAAGAATCCAATGAAATAATCTTGTAGGCAAATCCCAAATTATTAAAGGTTTTTTAATGAACATCGATAATCTTCTTTTTTAAGGAATTTTAAATTTCTGACGATAATATTTTTAATTGATAAAGACAATCTAAAGCTTCACGTGGCGTTAAATTATTGGGTTCTATATTACTTAAAAAGTTATTTATTTCATAGGTATTCTTACATATTTTTGGATTGTGATGGAAGCTATTTTTTGGTTTTGGAATAGAATTATTAAATCCTTGATTTTCTAAATTATCTAAAATTTTTTCGGCGCGTTGTAAAATTTCTTCGGATATTCCTGCCAAACGGGCAACGTGAATTCCATAAGATCTATGCGCGCAACCTTCGGCAAGCAAATGGGTAAAGATAATTTCATTTTCATATTCGGTTACAGTAACATGCATTGGATGAATTTGTGGGCACGAAGTTTTCAGCATATTAAGTTCGTGGTAATGGGTGGCAAATAAAGTACGACATTGAATAGTATCATGAAGATATTCGGTAATGGCATGGGCAAGTGATAACCCATCAAAAGTTGCTGTGCCACGTCCAATTTCATCCAAAATTACAAAGGATTTTTCCGTAGCCCGATTCAGTATTGCTGATGTTTCTAGCATTTCTACCATGAAAGTGGAATGTCCACGGGCAATATCATCGGCAGCACCAACACGGCTAAATAATCTGTCAATTAAACCGATCCTGGCTTTTGTTGCTGGGACAAAGAATCCTGCTTGGGCCAAAATAACAATTAAGGCATTTTGGCGTAGAAAAGTACTTTTTCCTGCCATATTAGGACCCGTGATTAACCATAAATATTGTTCTTTGGCTAAATCACAGTGATTTGCGATAAATTCATTGCCATTTTTACGTTCAATTTGTTCGATAACTGCATGCCTACCATCGATAATTTCAAAATTATTGGTATTATCCATGTCTGGACGAGAATAACAGTGTTTTTGCGTAAAATCAGCATGGCAAACAAGTAAATCTAGAATGGATAGGCTTCGGGAAATCTCTAAGATTTTGTCGCTCATTGTTTTCAATTCATTTTGTAATTCTCTAAAAATTTCTAATTCAATTTCTAAAGTTTTTTCGTGAGCTTGCATTAGATCACGAGCACATTCTTCCAGTTCCTTTGTTGTAAAACGTGCGGTATTGGCAGTAGTTTGTCGATGAATAAAATCTGGATCTAAATCTAATTTTTCACTATGGCGTGAGGCAATTTCAATAAAAACCCCTAAAACATTATTTTTCTTGATTTTAAGATTATCCAAATTAGTATTTTTGCGATATTTTTTTTCAAGTGCCAATAAAACACGTTTGCCATTTTGTGCCATATTTTTAACATTATCTAATTTTGCAGAAAAATTCGGGCGAATAAAATAACTATCTTTAATTATAATAGGCAATTCATCAGCAAGTGCTGTTTGTAATTTTTCTAAAAAAGCTGACAAATTATGCAAATTATCAAAAGCTTTTTGTATGATCATAGGGGCATCTTGATAAAATGGCGCCATGATAGTTTTGACTTTATTGGCAAATATTAATGTATCCATAATCACTTTTAGATCCCGTGGGCTTTCACGGTTTAAGCCCAAGCGATTCAAAGCACGTTCAGGATCGCCATGAGATTTTAATTTCTGGATTAAGGTTTTGGTTTCGGAAAAATTTTGCATAAAATCAATTGCATTATGGCGAGCAACAATGCTTGGTAAATCAAATAAAGGTGCACTTAACCATTCTTTCATTAATCTGGCACCTCCTGCAGTTTGGCAACAATCAATAATATGAAGCAGGGTGTTTTTTGAACCTTGTTGCGAGCGACAAATTTCTAAATTTGTGCGTGCAGCCCAATCAATTTCCATGAAATAATTATCTGTAAATGCTTTGAGTGGGCGAATATAAGGCATAGCAGAAATTTGCATTAACCGAACATAATCTAGTAGGCTACCAGAAGCAGAAATTTCTTCGCAAGAGAAATCACCTAGGCTAGCGAGATCATTGCATTTAAAAAAATCACATAAGTTATTTTTTGCATTTTTTGGATCAAAACGACTGAAAGGTAAAAAATGTAGAGAATTTTTAAATTCACGAATTACATCGGAAAATAAGAATTTCTTCTCTTCAGGCAAAATAATTTCACCAGGGTCAATTTGTTTCAGAATATTCAAAAGAGTGTTTAGAGAGGTTTTTTGGGTATGAAAATCTCCCGTTGAGATATCAATCCAAGAAATTGCAATTCTTCCTTGCGATTCGTAAAGTGCACATAGATAATTATGGCTGCGGGCATTAAGTAAATTATCTTCGATAATTGTGCCGGGGGTAACAATTCGAACAATACCACGGTTAACAACAGATTTTGCGCCTCGTTTTTTCGCCTCTTTAGGATCTTCTAATTGTTCACAAATAGCGATTTTTTGCCCATTTCCAATAAGCTTATGCAAGTAAGTTTCATGTGAATGCACGGGAACGCCACACATTGGAATGTCTTTGCCCCGATGTTGGCCGCGTTTTGTTAAAGTAATGTCTAAAATTTTAGCAGCAATAATGGCATCTGCAAAAAATAATTCATAAAAATCACCCATACGATAAAATAACAAACAATCTTGAGCTGATTCTTTAATTGTCAAAAATTGGGCAATCATCGGAGTGACAATTTCGTTTGTTGTTTGCGAGGGAATTTCTAGCTTTCCTTGAATTGGTTTTTCAGATTGAGATTGCTCGGAATTCATAGATTAATATTTTATTCAGATTTGTTTTGTGAAGTTAGATTTTGAAATTTTATTGCGCTTTGATGGGCGAGTTCATCAACACGGTTATTTTCAATATTATCAGTGTGGGCTTTGATCCATTGCCATTGTACGGTATAAGTTTTATTTAATTTATTCAAAGTTTCCCATAAATCTTTATTTTTAATAGGTTTTTTTTGAGAAGTTTTCCAATTCCTTTTTTCCCAATCCAAGCACCATTTCGTAATACCATCAATAACATAGCGACTATCAGAATAAAGTATAATCACAATATCGCTTTTTTTAATGGCAGATAAAGCTTCAATGGCCGCCGTAAGTTCCATTCGATTATTGGTAGTATGTCTCTCACCCCCTGTAATTTCTTTGCGATTGTCGCCATAGATCAATAATGCTGCCCAACCTCCGGCACCAGGATTTCCAAGACAAGAACCATCAGTATAAATTATAAGAATTTTATCATTCATGCGATAATATGGGGAAGCTTAAATTTGATGTTTTCTTGAGCAATTTCAATATTATTTTCAATGATCTGATAATGATGCCTTAAATTATCAAGAATATGTTGAACCAATATTTCAGGCGCGGAAGCCCCTGCACTAATGCCAAGATTTTTTATCTGTGCGATTTTTTGCATAGGAATTTCCGTTTCATCAGTAATCAGCTGCACAAAATTAACTCCAGCTTTCTTTGCCACTTCTACGAGACGTACAGAATTGGATGAATTTTGAGCCCCAATAATTAAAACAGCATCACATTTTTTGGAAATTTTTTTTACAGCAAGTTGTCGATTCGTTGTTGCATAGCAAATATCTTCACGTGGAGGTTTGGTAATATCAGGAAAACGTTGGCATAAAATTGTGCTAATCTCAGCTGTATCATCTAGTGATAGTGTGGTTTGCGTGATTAATGCTGCTTTTTTCCCTTTTGGAAGTTTCACATGATTTGCATCATGGATGGTTTCAATCAATGTTATCGTATGATTGGGAATTTGTCCCATTGTGCCAATAACTTCAGGGTGTCCCTTATGTCCAATAAGCAAAATATGATAATTATTTTTGGCGTAATTTTTGGCTTCATGATGGACTTTACTAACTAAAGGGCAGGTAGCATCGATGTAGAATAGATTGTTTTTTTCTGCATAAAGCGGAACATTTTTTGGAACTCCATGTGCAGAAAAAATTATTGGACGCGTATTATCGGTAATTTGCTGTAAATCATTAATAAAAACAGCTCCTTTTGTTGCTAATTGCTGAACAACATGTTTATTATGAACAATTTCATGGCGAACATAAACTGGAGAACCATATTTTTTGAGTGTGTTTTCCACAATTTGCACAGCCCGATCCACACCCGCGCAAAAACCTCTGGGATTGGCAAGATAAACATTAAGAATGGGTTTTTTTATATTCATAGATTTAAACAATAATCATTATGTCGTAAAATGCAAGCAACTTGTACAATATTCAAAAAAAGGTTATATCCAATCATTATGCTTACTCAAATAAAATATAATATTTATGGTATAGTTGCATTATTGCTATTAACCGCTTGTGGTGGCAATAATGTACCTGCTGGTGTGCAATGTCCAGAAATTTATATATTAAATAAAACAAATATTATTTCTAAAGCTGTGCCTGGGTTTGAGCGCACAGATCGAAAGCTTTATCAAGCCAATTTCACCTATTTAAAGGGTCGTTGTAAAATTGATCGTAAGCAGAGTAGAATTTTCCTTGAATATGAATTTGAATTTATCAAAGACCAAAATGTTCAAGCGATTCCAACAGATTTTGCTGTTTTTGTAAGTTTATTGGATAAAGATAAGCAATTAATATTACGAGAAAAATTCTTTTATCACCCAAAAAAATGGAAAAAAAGGGATAAATTGCTGGTGACAGATCAAGTACAATTATCTTATCCGCACGAGGTTCAATATCCGCAATATATTTATGTTGGTTTTGTTACGAGTAAAGCTGAATTACGAAAAAATTATGCTTCAGAGAATGATTTTTAAAATTAATAATTGACAAAAATTAGTAAACTTGTACTCTATAAAAACTCTTTGCTATTTTTTGCAAAGTTCCTACCTATAGCAGATATTTTTTGCTTGCTAAGCGATCCATAAAATTATCTCAATCGTTAAATTTAATAAAATATCTTTTTTAAGGCACGATATTGTGAAGGTGTATTTTAGATGCATTTAAGAGATTTAAAAAAAAAATCAACTCAAGAACTTTTTACTCAAGCGGAAGAAATTTTTGTTGAAGATGCGAGCCAATTAAAACGTCAAGAGCTTATTTTTGCCATATTAAAGCAAATGGTTTCGCAAGATATTGCGATTTATGGTGAAGGTGTTTTAGAAATTTTGCAAGATGGTTTTGGTTTTCTCAGAAGTTCCGATTCAAATTATTTGGCGGGTCCGGATGATATTTATCTGAGTCCGAGCCAAATTAAAAGTTTGGGGTTACGTACAGGGGATACTGTTGATGGTGAGATTAGATCTCCCAAAAATGGTGAGCGTTATTTTGCCATGTTAAAAATTAATCAGGTGAATTATGAGGATGTTGAAATTCTGCGCAAACGGATTAATTTTGATAATTTAACACCACTTTATCCTGAACAAAAATTAACAATGGAAGCGAAAAATTTTGCTCGCCATGATTTAACCACAAGAGTGATTGACGTGATCTCACCCATTGGCAAAGGACAACGAGCCTTGGTGGTTGCCCCTCCGCGCACCGGGAAAACAGTGATTATGCAAAATATAGCGCATGCAATTACCGATAATCATCCTGAAATCTATCTTATTGTGTTATTAATTGATGAACGCCCTGAAGAAGTTACGGATATGCAACGTTCGGTAAGGGGGGAAGTGGTAAGCTCAACATTTGACGAGTCTGCATCGCGCCATGTACAGGTAGCCGAAATGGTGATTGAAAAAGCGAAACGGTTGGTAGAACATAAACGTGATGTGGTAATTTTGTTAGATTCTATTACGCGTTTGGCACGGGCTTATAATACGGTTATTCCTAGTTCGGGTAAGGTTTTAACTGGCGGAGTGGATTCTAATGCTTTGCAACGACCGAAACGATTTTTTGGTGCTGCCCGTAATATTGAAGAAGGTGGTTCTTTAACAATTATTTCTACGGCATTGATTGATACTGGTAGTCGGATGGATGAGGTGATTTTTGAAGAATTTAAGGGTACAGGTAATTCTGAAATTATTCTTGATCGGAAACTTGCTGACAAAAGAAGTTTTCCGGCCATTGATATTACCCATTCAGGTACACGTAAGGAAGAATTGCTGGTCGAAAAATCAATCTTATTGAAAATGTGGATGCTGAGAAGAATCCTAATGCCGATGGGAACGATTGATGGCATGGAATTTTTGCTTAGTAAATTAAAAGAATCGAAAACGAATAGTAATTTCTTTGATTCGATGAATCAGTAACAATCTTCGGTTTTGATTAGGTGTGTAATATTTTTACAAGTATCCTTAAGAATCAAGAGAAATGGTGGTAGAGGTTTTATTCCGCTTGCAGAATTATTATGTTGGTTTATCTTGCAGAATCGTTCTTGTTTTTTGCGCTGTGAGTTTGGATAAAATTTGTAAAATCATGAAGATTGGTAATTGGGGTTAGACATTGTTGCTTTTGGCAAATAACAATCTTTAGTGAGCCTGCATTATTTTCTGGGTTTTTTGTTACAATTTCATGCGAATGATAAAATTCTGGATTTTCATAAAGAGGGGCAATCATAAAATCAGTAAGGGAAGATGTTAAAATTATGTTTCGAATCTGCGCCTTTTCTTCAGCATTGCCAGCAATTGCGAAGCTATAAAGATTTTGATTGCTAAGATAAGCATTTAATAATCCGCACATGGATGGGAAATCGTGGGTTAGTTTTTCCTTAAAGGTAGAAAAAATATTTTCAGCCAATTGTTGCCATTCTAAATTTCCAGTCGCCATGGCAAGGCGATAAAAACCTTTCGCTAGGATGGCATTTCCAGAAGGGGTAGGGTTATCTTGGGCAGTGATTGGATAAGAAATGGTATAGCCAGCTTTTTCATTGCTAAATTGGTAGGCACCATTTTGATGGTTAAAATTATCTTTCACAAAATTTGCCCAAAGCAAAGCCTTTTCCAGAAATTTATTTTCGCCTGTGGAATTATAAAGAGTGAGTGCAGCCATGATCATATAGGCATAATCATCCAAATAGGCTTCAATATAGGCACGCCCATCCGCGAAGCAATGATAAAGCCCGGTTTGGTTATTTGACATTTTTTGGCAAATAAAAGTAAAGGCTTGGCAAGCCATTTGCAACCAAGGTTTATTTTGATACCGATCTGAAGCTCGGCTAAGGGCAATAATCATAAGGGCGTTCCAATCGGTAAGAATTTTTTCATCACGGTTGGGTCTAATTCTTTGGGCGCGTTGCTTTGCTAAAATTTGCCTTGAAAGCGCAAAAGATGTTGCAGTTTCAGCTCTAAAAATTGGGGGTGATTTTTTTTCTGGTAAATTATGATTCGGTTGTGGAACGATCATTTCCCCCAAACGATTTAAAATATTTGCTCCTTGAATTTCGCTTTCTGGGAAATTTCCTTCAGGGGTTACATGATAAAAATCTAAAAAAGATTTCGCATCTTTTCCAAGCAAAGCTTCAATCTCTGTTTGTTGCCAAAGATAAAATTTTCCCTCAATATTTTCACTATCGGCATCTAAGGAAGAATAAAAACCGCCTGCAGAATCACGCATCTCGCTATTTAGCCAAGAAATCGTTTCGCTAATGCAAGATTGATAGACAGGGTTGTGGGGTTGATAATCTTGCAAGAAGCTAATGAGCAAAGCATTATCATAAAGCATTTTTTCAAAATGGGGGATCAGCCAAATATTATCGGTTGCGTAACGATAGAACCCACCACCGATATGATCAAATAATCCGCCCAGACAAATATTGTGAATACTAAGGTCAAGCCATTGAAAAATACTTTGCGAGTTTTTGTTATTGAATGTTGTTTTATCTGCGTAACGTGCTAGCAATTCAAATTGTTGGGTTTGCGGAAATTTAGGAGCCCCGCCAATACCTCCGTAAGTTAAATCACGATAATCAGCGAATTTCGTTACCATTGCATAAATTTGATCATTGGCAAAAAAACTACCATCGCCAGATTCGATCTGATCAATTTTTTGAATAATATCGGTTAAAGCTTGTGCAGTTTGGAAAATATGGTCTGCTTGCTGAACCCAACTTTGATAGATTGTGGTAAGAATTTTGATAAAACCAGGGTGATTGTAGTGATCATAGGGGGAGAAGTAGGTGCCACCCCAAAAAGGTTTGCCATCGGGTGTGGTAAAAATTGTTAAGGGCCAGCCACCTTGAATGCCAAGGATTGATAAAGCGCGTTGATAGAGAATATCTAAGTTTGGATATTCTTCACGATCAATTTTTACACTGATGAAATTTTCATTCATTAGCTTTGCAATTTCTGGATTTTCAAAGGTTTCATGTGCCATAACATGGCACCAATGGCACGCTGAATAGCCGATTGATAAAATAATTGGGCGATTCATTTTTTGTGCCAGTGGAATTAGATTATCGCTCCATAATTGCCAATGCACCGGGTGGTGAGCATGTTGTTGTAAATAGAGATTGGAAGATTGGCTAAGGTTGTTTTTTAACATTTGTAATGATCATAAATTTAAATAATTCGCCCATTTCATTTTTATCGGTTAAACGTTCAAGGGCTTGGTTAATATCATTTTTGCGTGTTGGGTTTTGGTGGCATAAAATTTTGGCGCGGGCTTTAATACCAAAATTTACTAAGAATTGTTCTTGAGTCATAAAAGCTATTTTCAAAGGATAGCTTTGAAAAATATAATCGAGTACGGAAAAATTAACATGGGCTGTTAAATCTGCATTGCCAGGATCTGCCAAACTGTCTACATATGTATGTTTAGATAAGGCTTGGAAGCTAGGTTGCTTGGTAATGGGTGAAGTTGTGCCATAATCGATCAGCAAAGCGATACCTTGGAATTGCGAGAGATGATTGGCTAATTGCTGAGAGAAATGAATTGCTTGAGGTGAAAATTCTAACCAGTCGCCATCTTGTTTTTTTAATTGTGGCACTGGCACTGGCAAGGGCAGAGAAATTTTTTGATAACAAAAATCTAAATCAGATTTTTCTTGATTATAAGTAATATAGGTTTCCAGCCAATCTTCCCCTTGGCGATATAATTGGCGCACGGGCAGGGCATCTAGAAATTCATTTGCCAAAAAAATAATTTTTTTCTCAGGCAACGTATCTATAGTCTCATGGAAAGTTGGGGCATAACTATGCAATCGTTCTTGTTGTATTTTCCGTAGGTAAGGGCTGGTTTCAATCAGGTGGATTTCAGCAGCTTTGATAAAATTGGGGCAAATTTTTTCACCATGGCGAAGCAGATCTAACATTAAACTACCACGCCCAGCTCCTGCTTCGACCAGAGCAAATTTTTCCATTTTCATTTCTTGCCAATGCCAAAGAATCCAAGCAATAATAATTTCACCAAAAAGCTGGCTTATCTCTGGTGCTGTGGTAAAATCACCTTTTTTGCCAAACATATCTCGTGATTGATAGTAGCCTTGCTTGGGGCGATTCAGGCAAAGTGCCATATAATGATCAAGACGTATCGGTTGTTTCGCACAATCTTGTTTTAATGATTCGATAAAATTAGGCATTAGGATTTAGATTGGCTTAAGAATTTGCGGAGAAATGAAGGTTTGGATAATAAGATCAGTAAAATTATTCCGAACAATAATTGTAGTAAGGATAGATATTGCCCACGACTTAAATCAAAATAAGCCAGCCCGATATGGGCATCGGGTTGGCGAAAACTTTCAACAAAAAATCGGATCAAGGCATAATTTATTAGAAATACACAGCTAAGCCAACCGGGTTTTTTCAGAATAAATGTATATTTCGCGAACATGAACAGGCAAAAATATAAAAAAATTCCTTCTAGGCCGGCTTCATAAAGCTGACTAGGATGGCGAGGTTGGGCATCAATATGCGAAAAAATTACCCCCCAATTTCCATTTGTCGCTCGTCCCCATAATTCACCATTAATGAAATTAGAGATTCTGCCCAGGAAAAGCCCGATCGGGGCAACGATAACGGTAATATCCATAAAACTAAGAAAATTTAGGCGATATTTTCGGGAATAAAACCATAAAGCTATGGCAACACCGATCATACCACCATGAAATGCCATGCCACCCTGCCAAATATATAAAATTTGAACAGGATGGCTAAAATAATAAGAGGCATTGTAAAAACAAACATAACCGATCCGGCCACCTAGAATCATTCCTAGTAACACCCAATTAAAAGATTCAATGATTTCTTGTTTTTGAAAAGGTTGGCTTTGCAACCGAGTAAGGTAACGTGCATTGGTAATTGCTAGGAACAAGCCACCCACATATGCCAAAGCATAATAATGAATTGCCAAAGGTCCGATCCGAAGTAATACGGGATCAAATTCGGGAAAAACATAAATCATACTATAGCTTTGCTCAGGCGATAGGTTATGTCAAATATTATTTGATTTTTTCAAAATGATTTGTAGAAATAATTTCACCTGAATCAACGATTAACCAATGATCAACCATCTGAGTTAGCTCTTTATGATCATGGGATACGAGTAAAGTAATAAGGTTAAATTGGGTGGTGATCTTTGCTGTGATCGTAATGAGTTTTTGCCGCAATTTTTCATCTAAAGCAGAAAAAGGTTCGTCTAAAAGCAAAATTTTACATTGGTGGGTACGAATTTGTGCCAATATTCGCGCCAAAGCAGTTCGTTGTTTCTCGCCACCTGAAAGATTTTGCGGTAGATTAGAGGTGAGGTTTGTGAGTTGTAATTCGGCTAAAATTTCAGCAATGATCTGATTTTCTGGGTTTGATAATTTACCGTTATTTTTGATCCCGATGGCAATATTTTGATAAACAGTAAGATGGGGAAATAAATTATATTCTTGAAATAAAAATGCCAAATTTCTCTCGGCGGGTTTCAGCATCGTGATATTTTTTTGATTATGGAAAATCATACCGGATTTTGGGTTATAAAAACCGGCAATTAACCCCAATAAAGTAGATTTACCACTTCCAGAAGCACCGGTAATAAGACTTAGTTTGCCAGAGTTGAACTGTGTCTTAAAATAGAATTGTTGACTGTTTTTAGGAAAACTGAAGCATAAATCATTGATGGTGAGCATAATATTGAATTCCTTTGAAAATCAGCAAATAGATCAGTAACATGAAGCTTGCCAACATAAAGGCCTCGTTTAGATGATAGCTATTCATTAAAGTAAAAATTAAAAAAGGTAAAGTGATCAAATCATCACCACCAAATAAGGCAATGCCACTGAGATCTCCAAAAGATAAGCAAAACACAAAGGATATTGCTAAACTTAAAGGTTCTTTTAATTGCGGAAAATCAATTAATTTCAGGCGTCTATAGCCGGAAAAATTTAACAAAGTGATGAGATGTTTTTGGTTATCATAAATTTGGAAGGCAGGTGGGGCAATAATGCGTAGCATAATGGGCAATGCCATAAGCGCATTGATAATCACGACTAAAATCCAATGAGGAAGCCAATGAAAAGCTAGCCATAATCCAGTGGCCAATAGTAACGGAGGCATGATGAAGGTGGCATAACCAAAAAATAAAATTAACTCGCTAAAATTACGATAAGATTGTGCAGCGATCACAAGTGATAGACATAAGATTAATGAGATTATGGTGCTAATGCTAGAAATCATGATGCTAGTGATGAGAGCTTGGGCAAAATAATGGGGCAAATGGAAATTTAAATTAGGGGGAATTACAACAGAGATTAGGGGGAGTAAAATCAAAATAATAAATAACATTGTGATACTATGATCAAATAATTTTACAGATAATTTATCGCCGTCAAAACGGATTTTTTGCTGGAAATACGAATCATATTGTTGCCGAGAGGCTTTATGATCATGATGAATTGGGGCATGGGTAAGGGTATAAGTAAAATTTTGTTTCCGCAAAAAAATTGGCAATCCTAGGGCTAAGATGCAAAAAAATAATTGGATCATACCGAGTTGGGCGGCAAGAGTTAAATCGAAATCATATTTAATTGCCTGATAGATTGCGACTTCTAAGGTGTTAAAACGGGGTTTACCCCCTAAATTTAAAATAACGGTAAAGCTAAGCGTGCATAGGGTAAAAATAATCCCACATAAGGGGATCAGGGTATGGCGCAATGCAGGATATTCTAAATGGAGCCAATAATCTTTATCGGTGAACTTTAATAATTTCGCGCTTTGCCAGTTTTCAATTGGAATTTCTTCAAGTTTCGCAATAAAAATAAACAGTGCTAAGGGTAAATTAAAGAAAATATGCCCAAGTAAGATTCCGACGATCCCATAAAGATAAGAGCTTCGTTTGATGCCTAATAGGTTGAATAGATCATTGAAAATTCCAGAGATGCCATGCAAATTTATTAAAGCAAAAACGATTAAAACACTAGGAAAAACAAAAATAAATAGACACAATATTTTGATCAAATGTCGCCAATAATAATATTGTCGAAATATAGCGCGCGCTATGGGTATGGCAAAGCCGATACTTAAAAAGGCAGAAATACTTGCTTGTAGCAAAGTAAATCCGATAATTTGTCTGAAATAAGTGTCGTGATAGAAATGAGTAAAATCACTGAGAGTGATTTGTGAAGTTGGAAGATAAATTAGGATACTAATAAAAATCGCCAATAAAAAACCTAGGCTTAAAGCGAGTGTAAAAATTCGCATTATAAGATCATAGCTTTTAAATGAATTTTAATTTATTTTGCATAAAGCCATCTTTTGGTCCAGGATTTTCGATTTTCATTAATTTCTTCATTGTTAAAAAGTAAAGTTTTCGTAGGGCGCGGTAAAGATTTGAATCTGCGAGGCAGTTCAATATTTTTTACCGCTGGATACATCCAGTTGGTTTGCGGAATATGTTTTTGAAAATCACGACTTAGCATAAATTCTAAAAATTCATCTGCCAAGGCCTCATTTTGTGAATTTTTGATTTTGCCCGCCACTTCAATTTGCATGTAATGCCCTTCAGAAAAGCTTGTGGCGGCATAAGAAGCATTATTCTCAATAATTGAATGATAGGCAGGCGAGGTTGTATAGCTTAGAACCATATCCGCCTCGCCTTTTAAAAATAACCCATAAGATGCTGACCAATCTTTGCTATAAGTAACGATATTTTTATTTAATTTTTTCCAGATTTTTTTATCATTACTACGATAAAGTTTACGGATCCATAAGACCATGCCTAATCCGGGGGTACTGGTACGCGGGTCTTGTAATAGCAATTTATACCTACTATTGATCAATTCTTCCATAGATCTAGGAGGATTAACGACACGATCTTTGTGATAGATAAAGGCAAACCATCCATAGTCAAAGGGTAGAAAAAAATCATCATTCCATTGGACTGGTAAATCTAAAGTATCTAGAATTTTGGGTTTAACATTATAAGTTGCAAAAAGCCCGGTGTTGCGCGCTTCAACAATTAAATTATTATCAATGCCTAAAATAAGATCAGCTTTGGTGGTTTTATTTTCAAATTTTAATCTTGTTAATAGTGAAACGCCATCATCAAAACTAATATATTTAATTGTGCAATTGCAGAATTTTTCAAATTCAATTTTTATTTTCGGGCCAGGCCCCCATCCAGAGGTAAAAGAAGAATATGTATAAATAATTAAATTTTTTTTCTCTAAAGGATCTATGGTGGTTTTTTTGGCTGCATATGCAGTAGAAATTTCGCTAATGATCGTTAAAGATAATAGCATCAAGAGAATTTTTTTCATGATTTTTAAGCTCCTTTCCTCCGCTAGTGTTAACTAGTTCAGGTTCTGCGGGTTCGCTTGAGCGCAAGCATCTCAGCTGATGAGAATAATATGATCCGTTGCACCAAAAATTATTCTCAAAAGCACCCCGAGGGTTAACGTAAGTTAGAAAGTTACTATAAAATAGTGGCAATTTTTTGTCAAATGCTAGTTTTTATTATTAATTTCTATTGCCACTCACACTGAGCTTTCTATAAGCTTGTCCACAATGTTCTTCACAGTAAGGGCGATTCTTTTGAACTTCTTCGGCACAGAAATAAAAATTATTTTCGTTAGGATGTCCAAAGGGCCATTGGCATTGATTATCATCGGGAAAAATGGTTACATAATTTTTTTTGGGAAATTTTACTTTATTTGTTTTGCTTGCAGAAATACCAAGCCTGTTAGCTTTTCCGATAACAGCATTTCGGGTTACCCCCTCACCTAGTTTTTGTGCAATATCTCGGGCAGAAATTCCAGAATTCCATAATTCCTTTAGCAGGTTCACATTGTTGTCGTTCCATTCAAAGGATGGTTTTGTCATTATATTCCCATTTCCACTTTTTACAAAATCATAAAAAACCACTATCCTACAAACAGATAAGATTTTCAACTTCTGTTCATATTACATGATATCCATTTTATATTCATTATATTTTTGTCTCTATTTTGAATAAATTGTAAAAAAATATTGATATCCTGTACAGATTAGAATAAAAAGAATGAATATTTAATATCGATTGAGAAGTAGCCTATGGTTTTTATAACAGTGATTTTTGCTGAAATTGATTCTATGTGGGATATTTTATATAAGATGAATATGCAATAATGCCGGCGTAGCTCAGTTGGTAGAGCAGGGGTTTTGTAAACCTAAGGTCCGCGGTTCAAGTCCGTGTGCCGGCACCATTTTTATCAAGATTATATTTTTGTGATTATTTAGGCTTGAAGATTAACTATCTTACTTTGTTGCGTTTATTGCCTCCAGAATTAGCACATTTTCTAGCGTTGCGTTTTATGATGTTGGCTCCGAATTTGTCGCAAAAATATTGTTATGATTCGGCTTTTTTTTCGCAAGAAATTGTCGGGCTTCATTTTCCCAATCCAATTGGGCTTGCCGCGGGTTTGGATAAAGATGCGATTGCTGGTCTGAATCTATTTCGGTTGGCATTTGGTTTTATTGAATTGGGTACGGTTACTCCATTGCCACAAGGCGGAAACCCGAAGCCACGGTTATTTCGGTTACAATCGGAAAGAGCGATCATTAATCGGATGGGTTTTAATAATTTAGGCAGTGCGCATATGGCAGCATCGTTGCAATTGATTCGGCAAAAAAAACAAGTTGGACAAATTATTGGCGTGAATATTGGGAAAAATAAAATGGGAGATCTGCAAGATTATCTTACCTGTTTTCTTGAATGCGCACCTTATAGCGACTATGTTACAATTAACATTTCATCGCCTAATACTCCTGGGCTTCGGGATTTGCAAAATCCTGAAATAATTAAGAAATTATTGTCACAATTAAAGGAATTGGCATTGCAAAAAAATATTTCTTGTCCGATTTTTTTAAAACTTTCTCCTGATCTTCCTTCTGATCTTATACAACCATTAATTCAAGCGGTATCTTATGCAGATGCTTTGATTCTCACAAATACCACAATTCGCCGTGAGCATTTACCTGCAAAATATAGCCAAGAAAAGGGTGGTTTAAGTGGTGCCCCTTTATTTGATATTTCTACCGATATTTTGCGAGAATTTGCTTATGGTACTGAAGGGAAGATCCCTTTAATTGGTGTGGGGGGGATTAGCAATGCTGAACAAGCCTATCTAAAAATTAAGGCGGGGGCGTGTTTGCTACAAATTTATACGGCACTGATCTATGGCGGGGTTACTTTGGTCGCAGATATTTTACAAGGGCTAGAGATTCGGTTAAAGGCTGATGGGTTTGCACATATAAGTGATGCTGTGGGTGCAGATCTTTGATTAAGGAGTAAAAAATGATATTGCAAAAATTAAGAGAAATTGCATCGCGATATGATGTGTATTTGGTAGATCAGTGGGGGGTGTTGCATAATGGGGTAGAGCTGTTTCCCGATGCCTTAGAAGCGATGATTGGGCTAAAAGAGCAGGGGAAGCAGGTGATTATTCTTTCTAATTCTAGTAAGCCACGATTATTTACAGAAAATTTTTTAAGTGATTTAGGATTTCATCGGCAATATTATGATTATTTAATTACCTCAGGTTCTGATTTTCAGGATAATATTTTTATGGGGCAAGATGAATTTTATCAAAAATTGGGAAAAAAATGTTATTTGCTGAGCTGGCAACAAGATATGACCCTGAAAGATGGCAAAGTTCAACATGCAGTTTTGATTGACTTGCCAATTGAAGTTGTTTCAAATATTGATTCTGCGGATTTTATTTTATGTGCAGGTGTGGATCGGGCGCAAGATCTAGCCGATTATTTTGAGCTTTTAGAACAAGCAAAAATGCGTAATTTACCAATGATTTGTATTAATCCTGATCAATTCTCGGTTAATTCTATGGGGATCATAGAAATTTGTCCGGGGGCTATTGCTGCGGTTTATGAAGAAAAATATCAAGGTATTGTGCGTTGGCATGGTAAGCCTTACCCTTGGGTTTATCAAACGGCTGCAAGATTTGCAGGGCAAGATGTAGGGAAAAATTTTTTAGCCATTGGTGATTCGCTACATCATGATATTAAAGGGATTAAAGATGCAGGTGGTGATGGGTTATTTATTACCAGTGGTGTGGCTTGGCAAGATTTAGGCTTAACGCATCAATATGATGATGCGAGTGCAACGGCTTTGCAGAGACTTTATGATGATTTTGCCATTTATCCAGATTATGCCCAAACAAGATTGGTTTGGTAGGGTATTTATGGTTGTTTTTGTTACATTTATGAGAAATATTCTTAAAATAATTTTTAAGTTTGATCTGTATTTAGTAATTGCCTCATTATAAAAATTAAGGTGATAATAGATTTAATTAATCCACTCATATTTTATATTCATATTCAATTAGTATATTTTCAAGCAAATTAGCAGGATTATTCGGATTTTGTATTTTCACATTTTGCACATTACATTTTTTTGAAATTTGATTTCTAATTTCAATGTTAAATGATTCAAAATTACTCTTAACCATTAGTGCTTTTATGTAAGATTAAGGTTGTTTTTCTGTGATGCAGTCGTTATCATATTGCTATTTCTGTAAAGTTTATCTTTGGGAAACGAACTGTTAAGAGCAATTGCTCATTGTTTTCAATTTTCTTTATTTCAAAAGCATCACTGTTTCTTATAATTAAATCAGGTGGATTGTTTTGATTTCCTGTATAAGAAAAATATTCACTTTGTAGCTCTATTCTTTCTTTTTCATTTAATTGAAATTGACCGCATAATACATCTTTGATTAAATTCTCCAATGCCTTGCCAGTGTTGTTAATTCTTATTTTGGAGCTCAAATTCTTGTATCTATCAAGACTGTATAAATCATTATCAATAATATTATTGATTGCATGTAAGGTTGTTTTCATTAAATATAACTTAAAACTTGTTTTGCCATTTCATAAGATAGATTTACAGGAACGGCATTACCAACCATTTTGTAACCATCTAGAATATTATTTACATAAATTTGAATTCATCAGGAAAAGTTTGAATTCTTGCACATTCATGAATGGAAAGTCTACGATATAAATGCTCGCTTCCTTTTTTGAACTCTCGTTTATTTTGCTCAATGAATGTCATTTTTGGAGCTTGTGGATAAAGTGGTGCATGTCTACCTCCTGCTTGTATTGTAAAAGACTGCTCATTCCAATCTCTTACTCTGTTTCTTTCGTGCAATATTCCTGAAACATTTTCTGCTACAAAAAACAAAGGTTTCTTATCTTTAATGATTCTCGTATAGTTAAAAAATAACTTACCTCTTGAATCGTTAATGCCACGCAAAGCTCCTGTTTCGCTCCAACTTTGGCAAAATTATACCGATGCAATCAAGAATTTCATCGTTTTTTATTTTTCTTATGTCTCTTTTGTCAAGTGGTACATTTTTAAAATTATGTTCAAATGTTTGCCATATTGTTTTATCATATTCATTAGCATAAATTGTATTAAATCCTGCTTTTTTGAATCTTAAATCTAAACCATCTGCACCTGAAAATAAAGAAACTATATTAAGATTTTTCATACTAACTATCTAACTTTTTAACCTTATTTTTAGCTTTTCTTAATTTCTTTTGTTCTTTCTTTTTATCAGTTTCTCATTGCTTAACGCTTTTATGTGGAGTTGGCAAATCCTCAAGCTTATTTACCATAGTACCACGAACCCTTTTACCAACTTTAAAATGAGTTTTGTTTGCGTGTTGCTTACCATATTCATTGTCTTTTTTCAGCTGTCGAAACCAAGGCTTCTGCAAATGTTGCCATGCCAGTTTGGCAGGCAACAGCGGCTCGTAAAATCGATATTGCCAGGGCTCCTCCGCTTGCTTCGCCTAAACGCATATTTAAATTTAAGATCGGAGATTTGTTTATTTTTTGTAGAGCAATTTTATGGGCTTGCTCATCAGATAAATGCCCGGCCACGCAATGGTCAAGATAATCAGGTGAAATTTCGTATAAAACGGCGGCGGCAGCACAAGAAACAAAACCATCGAGAATTACCGCAACATTTGCAATTCTGGCAGCGATTAACAAGCCAACCATAGCAGCAATTTCAAAACCGCCAACATGGCGCAAAATTTCCAAAGCTTTATAGTCACCAGTAAAATTATTTTGATGCAATTTGACGGCATCAGAAATTAAAGTTTTTTTATTTTCATAAATAGCATCATCGATTCCAGTGCCACGCCCAACCCAATCTGCAACTTTACCACCAAAAATTGCGTAATAAATGGCTGCAGCTGCGCTGGTATTGCCAATTCCCATCTCGCCGGGCACGATAACATCAATATGATCGTCTACGGCCATCATGCCATAGGCAATGGCACGGGCACATTCTTCCTCTTGCATAGCGGCTTGTTTGGTAAAATCTTGTGTTGGTGTTTCCAGCTGCAATTCATAAACCAAAAATTCAGCATCAACAATTTTGGCAATTTGGTTAATTGCTGCCCCACCCTGTTGAAAATTTTGCACCATAGAGGCGGTAACATCAAAGGGAAAAGCCGAGACGATATTATTTTGTGCAATGCCATGATTCCCCGCAAAAACAGCGATTCGAGCCAAATTTAAAGGTTGGTTGCGCACTGCAGCATACCAACAGGCTAAATTTTCTAAACGTCCTAAAGAATTTCGAGGTTTCGTTAAATTATTATTTCTTTGTTCAGCCTGGTTGCGGGCATTTTCATTCAAGGGTTTGAATTGTTGGAACAGGGCAAAAATTTCAGAAAAACTAGCTTCCATTTGCGAAACCCTTTTAATTTATTGAATTAAACTGCAATATGCGATTATGTATTTGCAGTATTGTGATAATGTTTGTGGTTAGAAAAGGCAAGTTGTTTTGTATAAAAATCTTAAAAAGAGAGTGCTTGATTCGATTTATTTTCCTTTCATGGGCGCGTTATGGGTATTGCAAGCTATGATTAATATTTTACAATTTTTAACATTATTGCCCCTACCTCATGTTTCTTATCAGCCTTTGCGTAGAGTTATTATTTTGATTCCGATTTCCGGTTTTTTGCTGGGAGCGATGGTTGCAGGATTGTATCATCTGGGTTATTTGCTAAATCTTCCACCTTTTTTAAGTGCATTTTTCGCTCTTGCTGGGCAAGTGATCCTTACTGGTGGTTTGCATGAAGATGGTTTGGCTGATAGTGCGGATGCGCTTGGTGTTCGCCAGGGGAATGGCGGTGAAAAATTGCAAAAAATTCGTATGGATCCTGCCATTGGTAGTTATGGTGTTTTGGCATTATTGATTAGTTTTTCTGGCAAATTAATGGCAATCACCGCTTTAACGCATCCTAGTATTATTTGGGTTATTGTACCGCTTGCTCATAGTTTATCGCGGGGACAATGGGCGGTTTTGCTTTATATGTTGCCTTTATTAAAGGGGAGTAAACTTGGCAAGCAAATTCATCAAATTTCGTTTTTGCAGATGGTGATAGGATTCATCATTTCTTTAATGATTGGCTATATCACTTTGCAATATTTACCAAAATCTATTATTCCTGCGGAAGTATTTTTATTATTTTGGTTATTTCAGATTTATGCTCTTTATGGTTTTATTAAATCTTTCTTTGGTGGAATTTCCGGTGATTTACTAGGAGCCAGCCAACAAATTACAGAAACCTTGCTTATTTTTGTGGGTGCTGTCATAATTTTCTTGCCAAAGGGCATAGTTTTCTGAATAAAGTGATTATCAATTCAGTTACGGGACGTAGCTCAGCTTGGTAGAGTGCCTGCTTTGGGAGCAGGATGTCGTTGGTTCGAATCCAGCCGTCCCGACCATAAGATCGTTGTGATTTTTCATCGTGAAAGGTGTTTTTAATATGGCACGGGTTAGAATTTCTCAAAATGAAAAGACTGCCACTCAATCAGGCCGTAAGGGTACGGATGGTTGGGTTGTGGAGTTTGAGGTAGAGGTTTTTAAAATATCGGATGGTGAAATGCAGTGGAAAAACTCTACCAATACCAATCGGCAAATGAGATTACATTTTATCAGTTGCGAATCAGCGGAAAATTGGGCAAAAAAAAATGGACATAGCTATCGAATTATTGTTCCTAATGTACGAAAAATTAAACCCAAAGCCTATGCGGATAATTTTTCTTGTGCGCGCATTCAGCCTTGGACTCATTAAATGATGGCATTAAATTAGGTTTTATAAATTTTTTAATATGGTGTTATAAAGATTTTATGGTTTTGGTGGCAAATAATGAAATAATTCGCGCCTGTAGCTCAGTTGGATAGAGCGCGTGCCTTCTAAGCATGAGGCCAGGGGTTCAAATCCTCTCAGGCGCGCCATTTATGGTTGTTGTAACAAATTAAGGCAATAGATATTTCCGTATAAAATAAAATGTTAACAAAGAGCAAAATAGGAGGGGTGAGAAAAACACGGCAAATATTTGCTAGTTTTGTGATTTTTTTTGGCATATCGATTTTTTTTTTCCCGGTTGTTGCAGGGAAACAAGATCATCATTTCAACATTTTTGACTGGAAGACGAATTTTGCAAATACCAGCATAGATCTTCAAGAAATTATTCAGGGCGGGCCCGAAAAAGATAACATTTCTTCGCTTGATAAGCCCAAATTTGTGCCAGCAACGAAAATCAAGGATCTTGCAGATACCGAGCCATTGCTTAGCCTTAACATTAATGGGGATGTACGTGGTTATCCGCTTCGAGTTTTAATTTGGCATCAAATTGTTAATGATGTTGTTGGGGGTGTTCCTGTAGTTATTACGTACTGTCCGCTTAGCAATTCTGCGATTGTTTTTGAACGAACATTAGGCGGTGAAGTTATTTCTTTTGGGGTAACGGGGCTTGTACGGCATTCTAATATGGTAATGTATGATTGGGGCGGTGAGAGTTGGTGGCAACAATTTTTGGGAGAATCGATCGTTGGTGTACGTTCTGGGCAACAGCTTAAGAAAATTGTTTCGCATGTGGAAAGTTTTGCATTGCTACAAGCACGTTCACCGCAAAGCAGAATATTAATTCCAAACAAACCGAAAAATCAGTTTTATGGAAAAAATCCTTATGTGAAATATGATACCAGTAAAACACCTTTTTTATATAAAGGTGTTTATAAAGGAAATTTGCCACCTTTAGCCTATGTTGTGGTTGTTGGTGATCAAGCTTGGCCTTTGCAAGTTTTACGCGAAAGAGGCGAGATTATTTACAAAGATATTACGATTAGTTTTACAGCGGGACAAAATTCAGCACTAGATCATAGTTTTATTGCAAAAGGGCGCGATATTGGAAATGTTAGGGTACAAAGAAATGGAAAAGATCTGTCTCATCAGATCATATTCTCTTTTGTTTATGATGCTTTTATTTCTCAAAAATAGTTTTATTCTTACCCTGAAATCTGAATCGTAAATATCTTACTTGATAAAGCCTAGAGGCACTGGTAGTATGCGGGTTGAATCTCAATTTCAAAATGAGTTATATAAGGTTAGGAATTTATAGATAATGACAAAGAGTTTTTCTCCTAAAGCAAGTTATGATTATGAGGATTTAATTGCTTGTGGACAGGGTAACTTATTCTCATCTGCGGATGGTAGATTACCAAAGCCACCGATGCTGATGTTTGATCGGATTACGGATATTGATAAAGATAGTGGGGCAAATGGTAAGGGCTATATACGTGCGGAATTAGATATTCATCCAGATTTATGGTTTTTTAAGTGTCATTTTCAAGATGATCCGGTTATGCCCGGTTGTTTGGGCTTAGATGCTATGTGGCAATTGATAGGTTTTTTTATTATATGGATTGGGAATAAAGGGCGTGGGCGTGCTTTAGGTGCCGGCAAAGTGCGTTTTACAGATCAGGTATTACAAAATGCAAAACAGGTTGTTTATGAGATAGACATGAAGCGCGTTGTAACTCGTAAACTTGTTATGGGTGTTGGTGATGGTCGATTGTTTATTGATGGTGAGTTGGCTTATGAGGCAAATGATTTGCGCGTTGGTTTATTTTCTCCTGAAGAATTAGCAGATAATTAATGCGTAGGGTTGCTGTTACCGGAATGGGCATTGTTTCTTCTCTTGGGAATAATTGTCAACAGGTAAATGAATCGCTTTATAGTGGTAAATCAGGAATCGTCTTTTGTGATGAATATCAAAAAATGGGCATGCGCTCGCATGTTCACGGTTCGCTAAAAATTGATGTCGCTGCAAATATTGATCGAAAAATTTTACGTTTTATGGGTGAGGGTGCAGCTTATAATTACATTGCTATGCAGGAAGCTGTTGTCGATTCTGGTTTAAGCGAGAATCAAATTTCTGATGTTCGAACAGGAATTATTTGTGGTTCAGGAGGCGTGTCTACGATCAATATGTTATTGGCTTGGGATACGATTCGAAAAAGTAAAGCGTCAAAGCGTATCGGTCCTTATATGGTACCACGAACAATGAGTTCTACGAATTCGGCAACTTTATCGGTGCCTTTTAAAATTCGTGGCGTTAATTATTCACTCTCTTCAGCATGTTCTACCAGTGCGCATTGTATTGGCAATGCTATGGAATTGATTATGTTGGATAAACAAGATGTTATTTTTGCGGGTGGCGGTGAGGAATTACATTGGACTTTAAGCTGTTTGTTTGACGCGATGCCAGCATTGTCGGCGGGTTATAATGCGACACCTGAAAAAGCTTCTCGAGCTTATGATGCCAACCGAGATGGTTTTGTGATTTCTGGGGGTGGCGGTGTTTTGGTTATGGAAGAATTGGAACATGCGCGCAGGCGTGGGGCAACAATATACGCAGAATTAACGGGTTATGGTGCAACTTCGGATGGTTTTGATATGGTGCAACCTTCTGGTGAAGGGGCGAAGAGATGTATGGAAATGGCGATGAAAACCGCACGGGGGAAAGTTGATTATATTAATGCCCATGGAACTTCTACGCCAGCGGGTGATATGAAAGAACTTGAAGCAATTAAAAATGTTTTTGGTGCAGATGATATGCCCTATATTGGGTCAACAAAATCTTTAAGTGGGCATTCATTGGGTGCGGCCGGAGTTCATGAGGCGATTTATTCGCTTTTGATGATGCGTAATGGTTATTTAGCAGAATCAATTAATATTGATAATTTGGATGAAACTGCAAAAAATTTGCCAATATTGCGTTCGCGCTTAAATGTAGAGGTGGAAACTGTACTTTCTAATTCATTTGGTTTTGGGGGTACAAATGCTTGTTTGGTCTTTGAAAAATATAATTAATTATTTCAATGATAATGGAATGTGATGGCTCAGCAACTTGCGCAGGCAACAGCGCAGATATTAATGGATACAAATTGTATCATTTTTAGCCCGGATCAACCTTTTACATTAACATCAGGCAAAAAAAGTCCTGTTTATGTGGATTGTCGGCGGTTAATTGCTTTTCCGCAAGCTCGAATGCGGATCATAGAAATGGGCTATGATTTGTTACAAACAGCGATGGCGGAAGAAAAACCGTTTGATTGTATTGCCGGAGGTGAAACCGCAGGCATTGCCTATGCGGCATGGATGGCAGATAAATTTGTGTTGCCCATGGCATATATTCGCAAGAAACCTAAAAATTTTGGAAAAAATGCCCGCATAGAAGGTGATATGTATGAAGGACAGAATGTTTTATTGGTAGAAGATTTATTTACCGATGGTGGTTCTAAAATGTCTTTTTTGGATGCAATTGCTGAAATTGGAGCGAAATGCCAACATTGTTTTACGCTATTTCGTTATGGTATTTTTCCGAAGGCAGAGGAAAAATTTCAAGCTTGTGGAGTTACATTACATGCTTTGGCATGCTGGGCAGATATTATTGTTGAGGCACGCAGAAGTGAAATTTTACATGAAAATAAAATTTGTGATATCGAATCTTTTTTGGAAAATCCTGATGAATGGAATTAAAGTTAAGATCTGTGGTATTCGTAATGTTGAATCTTTACAAACCGCAATTCATTATGGTGTAGATTATGTTGGCTTTGTGTTTTACCCGCCGTCACTGCGTTCTATTGGTATTTCGCAAGCGGTAAAATTAAGCGAATTGGCTATGGGTAAAATAAAGCGAGTGGGGTTATTTGTGGATGAAAATAGCGAGAAAATTGCAGAAATTATCAAACAAGTTCCTTTGGATATGATTCAGCTTCATGGAAAAGAATCTCCAGAATTTGTCCAAAAAATTAAAGAAAAATTGAAAGTTCCAGTGATTAAGGCTTATGGCATTGCAGAAATTACCGATATTTTAGATTCTCAAAAATATTGGGATCATGCGGATATTATGTTATTTGATGCGAAAGCGAAAAAGGGTGAGATGATGGGTGGACTTGGGAGAAGTTTTTTGCATTCATTGTTAAATCATTTTGATAGTTTGCCAAAAAGATGGTGGTTAGCAGGAGGATTTTCAAGTGATAATGTTATAGGGGCTTTGGCAACATTGCGAAAGAATCATTATCCAGAAGTTGTGGATGTTTCATCAGGTGTTGAAATACAAAAAGGTGTTAAGGATCCTACAAAAATGAAAAATTTTATGCAGATATTTGGCTCAGCTACTAATCAATAGCATGATCTATGATCGGTAGTTGGCACAGATAGAAGAATATTCTTGCGGGTCTGGGGTTAGAGCAAAAAATGCGATATTTCATAAAAATCTGTGGGTGTATGTGTATGTTTTTACCAAAAATAGTGCTAAGAAGTTTGGGATTATTACGATTTTTATCGTTTCGTAATAATTCATTTTTAGTTGAAACTGCTGATCTAGAACAAATTGCGACTTGGTCTGATAAGGATTGGTTTTGCAATTATTCAATGTCACCAAAATGGTACATATAACCAAAATTAATTTGTGAATAGCGAACCTGTTCTCTTGCACCAATGTCCAAATTGCCTTGTTGGATGCGAAATGTGCGTGAATGCGCGATAATTGTTATGTAATCTACAAAAAAATGTCGCTTTTCGTTATTAACCTCATTTCCAGTAACAAAATCCATACCAAATAAATAGCTTGTTGTATTATAATTTGTGTCTGTTGCGATAATCGCATTCCCAACACTGGGAATAGTAGCGTTTCCAATGCCAACACCTAATTTTAGACGTTTATTACCGGCATTGGCTTTACCAATTAGCAGTAAATTATTATGGCGAAGGTTAGCTTCTTGATTATTTCGTTTTAGGCTCTCATTATTTGTACGATATTCTAGTGAAGCTGTTCCAGCATTAATGCCTACCAAATAGCCTAAACCGCCACTATAGGAATAGGTGCTACCGAAACTATTACCAAAGGTCATGGATGCAGGATCATATTGTTGGCGATCTGCTCGTCCTTTGGTAGGCAAAGCATAAGTCATCGCTGCGTAGATGTTTGTGGCAAAAACATCATCCACATTATGGATTATCATAAATCCGAACAGGG
Source organism: Alphaproteobacteria bacterium (assembly GCA_965206365.1). Lineage (GTDB taxonomy): Bacteria > Pseudomonadota > Alphaproteobacteria > JABAAW01 > JAHZMA01 > CBDBJL01. Next base: position 31,024 of record CBDBJL010000019.1, read on the forward strand.
TAAAGATTATCAATTTTGGTTTCATTAGATTTCTTTAAGAAATAAAGATTATTGTTTCCTATTTATTGTATAATTATGATAGCAAAAAATATGCCTATTTTACGGGCGGGCTTTTTTTATGATTTAGCCTCGCGGATGCGTATTATGGTATTCATCTAACAAATCATCTGTTTCGATTTTCGTATAAATTTGGGTAGAAGCAATCGAACTATGCCCTAATAATTCTTGAACCTCACGTAAATTAGCACCTTTGCCCAAAAGATGAGTGGCGAAAGAATGCCGTAGCGCGTGTGGGGTTAAACTATCTGGTAATTTTAATTCACGTCTGATCTCTTTAATACGTAATTGGGCAATTCGTGGCGACATACGTTCACCTTTGACACCACAAAAAACAGGTGATTCATGATTTCGGTAATAGGGATTGGCATGAATCGCGAGCATCACAGAATCTTTAACGATTGGCAATAAGGGTACCTGACGGGTTTTGTTGCCTTTCCCGAGCACATTAAAGCAGTCACTGGCTTGTTGGAATATGCCGGCATTGAGCCCAAGAGCTTCAGAGATTCGAAGCCCTGAACCGTAAAGCAACATGAATAAAGCTTGATCGCGTAGATTTTGCCAATTTGTAGTTGTGTTAATATTTGTGGGAACACATTTTTCAATGATATGCTTAACATCTAGGGGACTAACAGGGCGAGGAATATTTTTTGCTTTCTTTGGACTTTGCATGACTTCAACTGCTGTGTTTTCAACCCAACCTTCACGGGCAAGCCAGATAAAAAAGCCTCGTATTGATGATAAGCTACGCGCCAGCGATGAGGGGTTCATGCCAGTTTTTCTTTTATAGGCAAGAAAAGAACGAAAATCTTTAATTGTTATTTTATTTAAATCATCCAAACAAATTCTTTTGCCATAATGCTGCATAAAAAATTGTAAAAATTGTTGTAAATCACTTTTATAAGCATTTAGAGTATTTTTTGCCAAATTTTTCTGTTGTAACATTACGAGATAATCATGAAAGATTTTTGCTAAACTTGTGTCAATATAGGCAGGGGGAACATTCATTATGATGATTTTATTCTATTGATGATCGGTAATTCTTATTTTGATCATGGCTTCAAAACTACGCGTTAAAAATACCATGAGCTGGGTAGATTGCTCGGTATTAAACTTATTGGGGAAATTGGAGCCGAAAGCTAAAAAACCTTTCACTTTAGGCAGATTAATGGCAATGCGCAGATCGGAGTGAATATTGGCTGTACCGTAAATTTTATGGCAGGCTTCACATTCAGTTTCATGATCATCTGAAATATGAGCTTTGATTACAATCTCATTTTCGTTGAATTCTTGTAGCCATTTGCTGTCAATAATACGCAAATTTTCAAAATACATATCTTGGAGCAAGTCATTTTTGTGAGGGGCTACACATAAAACGACTTTTTCTAGATCTAAAGTTTGTGGCATTTCTTTTGCCAGCATGGCAAGAGTGGCTTGCAGAGAATCAGTTGCAAGAATTTGTAAAATAAGATTATGAATTCGATTTTGATGGTTTTCATTGGTTTCATAAATGGAAATGATGTTGTAATTTTGCAGATCACGCAAGGCAAGGTTCTTTTGTAATTGGGAAATTAAGGCGGAACGAAAATCAAGGATTTTCATATTGGGGTTCTTTTGCCATTGCGGTGGGATCGTTAATTTTTCTAGCAAATCAGGATATTGGAGAAAAAAATCAGGGTTTTTTGTTAAAAAATCGTTGATCTTTTGAGGCGATATCGTTGCTAAATGAGATTTTTGATGTGGGGTTTTATTCATTTTAGAGATCTATAAAATTGATTGTCCGGTTTTTTGCCAATCTTTTAGAAAATTCTGCAAGCCATGATCGGTTAAGGGATGGTGGTAAAGCTGTTCTAGGGTTTTGCTAGGCAATGTTGCTACATCAGCACCCATTTTTGCACAATCAACAACATGAATTGGGTGTCGGATCGAGGCTGCCAAAATTTTTGTTGAAAAATCATAATTTTGATAAATTGTGATAATTTCTTCAATTAAATCCAAACCATTCATTCCGATATCATCCAAACGACCAATAAAGGGTGAGATGTAGCTTGCGCCGGCTTTCGCTGCCAGTAAGGCTTGCGCGGCCGAAAAACACAAAGTTACATTAACGCAGATGCCTTGATCGCTTAATTGTTTACATGCTGTTAACCCATCTAGGGTAAGGGGCAGTTTAATGGTAACATTGGGCGCAATGGCGCCTAATTTTGCAGCTTCTGTTAGCATCGCCTTATAATCAGTTGCTGTTACTTCAGCACTGACGGAACCTTCCACCAAATCGCATATTTCGGCAATTGTTTCTAAAATATTACGTCCTGATTTTGCAATTAGGGATGGGTTTGTCGTAACGCCATCAATCAATCCGGTTGTATTCCATTTTTTAATTTCATCAATCTCAGCACTGTCTAAAAATATTTCCATTATGTGAGCTTCCTTTTAATCACTAATCATTTCTACATCACTATAGCAAAGAAAAGATTTATCAGAAACAAAAACCTTGTTTTTCAGTTATTTTTAAACTTTTACCTATCGTTTATCACTTGCACCTTTTTCGGGGATAGATTAAATCTTGGATTATGAAATTTACGGTAGAAATTTTGGTGAGTCAGCCATTTAATAATACATTTCATTATCTTTGTGATGATTTTTATCACAATAGCGAGCTTCGCGTGCAGTTAAGGTTGGGACAATTATGTCTAGTTCCTTTTGGGCAGAAAAAAATATTGGGTTGTATTGTTGCCGAGCCGAAAAAAATAGTAACGCCTCCGAAATTTCAATTAAAGTCGATTGAAATTCTTTTGCCATTTGCACCACTTTCTACTCAGAATCTGCAATTTATTAAGAAATTTGCAGATTACAATATGATTGCTTGGGGAAGCGTTTTGAAAATGATGGTATCGAGCGCGATTCTACCTAAGGGCAAAATCAGAAAGTTAAAACAGGAAAAATATTATCAACTACAAATGAAGGCAGAAGAAATAGAGATGCTTCCATTAAAGATGAGTTCATTACGGATGCGAGCATTTACAAAAGCAGAAAATTTACCACCATTACCATTGGCAAAATTGGCAGAAGCATCTGGGGTGAGTATGGCAGTAATTAAAAAAATGGCTATGGCGGGAATTTTTAGGGTTATTCATAAAGAAAAAAATTCAAATCTGCCAGAATTACCAGAAATTCATTATAATCCGGTAAAATTTAATGATTCACAGAGCCTTGTTTGGCAAGATCTAGAGAATCATCTAAAAAATACAGAAATTACCTTGTTGGATGGTGAAACAGGTTCGGGCAAAACCGCACTTTATTTACAAGCTGTGGCAGAAATTTTACAACAAGGAAAACAAACTTTAATTTTGTTACCAGAAATTACGTTAACGCGACAATTTGTTATCCATTTTCAGGCAAGGTTTCGACATTTGCCATTATTATGGCATTCATCGCAAAGTGATTCGATGCGTTTTGAAATTTGGCGTGCGGCTCTTTCAGGCAAACCCTACAGTTTTATTGGGGCACGTTCTAGCTTGTTATTACCTTTTAAAAATTTAGGTTTAATTGTGATTGATGAAGAGCATGATAGCTCTTATAAGCAAAGTGAGGGTAATATTTATCATGCACGTGATATGGCGATATTGCAGGCAAAAATAAATAAAATTCCAGCCATTTTAGCCTCAGCAACACCTTCACTGGAAAGCCAAGTGAATGTAGAAAAAAATCGCTATCAATATGTTCGTTTGCATCATCGATATGGCGGGGTTTCTTTGCCGGAAGTGAGGTTGATTGATTTGCGCAAAGATCTACCGCCACGGGGTAAGTTTCTCTCACAGCCCTTATGTGAAGCTCTTGACAAGAATTTACTGGAAAAAAAACAATCGATTCTTTTTTTAAATCGTCGCGGATTTGCGCCTTTGCTATTATGTCGGGCGTGTGGATATCGTTTTATATGTCGCTATTGCGATGCTTGGTTAGTTGCACATCAAAAATTTCCTAGATTACAATGTCATTATTGTGGAGAAAAAGAAATCTTACCCAAGCAATGCCCGCAATGTACACAGGATGATTTATTGCCGTACGGTCCGGGGATTGAGAGAATTGAGACGGAAATCGAAGAATTATTTCCACATGCGAAAGTAGCTTTAATGTCGTCAGATACTATGGTGGATGCTACTGTTACGGTAAAACTTATTTCCCAAATGCAAAATTTTGAAATTGATATTTTAATTGGTACGCAAATTCTAACGAAAGGTTATCATTTTCCGAACCTGACTTTTGTTGGGGTTGTAGATGCGGATTTATCATTGGCGGGTGGTGATTTGCGTGCGGGTGAGCGTACTTATCAATTGCTACATCAGGTGATGGGGCGTGCTGGGCGTGAGATCGCCGGGCATGTGATGTTGCAAACAACTCATCCTGAACATATTTTATTTCAAGCCCTGAAAAACCACGATCGAGAGGGATTTTATCAGGCGGAAAAGCAGATCAGAATGTATGGTAACTGGCCACCTTATGGTAGAATGGCCATTTTGTTATTACAGGCCCAGAATCAGGAGCGATTGCATGATTATGCAAGGATATTGAAAAAAAACATTCCAAATGATGTTGAAAATATTTTTGGAATCAAAATATTGGGTCCGGCAACGCCACCTTTGGCGAGGTTAAAGAATAAATGGCAGATACGCTTTTTAATTCGTACACCTCGAAATTTCAAATTGCAGAAATTTATTCAAGATTGGACGGAAAAAACAAAAATACCCTCAGGGATAGGCTTGAAAATAGACATTGATCCTTTGTAATTTTAGGTTATGGTGCCAAATGGTGGGCGATGACAGGCTCGAACTGCCGACATTCTCGGTGTAAACGAGATGCTCTACCAACTGAGCTAATCGCCCTTTCAAAACTTAATTTAAGGCTTCTTTAAGGCTTTTACCAGCACGAAATTTAGGTTGAATAGAAGCAGGAATTTGCAATTTCTCACCGGTACGAGGATTACGACCTTCACGCGCTTTTTGGGCTACTGCAGTAAAGGTACCAAAACCAACGATACGAACGTCATCTTCTTGCTTAAGTGATTGCGTAATTGCTTCAAATAAGGCATTTACGGCTGATTCAGAATCTGTTTTGCTCAATTTAGAAATTGATGCTACCGCATCAATTAATTCACCTTTATTCATTTTATTAACTCCTAATTTTAGTACAAATATATTTTCACCATACAAAGTACTACGCATACATTATTGACAAATAGAAACTCTGTATAGGCAAACAACATACTATTGTTTAGGGAATAAGTGGGTCTATAGTCAACGTAAAAAATCAATAATATACAAAAAATATAAAAATTAACTTTGTTTTAAGATTATCATTGAAATATTTATCAAATATTAATGGTTAATTGTGCTAAGCGAAGCTTTTTCATTTGTTGTTTCCACCTTTTCCCATTTAATGGGAATAATGGGTTGGCTAAGTGCATGGGCTAAAACTTCATCAGCAGTTTTTACTGGAATAATGGTTAGTCCGGCTTTTACATTATCGGGAATTTCAACCAAATCCTTAGCATTTTCATGGGGGATTAACACCGTTGTGATATTGCCACGCAAGGCTACAAGTAATTTCTCTTTCAAGCCTCCAATAGGTAAGACAAAGCCACGTAAGGTAATCTCGCCTGTCATTGCAACATCTTTTCTGATAGGGTTATCAGTAAGTACCGATACAATTGATGTTACCATGGCAACACCGGCGGAAGGACCATCTTTAGGGGTAGCCCCTTCGGGAACATGAACATGAATATCGGTATCCTTAAATGCATCTTGAGTAATGCCAAAATGGGCAGCGCGACTTTTAACAAAATTTTCAGCAGCTTGAATGGATTCTTGCATCACATCACCAAGCTTGCCAGTTTTTGTAACGCGTCCTTTTCCTGGGACAATCACAGATTCAATGGTCAATAATTCGCCACCATACTGGGTCCAAGCCAAGCCAGTAACAACGCCAACGGCATCTTGTTCTTCACTTTTGCCATAACGAAATTTATGAACGCCTAAATAATCAGTTATATTTTCAGAGGTAATTTTAATATTGGTGCTTTGTTTTTTGGCAATTTCAAGTACAGCCTTACGCATAAGTTTAGAGATTTCGCGTTCTAAGGCACGTACACCACTTTCACGTGTGTAATAGCGGATAATATCACGAATAGCATCGGGTGTAATCTCCCATTCATCGGCGAGTAGATTATTTTCTTTCACCTGTTTGGCAATTAAATGCCGTTTGGCAATTTCAATTTTTTCATCTTCCGTATAGCCAGGAATGCGAATAATTTCCATTCGATCAAGCAAAGGAGGTGGCATATTCATTGTGTTTGCCGTGGTTACGAACATAACTTCTGATAAATCATAATCAACTTCCATGTAATGATCATTAAATTTTTGATTTTGTTCAGGATCTAGAACTTCTAGTAAAGCTGATGCCGGATCTCCACGCCAATCTGCACCTAATTTATCAATTTCATCAAGGAGAAAAAAGGGATTAACACTGCCTGCTTTTTTCATGCCCTGAATAATTTTACCGGGCATTGAGCCAATATATGTTCGCCGATGTCCACGAATTTCAGATTCATCGCGTACACCGCCTAAAGCCATACGTACAAAATTGCGTCCGGTTGCTTTGGCAATGGATTTTCCCAAAGATGTTTTGCCAACACCCGGAGGTCCCACAAGGCACAAAATAGAGCCTTTTACCTTTTTAGATCGTAATTGTACGGCTAAAAATTCCATAATCCGCTCTTTAACTTTATCTAGCCCATAATGCTCGGTATCTAAAATTTTTTCTGCTTGTGCTAAATCACGTAAAATTCGGGAACGTTTTTTCCAAGGGAGGGAAAAAACCCATTCTAAGTAGTTTCTAACAACCGTAGCCTCAGCAGACATGGGGGACATTTGGCTTAATTTTTTTGTTTCAGAAATGGCTTTTTCGCGCGCTTCTTTGCTTAATTTCAGTTTATGAATATTATTTTCAAATTCTTTAATCTCATTATGCTCGCCATTTTGATCACCAAGTTCGCGTTGAATGGCTTTCATTTGTTCATTAAGGTAATATTCGCGCTGGCTTTTTTCCATTTGCCGTTTCACGCGGGAGCGAATTTTATTTTCTACTTTTAAAACTCCCATTTCATTTTCCATATAATTATGAATAATTTCCAACCGGGCCAGCGGTGATAAAGTTTCTAATAAAGTTTGTTTATCTTCATTTTTTAACAAAAGATGCTGGGCAACATTATCAGCAAATTTGGATGGGTTTTCAATTTGTGAAACTGCAGGAAAAATTTCATCAGCAAGTTTACGGTTGAGCTTTAAGTATTGTTCAAATTTCTCTAAAGTAATGCGCATAATCGCACTTACTTCTTGAGTATCAATTTCTTCGCCAACTTCTTCTAAATCTTCGGCATAGGCACAAAAATAATTATCCTCGCGGGAATAATTACTAATTTGCATCCGCCTAGAACCTTCAACTAATATTTTTACAGTGCCATCGGGAAGCTTTAACATTTGTAGAACAGAACATAGCGTTCCTACAGAATATAGATCTTCTTCTTGCGGATGATCTACACCGGCATCTCTTTGCGCGACCAATAAAATCTGTTTGTCACCATCAATTACTTGTTCAAGTGCATTGATAGATTTTTCACGCCCTACAAGTAAAGAAAGTACAATATGTGGAAAAATCACAATATCGCGAATTGGTAATATGGGGTAGAGTTGTTTCATTAATCATTCTTTCTAAGAAATAAAGATTCCTATACCCTATTATGTAGGGTATTAAATATATTTTGCAAGAGTAATTATTCAGTAAAATTGAAATAGATGAATAATTACTTCTGAATTATAAGAAGTGAGAGTTAAAAAAATTATTTTTTTGAATTAACAGTTTTTTTATTTTTTGCTGGGGCTTGCATTTTTTTATTATCCGCATGGTGATTTGCTGCTTTTTTATTATGCTTGTTAGATTCGCCATGAACTTTAAGGGGTTCAGATTTTTTTTCAATAACATCACGGTTAATAACCACTTCATTGATACTATCATCACCAGGCAAATCAAACATAACATTTAAAAGAGCATCTTCCATAATCGAACGCAACCCCCGAGCTCCGGTTTTCCGTTTTTCGGCTTCTTCGGCAATCGCTTGGCAGGCATCGTCGGTAAAATTAAGACTGGCATTATCCATTTCAAATAATTTTTGGTATTGTTTTACCAAAGCATTCTTGGGTTGGTTCAAAATTTGAACCAAAGCTTCTTTATCCAAATCTTCTAAGGTGGCAACAACAGGTAACCTTCCGGTAAATTCGGGAATAAGACCATATTTGATTAAATCAGCTGTTTGCACATCCAAGAAAATTTCGCCAATATTGCGTTCTTCTTCGGCATGAATTTCAGAACCGAAACCAATGGAAGAATTATCGCTACGCTGGGTAATAATTTTTTCCAAGCCTGAGAATGCCCCACCGCAAATAAATAAAATATTGCTTGTATCTACCTGTAAAAAATCTTGTTGTGGGTGTTTCCTTCCACCTTGAGGAGGAATTGCTGCGATCGTGCCTTCCATAATTTTTAATAAGGCTTGCTGAACGCCTTCACCGGAAACATCACGGGTAATAGAAGGGTTTTCAGCTTTTCGACTAATTTTATCAATTTCATCAATATAGATAATACCTTTTTGTGCAAGCTCCACATTATAATCGGCAGATTGCAATAATTTTAAGATAATATTTTCAACATCTTCACCAACATAACCAGCTTCGGTTAAAGTTGTGGCATCGGCAATGGTAAAAGGAACATTTAAAATTCGTGCCAAAGTTTGTGCTAATAAAGTTTTGCCAGATCCTGTAGGGCCAATGAGTAAAATATTAGATTTCGAAAGCTCAATTTCGCTAAGCAATTGCTCACCATAGCGGAGGCGTTTATAGTGATTGTAAACCGCAACGGCAAGAATACGTTTGGCCCGCATTTGCCCAATAACATACTCGTTTAACGCATCGTAAATAAATTTTGGCGTTGGAATTGATGTATTATCATCTTCAGCATCCAGGCGAACCAAATCATCATGGATAATGTGGGTACATAAATCAACACACTCATCGCAAATAAAAACTTTAGGGCCGGCAATCAGTTTTTTAGCATCGCTTTGGCCTTTGCCACAAAACGAGCAAATTAATTCTTTTTTTATTTCATCATTCATGATTTATCCTCTATTGTGGGTCGTTCGTGCATAACTTCATCAATCAGACCAAAAGTTTTGGCCTCTGGTGATGACATAAAATTGTCGCGTTCCATAGCTTTTTCAATAAAAGGAATTTTTTGCCCAGTACAATTGGCAAAAATATGGTTCAATTTTTCGCGAATTCGTAAAATTTCTTTGGCTTGAATTTCAATATCGCTAGCCTGTCCTTGCGCTCCACCAGAGGGTTGGTGAATCATAATTCTGCTATTAGGAAGGGCATAGCGTTTTCCCTTTGCTCCGGCGGTGAGCAAAAGTGCACCCATAGAAGCAGCTTGTCCGAAGCAAAGTGTTGCAACATCGGGGCGAATATAATTCATAGTATCAAAAATAGACATGCCGGAGGTAACAACGCCACCGGGAGAATTAATATAAAACCAAATATCTTTTTTTGGGTTATCTGCTTCCAGATAGAGCAGCTGAGCGCAAACCAAAGAGGCTGTGTAATCATCAACAGTACCTGTTAAAAAAACAATACGTTCTTTTAGAAGTCTTGAATAAATATCAAAAGCACGTTCCCCGCGGTTGGTTTGCTCAACCACCATGGGTACAAGGTTCATATTCTCAGCTTCATTAATCATGTTAAAAATTTCCATTATACTAGGCGTTGGGTAAAAAAAGGGAATAGGAGCATAATTTATGTTAATTCTTTTTTCACTTTTTTTGTAGATTTTTTTGCTCTTTCGTATCGGCTTGTTTATCCATTTCTGTTAGCTCTTCGGGAGTGATCTCAAGTTCGGTTGTGGTGATTTGTTCTAATAGAATTTCGATAGATTTTTCTTCTAAAATCGGAGAAGCTAAATTTTGTCGAAGATGAGGGTTTTTTCGATAATAATTCACTATTTCTTCGGCATTTTCAGGATTACGGCTGGTTTCAATTTGAATTAAACGGTCAATTTCTTGTTCAGTGGCGACAATATTATTGTTTTTTGCAAATTTATCGATAAAAAATGCCATACGCAATCTACGTTCAGCAATATTGCGATATTCACTGCGTAATTCATCATCGCTACGCCCAATATCTTCATCTTCCACTTGCCCAGCTTGTTTTAATTGTTGTAATTGTTTCCAGATCGTTTGAAATTCGCGCTCAATTAGATTTTCGGGCAATTTAAAATTGTATAATTTTTCGATTTGATCAAAAATTTTCCGTTTAACAATTCGATTAATGGTGGGTTGGTAACGATTAATCAATCTTTGTTTCAGAGCTTCTTTTAAGTCTGTTAATTTTTTTTGCCCATATTTTTCGGCAAGCGAATCATCTAAGGCGACAGGAACTGCTTGGGAAATACTATTTAAGGTGATTTCAAATTCAGTTTCTTGACCCGCCAAATTAGGAGCATTATAATTTTCGGGGAAGGTGATGGTAAAGCGAAAAGTCTCACCGATTTCGCGTTCAATCAAGGCATCTTCAAAACCAGGAATCATACTTTGCGAGCCTAATTTTAAGCTAAAATTTTTGGCCTCGCCTCCTGCGAATGCAACATCATTAACAAAGCCTTTAAAATCTATATCAACATAATCTCCTATCATGCTTTTTCGATTCTCAGCAATGGGTTGGGTTTCGCCAACATCCTCGGCAAGCTGTTGTAAATTGGTTTGGATTTCGCTTTCATCGATTTTAATGCTTAATTTTTCGGCAGTAATTTCTGTTAAATCTTTAATTTCAAATTCGGGTTTTAAATCAACTGTAACCGAAAATTCTAAGATGTCATTTTCTTCAAATTTTTCTAATTTCATTTGCGGTTGCGTTGCCGCCTCTAAATTATAATCAGCGATGATTTTTTGCCCAGCTTTATCTGCAAGATTTTGTAAAACTTCGCCCAATATTTCACTTCGATAACGGTTACGCAACACATTTAAGGGAACTTTTCCGGGGCGAAAACCGTCTATTTTTAGAGTTTTGCCAATTTCTTTTAGTTTTGCATCCACATCAGAATTAATGTCGATAGCAGGTACAGTAACATGATAATTATGAGAGAGATTCGTTTTACTGGTTTCGGTGATTTCCATTATTTTTACAATTCCCACATTAAACAATAAGGCGAATGCCGAATTTTGGCATTCAAAATTTTTAACTTGTTGGTGCGGGCGAAGGGACTTGAACCCCCACGGATCACTCCACTGGTACCTAAAACCAACGCGTCTACCAATTTCGCCACGCCCGCAACATCTAGATAATCATGAAATAATTACTTTTCAATGATTTTTTACAAATTAAGCGCAAATTTTAACAGGCGAAGTCATGATACGCAAACAACAATTTAAATTTTTTCGTAAAAATAATATTTTTTTGTAGAAATTTTAGAAATCATAATTATTTCAAGGTTTCTTGTTTAAGTTATTTTGGGATTGTCGTTGTTCAAATAAATCGATAAAAGTTGGCAGGGCTAGCATTTTAGAGCCATCATAATTGCTAGAAGTTGTAAATGGTTTTTTACTTTTCATATCATAGCGAATGTGGGGAATGCCAAAATTATCGGTAGATACGCCGGTAATATGTGCGGTTTCTACGGCTTTATCACTGCGCGTTCTGCTAAAAGAAGAACCGATACGAATATAATCAAAAATGTTTTTTTCAGAGTGCCCATGATTGCGTTTCACAATAATGCTACGACGTTTTAACCCCGGGTTTAAATAACGTGCTTGTGATTTGCCTTTCAGGTTAATCTTTATCATGGTCGGTTCGTTCCATCAAAATTATAGATCTTATGAAGATTGTGTTTTAGGGGATTTGAAGTTATTCTTAATTTATGAGATAATAACTCGGTATCCTTTATGTGAATATTTACCCTTGCAAGCTTTATGCCAGATGCGTAAAATGTAGTTACGATTTTAAGGAGTTCTCGTTTCAAGTAAGCATTAGGGCAAAGCAAGCTTAGGGTTCGGTCTTTGTGAATTCTTGAAAAATTGTTAAAAATTAAGCCGATAAAATTGAGAAAGATTATGAATGACTTATATTGTAACTGAGAAATGTATTCGTTGTAAGCACCAGGATTGTGTTGAGGTTTGCCCGGTAGATTGTTTCTATGAGGGTGAGAATATGTTGGTGATCCACCCTGATGAATGTATCGATTGTGGCGTATGCGAGCCAGAATGCCCTGTGGATGCGATTCTTCCCGATACAAATTCGGAGACAGGTACAAAAATGAATATGGCTGAGTGGATTGATTTTAATCGGAAATATTCTGAGAAATGGCCGAATATTACGCGCATTGGTGATGTGCCTGCTGATGCGAATGAATGGAACGAGAAACCGAATAAAATGGAATTTTTTAGCGAAAATCCGGGCAAAGGCGATGATTGATGAGTGGTTCGATGAATGATGTTTCATTGAAAAATTTACTGGAAACGATCAAAGAATATTATCATCAGGGGGCTTATCGCAAAGAAGAGGCGATCCGTTCACAGATTTGCTATCCGCTGTTAGAAAAATTAGGCTGGAATCCGGTTTCACCTTTGCAAATGGTTCCTGAATTTCCAGTGGAGAATTTACGTGTTGATATTGCGCTATCAACAAATTCAAATATTTTTAAGCCCGGTATTTTTATTGAGGTTAAAACCCCAGGCAAATTTTGGTGGCAAACTTGATTTAAAAGAGACAGCAGAAACCCAATTATTTCATTATGCCAGTATTCAATCGGGGATATCGATGATTATTTTAACTGATGGCAATTGGTGGTATTTTTTTAATGCGTATGGTGCGGGTGATTATCAGGAGCGAAAAGTAAAATCTTTTGCTATTTGTTCAGATGATGCTGAAACATGCATCGGTATTTTAGAGCGTTATTTGCGATATGCTCAGGTTAAATTTGAACAAGCTTTTGAGGATTTGCGAGATGATTATCAGCAGTTGCGTAAAGCCAGAGAAGCGAAAATGGAAATTTCTAATATTTGGCAGGATCTTGTTGATGCGGAAGAGGAGATTTTAATCGATTTAATTGCAGAATTGGTAACAGAAAAATGTGAATATTGTCCGCAAAAGACAGATATTATTGAATTTTTGCAAAAACTTAAACTGCCCCAATCACCATCATTTCAGCCATCATCACCTCAACAATCGTTGCAATCCAATCATTTATCACCAGTTTCTACAGAAACATTTGGGAGTCAAAATGGAAATGGGCAATATGGTTCAGTAGAATATCGCTATAAAATTGCGGGTATAGAAGAAATTGGAAATTCTGGGATAGATGTTTATATGAAAATATTAGATCATGTGTTTGATCAATATGACTTTTTTGCAGAATTAAAATCAGAAAGATTTAATAAACTAAAAAGTAGAAACTATGGAACGGGTTATCAATACTCAGAACATGAAAATGAAATTCCAAAACCTTTTAAATTTAAAAGGCAATTAGCAAAAACGAAAATATGGGTTAATTCTTGTATTTCTGCATCTTCTATGGAAGGTAAATTAGCCGAGGTTGGTGATTTTCATTTCCAGAAATTAGGGCGCAAGATTTTAGGAAGATCGGGCAGTGGTGTCGAGATTGAATATTTGATTTCAATGCGTCCAACGGCGTAAAACCAAAGCTGATTTTGAAAAATGAATCTACACAATCAATTTTTAAGGGTAAAATTGGCAATCTAAGGTTAAGGCGAGTTTCAACAGGGCTTGAAAATGTTGATAGCCAATTTCCCGAACCCCAAATTGTAACAGATGCGGGTTGACAAATTGGACATCAAATAAAATATAACCGCGTGCCTCTAAATGAAGCACCAATTGTGCAAGAGCCACTTTGCTGGCATCGCGCTTGGCTGAAAACATACTTTCACCAAAAAACACCCCACCAAGCGCAATCCCATATAGTCCACCAGCCAATCGCCCTTCATGCCAAGTTTCCACCGAATGCGCATAGCCACTTTCATGTAATTGGCAAAATAATTTAATAATATCATCATTAATCCAAGTTTCAAAGCGGGCAGCACAATTATGGATCACATCAAAAAACACAGTATTAAACTTAACGTTAAATTTTTTTGAAGCAATGGTTTTTTGTAATCTTTTGGGGGTATGAAATTGCTTGATAGGCAATACCCCGCGCCGTTCAGGATTAATAAGCGAGAAACCCTGATCATGGCGTCCCTCTGCCATTGGAAAAGAGCCAGTTTTGTAAGCTTGCAACAGCACTTCAGCTGAAATAAAAGCCATTTTTATTTCAGCTTCATTAATTTTTCCAACCAGTGGATGTCATAGGTACCTTTCACAAAATCAGGTTCCTGTAATAGGCGCTGATGCAGGGTAATATTACTTTTTACGCCAGAAATTAAATATTCCCGAAGTGCTGAATTCATTCGTTTTAAGCATTGGGGACGAGTGGCATTATGGGCAATAAGTTTGGCAATCATGCTATCATAGTGGGGTGGAATAACGTAGTCGGTATAAATTGGCGATTCTATCCGAATTCCAGGGCCACCGGGTGCATGGTAAGCAGTTACCTTGCCTGGGCTTGGCATAAAAGTTTCGGGATCTTCAGCATTGATTCGACATTCCATAGCATGCCCATTAATTTTAATATCGTTTTGATCAAGATTCAAGGTTTCACCCGCAGCAATTTTTAGCTGTAATTGCACCAAATCTACCCCGGTAATCATTTCCGTAACGGGGTGTTCCACCTGAATTCGGGTGTTCATTTCAATGAAATAGAATTCACCATTTTCATAGAGAAATTCAACCGTACCAGCCCCGCGATATTTAATTTTTGCCAAAGCATCAGCAACAATTTTACAAATATTTTCACGTAAATTTTTGGTAAGTGCAGGGGAAGGCGCTTCTTCCAAAACTTTTTGATGTCGTCTTTGCAACGAGCAATCACGTTCCCAAAAATGCAAAACTTTGCCTCGACCATCCCCAACAACTTGCACTTCAATATGGCGCGGTAAGGTAAGGTATTTTTCGGCATAAATGGCATCATTGCCAAAAGCTAGCTTCGCCTCTTGGCGGCATTTTTGCCAATTTTCTTCTAAAAACTCAGAAGACTGAACCAGTTGCATCCCTCGCCCGCCACCTCCTGCGGTAGCTTTTAATAATACCGGATAGCCAATTTTTGCACAAGCTTTTTGGGCCTGTGCTAAGGTAGAAATTTCGCCATCAGAACCCGGAACCACAGGAATGCCAAGGCGTTCAACAGTTTGTTTGGCGGTGATTTTATCACCCATCATTTGAATATGCTCTGCAGTAGGACCAATAAAAATGATATTATGGTCGCTGACCATTTCGGCAAAGGTGGCATTTTCTGATAAAAATCCAAAACCAGGGTGAATCGCATCTGCATGGGTAATTAGGGCAGCAGAGATAATGGCAGGCATATTTAAGTAAGAATGAGTAGGTGCTGGTGGTCCTACACAGACACTTTCATCAGCTAGGCGAACATGCATCGCGCTTTCATCAGCGGTTGAATGAATTGCCACCGTAGCGATATCAAGCTCGCGACAAGCACGGATAATTCTAAGGGCAATTTCGCCGCGATTGGCAATTAAAACTTTGCGAAACATAAAATTTTACGCCGGATCTATAGAAATTAAAATTTCGTCAAATTCAACAGGTTGTGAATTTTCAACATGCAGAGTTAAAACTGTTCCTGTACAAGGTGAAAGAATCGGATTCATAACTTTCATCGCTTCTATAATCATTAATGTATCTCCTTCTTTTACTTTTTGCCCAATATCAGTAAAAGGAGGCGAGCCTGGCTGGGGTGACAAATAAACATTCCCAACCATAGGGGATTGAACTAATATTCCAGCAGGTTTGCTATCATCACTCGAAGCGGGTGGTTGTGAAGGAATTTGCATTTGCATTATGGGTTCGGATAGATTGCTTATGGTGTTGCCGCGCCGTAAGGATAATTTAAAATCATCGCTTTGAATTTTGATCTGGCTTAAATCATGACAACTCATAATTTTGGCAAGAGATTCGATATAATTTATATTTACCAATTCGTCATTTTCAGGATTCATCTGAGAGCGTTTTGTTTTCGGATTTGTTTTGGTCATTTTCGTCTCGTAAATTTTTGATAGCCACATTCCCTATGCATATGTAATTTTAGGGTAAATAAATTTACAACCCTCATAAGCAAGAAATCAATAAGCATTAGTTTGAATGTTTTTTTGTAAATAATCAAGGGCTAGAACATAACCATAAGCGCCTAGTCCACTGATTACTCCATCCATGGCAGGGGATATTGTGGAAAAATGTCTAAATTCTTCGCGTTTCCAAACATTGCTGATATGAATTTCTACTTTTGGATAGGGAAAAGCTAATAAAGCATCATAGATTGCTAAAGAAGAATGCCCAAAAGCACCAGGATTGATGGCGAGTGCGTGACTTTCTTGAATGGCTTGATGAATCGCATCAATTAAAAAGCCTTCATGGTTGCTTTGTAAGAAATTTAAAGTAATATTATGCGATTTTAAATGCTCCCGACAAATATTTTCAATGTCAGCAAGGGTTGCTATGCCATAAATTTCAGGTTCCCTCGTTCCTAAAAGATTAAGATTAGGACCGTTTAAAACGGTAATTTTTGGCATAATTTAGGCTCCGTAACACATTATTGAACAATGTTGCTTTCGCGATAATAGCGTAAGGCACCATCATGATATTTTAAGCCTTTTAGAGATAATAATTTATCTTGCAGATTTTCCGGCATGGTTGCATTCTCGTTAAGAGTTCTTAAAATACGCTTGGTTTCAGGATGCCATAAAGCCCGTACCATATCATGGACCAGATCTTCTGGTGCATCTTTATGGGTTACCCAAACATAACTAGCACTTAAGGTTAAAACATCACGGGTTTGGTTTTTATAAGAAGCAGCAGCGATATGGCGACTTGTGTAATAATGCGGCCAAAATTTAATAATTTTTTGAATTTTGGCATATTCTAAAGATAATATTCTTATCTTATTTTCGCGGTCTAAATCTCTAATTTCGGCAATAGGATCTTGTCCTGTCATCATTAAAATTTGAATTTCACCGTTTATCAAAGCTTCTTTGGCTTGTTGGGGCGCCATAAATTTATAGTTAATGGTTTCAGAATCAATCTCATAGGCATTAAGAATACGATTAAGGTGAGTTCTTTCGGTTTCATCAGCACCTGGAACAAAGGCAATGGTTTTGCCGATACCATCATGAATGGTTTTGATCCCACTGCTCTTTAAGGTAATGATATGGATTGGCAATGAGGTAACGGGTGCAAGTAAGCGTAAAGAAGTATAGGGATAGCGCGCTAATGTGCGCATTTGTCCGTTATAGGCGGCATAGACAATATCTAGGGGAAAGATTGCTGAATCAGTTTGCCCCAAAGTGATTTCGCGTAATAAACCGATAATGCCAGAACGGGTATGGGCTAATGCAACCAATGAGCGGACACCGCAATGGTTTTTATTACAAGGATTACGTGTATTGAAAGGCAGAGACATACTCGCCGCAATAGAAGAGGAGATAGAAAAAAGAGAATTGTCGGTTTTTGCACTGGAAATATGCCAAATATTAACCTCTTCATTGGCAAAAATATTGGTGTGCATAAAGCCAATGATCAATAAATAGAGGAAAAAATAAAAATATTTACGTATAATGATTAGCATAATCATTATACTATGCCAAGCAAACAATAAAACAACAAGAAATTCTTAGAAAAAATGAGAAAAATTATTTTTTAATAGCCTTTTTTTTATTTTCCATTAATAAAAGAGTGAGGAGAGGAATGTTTAAATTACAATCAATAAGGGGTATTTTTTAAATGTCGAACAATGTTATCCATAATCATCTGGCGAACGCAATTCGTTTTTTAGCGATCGATGCAGTTCAGCAAGCGAATTCCGGGCATCCAGGTATGCCTATGGGAATGGCAGATGTTGCCACAGTTTTATTCCGTGATTTTTGGTGTTTAACCCAGAAGATGCCACATGGTATAATCGGGATCGGTTTGTTTTGTCGGCTGGGCATGGTTCGATGTTGCTTTATGCGTTACTTTATCTTACTGGTTACGCAGATTGCTCGTTAGAACAAATTAAAAATTTTCGGCAATTAAAAGCAAAAACGGCTGGGCATCCTGAATTTGGGCATTTGCAAGGGATTGAAACCACGACAGGTCCTTTAGGGCAGGGGTTTAGCAATGCGGTAGGGATGGCGATTGCTGAGAGGTTAATGAATGCTCGGTTTCAAGATGAGATTATTGGGCATTATACCTATGTGATTGTGGGGGATGGTTGTTTGATGGAAGGGATTACGCAAGAAGCGATTTCACTTGCGGGGCATCTTCAACTTTCACGGTTAATTGTTTTGTTTGACGATAATGGCATTACGATTGACGGAGAAACTAATCTTTCAACATCAGAAGATCATCAAGTAAGATTTCGCGCTGTTGGTTTTGAAACGGCTTCGGTTGATGGCCATGATCCCGATGCAATTCATCAGGCTATTTCCAAGGCACGGCAAAGCGAAAAACCTTCGCTGATCTGTTGCAAAACTCATATTGGGTTTGGTTCACCGAATCGACAAGATAGTTCAAAAGCACATGGCTCTCCTCTTGGGGCTGATGAGGTTGCTTTGGTACGTGAAAAATTAGGTTGGGCTGCAGAAGCCTTTCAGGTGCCAGAAGAAATTTTGCAAAAATGGCGTCAGATTGGGGAGCGATCGCAAAAAAATTATGCAGAATCGATGGCAAAAATAGAAACGCTTTCTGAAGCAGACAAAAAATTATGGGGGCATATTTTTGCACATAATTTAGCGATAGATTCGGTAATTGCAAAGATTAAAAATGAATGGCAAGCTCAGGTGCCAACTTTGGCAACGCGTAAATCTAGTGAATTTGTCTTAAATTACCTTACCGATGAATTGCCTTGTCTTATTGGGGGTTCTGCTGATTTAACGGGGTCGAATAATACGAAAGGGAAAGCACAAAAAATTATTACTGCCGACGATTTCTCGGGAAGCTATCTTAATTACGGGATTCGTGAACATGCGATGGGTGGGGTGATGAATGGCATTGCTTTGTATGGTGGCTTTGTGCCTTATGGCGGGACTTTTATGGTATTTTCCGATTATGTGCGCCCAGCGATTCGACTCTCGGCATTGATGCGTCAACAGGTAATTTATGTGTTTACGCATGATTCGATTGGTTTGGGAGAAGATGGACCCACCCATCAACCTGTAGAACATTTAGCGGCTTTGCGCGCGATTCCTGATTTATTGGTATTGCGCCCTGCCGATGCTATTGAAGTTGCTGAATGTTGGCAGCTTGCTTTGCATTATCGTGGGGCGAGTGCGATTATTTTAACGAGGCAAAATTTGGCACCTTTGCCACGAAAAAATTCAAGCGAGAATTTATGTCGAGACGGGGCCTACATTGTGCAAGAATTTGAAAATTATCAGATCAGCTTGTTGGCAACGGGTTCTGAAGTGGGGTTGGCTTTGCAGACTGCAGAATTATTAATGACGCAAGAAAATATTCCTACGCGAGTTGTTTCGGTGCCCAGTATGGAGCTTTTGAATTTATTAGAGCCAGCAAAACGTGATGATATTCTTGGGGTTCAGCCTAGAATTGCCGTTGAGGCTGGTATTGCCCAAGGTTGGGCACGTTATGGAGTGGATGAAGAGAATATGCTGGCAATGAATAGTTTTGGAACCTCGGCTCCGGGAGAAGAAGCTTTTGTGCATTTTGGGTTTACGCCCAAGAATTTTGCCCAAAAAGCGAAAGAATTATTGCAGAAAAATAAATAATTGGTAATATTTGCTATCCACATTCATAGGATTCCCTTTATTTTAAGAGTTCTGATCAAATTAGATTCTAGTAGTTTTTAGGGTGATTTATCGGTTTATTGATCTGTTTGCTGGCATTAAAATTAGTTTCATAAAATTAGGTTTTGATTGTGTGTATTCAAGCGATATTGATCAAAATTGTAAGAAACATAATTTTAAAGATAAATTGGATATATCAGGGATCGAATCGATCAAAACCAATTGTTTAGATGATTACGAGCTGTTGGTGGGTGGCTTTTTGATTCCAGGTTACCCGAAGGGATTTTCTGATAAAGGATGTGGGGATTTTTTTGATATTTACAGATTGCTGAAAGCAAGGCCAGTGAAAGCGTTTTTTTTAGAAAATGTTAAAAATCTTATTTCGCATAATAACGGGAACACGATCAAGGTAATGTTAGATTTTTTAAAAGAATTAGGATATTACGTATAAAACTGGCGGTTTTAAATACAATGATACATGAAAATATTCCACAAAATAGAGAATGGGTCTATATTATCAGGTTTCATTCTGAAGATGCGATGCAAGAATTTTCCTTTCCTGAAGAAGTTAAACTAACAATGCAGTTAAAGGATATTTTTGAAAGCGGGAAAGTTGCTGAACAATATTATTATAACAATAAGCCTTTATATGAAAGATTGGTAGGGGCGATCAAGGATAAAGGTAGAGTTGCGCAGGAAGTATGTTAGAGAAAATAAATCAGGGGTATGTCCAACATTAACTGCAAATATGGGAACTGGTGGGCATAATGTTCCAATTATATTGGATGATTTTGGTATTAGAAAATTAACTCCCTGAGAATGTGCTAGATTTCAAGGGTTTGACGATGAGTATGATTTGCCTATTAATGTTGTTAATTCGCATCTTTATAAGCAAATTGGGAATTCGGTAAGCATATCCGTGGTTTCAAGGATCGCAGATTATATGAGGCAAGTGATGTAATGCTTTATGGAGAGTTAAAGCCTCAAGAAAAAAAATTATCAAAAATATTTACCAGTGATTGGTGCGCTTTCGGCATTATTTTCTGATGCAACTACGTCTTATCTCTATGATAGAATTGCCGAAAAACTTTATTGTTTCACGCTCAAGATCTATTTTGAGGCGATCTTGCGATTGATGTGAGTTTGAATAATTATAGGGTGGGGTTGAAAATTTTTTTAAGAAATAACAATAAAACTTTCCAAAAAATTGCCGAATTTAATCGGGATCGAAAACAATATTCTCAAATTAATCATTCGTTTCTATGGGATATTCATCAATATAAACCTGATTTTTTCCTAGCGCGAGCGATCCTTTGCTTTAATTTTGCCAGATCAAGGTCGTTTATCCTGCAAATTATGCTAGGATCATTCCAAGGCTTTGATGTCAAATCCTAACAAAGCTTTCGGGAAACGGTTGTTAAAAGATGTTTGAATTATTATGATCTGATTTATTACAGCATCTTGAGATAGATTTAGGTCGTATTGATAAAATAGACGCGCAAACATATGAAATTAATTTTGCAAAAACGAATCCTTATCGGGAATTTATCACAAATTCATCAAAATAAACCTTTAATGCGAAAAAATATCGATATTTTGATAACCAGATTGATCCAATGTAGTTCGTACGGGCAAAAAGGCGAAGGCAGCATTGGGCAAAATGTAGCCTTTGTTCGCGCTCGAGCATGATTTGCAATTTATTTTTTAACGAATGCAGATACAAAACATCCTGAGCGGCGTATTGCAATTGTGCTTCGGACAATTCTTGTGCTCCCCAATCTGAGCTTTGCATTGTTTTATCAAGTTCAATATTTAATAATTCGCGACATAAATCTTTCAAACCATGCTTATCGGTATAAGTACGCGTTAATTTAGAGGCAATTTTTGTGCACCAAACAGGTTGAGGCATAATGCCTAAAGACCAATGGAGAAGGCCAACATCGA
Organism: Alphaproteobacteria bacterium; assembly: GCA_965206365.1. Taxonomy (GTDB): domain Bacteria; phylum Pseudomonadota; class Alphaproteobacteria; order JABAAW01; family JAHZMA01; genus CBDBJL01. The sequence goes on from CBDBJL010000019.1 coordinate 53,024, forward strand.
ACCTTGCATAATGGTAAATTTTTAATATTTTTGGATTACCAAGCAGATTTTTTAAATGGATCGGTTCCACTTTAGGGTTGATTTGTACCAAATGACAGATCCCATCGCCTTTAGATAGCTGAACCAAACAGAGTCGGTCGCGGTGTAAATTCAGTCCCATGGCTTCGGTGTCCACGGCAATTTCTGTTCCTAAATTTAATTTTTCGGGTAAATCATGCTGATATAATTTAATATTCATTCTTATGGCTTTCTGTAAGGAGATTTGATAGTTTGTTAAATATTGGCAAAGAAATCATTGCCTTTATCATCAATGATAATAAAAGCAGGAAAATTTTTAACATTGATTTTCCAAATCGCTTCCATACCCAAATCTTCGAAGGTTAGACATTCTACTTTCGTAATAGAATCTTGCGCTACCCGCGCGGCGGAACCGCCGATAGTTCCTAAATAAAAACCTTTATGTTTTTGACATGCCATGCGGACAATTGCAGAGCGGTTGCCTTTGGCAAGCATAATCATAGAACCGCCAACAGCTTGGAATTCATCAACAAAACTATCCATTCGCCCTGCAGTTGTTGGTCCGAAAGAGCCCGATGCCATGCCCTTAGGCTGTTTTGCTGGTCCGGCATAATAGATAGGATGTTGCTTAAAAAAATCAGGCAGATCACCAGTTTCGCGTAATTGTTTTTGCAAACGCGCATGGGCGGCATCTCGAGCAACAATGATCGTGCCATTTAAGGAAAGTCGGGTTTTAATGGGATATTGGGTTAAATCTTGTAGAATTTCTGTCATAGATTTGCCAAGATCAATATCGATCACCCCGGTGGTAAATTCACTTTCGTCAATATTGGGGAGATATTTGGCGGGATCATGTTCTAATTGCTCAATAAATACGCCTTTTTTCGTAATTTTACCTTTAATTTGCCGATCCGCACTGCACGAAACGGCCAAAGCAATTGGACAGCTAGCCCCATGGCGAGGCAAACGGATGACTCGAACATCATGGCAATAATATTTGCCACCAAATTGGGCACCAATGCCCATTTTTTGTGTGATTGCAAAAATATCGACTTCCATGGCTTGGTCACGAAATGCTTGGGCATTTTCATTACCAATATTGGGAAGATTATCCAGATAATGGCATGAGGCAAGTTTGGCTGTTTTTAGGGCAAATTCGGCTGAAGTGCCACCAATAACAATGGCTAGATGATAGGGTGGGCATGCGGCTGTACCTAGAGTGCGAATTTTTTCGTCTAAAAATTCATAAAGTTTAGTTTTCTCTAAAATTGAAGGCGGGGGTTGAAAAAGAAAACTTTTATTGGCACTTCCACCTCCTTTGGCGATAAATAAAAAATTATAACTATCGCTACCTTCCGAGAAAAGTTCAATTTGTGCTGGCAAATTATTGCGTGTGTTTTTTTCAACAAACATGCTTAAGGGGGCTAATTGTGAATAGCGTAAATTACATTCTTGATAAGCTTGATAGACGCCAGCGGCTAACATTTCTTCTTCATTATCATCGGTGCAAATAACATTTTTTCCTTTTTTCCCCATAATCAATGCAGTGCCAGTATCTTGGCACATGGGAAGAATTCCACCTGAGGCAATATTCGCATTTTTTAACAAATCATAAGCAACGAAACGATCATTGGCCGAAGCTTCGGGGTCGTCTAAAATTTTTGCAATTTGTGTCAAATGAGTTGGGCGTAGATAATGATTAATTTCTTTAAATGCTTCACAAGTTAAAATTTTCAAAGATTCATTATCAATGATCAACATTTCGCGGGTAAGAAATTTTTTGCTGCGTGGATTTACAACCTGTAATTTGCGATAATGCGTATTATCTTCGCCATAATCAAAAAGCGGGTAATAAGGAAAATGATTCATAAGTAGGGTGGCTTATTCGGGTTTTTTCGGACGAAATTGATCTAATGAGATAATTTCGGCGGGTTGGGGAGATAATTTTTGTTGATCATTTTTCAAAGAGGGGCTAGGGATAAATTTTTCTACATTGGTGTTTCGTGTTTGGCCGGGATTGTTCATATTGGTTTGACCCTGTTGAGCATCGTTAGTACCAGATGTTAGAGGTGTTGGCGTTTTTAAAAATAATCGGATATCTACGGTAGGGTCAAAAAATGCAATAATGGCATCATAGGCAATAATGAGGCGTGCGGGTTTTTTATTAAAATAAAGGGTAACGGCAAAATAATGATCCTCGGCAATAAATTCAAAGAACTCATGTTGCAAAACAATGGTCATTTCTTCGGGGTAGAGAGTTTTTAAATCTTGCGGGATATTGACATCTTTATGCTGGGTTTGAAATGTGATAAAGAAATGATGCGCACCCAAAAGCCCTTCTTTGACAGAACGTTTTAGAATTTTGATAACGATAGACTGAAAAGCTTCGCTGATAAGGCTGGCATAATTATAGTGGTCTATTGGTTGTTGTGTCAAAAAAATATCCCTTTTTATTAATTCTGAAATTAGAATCATGATTCATATTTGGTTTTAAATGTCGGTTTCTGTTGCCAGGTACCGACGAACCCCGCCTTTAATTCGTGAAAATTAAAGGACTTTCTCTTGTTTTGCTATCGCAACCTAAGATTAGGCAGCAATTGCATATTCACGAGAGTTGTCATTGGCATTTATAGCCTTTAGCCCCGATAACGGAGGTACTATCCCGAACACGAATAAATATTTTTACTGCGTACGTCGATGCTATTTCACCCCCAAATATTTAGTCAAATCTCTTATTTCCAATTCAAAAAATTAGGCACCACCTTTAGATAATGCAAAGAGTAAAAATTTGGTGGAGGTGCCGGGTACCGCCCCCGGGTCCGTTCCGCCTATTTTATAAAATTCTTTTAGCGTCATTTATTAAAGATGCAAAAGCACCTTCAATAAGATCATCTTAGCATTTTTCATTCGATACTGCTAAAAAAAAGTACCTTAAAGAGACAAATTAATAAAAAATATTATATTTTGAGGAAAAGACGAACAATTCTACGTGTGCGATTAGAGAATAAAGCCGAAGTAAAATATTGCCCAGCAACGCGTTTAGAAATTTCGCTTAATGTTGGGTAGGGAATAATTAATCCTGCAATTTTGCCAATTTTCATTTTTTCTTGAATCGCCATAATCCATGGTGTTAAAAGTTCACCAGCACGAGGGCCAACAATACTTGCCCCGATCACAACACCCTTTTTTGTGGTAATAACTTTAATTATGCCCTCGGTTTCACGTTCGGCATGGGCACGGTCATTTTCTGAAAATTTCCATTTTATTACGTTAATTTTACCATAAGTTTTCTTCGCATCTATTTCATTTAGTCCTGTATGTGCAAATTCAGGATCGGTATATGTAACCCAAGGTAAGGTGTTATAATTTACTTTTGCGGGAAGTTTAAAGAGAATATTTCGAATAATAATTCCAGCATGATAGCTAGCAATATGAGTAAATTGCGGACCTCCAGCACAATCACCAATGGCAAAAACGCATTTGTTGGTTGTACGTAATTTTTTGTTAGTTTCAATGCCACGAATATTTGTTTTAATTCCTGCTTTTGCTAAATTCAGACCAGAAAGTACGGGTGTACGTCCGGCAGAAACCAGAATATGAGAACATTGTAATTCTAAATTCTCACCATTTTTGCTCGAAATTTGCGCGAAAATGGCATCATCACTTTTCTTAATACTGGTAATTTCTGTATTTTCATAGATCGCAATTTTTTCTTTGATAAATTGGTCACGAATAATATGGACACATTCTTGATCGCCTCGTGGCATTAAATTGCTATGGGAGATGAGCGAAATTCGACTTCCCAAACGGCGGTAAGATTGCGCCATTTCGCTACCAATGGGACCTCCGCCGATAATTAAAAGATGGTCAATTGTTTCTGTGACATCAAAAATTGTTTCATTGGTGTAATAAGGGACAATATCAAGCCCAGGAATACCGGGGATGAAAGCTCTTGAGCCGGTAGCAACAACAATATAGCGAGCTTTGATCAGCTCATTACCCACGCTTATAGTAGTCTTATCAACAAAACTGCCGGTACCGATAATCACATGGCAACCAAGCTGTGTAAAACGTTCGATAGAATCATTTGGTGCAATCTTGGCAATCACCTCTTTAATGTGGGCTTCTACACCTTTCATATCAATTTTAGGTTCGTTTGCTTCAATACCAAATTGGCTAGAATTTCTAATGTAATGGGCAATATGTGCCGCCTTAATTAAAGCTTTTGAAGGGATACAACCGTAATTTAGACAATCACCCCCCATTTTGTTTTTTTCAATCAAAATAACTTTTGCGCCCATTTGCACAGCAACTGCTGCGATAGAAAGTCCACCAGAACCGGCCCCAATGACACAGATATCTGTTTGAATTGCTTTGCTCATATTATTTCCTTAAGGGAGGGTTAATGCATCACATGCTTTTTTAATTCTAGCACAAGATTCTATTAATAAATCATCCTTCGTGGCATATGAAATTCTAAAATGGGGCGACATGCCAAAAGCTGCACCATGAACAACAGCAACATTGGCTGTTTTTAGAAGGTAGTGAACAAAATCTTCATCATTTGTTAATACATTGCCATCAGGAGTTTTTTTGCCAATCATTGCACTACATTCGGGATAGACATAAAAGGCTCCTTCAGGGGTAGGGCAGTTTAAGCCATCAATGGCATTCAGGGCTTCAACAACAAGATCGCGCCGTTTGCGAAAAATTTCACAATTTTCTTTTAAAAAACTATGATTTTTTTCAAGTGCAGTAACACCAGCCCATTGACTAACTGTGGCGGTAGCAGTTGTGGTTTGCGAGTTAAGCATATTAATGGCACGAATCAGCTCGATATTGCCTCCGGCATAGCCAAGGCGAAAGCCAGTCATGGCATAGGCTTTGGAGACACCATTCATGGTTAAAATGCGTTCCTTTAAGTCGGGGGCCGCGGTAGCCAAGGTTGCAAATTTGGTATTTTGGAAACGGATATGTTCGTAAATATCATCACTTAAGATATGAATTTGTGGTTTGGTGCGTAAAATTTCTGCCAATATGGTTAATTCTTCATGGCTATAAACGGTGCCTGTAGGATTAGAAGGGCTGTTTAAGATTAACCATTTCGTTTTTGGAGTAATGGCATCATTTAATTTCTGGGCATTAAGCTTAAAATTATCTTGCAAATTACAAGGAACAATCACGGGGTTTCCACCACATAGCAACACCTGATCCACATAGCTAACCCAATAAGGGGCTGGGATAATAACCTCATCATCATTATTTAAACTGGCCAGAAAAGCATGATATAAAATTTGCTTTCCACCACAGCCAATCGTAATTTGATTTGGCTGGTAATCAATGTTGTTTTCGCGTTTGAATTTGGCGCAAATCGCATCACGAAGTTCAGAAATGCCTGCGGCAGGAGTGTATTTTGTTTTTCCTTCCGCAAGGGCTTTTTGCGCAGATTGGATTAAAATATCCGGGGTTGGAAAATCGGGCTCGCCGGCACCGAGACCGATAACATCAACGCCCTCAGCTTTGAGCTGCGCGGCGGCTGAAGTGACAGCGATGGTTGCAGAAGGTTTAATTTTTTTGAGGCGGTCTGCTAAAAATTCAGTCATCCAGTTTTCCATAAATCGCAATAAGCTAAAAATTGTCTAAAATGAGTCCCATCAAGAGAATAGAGTTTCCTGAAACTGCCATAATATGGGGATGAATTCAAGGTGAATATTGTATAATTTATTTTTTGTTTATAATTTTATGTTATAAGATTGTTACATATATTTTTATGATACGATAGATTGTGTGTTTATTGAGGGTTTGAGTTGAGACGAGAAGGGATAAAAAGGGTAATAGTATGGGAATTGTTATTATTGGTGCTGGTCATGCTGGTATGCAGTCAGCGATATTTTTACGCGATAGTGGTTATGAAAAAGAAATTACGTTAATTGGTGATGAAAAAATCTTGCCCTATCAGCGCCCTCCACTTTCAAAATTATATATGCAGGGTGAAATAGATTTAGATCATATGCTGTTACGGAAAGAAAGTTTGTATGAGAAACGAAAGGTCACCTTGAAAATGGGTACAAAAGTAGTGGGCATTGATAAGGTAAAAAAACTTGTGATGCTTGCAGATGATTGCGAAACCATTTCTTATGATAAATTAATTTTAGCAACAGGGGCTTTTCCAGCTCGTTTGCCGATTGTTGGGAATAATTTGCCCCATGTTCATGTTTTACGGAGCATTGAAGATGCGGATCATATGGTACAAGCTTTACAAAATAATCCAAAAAATATTATTGTTATTGGCGGGGGATTTATCGGGTTAGAGGTGGCGGCATCGCTGAAAAAAATGGGACGCTCGGTAGAGGTTTTAACCAATGCTCGGTTGATGGAACGTGCTGTATGCCAGGATGTTTCGGATTTTTATGATCAATTACATCGAAGCAATGGTGTGGTTATCCATTATATTACCAATATTGAAAAAATAACGCCGGAAGCTATTTTTGTGGATGGCAAAACAATTCCAGCCGATATGGTGGTGATGGGTGTTGGTGTGAAACCGAATGTAGAACTTGCTGAAAGTGCGAGTTTAGCAGTAAAAAATGGTGGATTTTTAACGAATTTTTATGGGCGTTGTGTAGATGATCCAGATATTTATGCGATTGGTGATTGTGCTTCGTTTCCGATGCAATGGGCGGATGATTGTCGTGATGCGGGTAGAATCAGTACAAAATGCAACAGATATGCCGAAAAATGTAATTGGGAATATTTTGAAGAATGAAGAAATACCCCAAAAAGTACCATGGTTTTGGAGTGACCAATATGATTGTAAATTACAAATTGTTGGGATCTCTTTAGGTGCTACTGAAATTGTTATTCGTGGAGATATTAATAGCAAACATTTTTCTGTTTTTTACTTCAAGGAAGGTTTGTTGATTGCAGTTGATTCTGTTAACCAAGCAAGAGATCATTTGTTGGGGCGTAAATTGGTGCCGTTACGGCTGAAAATTGACAATCCGTCGCAATTGGGAGATTCGAATTTTAATTTAAAAAATTTATTACCCGCAATTGGATAGAAGTTGTATTTTGATGAATTATGCGCAATTACCACATCACCATATTATTCGTATACAAGGGGAGCAAGCGGTAAAATTTGTAGATGAGTTAGCTTGCAATAAATTAAATTCGGATGGTCAACCGATTTTTGCGGCTATTTTGGATCTAAAGGGAGCGATTATTGCGCATTTTTTTGCTTATGGGTGCGCTAATGATGTTTCTCTGCAAACAGCAACACCGCAAGCTTTAGGGAAATGGTTGGCACGTTATAAGTTAGGCAGTAATCTTACGATTCGTCAAACATCTCAGGCTATATTTGTAGTTTGGGGAAGTAAGATTGCAGATCATAAAAAGCGTAATCAGGATAGAATTAAGTTACCAGAAGATTTATTTTGGTTTCAAGATCCGCGGGGAGATTTCGGCATTTATTATTCTGTTGGTAAAGTTGATGTTTGCCAGAAATGGTTAGAGAATCAGAGAGATTTTAAACAAAAAACATTGGCTGATTGGCAATATTATAGAATTTCTTTAGGGCTTAGCGATGATGAATATCAGGATCATTCATTATTACCGCTTAATTTACATGCAGATGCGTTGCATGGTATTAGTTGGGATAAGGGTTGTTACCCAGGGCAAGAAATTTGTGCTCGGATTCATTTTAAGGGTCAGGTCAAAAAAAAAGTTTTTCCCTTTCAACTTGAATCAGGAAATGGCGAGTTTGCAAATATAATTAATACCGATATTTATGCTGGGCAACAGCAAAATGTTGGTAAAATTATTGCGCAAACTGGCAATGTTGGCTTGGCTTTGATCGGATCGAAACATATTGATGATCTGCTACACACAGGTCAAAAATTGTTGTTACAAGTGAAATTACCTGAATGGTTACAAAAATGCAATTTATGAAAGGTAGAATCTAAAAATTGTCGGGGTTTTGTGTGTGGGTGGTATTTTTTTTGAGCGGGAAGAAATATTGATTGTAATGAGTTTGGATAAGAGGGGCTTTATAAATTGCGAATTTATCTCTTAAAACAATTATTGATTTTGGTAATTATTGGGTTTGCAATGGGAAATTATAGTTATGCTCAAGAAGCATTCAGTGAGAATGATCGAGAGATTTGTAGCTATATGGTATCATTGGCTGAAAGAGCAAAACGTATGCCTCCCGGGCTTTTGCAATCTATTGCATTGATTGAATCGGGGCGTTATGTGGAAGGGCAGGTAACAACATCGTGGCCTTGGACTGTTTCAACCCCAGAAGGGGGAAGATTTTTTCAGAATAAGCAACGGGCACTGAAAGCGATCGCGATGCTAAAGGATGAGGGCAAAAGCAATATTGATATTGGGTGTATGCAGATTAATTTATTTTATCATGGTCGGGGCTTTGCTTCGGTAGATGAGGCGCTTGATCCCGTTAATAATGTTGCTTATGCGGCCGAATTTTTAACCTTACTTTATCGCCGTTATGGGAGTTGGGGCGAGGCGGTGAAGTATTATCATTCTTCGGACCCACAGAAAAATAGTTATTATTTAGAAAAGGTAATTGCGGCCTGGCAGCGCCTAGGTGAGAACCGCAATAGTCCGTATATCGCTGAATTAAAAAAAGCTTTGGATAACGAGACAAAACCGCCTTTACCTCCTACGGAAGAAAGTGAAACCGCAATTGCCAAAAGTACGCTCAATTTTGCTGATGAATTGCGTAGACGGGTGAGCAGCATTGAAAATGAAGCGACTTCCGAGGATTTGGATGGTTATAATGATCAACTTAGGATTTGGGACGAATGGCAACCCGTTTTGGAGGAAGGTACTTTGCAGGGTAAATCGCCAGATTATTACATTAAGTTATTTGATGATACTTTTTAAGCTGTTTTTAATCTTATTTTACAAGGCTTGTAGATTGAAACGATATGCGTTGCATGGCAGTTTTTGGCAACAAAATATAGTAGCTACCCTTATTTTTCATTTTGCCGGCATAGTATAAGGCTTTGTTGCCACTTCCCCAATAGAAATCACCACGAATAACACCTTTAATTGCATTTCCTGTATCTTGTGAAATCATAAAACGTTGGATTCTATTGGGACGTTCATTGATAATATTTTCAATATCTACCCATAAAATGCTTCCTAACGGGATATAACGTAAATCAGTTGCCAATGAGCGTTTGGCAATCAACGGAGTATTTTGTGCCCCGAAAACCGAATGTTGATTCTCGTTAATTTTAAAGAAAATATAGCGTTGGTTATGATTAAAAATGCGGTTAATTTGATGTGGATGACGAGTTAGCCAATCACGGATACTTTCCCAATCAGCCTGGTTTTTTGAAATGAGCCCATCAGAGATCATTTTTTTGGCAATAGAACGATAGGAATATCCATTATTGCCATCATAATTGATCCGCAAAATTGTGCCATCATCTAGGGTGATTTTTCCCGAACCTTGAATGTGTAAAATAAAAACATCTAAAGGGTCTTTCGCCCAAAGCAGTTCTAGATTTTTACCTTTTAATTTTCCAGCAGCAATTTGTTCGCGGGTAAAGTAAGGTTTGAACTTGTTGTTTATTTTTTTTAAGTCGTTTGGGCGTTTATAGATCGGGTAGCGATATTGATGATGTTGTGTATATGAGGCTTGCAATTCTGCTTCATAATAGCCAGTAAATAAACCAGATTTCCCGCTTTTTTTGCTAGAGACTCGGTAAGGTATAAATAGGCTTTCAAAAAAGCGACGGTCTAATATTTGATTACTCTTAAAATAACGTTTAATATTCAGGCAGGTGCGGTGCCAATCTAAAGCGCGTAGGGGCAAAGTTTCAGTGCCTACATGCTGCGTTGGTGCAATCTGGTTAAATGAGTGACACGATGCTAATAATCCAGTAAGAATTGCATTGGGGCTATCATTTTTATAGCCAGGCAGGTCAGAAAAGCGAACCCTGGAAAAGATTGGAACATCATCGGTTGGCGCATGAGAAGGTGCGTCTAACCTGCTACTGGAAGAACGATAGGGAGTAAATAATGTTGTATTGCAACTTGTTAAAAAGACAAGGGTGAACAAATACAGTGGGAAAAATTTAATCCTCAGCACTTCCGGTTGCCGCAAGATACCAATTGGGTCCACTAGATTGGATGGTTTTGTTAAAGGTCCAAATATCGCTTGCCGAGATTTTATCTTTAACATCACCTGCAATCACATTATTTTCTTTATCATAGGTAACTGAATTTTGTTCGCTATTAATGACAACACTTAGTGATAGTTCATTGCCTTTAACATTGGCTTGAATAATTTCCACAGATTCAATGGCCAAAATAGTTAATTTCATCTGTTCGCCATTTTTTTTGCGTTGCGTAATGCTGGTTTCAAAAATTTTGTAAACATCTTTCGTAAGTAGGTTTTTTAACAAGGGCAATTCACCACTTGCAAAAGCACCCAAAATCATCTCAAAGGCAGATTCGGCACCTTGGGTAAATTCTACAGGATTAAAATCAGGAATCTTCCCTTGAATTTTTTTCAGCCCTTTGCCAATTTTAGAATTGGGTTTAATATCAAGTTGATTTAAGTGATTATTGAAGGCATCTTCCTTGGTTTTGCTGGTAATATCAATAATAACAGCAGAAGATTCTTTTTTAGCGTTATAATTTTTGTTTCGGGTTAATTTTTTGGCTTCTTGGTAGCGTTGATTGATATCGATAATATTCTTTTTGGGTTTATTATTGGTTTCTTCCTCTTCAGAACGTTGCCCAATAACGCCTAGTAATTTTAGGATAAAAAATACAGCGATACCTGCAAATATAATAATATCTAATCCTTGCACGGGAGGTTCCTTTCAAAAGTAAGGTAAACAAAAGCTTATGCCTTTATACAGTATATAATATTTTTGTGCAATTTGTATTAATTAATTAGTTAATTTGACAAAACATAACTTAGCCTTTAATATATGCCTTAATTTATCCAGTAAATACTGCGCTACTGATATTTGTATGTTTGCGTGAGTATCTGGATCTATCGGTTGTCGGATTTCAAAATTTATAAGGTTATTTTATTATGGCAAAACCTACTACAGCCCAGATTAAGCTTGTTAGTTCGGCGGCAACGGGGCATTTTTATGTTGCTCGGAAGAATCCGCGCTTAAAACCAGAAAAGATGGAATTGAGAAAATTTGATCCTGTGGTTCGTAAGCATGTGCTTTATCGTGAGCAAAAAATGAAATAAGGTTCGCAGAAGATTTTTATTTGGTTTGCGTCTTTATTTTTTCATTATTTTCTTGAAATAATTTGTTTAGGTTTTTATTTTTGCTTATCGATTCGTAGAAATTGGTATCGAATTCATTATTTTGCGTTTCTTTTTGGGGTTTCATTTTCAGCTCAAGCAACCAGATTCGAGCTTGACCGCCGGCATGAAATTGATCTTTCTGGACAAATGGAATGTGGTTCGTTTGATGATCATGCCTTACGAGCGACTTTTGGGTTAGAATTTCAAATTTTTCGCTGTAGTAAAGTTGTCGTCAGTTTAGCTGGTAGCTATAATGATGATGGTCGAAAGTGGTTTTATAAGATCGATCTGGCACCTTTATATGATTCGATCCAGCGGATTGAAAATGGGAAGCCTATGGGTTATGGTTGTAACCCTAATAACAACCCTTCTAATAATAGTATTTCTAATGATTGCGCCCCTAATGGGCAAATTGCCTATTTGGATTGGTATAAAAATTTAGGAACAAGAAGCTATTATTTAGGGGATGTGCCGTTGATTGATAGTTACATTGAACGACGAGGGCAAAAAAATTATTTCCGTATGGGTAGGCAACGTAATTTTATTGCTTTTTCTGAGGATCAGACTCCTTGGCAAGATGATGGGAAATTTGCCCCTTATGCTGATTGGCTGGTTCGCGATTTATATACGGGGTTGGTTTACGGGTTTGATGGCAATTTGTTGCAGATTAATTTAGGTTTCTTTTCTGGGAACAACCCGATTAAAGGGGGCGGGTATTATTTAAATGGAGCGATATCTCCTAATGTTAAGGGGAATAATACGGGTATTTATGCCGGCAAATTAGGGCTTCACCATCGGGATGGAATCAATGATTTTCAAATTTATGTGGGTACAGAATTGAATGTTTTGGGGTCTACTTGGAGTAACGAGTTGGAGGATGGGAAACGGAACAATCATCGCCGGGTAAGGGCAATAAGATATGCAAGAAAATTTTGGCATCGTGAAATTATGTTCTTAGCTCAGCACACTCAATATGTTACGGGGCTTAAGGCAGGCTCGGCGCAGGCGAGTGACCCAACAGCAGAGAAACCAGAAAGATTTCAAGATATTATCCAAGAGGGTTCTTTTGTAGGTATTTATTATCAAGGCAAAAAATTTGATTATGGTTATGTTTATGAAGAAATAGATCGGTTTGATTCTAAAATATTTGTTCAGGATAATTTTGCATTTCTGCGGGAAAGATTGCCTCAAAAAAGTAATATTTATTATGGACGGATTAATTTTACCGATTATTATGGGGTGCAATTGGCGTATCATGCCATTAAAAATCATGCCCCTGAAGTTTCAGAAATTGTTACGAGATATAATGGGGATCCGATTGATTATGAAACGCGATTTAAGATTGTTCATCAGATTAAATTTTAATGGATTACAATTAGCGAATTACAGAATTTTTCACGCAAGGATGGCGACGGGCATTGCCGATCGCGATGAAATTAAATATTGGCAGATGCAAGAAAAATAACTACGTGAAAGAAACAGCGAAAGGGAATCAAGTTTAGAAAGCATGAAAATCAGAACAGCTCTTCAAAGGGATGGATTCTGGGGATGGTAAGGCTAGAATTTTTTCTAACAAATTGATAGCCTCTTCGTTAGCCGTCTTTTTACAAGCGGGTGTACGTTGCGTATGCATTCTTAGCTGTATGTTTTGAGCTTTATGTGCGGATTTTCTTGCTAAATTTTTACCTTGAAATCTCATAAATAATCGCAATTAATCATCATGATCGTAACTATAAAAATTTCAATTACTCAAGACGATTAGGGTAAGGTTGTTGCTATGATTCACAAAAAACTTGAAATTTTGCAAAGACTTTACCTTCGTTAATGACGTGGGTAACTGTATTTTATTGAGTAGAGGTCCAATTTTTTATCATTTGTGTGGCACGAGTGATCTCTTCGTCGCTCATTTGCTTAATTAAACTATTCAGTTTATTCACGGCATCATTATGACCATTTTTTAGAGCAAGTTTGTACCAGCTATAGGCTTTGGCATAGTCGCGTTCTACGGAAAGAGAATTTTCAAAAATTTTTCCTAATTCAAAAAATGCGTCAGGATTATTTTGTTTGGCAGCTTTTAAATACCATCGTATGGCTTTTTCGTAATTGCGTCGAACCGCAGTTCCATCAGCATAAAAATCACCAACTTTTTTTTGGGCATGATCATGGTTCTTTTTAGCAGCTTTCAAGTATAATTTTAGGGCACGTTTTCGATCTTGTTTTACAGTTTTCCCGGTGGCATATAAATCACCTAAAGCCGTTTGGGCATTGGCATTGCCCGCTTTGGCGGCAAGCCTATATAAATGTAATTCTTCTTGGGGGTTAGTGTTAACACCTTTGCCCTCAGCATAAAGCTTTGCTAAAGCAGCCTGAGCACCGTGATGCTTCTTTTTGTGCAGCATTCCAATAGGATTTGGCAGCGAGTTCGTAATTAGCAACAATTCCATGTCCACCTTCGATGTAAATATCACCCATTCGTTTCTCATTTTCAGCATCACCTGTTTGCGTGCTTGCAAGTTTATACCATTTTAAGGCTTCTTTATAATCTTTTACAATATTTTGGCCACCGTCATGATAAATTTTTGCCAGCTTTAAGGCGGTTGAAGTATGTCCTTGGAGGGCAGCTTTTTTATATAAATCTAGAGCTGTGACGATGTTTTTGGGAACAGCTATGCCATTATAATAATGCTCACCTAACGAGGCTTGAGCAAGAGGATTGTTTTGGGCAGCTGATTTTTCGTACCATGTTAAAGCTTTTTCTTGATAAATTCCTTTTAAAATGCCTAAATTAGCGATTTTTGAGTAAGAATCTCCAAGTTTATTTTGTGCTGAAGCATTGCCTTTTTCGGCAGAGAGAGTAGATTTTCGGATACTATCGGTACTAATCCAAATGGCGGTTAACCCTAGGAAGAAGGGGACAATAATTCCAAAAATGATAATTTTTTTTAGCATAATAATTTCAAACCTTCATATTCTTTAATAATTTATTGCAATAATAAAAAATTATAGTTTAGAAGAGCAAAATTTATGCCATATGTAGTTGTTAAAGGACTTTAATGGGTTTGCAAGAATTCTTCGGCTAATGTACAGGATATTTCGGTGAAGTTTTTGCCTTGTTGCAAGGCAAGTTCAGTTTGGTGGTGTGAACCAATCCAACCCAAAAGTACCATGCGCCGTAACATAATAAAAGTAGGAATTTGGGCAATATCATCTAAATCTAAAGGGCGAATTTTTTGGTAACCACCAAGCCAAGCTACAATCATTGTCTCTTTTTCAGGATGATCTTCAATAAAAGAAAAGGCCGCACCTAGATCGTAAAGCAACCAGCTAAATCCACAATCATCAAAATCAATTACTTTGATCTTGTGATCTTCAATCAATAAATTGGCAATGCGTAAATCAGCATGAATTAAACCAAAATTATTGCTTGTTTGCCCATATTTTTGTAGTTTTTTGGTGATTTTATCCGCTGCATGGTTTAAAATATTTTTCGCATTTTTGTCCATTTTCGGTGCATTTTGCCAGGTTCCCCAATGGGGCGCGTTACCAATCATTGTTTCAATATTCCATGATAATCGAGTAAAGTTTTTTTGATATTGCCATTTTTGGCTGTGTAGATGCAATTGCGCGGTAATCATTCCTAATTTTTCAAAATTTTCTACCAAATTACTTGTCTGTGAAGGGCTGGCACCTGTCAAAAATTCAAACAAAAGCATAGAATATGATTGTTGACTAGCACTATGGAAAAAAAATTGCAATGGATTCCCATTTTTTCCTGGAATAATGGGAGCTGTAATGATTGTGTTTTCTTGGAGAAGAGCATTAATCCAAGCGATTTCGCTTAAAATCGCTAGGTGAGAATGATAACCGATACGATTAATCCGTAAAATTTTGATTTGTGTTTCCCACTCAATAAGATAAGTGGCATTTTCGGAAAGATTAATTAATTTTGCGGTTGCGATATCGGGAATGTTCCAAAGTGATAAGGCTTCATTGGCAATGATATTGAGGCTAGGAATCATTTCAGCGAAGGTAGGATTCATGATTTTTAAGAGTTTCTTGTAGATCTAACGAATACGCTCAATTTTGGCTCCTACGGCGGTTAATTTTTCTTCAAAAGATTCGTAGCCGCGGTCCAAATGGTAAATATGGCGTATAATCGTTTCACCTTCAGCAGCAAGAGCCGCAATGACGAGCCCTAAGCAGGCACGAATATCCGATGCTGCAATATCACTACCGCGCAATTTATCACCACCGTGAATAATTGCCTTGGAACCAGAAATGGCAATATTTGCACCCATACGCTGGTATTCAGTTACATGCATAAAGCGGTTTTCAAAGATTAATTCGTTAATTTCGCTTCGCCCGGAAACCAAGCATAATAGTGCCATTATTTGTGCCTGAACATCGGTAGGGAAATCAGGGTAAGGGTTGGTATTGATCGTTTGGGGTTGAAATGTTGAAATTGTACCACTTACTTGAATATTATCGGTGCCATAATGAATATTAGCACCGCCTTGGCTAAGAATTTCTAATATTTTTTGCATAATTGTTGCATCTACATGCGTTAAGTTTAAGTTACCATTTGTGGCGATCGCAGCAATGGCAAAGCTGGCAGCTTCAATGCGGTCGGGAATAATTTTATGACTAACACTGCCTAAAGTTTCTTTGCCCTGAATTTGCAAATATGAGGTACCGATCCCTTCGATCGTAACGCCCATTTTTTGTAACAATTTTGCCAAATCAGTAACCTCAGGTTCTAGGGCAACATTTTCTAAAATGGTTTCACCCCGTGCCAGCGCAGCACTAATCATTAAATGTTCGCTTGCCCCCACAGATATAAAAGGAAAAATAATATGGGCACCATGAAGCCCAGATTTGGGTGTTGAGCTATGGATTTTGCCATCAGCAATTTCGATATTGGCCCCCATTTTTTTTAACCCTTCCAGGTGAAGATTAATGGGACGAGCACCGATTGCATCACCTCCGGGTAGCAATATCGAAGCTTTGCCTTCGCGGGCTAGCAGAGGTCCTAATACCAAAATAGAAGCTCGCATTTGGTTAATGGCCTCGTGAATCGCAAGAATAGAGGCAATATCCTGGATTTGTAGAGTGATATGGTGGGGTGAGCCATGATTTTCAGAGTTTTTTGTAAGAGTGATTTTGCCTCCTAATTCTTCTAAAATATCAATTAATTTTAGAGTATCGGTAAGAATTGGAAAATTATATAAAGTAACGGGTTGATCTGTTAACAAACTGGCGATCATTAATGGCAGGGCAGAATTTTTAGCACCACTAATGGGAATATCCCCGATCAGTTGGGCTTTGCCTTGAATCTTAAGGCATGTCATGATTCAGAAAGTCCGCTATGCCAGGTATCACGATGGATATGAACAGATAGTAATAAGCCAAGGGCAAACATACTAGTAATTAAAGCTGAGCCACCATACGAAAGTAAGGGTAAGGGAACGCCGACTACGGGGAGTAAGCTCATAACCATGCCCAGATTGATAAATATATATAAAAATAAGGTAACGCTAACTCCCATGGCTAATAATTTTCCAAATTGATGGCGACAATAGATAGAAGTAGAAAAGGCAATAAGGATAATGAAGAAATATAAAGCCAAAATAGAGATACTGCCGATAAAACCTAATTCTTCGGCGAGCATGGCAAAAATAAAATCAGTATGTTTTTCGGGTAAAAAATTTAAGTGGCTTTGCGTACCTTGTGCGATTCCTTTCCCCCATAATCCACCAGAACCCAGGGCAATCTTAGATTGAATAATATGATAACCGGCACCAAGTGGGTCGCGTTCAGGATCTAGAAAAGTAAGGATTCGATTTTTTTGATAGGGCCGAAGTGTTGTCCACAGAATTGGAATTGTAAAAATAATGCTGCTACCGCTTAAAATAAAAAGCCATAAACGCACTCCAGCTAAGAAAAAAATAGAAATACCGCCAGCACATAAAACTAAGGCAGTGCCCAAATCAGGTTGCCTTAAAACGAGGGTTACGGGAACCAAAATCAAGAAAGCGGGAATGATTAAATTTTGTAAGCGTCCAATTTGTTCAATAGGAATACGATGAAAATAGCGTGATAAAGCTAAAATAATCGCAACTTTCATTAATTCAGAAGGTTGAATGCGGATAATCCCTAAATTAAGCCAACGTTGTGCGCCCATGCCAACAGAGCCAAAGGCTTCGACAAAAAGTAAGGTGAGTAAGCAGGCAAAATAAAACCAATAGGCACTATTGTACCAAAAGCGAATATTAATTGTAGCTACCAATAACATACCACACAGGGCAAGGCCAAAACGGATCATTTGTTTCAATGCCCAAGGATCTAAAGACCCTCCGGCTGCAGAATAAAGCATAATGAAACCTAAAATGCTTAAAGTTACGATAATCAGAATTAAGAACCAGTTAATATTGCGAAGTTTATCCATGATATACGCTTAACTACGGAATAAACGTTGGGTGTTGACAAGAAGGTCACGAGCAATTGGCGCTGCTACGGTTGAACCATTGCCACCATGTTCAACCACAACTGAAACTGCCCAGCGTGGTTTTTTTACCGGTGCGTAACCAATAAACAAGGCATGATCGCGTTTTTCCCAAGGAAGTTCCAAGTTCAGTACACCAGTTTCACGTTCGGCTTTGGAAATTGTCCGCACCTGTGCCGTACCAGTTTTGCCACCATAGGCCCAGGCTGAATTCGCAACTCGGGCATGATAGGCAGTGCCATATTTACTGTTAACAACTTGAAATAAAGCTTTTTCAATAAATTTTAGATGTTTTTCTTGAACAGGCATTTTTGGAAATAAAGATGGTAAGCCTGCGCTTAGTTGGTTGCGTTTTTCATTGTTTAATTTGGTAATTCTGGGCTCCACCGCATAACCACCATTCACAAGACGCGACATTAAAACTGCAAGCTGTAATGGGGTTGCAGTGACATAACCTTGGCCAATGGCGGTTATCATGGTTTCACCATTGTTCCAGGAAGTGCCAATATTTTTTTGTTTCCAGCGTTTCGTTGGGATCGTTCCGATTTTTTCATTCGTTAAATCGATATTGGTATTTACGCCCAATCCGAGGATACGCGCATAATCGGCAATTAGATCTACACCTAGCTCTAAACTAGTGCGGTAAAACCAAATATCGCATGAATTCCGTAAGGCCTTATTCATGTTAACATTTTGATGCCCCCACGAGGCCCAACAATAGAAATTACGATTGCCATAATAAATATAACCTGGGCAATAATGGGAGTGGTTTGTGGGAATTCCTTGTTCAAGTGCGGCCAAAGTAACAATAGGTTTAAAGGTAGAACCCGGGGCGTAAAGACCCGAAACAGCTTTGTTAATCATAGGTTTATAAGGGTTATTGAGTAAAGTTTTCCATTCACGGGTATCAATACCTGAGACAAATTTATTAGGATCAAAATTAGGGAAAGATGCCATAGCCAAAACTTCACCACTATGAATATCCATTAAAACTGCCGAACTAGCCAATGTGGTCGAAAGTCGTTGCGCCAAATAATCTTGGAGTCGATTATCAATACTTAAAACAATATTTTCACCCTTACGGGCTTCAGTGCGTCGAACTTCTTTTATCGGACGCCCTTTTGCATTCACTTCAATGTGGCTTGCGCCTCCTTTGCCACGTAAATTATTTTCATAATATTTCTCAATGCCACTTTTGCCGATATGAAAACCAGGTAAAGAGAATAAACGATTTTTGCCAGCCTCATTAATATTAGGTTGAGAGACAAAGCCAATAATATGGGCATAAATATTCCCATGTGGATAAATGCGTTCTTTGCCAGCACGGATTGAAACGCCCGGTAAGTTTAGTCGTTTCACTTCAATTTCACTAACTTCTAGCCATTGCAGATGATCACGAATTTGGATGGGGCGATAAGAAGGGCTTTTTTTAATTTCGGCAAGCAATTTTCTTTGGGTAGCGACAGGTAGAAAAATAATTTTGCTAATTTCTTGTAAGGTTTTGCGAATATTGCCGGCTTCTTCAGGAATTAATAAAATACTATAATTATTAATATTACTGGCAAGTTCTAAGTGATTTTGGTCATAAATATGTCCGCGTGCTGGGGCAATAAGTCGTGATCTGATTCGATTCTCATCGGCAAGAGTTTGGTAACGATCAGATTGTAGTAATTGCAGAAAGGTTAAGCGACCAATAAGGGTTCCAAAAAGAATAATTTGCCCGCCGAAAATTAAGCCAGAACGGCGTGTAAAAATCTTTTGTCGTGATTCACGAGAAGATGCCATAGGAAAAATTTAATCCATGAAAATTACAAATAATGATTATTTATAGAATATTCCAATATGTTTTACCAGAAATTGTGACGCATAAGATTAAATAATCCATGAAATAGAATATAAAGTACAGATATAATCGCTAAACTTAAGAATAATTCATGGATATTGGCAATATTGCCTTGTGTTTTTGTAATGATAAGGTGAATAAAAATTGGGATGCAGGCGAAAGCAACAAAGCCTGCTAAGATTATGAGTAAGGAATTTACCCATAATCTGCGTCGAATTCCATTACAAATAATATAACAAAGAATAAAAAGCATAGCGTATAAGCCGATATAATGAAATAAAATAAGGTCTAACCAGAAACCTAGAAATAATGGCATAATTGGGTGAAAATAAGGGTATCCATTTACAGACCAATAATAAATCCCTAAAAATGGCAATAATATCGACATGCCTTCTAGCGAGGTAATCCAAGGCAGAGAGAAGCTTAGCAGTAATAATACAGAGCAGCTAAGCCAGGGTAAGAGGCTTTTGAGAAGGTATATTCGCCATTTTTCATCGCTGGGAGAATTATATTGTGCCATGATTATTGGGCTGCATTTTCATAAATATCGGTAATTTCATGAACAGTATCCTTAGGGGTAATTCTGGCATGAAAGCTAAGAATATCCAAATATTTTAACTGATTAGAATAAGAGGTTGGATTGACTTTGATAGCGTTATCATCACTAAAAATAATCGTGCCAATGGGAATGCCAGGTGGAAAAACCCCACCATGGCCTGATGTTTTCACTTCCATACCTTGGGTGATCAGCGTAGCGATGGTTGGAAATAAAATATCAGGGAAACTAGAATTATTGCCGCCCATAATAGCACGTGCTTGGTCGGGGCCGATAATAACAGGAATCCGACTATTAATATCAGTAAGGAGTAAAATTCGTGAATAATGTTTATTCGTATGAATAACTCTGCCAACCAAGACACCATTATCTAAGGCAATATCATTGATTGTAATAGAATTTTTTTCCCCTGAATTAATCAATAAACTATCAATGAAAGTTCCAGATAAATCAGCGATAATGCGGGCAACAACAAAACTGCCCGGCAATTCAGGAAAATCATCAGGAAGATGCCATCGCTTGCGGAGTAAATTATTTTCGGCAATGGCGGCTTTGGCATAGCTTTCCCAATAGCTAGATTGACGTAATTCTAGCTTCAGGGCTTGTAGTTCGGTATTGATACTATTAAAGTTACGAATACTCTCATGAAGATTGCTAAAAAAAATAAAAGGTTGGGTAACAAAACCAATGAGCGGAGAGGTTATCGCTAAACTCGCATTTTGCAGACCGTTATAGAGGTTTTTATAAATTTGTCCACTCGTAAGAAGTAGTAACGCAATGATTGTTAGAACAATTAAAATTGTTTTTTGGGAATGAGATTGTGTTGAAAAACCATGACGGGAACGCCGTGCCATTATTTATTGCCCATTATTTATTTTCTTAAAAAAAAGTTTAAATTTCATCAATTAATAATGTTCGCAAAACTTTCATTTCTTCCAGGCAACGTCCAGTTCCTAAAACAACACAAGCCAAAGCATCTTCAGCAATCGAAACTGGTAAGCCAACAGTATCACGTAAAACCTTATCAAAATTATGGAGCATACCCCCGCCACCGGTGAGTACAATTCCTTTGTCAACAATATCTGCGGCTAGCTCAGGATCAGTATGTTCCAAGGCAACCTTAACGGCATCGATGATTGAGCCGACAGGTTCAGCGAGAGCCTCAACAATTTGTGATGAGGTGATCACAATCTCTTTGGGAACGCCATTCATTAAATCGCGACCCTTAATTTCCATTGTTTCTTCTTTATCACCTTGCATTAACCGAGCGGTACCGATTGTTTTTTTTATGCGTTCAGCAGAACTCTCGCCAACAAGTAAATTATGGGTACGGCGAACATAGTTAATAATGGCTTCGTCCATTTTATCCCCACCCACACGCACAGAACGAGCATACACAATCCCGCCTAAAGAAAGTACTGCAACTTCGGTGGTGCCACCACCAATATCCACAACCATAGAACCGGTTGGTTCGTGAATCGGTAATCTGGCACCAATAGCTGCTGCCATCGGCTCTTCAATTAGGTAAACCCTACGAGCCCCTGCCGATTCAGCAGATTCCTGAATCGCACGCCTTTCAACAGCGGTAGAACCAGAAGGTACGCAAACAATAACTTCGGGTGCAGAAAAACTGCTACGATTATGAACTTTGCGAATAAAATGTTTAATCATTTCTTCGGCAACATGAAAATCAGCAATTACACCATCGCGTAAGGGGCGAATGGCTTGGATTGAGCCGGGGGTGCGCCCAAGCATTAATTTTGCTTCTTCACCAACAGCCAAAACTGTCTTCCGTCCGCGATCATCTACGGTAATTGCGACAACGGAAGGTTCGTTAAGAACAATTCCTCGTCCTTTAACATAGACAAGCGTGTTTGCCGTTCCTAAATCAATCGCCATATCGGATGAGAGAAAACCTAACAAATGTGATAACATCGGGGGTGGCCTTTATAAACCTTGAAAAAAAATATCAATTATGTAATCATAACGTAATGAACAAAAATCTATGCCACTTCAATAAAGCGGTATAAAATTCATCTGATATTAGAGCTGGTTTCCAAATCTAAAACATATCAAAGAGTGATGGGTGCAAAATTCATGAATACATGCATGTTTTTTATAACCTAAAAATAGCTTCCTCGCAACAACTTTTAGAGGTTTCGTGGGAAAACATTTTTCTCGAAAATTGACGTTAAAAATTGTTCTTTAGGGGTTGTTTTCTGGAAATTATTTAGAAAAGTAAAATAAGGGTATATTTTTTATTGTAACATTGAATTTTAAGGGCATTGTTTATGGCAAGACGGCGGAAACAAAATCAAGCAGGGACTGTTTATTTGGTTCTGGTAGGAATTGGAATTTTTTTAATTTTTTTAATTTATTTGGGTGCGGTTAAGGATCCTATCGCAAAAATGGAACGCAGAATAGAAAAGATTTCTTTAAATTTAGAGCAACGATTATGAGCAAGAATGATTTGGGAAATTTTTAAAAATGCAAGAAAATGCAAATTTAAATAATGAGACCGTTTTAGAGCAATTTTTGGAGATGATGTTAGTAGAACGGGGGGTTGCATCGAAAACAATTGAAGCTTATGGGCGCGATTTAAGTGATCATCAACAATATTTAACGAGAATCGATAAAAATTTTTATACGGCAAACTATGGTGATTTGATTAATTTTGGGAAGGTTTTACAAGAGCAAGGGATTAAAGCTTCGAGTCTAGCACGAAAAAATTCAGCTTTGAAACAGATTTATAAATTTATGCTTTTGGAAGAGTTGCGTGAGGATAATCCAGCAAAACTACTGGCAACGGGAAAGGTAGCCCGTAAATTGCCTAAATTATTAACTCAAGATGAAGTGACGCAATTATTCGATGCGATTGGGAAAATCCCAAAATTGGAAGAAAAAATTCGACTTACTTGCCTGTTAGAGATTCTTTATGGGTGTGGGCTTCGAGTATCAGAATTGGTGAGCTTGCCAATGGCTGCAATTATCGTTAATTCTCGGGTGGTACGGGTGCGTGGTAAGGGCAATAAGGAACGCGTGATCCCCTTATCAAAGATGGCATTGCGGGCATTAAAACAATATTTACAAATACGAAATTCATTTTTACCGAAATCACAACAAGGTAAAAATGATAAAAATTACCTTTTCCCTTCAATAGGAGGCAAGGGACATTTAACGCGCCAACGCTTTGGGCAAATTTTAAAAGAATTGGCATCTTTTGCGGGGATTATGCCCGAAAAATTAAGTCCGCATACGCTTCGCCATGCTTTTGCCAGCCATTTGTTAAATAATGGAGCCGGACTTTTAAGCGTGCAGAAAATGCTTGGGCATGCCGATATTGCCACAACGCAAATTTATACCCATATTCTGGATGAAAAGGTAAAAAAATTTGTTATTGAACAACATCCTCTTACCAATATTATGCAGCAAGAAGAAAAATCTGCCACTGAAAAAAACACATAAAATTACGAATGTTCTAAGATAATGAGATCTTCAGGTTCTAAAGATTCACGATGAGCCAATATTCCGCCTACAGAGATGGCAATGATTAAAGTAATCACACCAAAAAACTGCCACCAAGATAAGGCATCGCCTAGAACGAAGTAAACCGTAATCACACCAACTAAAGGTTCAATATTCATAACTAGACTGGCAAGATCAGGGCGCAAATAGCTTGTTGATAGTACAATAAGCAGATAACCAATCATATAAAGTGCAATTGAAAAAGAAAGATATTGCCATCCGATATAAGTTTGTGGAGGGATAAAAAGATCGAATAAAAGCATTGAGATCCCGGCAATTACGCTAAGAGCTACCGAGCCAATAAAAACCAAAGAATATGCTTTCACTTTTGCGCCGGCAACATGACCAACAAAAAGTAAACCTGTTGAGCCAATTGCTGCGATGAACGCTAATATAACGCCCCTAAAATCAATATTTCCAAATGCAGGACCAATAACTAACACCAATGAGCCTAAGGCACAAAAATAGGCTAATAATGTGAAAAAGGTAGGAATTTTTTGGTTTTGAATTGCCACAATGACTAGTGCCATAATCGGGAATAAATAAAGGATAACTACGGCAAAATTCGGTGAAATAAAAATAATAGAACTTAGATAAGCAATTGCCGTTGTTGGTATCGCTAAACAGATCATGATAATGGCTTTAAGCGGAATTTTATCAATATTGAGGGGTTTTTTGATAATTTGAGTAAAAATAAACAAGCAAAATATAGGAAAAAGACCCCGACAGAAAATAACAAATAAAAAACTCGCGCCATCGGTGTAGGCTTTTTTGGTTAAGCTGGGAGAAATTCCGAGTGAGAGCGCAACCCCAAGGGCACAAAGCACGCCAAGGCTGGGATGAATTCCAAGGCTGGGATTGGTTTTTAAGGAACTGATTTTTTTAAGGCTGGTTTTTGAAGGATTGATTTTTTTGAGTTTAGATTTTTTTGTTGGGGTTTGCAGTTGCTCAGATTTTTTCTGTTTTTCTGCTTGTGTAATTTTTATCGCAGGCTTTTTTTGCTTGTTAATTTTTTGAGGTTTTTTTTTCATAATTTGAATATTTTAAAATAAATTTAATAAACGTCCAGAGATTATAGGAAAAAATATTTTATCGCAAGAAAATAAACGAATTTTTTTCAAAATAATCTTTACAGATTTTATGGTTAAAACTACAATGCGACAATGGTTTTAGCAGATGATTTTAGCGTATAATTTTAGCATGGAACAAAATAAAATTATGAAACAAATACCAGAAAAATACAAAGCGTTTCCAAAAATTGATTTTCCACAAAGAAGTTGGCCCGATAAGCATATAGAAATTGCCCCAAGCTGGTGCTCAGTAGATTTGCGTGATGGCAATCAAGCTTTAATTGAACCGATGGGCTTGGATAAAAAATTGCGCCTTTTCAAAATGCTGGTACAAATCGGGTTTAAGGAAATTGAAATTGGCTTTCCTGCCGCCTCGCAAACGGATTATGATTTTACGCGTAAATTGATTGAAGAGAATTTAATCCCTGATGATGTTTATATTCAGGTGCTTACGCAAGCGCGCAAAGTTTTGATCGAGCGGACATTTGCTGCGATTGCTGGTAGTAAAAATGTAATTCTACATTTTTACAATTCAACAAACCCTCTGCAGCGTGAAGTTGTTTTTACGGAAAATAAAGTCGGGATTAAAAAAATTGCTGTCGATGGGGCTATGGAGATTCGCAGGCTTGATGAAGCTCAGAAGCAAACAAATATTATTTATCAATATTCACCAGAGAGTTTTTCCGATACGGAATTAGATTTTGCATTGGAGATTTGCACCGCGGTAATGGGGGTATTGAAGCCAACGCCTAAGCGGAAAATGATTCTGAATTTGCCAGCGACAGTTGAGATGTCGGTACCGAATATTCATGCGGATCAAATTGAATATTTTTGTCAAAATTTACGAAACCGTGATGCGGTGCTCATTAGTTTGCACCCACATAATGATCGGGGTTCAGCCATCGCCGCCACTGAACTTGGTTTAATGGCAGGGGCTGAAAGGGTTGAAGGTACATTATTTGGCAATGGTGAGCGTACGGGTAATGTTGATTTGGTAACTTTGGCATTGAATTTACATACGCAAGGAGTTAACCCCAATCTTGATTTGCATAATATTAATGCCATTCGCCAAACTGCGGAATATTGTACGCAATTGCCGATACATCCGCGCCATCCCTATGTTGGTGATTTGGTATTTACGGCTTTTTCTGGGTCGCATCAAGATGCAATCAAAAAAGGAATTACAGCGATGCGGGCAAGCAATAATCCTTTATGGCGGGTGCCTTATTTGCCGATTGATCCTGAAGATTTGGGGCGCAATTACGAGGCTGTGATTCGAATTAACAGTCAATCGGGCAAGGGTGGAGTTGCCTATATTATGGAAACTGATTATGGGTTAGAATTGCCACGTCCGTTACAAATTGAATTTAGCCGTGCGATTCAAGAAATTGCCGATATTAGCGGGAAAGAACTAAGGAGTACGGATATTTGGGATTTATTTGCAAAAATTTATTTACAGGCCGAAAACCCAATTCGGTTTATCGATCATAAATCTCAAAATGATGAATCTAGTGAAACCGAAACCAAGATGCGGGTTTTAAGTGCAAGATTAGAAATTGATGGTAAGAAAAACCTTTTTGAGGGCAAGGGGAACGGTCCGATCGATGCGTATTTGAAAATTCTTAATCAGCATTATCAAAAGCAATATTCTATTAATAATTATCATCAACATGCTATGGGGTCGGGCTCGGATGCAACATCGGCAACTTATATTGAATTAAACTATGAAAAGGGTGATTGTTGCTTTGGTGTGGGTGTTAACCCTAATATTGTTACGGCGTCTTTGCAAGCGGTTACAAGCGCGTTTAATCGGATGCTTGCAATCGATTCTTAAAAGATTGCTGGTTTTATAAAGCTTGCGTGGCTTGCAAGAGCCACTCGCGTACGGGTGCATCATTTGGAGCCGTTAAGGCGGGTAATAATTGTGTACGAACTTTTTGATGATAAGCATTGAGCCATTGAATCTGGGTAGGATCTAATAATTCTGGAATGATCAAACGGCAATCCATTGGGCATAAGGTGAGGGTTTCAAATATTAACCAATCCTTTTCAGATGCGGTTTCAGTTTCTATTGCTTTGCTAACCATTAAATTTTCAATACGAATACCATATTGACCAGGGTGGTAGATACCCGGTTCATTGGAAAGTAAAATTCCAGCACGAAAAGGGGTATGGCTATTAGGAGAAATATTATAGGGTCCTTCATGAACGCCCAAATACATACCCACACCGTGCCCCGTACCATGGCTATAATTTTTGCCTTCTTGCCACAAGGGATTTCGGCAAATAGCATCGCATTGTGCCCCTGTGGTGCCTTTGGGAAAACGCAACATAGCAAGGTTAATATGGCATTTTAACACCAAACTATAATCATGTTTGATGGCAAGATTATCTATTTGGTGAAAAGCAATTGTGCGGGTAATGTCGGTTGTGCCTTGAAGATATTGCCCACCAGAATCCAATAATAATAGATTGTTTCCACCAATTTCCAAGTTATTTTTTGGGCTAATTTTTGAATTAATTTTCGCGTAACATTGCAATTGAGTTTGGATATTGGGTTGGTAATGAATAATGGCACCATTGGCATTAAAAGCGGCAATTGTTGCAAAACTGGCGCCGCGATAATCTTTATTTAAGGCGCGATAGCTTTCCAGTTTTTCAACAATCTTGCATTCACTAGCTGTTTCTTGGTTAGCAAACCAAGATAAGAATCGCACCATCGCCACCCCATCGATAATATGGGCATTTTGGATATGTTTGATTTGAGCCTCGGTTTTTATGGCCCGATTTTCTTGCATGGGTAAAGGGGCATAATGTACATTGCAATGTGCATTTTTTAATAAAGTTTGAATCTGAATCGGGGTTGTTTTCGGGTCTAACCAGCAGATATTGCCTTTAAAGCGTGCTAATGTTTCATTTAAATTTTTAAAATCATAAATATGGATATGATGCTCAACGCAATATTGCAGCACATTGGGGGGTAATTTATATTGATCAATCCACAGAAAAATATTCTTTTCTGTCACCATTAAAAAACACAAACTTACCGGTGTGTAAGGAATATCACCACCACGTAGATTAAGCAACCAAGCAATAAAATTTAAATCATTGATAAAAATGGCACCATGATCTAGGGTATTTAATGTTGTGATAAAAAGAGCACGAATTTGAGAAATTTTATGAGCAAGAGTAGCATCGCAATATTGTTTGGGAAAAACACTTACCAAAGCAAGCGGTTTATCGCGATGAGTTTGCCAAAATAAATCTATTGGGTTTTGCAGAAACCCTTCTAGGGTTGCCTGCTTTTGGGTAATAATCTGAGAAAAAAACTGATAATATTGGATCGGCATTTGCCATTGCGGAAAACCAATTTTATCACCGGGCTGAATATTTTGCGTTAACAGAGTCTTAACCCTCTCTCCTGACATATTCTTTGTATTTGTATAGCACGTTACATTATCGGGGGTTTGTTGTTCCATCTGAATTGTATAGCGAGAATCGCTAATCAGGAGACATTGATTTAAGCCTAAAATAAGAAAACCATGACTGCCGGAAAAACCAGTCAACCATTGAATTCTTTGGCTACAAGCAGGAAGAAATTCATTTTGATAACGATCCGAGCGTGGGAGTAAAAAAAACTGTAATTGGTTCTCACGCATCCAATTTTGTAAATTGTGAATACGCTTTTTATATTTCTCCTGAATGAGATTTTTTTCAAGCTTGTTGGTGATATTTTCCCCGGATTGATAATGCGCCATGGCATCATCGTAAAGTTTTTGATGGGTGGCATTAGGAGTAATATCAATATTTTTTAGGGTTTCTTGCCAATCATCATAGCGCAAATCATGCCTTGCACTGGCAATGCTTCTGATAATATTTGTAATTTTATCCATAAATTCACTTTCTTTGATACAGCATGGCAACCCATTCACCTTGATAATATTTTCGTTGTAGCGTAAAATGATTGCGGTAAACAGCGTTTAGGGATGCGGCTTGAAAATCTAACAATCCAGAAAGAATCAGCCAGCCACCCTGAGGCATAATTTGGCTGATTTGTTTTTCCAAACCAATTAACGGGGTAACGAGAATATTGGCAATGATTAAATCATATTTTTTGCCGATGATAATGTTCGCACGCTTTGTGTGGAAAAAGTGAAATTTTCGGGGCAGTAGCCTATTCACAGCCACATTATTTTGGGCAATGCGAATGGCATCATGGGAAATATCCGTGCCAATAATATTTGCATTTTTAAATAATAAAGCAGCAGCAATGGCTAAAATACCGGTTCCGGTACCTAAATCAAGAATTCTACGAATCGTCTGATTTTTGCAGGGGAGCCTTTGCTGGTGATGTTTTTTGTTGGAAATTCGCGATGAAGTGGGGGCGTTTTTTTTTGCCAATTGGATGAGATATTTTAGGCATAATTGGGTTGTGGCATGGCTTCCGGTGCCAAACGCTAGTGAGCCTGAAATTTTGATAATTTTCTGCCCTTGTGCATAGGGGCTGATTTTCATTTGCCCACCTCCCGGTACAATTAAAAAATCGCTTACCTTGAAGGGTTTCATACCTTTAATATTTTCTTGGAGCCAATCTTTCTCTGGTAGGGGAGCAATGTGATACAAAAAAGGTTTTTTATCAATATTTTTTGTCGGATCTTGATCGATTACCAAGGCGAGCTCATACAAAGCTTCTACCCAGCGATAATCAGGTTTTTCCACGCAAAAAGCCTGATAATGAATAAGATGGTTCGCCCCATAAAACATGCTATAATCAGGAAATTTTGATGCGAATAAGGGTATCAGCGTATCGATATTTGCCAGCGATACGCTGAAGCGTAAAAGAAAGGGCATTATTTTACTGAGGTAATATTTGCCGCACAGAACTTAAATTCTGGAATTTTACCAAAAGGATCTAGTTTAGGGTTGGTCAGTATATTTGCTGGGCTTTCCGCATAGCAAAAAGGAATAAATACCATATCATTGGCGATATCTCGATCTGCGCGTGTGCCTAATTCTAAGGTTCCACGTCTGGTACTGATTTTTATTCTGGCACCAGCATCGATTTGTAAATTTGCAAGGGTTTTTGGGTGCAGTACTGCAACCGCTTCGGGTTCAAGATGATCTAATACATTCGAACGACGAGTCATCGCCCCTGTATGCCAATGTTCTAATAAGCGTCCTGTGGTTAAGATAAAGGGGTATTCAGCATCGGGAATTTCATCGGGGGGGATGATATTGGTGGGGACCAATTT
Source organism: Alphaproteobacteria bacterium (assembly GCA_965206365.1). GTDB lineage: Bacteria > Pseudomonadota > Alphaproteobacteria > JABAAW01 > JAHZMA01 > CBDBJL01. The sequence continues at coordinate 83,095 of CBDBJL010000019.1, forward strand.
CATTTTTCCGGTTTTGGTGGGGAACCCGTTACTAAAAATAATGGGTTGTCCGGGATCCTCAGCATCCAGGCAAGGATAGGTAACAACATCTTCGCGGTTTAATCGTTCCCAGCTAATGCCACCAATGGAAGGCATCACCGAGCGCATTTCTTCATAAATTTCACCTACATTTTGATAATTCCAATCCAAACCGATCGCTTTGCCAATTTGTTGAATAATCCACCAATCTTGCTGAACGCCTGCGGGCATTTCCACAGCGGGGCGCGCCAATTGAACTTGGCGGTTGGTATTGGTGAAGCTTCCGATTTTTTCAGCAAATGCGCTGGCTGGTAAAATGATATCTGCATGATAAGCCGTCTCAGTTAAGAAAATTTCTTGTACCACCAAATGTTTTAAACTGGCAAGGGCCTGACGCGCATGGCGCGTATCGGGATCCGACATTGCTGGATTCTCACCCATAATATACATACCATCAATTTCATTGTTTAAGATCGCATGAATAATTTCGACAACGGTTAAACCACGTTTTGGGTTTAAGATTGTTTGCCAAGCCGCTTCAAATTTTTCCCGAACGTTAGAATCTTCAACGGATTGATAATCAGGATATAGCATAGGAATCAGCCCAGCATCGGATGCGCCTTGGACATTATTTTGTCCTCTTAGGGGATGCAAGCCAGTTCCTTCACGTCCGATATTTCCGGTAATTGCTGCCAAAGTAATGAGCGAGCGGTTATTATCGGTGCCATGAACATGTTGTGATACGCCCATTCCCCAAAAAATAATTCCGCGATTGCAATTCGCAAATTTACGCGCCACTATGCGGATTTCTTCGGCGGCAATGCCACAAATAGGTGCCATTTTTTCTGGAGAAAAATTGATAATATTGGTTTTTACCAATTCATAATCATCACACATTTTTTGAACATAATCGTGATTAACCAGATTTTCTTCGATAATTGTATAGATCATAGCATTGAGTAAAGCCACATCATTGCCAGCCTTAAATTGCAAATGTTTCCAAGCATGACGTACCAATCCTTGACCGCGAGGATCAAGAATAATTAGTGTTTTTCCTTGTTGAGCTGCATTTTTCAAAAAAGTTGCAGCCACTGGATGATTTTCGGTAGGGCGCGCACCAATAACAATAATACAATCGCTATCTTTGGCAGCAGTAAAAGGTGCGGTTACCGCACCTGAGCCGATACTTTCCATTAACGCTGCTACCGAAGAGGCATGGCATAGTCGGGTACAATGATCAACATTATTGGTTTTAAATCCGGTACGAATTAATTTTTGAAACAAATAAGCTTCTTCATTAGAGCCCTTTGCGGAACCAAAACCAGAAAGCGCGGTTTCTCCTTTCGTGGCAAGAATATCCAGAAACCCTTTGCCAGCAAATTCTAGGGCTTCGTTCCATTCCGCCTCGCGAAAATGCGTGAAAGGATTAGCAGGATCTATTTGATCATCCCATTTTTTGGCAACGCCTTCTTTTCGAATCAAGGGTTTCGTTAAACGATGCCCGTGATGCGTATAATCGAGCCCAAAACGACCTTTAACGCATAAGCGATTGCGATTGGAAGGACCTTCGCGACCATCTACTTTGATAATTTTATTATTGCTGACATGAATCTCAGTTTGGCAACCCACACCACAATAAGGGCAAAGACTATTGACAATTTTTTCGGCTTTCCCTTGATAAATTTGAGCCTCAGTTACCATAGTTTTTGGCATTAACGCACCTGTTGGGCAAGCTTGGACGCATTCGCCACAAGCAACGCAAGTAGAATCACCCATGGGATCCTTAAAATCAAAAATAATTTGAGCATTTTTCCCGCGCCCACCCATGCCAATTACATCATTAACTTGAACTTCACGGCAAGCACGGATACATAAGGTACAATTGATACAAGCATCCAAATTTACCGCCATGGCGGGATGTGATAGATCGCATGCAGGGGTTGTTTTTGCAGAAAAACGAGGGGTTTCCAGAGCTAATTTATCTGCCCATTGCCAAATAGGAGCGTCTTGATTATGGGCTTGATCACGTTTTGGTTGATCGGATAATAGCAATTCAAATACCATATTGCGTGATTTTTCGGCGCGCTTCGAGGCCGTATTAACCACCATATTTTCATTGGGTTTGCGAATACACGAAGCTGCTAAGACACGTTCGCCTTCAATTTCCACCATGCAGGCACGACAATTGCCGTCGGAACGATAATCAGCTTTTGCAAGATGGCATAAATGCGGAATTTCAACTCCGACACGATTTGCAATCTGCCAAATTGTTTCATCTGAATCGGCCTGAGTTTTCTTGCCATTAAGTGTGAAGAAAAAAGAATCTGACATTTGGAGCTCCTATTGAATATGTTTTTTAATTTCCACAAAAATTAAAACCTATACTTTATTATTACGATTAGTGTTTGGTGTAAAGCCATAAACTGAACGAAAGCAACGTGAAAAATGTGAAGCTGTGTTAAATCCGCTGGCAAAAGCAATCTCAGCGACGGAAAGATTGGTTTGATCCAGTAGGCGTCTGGCTTTACTGAGGCGTAGTTTTAAGTAATAACGCCTTGGGCTAGTGCCAATATGCTGGTAGAATAATCGTTCTAACTGACGGCAAGAAATTCCAATAAGGGAGGCAATATCTTGGCGCGAAATAATTTTTTCAGAATTTTCTTCCATGATACTGATTGCTTTGATTAATTTAGGGTGTTTCACTTGCAAACGGATGCGTAGGGGCAAAATGTTATTTTCGGTTGGATTGCGCGGGGTTTCATAAACAAATTGTTCGCAAATTTGATTGCCAATATTTTTACCATGTTTGCCGGTAATAATTTGCAACATCATCTCTAACGCTGCGGTGGAACCGCAACAAGTAATGCGGTTACGGTCTTGTTCAAATAGTGATGTTGAAATATTTAAATTAGGGTAATTTTCACGCAAAGCATCCAAATTTTCCCAATGGGTTGTGCAACGATAACCATTTAATACGCCCGCACGTGCCAAAATATGGGTAGCTGTGCACACAGCACCGATGTAAGTGTTATCACGACTAATTCTTTGCAAAAAACGGAATACAGATTTATCTTCAAGCAAATGAGCATTGAGTCCGCTACAAACAAATAAATTATCAATTTTGGTGAGTTTATCTAAACTCAAATCAACTTCCATTTTCAATCCAGCAGATGTGAGCACAGGGGTGCCATCAACGGATACGAGTTTGTAATTATACAAACTTTGTTTGGTGATGTAATTCGCCATACGCAAAGGCTCTACAAGCGATGCAAATGACAACAAAGAAAACCCAGAAATTAAGAGAATGGTGACTTCATCAGGTTCACTTTGCGTGATAGGTTTTAGTGTTATGTTCAAAGGAATAATTTTTTTCCAAACAGATTTTAATGATAAAGAGTGATTTTAATAAAATTATTATCAAATTTCCAATAAACTTTATGATACGTAAAAAAGAATGAGACGTAAATTATTATTTTACTTCTTGCTAAAAATATCGTTTTATTTTAGAGTACAAGCAGGGTAATGTGATTTTTCACTCTAAAAAAGTTGTTTTATAGCTTGGCTTTGTTGTTTATTTTTAAAATGGCACAAAAATTGCGGGAATATGAGAGATTATTTCCAAATAAAATTTTATCAATAATTGTTGGTTAAAGTTGGTTGAAAAATTTTCAAGAAATAAAGTTTCTTTCAATATGGAAATAAAGAAGTTGGTTTTTTAGATATGATTTATGTAGGAGTTTAGGCATATGGTTTATGATATTAAAAATCTTTTTACCACACGTCCCGAAAAAACGGTACAAACACAGCGTAAGGCTACGGTAACCGAGCATAAGCAGTCTTTATTCAATTTTATTGAGGAAAGACGAGGGGTGGCTTTTCGCAATGATCCTCTCGATTTAAATGCAGCTTTTTCTCGTTTAACTGATTTATTACAAAAAAATACTTATGCTTCACTAGAACAAAATTATCGGGGTCGTGGATCTTTGCTTAATATTATTGCTTGAACCCATTACAATTGCAAGTTATAAGAGAAATAATCTTATACAAATAAGATTATAAGTTGCAATTAGTACATTTGTGCGTTATATTCAGATTTTATTGTGGTTCATAATTTTACAATAAGATTAAGGAGTGATAATGCAAAACAGTAAAAACGTAGTTTATGTGTTGCCGTATGATCGTATCGAAGAGGTTAGTGCGGATAATATCAATGTACATGTTGGTAATTATATTAAATATTGTCGCAGATCTCGTAATTTAACTCAGCGTAATCTTGCCGATATTTTAGGTGTTGCTTACCAACAAGTGCAAAAATATGAAAAAGGTACTTGTAATATTAGCATGAAACGATTTTGTCAAATTTTTGAAGGGTTAAATATTTCGATACCAACGGCTTTACTGGTTTTTCAAGGGAAAAAATTAGAATATTATCTGATGCAAAAAGGAAAATCTGATGCTTCGCATTATTTAGATTCTATTTCAAATCCTGATATAAAAAAAGCAATCATAGATTTATGCAAAGAAATTGCGGCCAAGTAACTTTAGGTTATTATAACCAACTTTGCAAAATGGCAATCAAAGGTTTATCGGCAGGCAATAGATTATATTTGTGAAGTTTGTTTGCAAATGCCCATTTCATGTTTTGTCCCTCAGAACCTTGGGCGATATTATGGATTTGCCCTTGCCATATTCGGCAAATATAGAAGGGCATTAATAGATGAAAATCAGGATAAGAATGACTAGAAAAACTAAGCGGAGTCAAGCAACCTAGGCTTGTTTTAATATTTAACTCTTCTTTTAATTCGCGCAATAAGGCAGTTTCAGGGGTTTCATTGGCTTCGATTTTACCACCTGGGAATTCCCAAAATCCTGGAAATTCTTTGTCTTCACGGCGTTGCGTAATCAAAACACGACCATCAGTGTCGATTAAAGCCACAGCAACAACTAGTTGAATTCGATTCGTGGTGGTAGCAATTTCTGCTTGCCTGCAAGGGTGATTTCTCATGGTTTCCGGAATTAGCTACGATAATTTGCATTTATTTTGATATAATCTTCGGTGAGATCACACGTAAAGATCTTGCCCTCGCCTTGCGCTAAGCCAATATCCACCGTAATATTAATTGTATTTCCTTTTAGATGTTGGGTTGCGTTAGCTTCACAATAATTTTCAAGTTTTTCTCCCTTGCTTACAATTGCTTCATCTCCAATGGCTAAGGATAATGTTTCGGGTAGAGCGGGTTCGCCAGACTTACCGATTGCCATGATGATTCGCCCCCAATTTGCATCTTCGCCGGCAATTGCGGTTTTCACCAAAGGAGAATTTGCAATGGAACGCCCAATATTGCGAGCAGATTCATTATCCTTCGCGCCTTTAACAGTAATGGTGATTAATTTTTTTGCCCCCTCGCCATCACGCACAATATCACAAGCTAATGTGAGCATGACTGTTTGCAAGGCTATTTCGAAATCTTGCAAAGCTTCATCATCATCGGTAAGTGCATTTTGCGCATGCCCGGTGGCAACAACAATAACGATATCACTTGTAGAGCTATCATTATCGATAGTAATCGCATTAAAAGTTTCCTTGACTAATTTTCGAGTCATTTTGTTTAGAAGGTGAGGGGCCATAACCGCATCGGTAAAAATAAAACCCAACATGGTTGCCATATTAGGGGCAATCATGCCCGAACCTTTGGCAATACCCACAATATGAATGGGTTTGCCTAAAATTTTTGTAGTTGCAGTTGTGGCTTTTGGGTAAGTATCTGTGGTCATAATGGCAGTAGCGGCATCGTGCCAACCATCTTCTTGTAAATCCTTAGATAAATCAGGTATTTTCGCAATTATTTTTTCATAAGGCAGAAATTCACCAATCACACCTGTGGATGCTTGCAGAATTTGGTTCTTGTTTAGATTTAAGGTTTCAGCGATCGTTTGCGCAATCTGCTTAGTGGCGGTTTCGCCATGTTTGCCGGTAAAAACATTCGCATTGCCCGAATTAACAATAATTGCGCCGGCTCGCCCGGCTTTTAAGATAGGTTTTGACCAAATAATGGGTGCACCTGGAATTGAAGATTTGGTAGTTGTTCCGGCGACATAGCTATTCGGGTCTAAAGAAAATAATACGAGATCTTTCCGATTTTTATATTTAATTCCGGTTGCTACGCTCGCCATTTTTACACCTTTGATAATGGGTAAATTGGGGAAAATAGATTCTTTAGGCATTGTAAAGGTTTCAGCGATTAGGTAAGGATTATTATTGAATTTTAGATCTAAAAAATGAGCATAGATTTGTTGCATCTATACATCGTTGATGGTAAGAGTAACAAAGTAGTTTTCAAGAGTCAATGGAAAGGCGATATTATGAGGATGACTCGGACAGTTAAAAAGATTCTTAGCTTTTATGAAAGTGATAATGCTGGAACGAAAACAAACCTTGCTCGGATCTTAATGCAAGGCAAATTAGGTGGCAGTGGAAAAATGGTTATCTTGCCTGTGGATCAGGGTTTTGAACATGGGCCGGCACGTTCATTTGCGTCTAATGTAGAAGGGTATGACCCCCATTATCATTATCAATTGGCGATTGATGCTGGCTTGAATGCCTATGCGGCACCCTTAGGTTCGTTGGAAGCGGGCGCGGATAGTTTTGCAGGGCAAATTCCAACAATTTTGAAAATTAATTCATCTAATAGTTGGGCAACGATTCGTGATCAAGCGGTAACAGCATCCGTACGAGATGCTTTAAGAATAGGTGCTAGCGCAATCGGGTTTACGATTTACCCAGGTTCAGAATCACAATTTGAGATGATGGAAGAAATTAAAGAGCTGGCATGTGAGGCGAAATCTTATGGTTTGGCGGTTGTGATTTGGTCGTATCCGCGTGGAGGTAAATTATCAAAAGATGGTGAAACAGCCCTAGATGTTACCGCCTATTCGGCTCATCAAGCTGCTTTGCTGGGAGCGCACATTATTAAGGTGAAATTGCCAACAATGCATTTAGAACAGGCAGAAGCGAAGGAAGTTTATGAAAAGCATGCAATTCCTTTAACCCGGTTATCGGAACGAGTGGCACATATTGTTCAATCTTCTTTTGCCGGTAGAAGAATCGTTGTTTTTTCAGGTGGAGGAGCCAAGGGGCTTGATTCTCTTTACGAGGAGGTTAGAAATATTCGCGATGGTGGGGGCAATGGTTCAATTATTGGGCGGAATTCATTTCAGCGACCTCGGACGGAAGCATTGGATATGTTAGCCAAATTGATCGCAATCTATCGCAATCAATTCTAGTTGGCAAAGTTTTGGTATCCTAATAGATGTTGTGTAAAAATTAAAAATACCGTTTACTGTCCTTACCATGATCTGATAAGCAGTTGCCCGCATGGTTAGAAATGGTTAGAGTAAAATGGTTAGAGTAAGATAATTTTTGTCGAAGATTTTTATAGGAATTTCTTAAAAATAGGGGGATGATATGGCAGGTAAAAAGAATATGGAGGATAAAAAACAATCAAACAAACAAGTAGAAGAACCAATGGTTGCATCTACTTCCAAACAAACCTCTGCAACACGACCCAAATTTATCTGGGTAAAAAAAATATTCTACCCTATTTTAAGGATCCCTGCATATATTATTTTTATATTGGATTATCTCGTTGCTTTTATTGTAAAAATAATCAAATCATTATTTCTGTTTATCCAAAATATTATGTTGAAACCAATTCATAAGACCAAATTTTATGTTTGGTATCAAGGATTGTCAGATTCACCCCGTTTGGCATTTTGGGTGGTAATTTTTACATTTTTCTGGATTTTTTCCGGTTCTGTTACTGAAGAAAATTTATTTGATGAACAAAGCAATTTAACTCAGAAACGTAGCGTTCAAGTGAAGTGGATTCAGGTGCAATCTTATCAGGCTGTGATTAATATTTCCGGCATTACTCAAGCAGATAATCGGGTTGTTATTCTTGCGCAAACTACTGGAACAGTAGCAGAAATTACGAAGCCAAAAGGAAGTGATTTGCAAGCGAATGAAGTTTTTTTATTATTGGATAATAAAATTAGGATTGCAGAGTTAAAACAGGCACAGGCAACGTATAATCAGAGGAGATTAGAAAATAATGCTGCAGCAACGCTTGCCAAAGGAGGCTATCAATCGCGCGTACGGGCAACAGAGGTGCAAGCTAATTTTGCGCATGCGGAAGCGGCGTTGGCACAAGCGCAGTATAATTTAGAAAAAAGTCGTTTTAGTGCACCCTTTGAAGGCACGTTAATATCTTTGCCTTTGGGGATCGGGGATACGGTTTCTTTAGGAACAGAAATTGGTACTGTGATTGATTTAGATCCGATTAAAGTGATCGGCTATGTTTCACAAGAGGAAGTAGAAAAATTATCGGGCTTGGGTGAGGTTGATATTGTGGTTGCGGATCAAATATATCAGGGTAAATTACAATTTATTTCCTCATCGGCAAATGATCGAACGCGCTCGTTTGAGGTGGAAGCGATATTACCCAATGGCGATTATCAAATTCGTGATGGTGTTCCTGCAGTTTTGCGGTTGTTGCAAAAAGCGCAAAAGGCGCATTTTATTTCTTCGGGTTGGCTTACCTTAGATAGCCAGGGCAATGTTGGTGTACGTGCTGTTGAAAATAATATTACGTTATTCCATCCGATTCAAATTATTGAAGATACGGGTGAGGGGATCTGGGTAACGGGTTTGCCAGAACAGGTTCAGTTAATTATTGTTGGACAAGAGGCTGTGGTTATTGGGGAAGAGGTGATTGCCGTTAGCGATGGGGAGCAAACTGTGTTACCAAAAACATCAATTCAAAAAAAGAAGGTAACTGTTAAAAGCCTAGAAACATTAGAAAAAGAAGCTGCTGAGCAGGCAGAGCAATAAAGAAAAAGGTTAGGGGTAGAAACATGTCACTTATTGATTTGGGAATAAAGCGTTCGCGTACAGTGGTAATGTTACTGATTTTATTGCTTTATACCGGAGGGCTTGCCTATCGCGATATTTCAAAAGAATCAGCACCAGATGTAGCGATTCCAGTGATTTATGTTTCTACGTCGCTGAAAGGGATTTCTCCGCTGGATGCTGAAAGATTGTTAATTAAGCCCATCGAAAAAGCGGTTGCGCGTGTTGAAGGCATTAAAGAATTAAGTTCCACAGGCTATTTGGGTGGCGGGAATGTTGTGTTGGAATTTGACGCAGGTTTTGATGTTGATCAGGCTTTGCAAGATGTTCGTGAAGAAGTGGATCGGGCAAAAGGTGAATTGCCTGTAGATGCGGATGAACCTTCGATCTCAGAGGTAAATGTGAGCCTATTTCCGGTGATGCAAATTTCATTATCTGGTGATATTGATGAAAAATTGCTGTTATCGCATACGAAAATACTTTCTGAAGCCATTGAAACGATTCCACAGGTTTTAAGTGCTGATATTGATGGCGAGCGTGATGAAGTGGTTGAATTGATTATTAACCCTGAGAAATTACAATCCTACAAAATTACTCCGACACAAATTATTTCCGCAGTAAATTCGTCTAATTTATTGGTGGCGGCTGGTAATTTAGAAGGTGAATCAGGTAGATTTTCGGTAAAAGTTCCTGGACTTATTGAAAATTTTGAAGATATTAATCAATTTCCAATTATTTCGGTTGGAGAATCTGTGGTTACGCTTTCGGATATTGCGGATATTAAACGAAAATTAAAGGATGTTACCACCTATTCACGTTTGAATGGGAAAAGTGCTTTTACAATTTCGGTGGTAAAACGTACGGGAGAAAATATTATTCAAACATCGGAAAATGCGCGCGCTATTGTTACTGAGATAACTCAAAATTGGTCGCCAGAAATTAAAATTGATATTACACAAGATGAAGCCAAAAATATTAAAAATTCATTGGTTAGTTTGCAAAATTCGGTGATTAGTGCGGTAATTTTAGTGATGATTGTGATTTTGGCAACGTTAGGATTGCGCCCTTCTTTGCTGGTGGGGATTTCAATTCCTGGATCATTTCTAAGTGGTATTATGGCTTTGCATATTATGGGAATTACTTTGAATTTTGTGGTTTTGTTTGGCTTGGTTATGTCGGTGGGATTGTTGGTAGATGGCGCGATTGTGGTGGTGGAATATGCTGAGAGAAAGATTGAAGAAGGTTTCGAGGTCGTAGAGGCTTTTCGGTTGGCGTCAAAAAAAATGGCATGGCCAATTATCGCATCAACGGGAACAACTTTGGCGGCTTTTATGCCTTTGTTATTTTGGCCTGGTATTGTTGGTGAATTTATGGGTTACCTTCCCCTTACGGTTATTTTTATTCTTACTTCTTCTTTAATTATGGCATTGTTTTTCATGCCGATCTTAGGCGGCTGTTTCGGGATTACTTTGCGTTATCTGGTTGCATTTTTGGGTGGGATCGTTTTATCTTCGCTATTTTCGGGTATTTCTGGCTTGATTTCACCAATTTTAGGTTTTGTTGGGCAAGTTTTGGGTATGCTTTATGGTGCTGTGAAAAGTTATCAAACGATTGGGCTGTGGGTACAAGAAAGAATTGATAATGAAAGTGTTGTTTTGAAGGATAAAAAAATTGTGGATAGTAAGGAAGGTTTGGTTGATCTACAAAAATTGGGTCAATTCACTCAAAACTATATTGCACTTCTTGAAAATTGGGCGTTAAAAAAACCAGGGCGTATTATTGGTTACGGGGTTTTAGCCATGGTGGTCTCTTGGGTTATGTATGCGGCTTTGGGGCGAGGGGTAGAATTTTTTCCACAGGGCGATTCTGAAAGAGGCATTTTATTAATTCATGCAACAGGTAATTATTCCATTGCCGAACGTAATGATTTGGTATGGCAAGTTGAACAAGAAATTCTGGAGTTTCAAAAAGAAACTGGTGAAATTAAAAGCATTACTAGCAATGCGGGCGATTTAGGTTCCTCAAATAATCGAGCCGATGATGTGATTGGTGTTTTAAATTTAGAATATGTTAATTGGCGTTCCCGGCGGGTTAGTCAACAGATTCTCAAAGATATTAATCAGCGCATTCAAAATATTGCTGGTATTTATGTAGAGGCGCAAGAACAACAGAATGGGCCACCTACCGGCAAGCCGATTAATATTGAATTTAGCGGTAGTAGTTTTGAAGATTTGATCACAGCAACTCATATTGTGCATCGTTATTTAGAAAAATTACCCGGGATTCGTGATTTGGAAAATAGTTTAAGTTCCCCAGGGATTGAATGGCAATTAAATGTGAATCGCGAAGAAGCTTATAAATATAATATTAACATTAACACGATTGGAAATTATATTCGTATGGTAACCAATGGTATTAAAGTGAGTTCTTATCGCCCTAATGACAGTAATGATGAAATTGATATTATCTTACGTTTGCCCACTGAATTGCGTTCGATTGAACAATTAGATCAAATTAGAATTAACACCCCTGAAGGGGATATTCCTATGAGTAATTTTGTTACGCGTGAAGCTGTTGTGAAAACCCCACAAATCAGGCGTTTAGAGCAAAAACGGATATCCTTTGTGAAGTCAGATTTAGAAAAAGGGGTTTTGGCGCGTAAGCAATTACGCATTATTCAAAAAGCGATACCAACACTAGATTTGCCGAAAACAGTGAAAGTAATTTATCGTGGCGAGAATCAGGATCAAGCGGAAGCGAGTGCATTTTTAAGCAAAGCTTTTGGGGTGGCACTTTCAGTGATGGCACTTATTTTATTGACGCAATTTAATTCTTTTTATCAATGCGTGCTTATTTTATCGGCGGTGATTATGTCGACTCTTGGGGTGATGCTAGGTTTGTTAATTATTCGCCAACCCTTTGGGATTATTATGTCGGGGATTGGAATTATTTCATTAGCGGGAATTGTGGTGAATAATAATATTGTTTTGATTGATACTTTTAATGATTTAATGAAACGCAGTGCCGGCAATGTTAGGCAATCTATTATTCAGGCTTGTGCGCAAAGGCTACGCCCAGTTTTGATGACAACAGCAACAACGATGCTGGGGTTAGTACCGCTGGTGGTTAGGGTGGAAATCGATTTTGTCAATCGGGGCTATGCCATTGATGATCCTTCAACAGCTTTTTGGCAACAGCTTTCGGCCGCGATTGTGTTTGGACTTGGGTTTGCCACGGTGCTGACTTTAATTGTAACGCCTTGTGGGTTGCTTTTGTTTAATAATATGTTTGCGAAGCAGAAATTAGCACAAAACGCCAAAATGAAGTTGAAAAAAGCAACTTTGTAAAATAATAAAAAATAGGAATGGTTGATTCTAAAAACTTCGTTACAATAATAGGTTGATAATTTATAATAAAATATTTGGATCTATCAGTAATTCTCAAAAAATAAATCTTTTTAGGTGATTCTAGTAAGTGTACTGGATTGTTGCTTGCTTTTTACGTTAGCTAGTTTTATTTTGAGAATAATTTATGGAGAGGTGCCGGAGTGGTTGAACGGGGCGGTCTCGAAAACCGTTATGCCTGTAAAGGCATCGAGGGTTCAAATCCCTCTCTCTCCGCCAAAATATAAATGATTAGGTGGAAGTGATAGGGTTTAGGTATGGCGGATCAACAAGAATCTCAGTATAAAGGTATTATTTTGGCAGGAGGAGCAGGAACAAGGCTACGCCCGCTTACTGATTTTGTTTGCAAGCAACTTTTGCCAGTTTATGATAAACCGTTAATTTATTATCCACTGACATCGCTGATTTTGGCAGGGATTAAAGAGATTTTGATTATTAGTACGCCAAAAGATATTCCTATTTTACAAGGTGCGATTGGGGATGGAGCTCTTTTAGGGATTACTATTGAATATACAGTGCAAGCAAATCCTAATGGTATTGCTGAGGCATTTTTGCTCGCAAAAGAATTTTTAGCCGGAAGTCCTGTTTGCATGGTGCTGGGTGATAATATTTTTTATCGTTCGCATTTTGGCGATTGGGTGCAAAATGCGATGCGAACGAATCAAGGAGCTACTATTTTTGGGTTTCCAGTGAAGGATCCAGAAAGATTTGGGGTTATGGAAATTGACCAAAACCATAATAAAATTATTTCTTTGGAGGAGAAACCAAAAAATCCGAAATCAAACCTTGCTGTGGTAGGGCTTTATCTCTACGATGGCACAGTGTGTAGCAAAGCAAAAACATTACAGCCTAGCCCACGCGGTGAATTAGAGATTACGGATTTGAATCAGCTTTATTTGCAAGCAGGGCAATTGGGATTTTACCAATTTTCGCGTGGAGATTTTTGGTTAGATGCAGGGCTTGTTAACTCGCTTAATGATGCAGCCAATCTTGTGCGCTTAACAGAAGAATATACCGGGCTTAAAATAGGTTGCCCAGAAGAAGCAAGCTTTTTGATGGGGAATATCTCGAAAGCACAATTGTACAAGAATGTAGAAACAATGAAAAACAGTTTTTATGGCAAATATTTAGCCAATCTTGTGGTTTAAGAATGATTTTTCCAATAAAACCGAAGATACCAACAATGGTATCTGTTCCGATTATCAGTTCGCAGGGGTGTGATCTAGGCTTCGTTGAAACTTCTAAACATGTATTTTTTAATATTACAAGGCATTATTATTTGTGCAATGGTAATGAAGTTTCGCTACGAGGGCAGCATGCACATAAAGCCTTGTATCAATTTATCATGTGTTTATCTGGACAGGTTGAGCTACATTTTGAAGGGGAAGCAGGATGTTTTGATTTTTCTTTGAGTAAGGCGTCTCAAGGAATTTTTGTACCTCCAGGTTATTGGCGCGAATTAAAGTTAAGTGCAAATGCAGTTTTATCTGTATTGGCATCGGATGAATATGATGAAAATGATTATATTCGGGATTATGATATTTTTAAGAAATGGCTTGGAGATAAAAAAGAAATTCAGCATGTACCCTATAATGCTTTATCTAGATGCCATGAGGCATTGAAGACAGAATTGGAAATGGCTTTTACTGAGACATTACAGGCCAATGATTTTATTCAAGGTAAGGCCGTGAAAACATTTGAAGCTAATTTTGCACGTTATTGTGATGTTGCCTATGCAATTGGTTGCGGCAATGGGTTGGATGCTTTAAGTTTAATTTTAAAAGCGATGAATATTGGTGTAGGTGATGAAGTGATTGTTCCTACAAATTCCTTTATTGCCACCTCTTTGGCAGTAGAAAATATTGGAGCAAAATCGATTTTTGTTGATTGTGAGCCAGGGCATTACTCGTTAAATATTCCCCAAATTGAAGAAAAAATTACGGATAAAACCAAGGCGATTATTCCAGTGCATCTTTATGGGATCCCAGCAGATCTGGATGCGGTGAATCTGATTGCAAGAAAATATGAGCTTTATGTAATTGAAGATGCGGCTCAAGCCCATGGCGCACGTTATCAAAACCGCCTTGTGGGTTCGCTTGGTGATGCGGCAGCTTTTAGTTTCTACCCCACAAAAAATATGGGAGGGTTAGGCGATGCTGGTTGCGTTACTACACAGGATCAGGAGCTTGCGAATAGGATCAGAATCTTGGCAAATTATGGCTCTGCTCAGAAATATTATCATGAAATTCAAGGGGTGAATTCACGGCTGGATACATTACAAGCGGCAATATTGAATATTAAATTGGGGTTTATTGATGAATGGAATGCAAAACGGCGTGAGTTAGCAGAAATTTATTTTACGCATTTGGAAAAGATCGATGCGATTAATTTACCCAAAACTCCAGAAAATACAGAAGTTGTATGGCATGTTTTTCCCATTCTTATTGCAGAAAATTTGCGTGATCATTGCATTCAATATTTAAAAAAACAGGGGGTTGGATGCCATATTCATTATCCGATTCCGATTCATCAATCACAAGCCTATATGCAGCAGGAACATGCAGAATTATCTTTCCCTTGCGCGGAAGAGATCGCAAAAAAACTAATCTCTTTGCCTTTAGATGCTTTTCATAGTCGGTTGGAAATTGAATATGTTTGCAAAATTTTGGCAGAGTATTTTCAGAATTAAAAATAAAATGGCTTGGTGTTTATGCAATTATTTTGTTAGATATATTACTTTAGAATTCTATAATAGATCTGGGATCTTTGCGTGAAAAAAATTATGATCTGTGGTAAGGGCAATATTGTCTATTCCTCTCTTTCAGCAGCGCGCTTACTCTTAGGAGATGAATGGCAAATTCATTATGGGTTTATTGCGAGTGAACAAACTCAAATTAAGGGGAAAAGCAATCTAGAACATGCGGAAATTTTAGGCATAAAATCTTTTTGTATTGATTGTTATCGTGATTTTGCCAATTATGCGATCGATGTTGCTCCTGATTATATCTTGTTTGCACAATTTTCAGTGATCATCAAGCAAGATTTAATTGCAAAATTTACCAATAAAATTGTTAATTTACATTATGGTAATTTACCTAAATATCGAGGAAGCGCACCCGTTACTAACGCATTGCTGAGAGGGGAGGAATTGTTAGGCGTAACATTGCATTTTGTAGATCAGCAAATTGATACGGGCGCGATTATTTTACAGGAAGAATTTGATATTAAAGAGATGGTGAATGTACAGGTTTTTGATTTGTGTGAACAAAAGGGTAAGGTGATTGTTACAAATTTTCTTCAAATGATTAAAGATAATGTTTCCTTACAGGCAGTTCCGCAAAATGATTCTGGTGCCACGTATTTTGCGAAAAAAACTGTTGATTATCAGAATCCAGTGATTAATTTTCATCAATCAAGCCAGCAAATTCTAAATTTTTGTCGAGCTTTTTATTTTCCTTCGCGAAATTTATTTCCAAAAATACAAATAAAAGAAGAAGCTTTTACGGTGAAATCAATGCCGATTCTGGCATTAAGAGATTCTACTCAGGCTGGAACAATTATTAGTAGAAATCCACTTAAAGTTGCCACAAAAGATTGTGCCTTGATTTTTGATGTTTGAAAAACGATGCTGAAATTTATAAAAAACCTGATGCAATTCCTCTATTTTTTCCTGAAAAGAATCGCACCAAGATTTGTGAGAAATTTGATAATTTTTGTTAAAATTATCACGGTTAAATTTGTACAAAAATTTTATCAAAAGCATAAATTAGCAATAGGATATTTAGAAAATAGAAAAGCCGATAAAATTATTGATTATCAGATGATTGCTGAAAAGATAGAAAACAACTCTAATTATTTCTCGGATTATTTTCAAAATCTGAAGCCTATTGCAATTAAACCTGATATTCTTGGCGTAAAAATTATCAAACAAGCTTCGTATTTTCCGAATTATGCCGGTATTTATCATTTTGCCAATAAAGAAATATTGATCCCCGAAATCTTCAAGCTTAATGATACAAAACTTCCAGACGAAATGCGTGGGATCATTCAATTTGATAAAAAAATAACATCTGCTACCATTCTTGAGCGTTATTGCAAACCGCATATCATCTACCGGCATGGGATTCCTTTGTTATCTGCCTTTAATAATTATTGGCATTTTTTGGTCGAACAGGCACCTAAGATTATGATTGCCAATCAGTTGGGCATTGACAAGAAAATACCTTTTTTGCTTCCAGATAATTTACATTCGAATTTTTATGAAATTATTGAGCTCTTAAATGGGGATCATAGAGAAATTATCAAGGTTCCCTTACGTTCTTACAATAAACTATTAAAGATCATGTTTCCGGTAACAATAGAAACAGCCTATCATATTGTAGATCATTTATTGTTTCCATTTCATCCAAGGGGAACGGAAATGATGGCTGCGGGTTTGAATCCTTTGCCAATTAAGCGAATGGTTACTAAAATTTTTGAACATTACAAGATAGTGCCCAAAATTGATAGTAATAAAAAGCTTTTTTTAAGGCGTAATTCTCATTATAGAATGCCCAAAGATCAAGATAAATTACAAAATTTTGCTTTAGAGCATGGTTTCCAAATCTTTGAACCAGAAAAACATTCTTTCAAGGAGCAAGTTCAAATATGCTCGCAGGCTTCGGCATTTATGGGTTTTTCCGGGGCTGGATTTACGAATAGTCTTTTTTTACCAACGGGAGCAAAAAAAATATATCTAGAATCTAGAGATTTTGAGTCTTTGCTTCTTGTTTGTTTTTGGAATCAGCTTTTATCTAATTTATATGTTTTGGATAATGATTACATTCCTTGCTTTAAGGGAGACATTCATGGGATTCCTTTTTTAACGGAGCAAAATTGGCAGGATCTGCATAATATTATTGTGAAAGGGAGTTTGTAAAATTATCTTTGCCTTTAGATGCTTTTCATAGTCGGTTGGAAATTGAATATGTTTGCAAAATTTTGGCAGAGTATTTTCAGAATTAAAAATAAAATGGCTTGGTGTTTATGCAATTATTTTGTTAGATATATTACTTTAGAATTCTATAATAGATCTGGGATCTTTGCGTGAAAAAAATTATGATCTGTGGTAAGGGCAATATTGTCTATTCCTCTCTTTCAGCAGCGCGCTTACTCTTAGGAGATGAATGGCAAATTCATTATGGGTTTATTGCGAGTGAACAAACTCAAATTAAGGGGAAAAGCAATCTAGAACATGCGGAAATTTTAGGCATAAAATCTTTTTGTATTGATTGTTATCGTGATTTTGCCAATTATGCGATCGATGTTGCTCCTGATTATATCTTGTTTGCACAATTTTCAGTGATCATCAAGCAAGATTTAATTGCAAAATTTACCAATAAAATTGTTAATTTACATTATGGTAATTTACCTAAATATCGAGGAAGCGCACCCGTTACTAACGCATTGCTGAGAGGGGAGGAATTGTTAGGCGTAACATTGCATTTTGTAGATCAGCAAATTGATACGGGCGCGATTATTTTACAGGAAGAATTTGATATTAAAGAGATGGTGAATGTACAGGTTTTTGATTTGTGTGAACAAAAGGGTAAGGTGATTGTTACAAATTTTCTTCAAATGATTAAAGATAATGTTTCCTTACAGGCAGTTCCGCAAAATGATTCTGGTGCCACGTATTTTGCGAAAAAAACTGTTGATTATCAGAATCCAGTGATTAATTTTCATCAATCAAGCCAGCAAATTCTAAATTTTTGTCGAGCTTTTTATTTTCCTTCGCGAAATTTATTTCCAAAAATACAAATAAAAGAAGAAGCTTTTACGGTGAAATCAATGCCGATTCTGGCATTAAGAGATTCTACTCAGGCTGGAACAATTATTAGTAGAAATCCACTTAAAGTTGCCACAAAAGATTGTGCCTTGATTTTTGATGTTTGAAAAACGATGCTGAAATTTATAAAAAACCTGATGCAATTCCTCTATTTTTTCCTGAAAAGAATCGCACCAAGATTTGTGAGAAATTTGATAATTTTTGTTAAAATTATCACGGTTAAATTTGTACAAAAATTTTATCAAAAGCATAAATTAGCAATAGGATATTTAGAAAATAGAAAAGCCGATAAAATTATTGATTATCAGATGATTGCTGAAAAGATAGAAAACAACTCTAATTATTTCTCGGATTATTTTCAAAATCTGAAGCCTATTGCAATTAAACCTGATATTCTTGGCGTAAAAATTATCAAACAAGCTTCGTATTTTCCGAATTATGCCGGTATTTATCATTTTGCCAATAAAGAAATATTGATCCCCGAAATCTTCAAGCTTAATGATACAAAACTTCCAGACGAAATGCGTGGGATCATTCAATTTGATAAAAAAATAACATCTGCTACCATTCTTGAGCGTTATTGCAAACCGCATATCATCTACCGGCATGGGATTCCTTTGTTATCTGCCTTTAATAATTATTGGCATTTTTTGGTCGAACAGGCACCTAAGATTATGATTGCCAATCAGTTGGGCATTGACAAGAAAATACCTTTTTTGCTTCCAGATAATTTACATTCGAATTTTTATGAAATTATTGAGCTCTTAAATGGGGATCATAGAGAAATTATCAAGGTTCCCTTACGTTCTTACAATAAACTATTAAAGATCATGTTTCCGGTAACAATAGAAACAGCCTATCATATTGTAGATCATTTATTGTTTCCATTTCATCCAAGGGGAACGGAAATGATGGCTGCGGGTTTGAATCCTTTGCCAATTAAGCGAATGGTTACTAAAATTTTTGAACATTACAAGATAGTGCCCAAAATTGATAGTAATAAAAAGCTTTTTTTAAGGCGTAATTCTCATTATAGAATGCCCAAAGATCAAGATAAATTACAAAATTTTGCTTTAGAGCATGGTTTCCAAATCTTTGAACCAGAAAAACATTCTTTCAAGGAGCAAGTTCAAATATGCTCGCAGGCTTCGGCATTTATGGGTTTTTCCGGGGCTGGATTTACGAATAGTCTTTTTTTACCAACGGGAGCAAAAAAAATATTGATAGTACCTAAATCTTTTGAAATTTTATTTTTGGTTGATTTGTGGAATCGACTCTTGGCTAATTTATATGTTTTGGATAATGATTACATTCCTTGCTTTAAGGGAGACATTCATGGGATTCCTTTTTTAACGGAGCAAAATTGGCAAGATCTGCATAATATTATCGTGAAAGGGAGTTTGTAATGCATAAAATATTGGTGACGGGGGGAGCAGGTTTTATTGGTAGTCATTTGGTAGATTATTTAATTGCCCAAAATCAAGAAATTGTTGTTGTGGATAAGCTAACCTATGCCGGGAATCGCGCTCATTTATTCGATGCAGAAAAAACTGGAAAACTTACTTTCTTACAACAAGATATTTGCGATGGTAAGGCTATTTATGAATGTTTAAAAGCCCATCATATTTCTTGTATTTACCATCTTGCGGCGGAATCTCATGTTGATAATTCGATTGCAGATGCCTCCATTTTCATGCAGACGAATATTATGGGAACCTATGCTTTGTTGAATGCAAGTTTGCGTTATTGGCAGGAAACTCGGGATCCGAGTTTTAGATTGATTCATGTTTCTACCGATGAAGTTTTTGGTTGTTTATCAGACCAAGACCCTCCCTTTATTGAAACCACCGCCTATGCACCTAATTCCCCCTATTCAGCATCTAAAGCTGCCAGTGATCATTTGGCGCGTGCATGGTATGTAACTTATGGTTTGCCGGTAATTGTTACCCATTGTTCCAATAATTTTGGTCCTCGGCAACATCACGAAAAATTATTTCCCACTCTTATTCGTAATGCTTTGCAAGGCAATAAGATTCCGATTTATGGTGAGGGCAAGAATATTCGTGACTGGCTTTATGTTAAAGATCATTGTCGAGGGTTATATTTAGCAGCAAATAAGGGAAAAATTGGAGAAAAATATTGTTTTGGCGGAAATAATGAATGGCGCAATATTGATCTTGCCAATCAAGTTTGTTGGCAGTTAGATCTGCTTAAGCCGCGCGCAGATCAACAATCCTACCAGCAACAAATAGAATTTGTGGAAGACCGTAAAGGGCATGATTGGCGTTATGCCATAGATTGTTCGAAGGCAAAACAGGATTTAGATTATGATGTTGAGGCGGATGTTAGTCTAAATTTGCAAGAAACAATTTCCTATTATTTTGCAAGCATAGCATAGTAGGAAACAGGTTTTGAGGTTGCAAAAAAGGTGGATTTCATGAAATATACAAATATTGATTTTGCCAATATAGAATTGGTTTATCGAAATTTTGTATAAACTCTAAATTGCCGATATTTTATGGCAGAGATAATTCGTAAACCATGATTACACTGCGTCCTTATTCAAAAAATTTATCCAAAGATTGGGATCTGATCGTTGCGCAAGCCGATAATGGTTATTTTATGTTTAGTCGTAATTATATGGATTATCATGCTGAGCGTTTTACGGATGCTTCTTATTTTATTTATGATGGAGAAAAAATTATCGGTGTTTTTCCGGCGAATCGCGAAGGCGGAAATTGGTATAGCCATCAAAGGCTGACTTTTGGCGGTATTTTGCTTGATCCAAAATATAATCGATTTAAATATTATTGTGAAATTTACCCATTACTTTTTGAAAAGCTTAAGCAGCTTGGCATTGTACAAGCGGTAATAAAATTAATTCCACATATTTATCATCAAAATCCTTGTGAAGCTGAGTTTTATATTTTGAATCAGCATGGGATTCAGCAAAATTATGTTGAGCTGGCAACCACTCTTGATCTTGCAAGGGTAATAAAAGCAAGTAAAGGAAAATTATATAGCCAAAAGCAAGCGATAAAAAATAAGATTACCATTGTAGAATCTGGGGATTATGAAGTTTTTTGGCAAATTTTGAATCAAAATTTATCGGATAAATATGATGTTAAGGCAGTGCATTCTTTAGCGGAAATTATTTTGTTGCATTCACGGTTTCCAAAGAATATTAGGCTTTTTTTGGCGGTGCATCCTGAGGCAGGAATTTGTGGAGGCACAGTTTTTTATCAAAGTGAAACTGTTATTCATGTGCAATATATTGCAGCCAATTCTTTAGGACAAGAAATTGGGGCTTTGGCGTTATTATTTTTGACATTAATTGAAGATTATCGCGCTCAAGGGTTTCGTTATTTTGATTTTGGAATTTCAACGAATCAACAAGGAAGCGTATTAAATCAAACTCTTGTAGATTTTAAAGAAGGATTTTCCGGGCGTTCCGTTATTTATCATACGATTGAGATTGGCCTATAATATGAAAATGATTTCTTCTACCGTTAAAAAACCAATCCTTACTGTATGTATTATTACGTATAATCAAGAAAAACTTGTTCGTGCAACATTGGATAGTGTGTTTTTACAACATAGGGATGAGGGTATTGAAGGGCAATTGCAATGTATTATTGCCGATGATGCTTCCATGGATTCTACGCCGCAAATATTGCGGGAGTACCAGCAAACATATCCAGAAATTATCGATTTGATTTTGCATCAGGTTAATGGGGGAATTACCACAAATACAAATTCTTTTTATCCCTATATTCGAGGTCAATATACTATACTCTTGGGTGGTGATGATCTTTTTTTACCAGGAAAATTAGCAAAGCAAGTGGCTTTTATGCAGGCTCATCCTGATTATGTGATGTCATATCATGATACTTGGGTGCAAAATTATGATACTGGAAAACGGTATCGGTATAATCATCCTTGGTTGGGGCAAAAGAGTTTTACCAAGGATGTTGCCCAAAAACTTATTACGCAACGTTGTTTTATTTCGTGTTTGTCGGCGATGGTTCGACGCAAAGGTACAGAAGATTTACGCCATAGTTCGGAAATAAGGGATTGTAGCGATTGGATTTATTTTACCGAATTGGCTATTCGTGGCAAGGTAGGTTATCTCAATGAAATATTGGGAATCTATTATCGCCATGGGAATAATATTACGATCAAAAATCCAGATTTTACGAAAGAAGAAAAGGCATTTGCTTATCTGCAAAAGAAATATGGTGAGCTTTATGGGCGTGATATTCAAAAAGCCTTGGCAAATTTATATATGAATTATATTTTTAAATATTTGCTTTTGCGCAAATGGTGCTTGTTATTACAAGTTTGTAGAAAATATTTTATTTTGATTGCAAAAAACCCCTTATTGATTTTTGTTTCTGGAAAAAGCTTTTTTCTTAATCTTATCAAACGCACCATACTTTACTTAAAAATGGGTTCTTTTCATAGATAATTGCGAATAGTTTATTTTTTAAATTGGAAAGCAAGTTTTACAACATTGCGAATAATTTTAATTCCTACATCATCTCCTAAAGTAAGAATGGATTCAGGATGAAATTGTACAGCCCATATCGGTAATTTTTTATGTGAAATTCCCATAATAATATCATCTTGTGATAAAGCGGTTATTTGCAAATCTTCGGGTAGAGAGGCTTGCTTTATGTACAGTGAATGATAACGTGCTGCGGTAAAATCTTCATTAATTCCATTAAATAACTGATGGTTATCTATTTTTTGGATCGTGATTTTTCCAGATTTGCCATGAATTGGATAATCTAGCTGGGCAAGGCTTGCACCAAAATATTCGCCAATCGCCTGCAACCCAAGGCAGATTCCAAAAATCGGGATTTTTCTCTCAAGACAAAGTGTAATCATATTGCTAATGGCAAAATCCGAGGGTTTCCCAGGACCTGGTGATAAAACCACCAAATCATAATTTTTTTGTCGTAAAATTGTTTTTGCGCCATCACCAAAGCGGATCGTGTCTATTTTGGCCCCAGTTTGACGAAAATAATCAGCAAGCATATGTACAAAAGAATCTTCATGATCAATTAGTAAAATTCGGTTATGACCATATTTACTGGTATTGATCGGCAAGATCTCTTGCTTTGATATGATCGGTTTTGCAATGGCATTTAGCATTGCGGTTGCCTTGGTCATAATTTCTTGTTCTTCCATTAAAGGGTCGGAATCATATAATAGGGTGGCTCCAGCACGGATTGAAGCAATGTTATTTTTAATTTGGATTGTGCGTAAAGTTAGCCCAGTATTGATATTGCCGTTAAAGAAAAAACAACCAACTGCCCCGCCATACCAATGACGAGGTGATTTTTCGTTATCTTCAATAAATTGCATGGCCCATTTTTTTGGAGCTCCGGTAACGGTTACCGCCCATGTATGGGTTAAAAAAGCATCGAGGGAATCAAATTCAGGGCGCAACTGCCCTTCGACATGATCGACGGTATGGATTAAATGTGAATAAATTTCAATTTGCCGCCGACCAATGACTTTGACAGAACCGGGTTCACAGATCCGAGCCTTATCATTGCGATCTACATCACTACACATGGTAAGTTCGGATTCTTCTTTTTCAGATTTTAACAAAGTTAAAATCTGCTTGGCATCGCCTATGGCATCGCCAACACGTTTAATCGTACCAGAAATTGGGCATGTTTCCACCCGCCTGCCTTTTGTGCGTACAAACATTTCTGGTGATGTGCCAATTAAATATTCTTGCTTCCCTAGATTCATAAAAAATCCGTAAGGTGAGGGGTTGATCTGCATAAGCCTTTGGGCAATTTCAGAAGGTGGGGCGTTTAGGGGTTGGCTCATATTGATTCCAGGAACGACTTCGAACAAATCACCGGATTTAAAAGATTTTTTGGCTTTAGAAACCGTATCAGCATATTCACCCGCTGCATGATCTGATGTTATTTCGGTTGCATGATTTGTGAAGGTAAATTTTGTTTGCACACCGGTACGTTCAATATTTACAGTTGATTCTGTTTTTGTTTGAAAATCATATTCGAGCCAATTCGCACAAGTTTTTTGATGGTCAATAATTAAAATTCTGTCGGGAAGATATAAAACCAAATCACGCTGCTCAGAAGCAATATTTTGGGTGCGTTTTAGAGCTTCAAATTGAAATGCTAAATTATAACCGAGCGAACCATAAAGCCCCAAATAGAGATCTTCGTCTGCAGAGATTTTGAATAAAGAGTTTAAGGCACGCAGAAATGAAAAAATAGAATATTGTCGGCTTCTTTGCTCTTCCGTAAAAACACTCTGAGGTTCTTTAATCGTGATTTCTATTTTATTTGCAAAAATTTCGTAATTTTCACAAAAATCCCAATTTTCTATGTTAATTAATAGAATTTTTAGTAAAATATTACCGCGAGCATTTAAGGCAATAATGTTCGCTTTGCGTCCGCTAGCATTAATTTGAATTGGGGGATCGATAAACCCAATATCCCATCTGGTATAGCGTCCTGGATATTCAAAGTCAGAAAATAACAATACACCATGACGATGATCAAGCTGTGAAATTAATTCTGTACGAATGATCGTAGGTTGATAATCGTAGTTGATTGTTGTGCGTAGAATGTCAATTTTGGCAGCTGTTGTTAATGTTATTGTTTTCGCATTCATTGCTTCCACCCATTTTCCAATTTTTTACTTTAGGTAGGAAAAATATTTTATATTTTCTTGTAAGCGTTATCTTATAGAATTTAATGATAAAGTGCGAGTCAAAATAATACATAAAACAGTGTCTATATTTTATTGACAACAAAGGTTCCATGCAAACCCAGAGGGTAAGCATAGGGTAATTTTGCCTGGTCTTGCATCGAATTGGTAAGAAATTGATGGAGCTAGATCAGCAAAATCAGAATCAGGGTGAGGTGGAATTATTAAGGCGGATTGTACCCGATAAGCGTTTCGCATGAATATCGATTTAATATTGATTATGATTGCGGATCATTATTTAGAAATTTGCACGAATAAGGGGTGTTGTTGGGTACCTATACGGGTGAAAGATGCGGTTGCAAAGCATCACGGCATTCGAATTCATCGCTCGCATTGGGTAATTTTTATGGCAATAGTAAAAATTATCAAACAAAACTTTTTGTTGGTAAAAGATGAGATTTTGCATCTCATTAGTAGCAGCCATTTGTTAGATCAGAAGGTAGATATTTTGTTTCTTAGTGCTGAGACGGTTTTGTATTTCTGTTTTGCAATATTCAGAAGGAATATTTCTTTAATGGGTTTGATTCAGAAAATCCGATGCGGGAATTTCTTGTTCACGTTTGGCAATATAAGCCAATAATTCTTCATTTTTGGATTCATCTAGCGTGGGTTCTTGATATTCATCTAGTAATTTGCGAGCATAATTCAATGCCCGCTGTGTAATTTCAATTGAACCTTCGGCCTGCCATTGTTCGATCGAAAAATTATCAAATAATTCTGGCATAAAATAAGCCCGTTGAAAATTATTTTGCGTATGTTCATGTCCCAAATAATGTCCCCCCGGACCAATATCAGTAATGGCGGCAAGCCCTTCGGCAAAATCATCCCAGCGTACGCCTTCTGCCATACGGTAAGCCATGGCACATTGTTCAGCATCAACAACAAATTTTGCCATGCAACAATGCATCCCGGCCTCGTTCCATCCTGCTGCATGCCAGATATAATGAGCCCCGGCATGGAGGACAGCCGATAGGGTAGTGGCTGATTCATAACCAGCTTGGGCGTCAAAAGTCTTTGCTCCGCCCAAACTGCCCGAGCTACGCCATGGCACATGATAATAGCGTGCCATTTGTCCAATCATAAAATTCATCAGGCTAATTTCAGGTGTGCCCGCCATTGGAGCCCCGGAACGCATCGAAACAGTTGCAAGATAATGTCCATAAATGGCAGGTGCCCCTTTTCTGATGATTTGTGTATAGGCAAGGGCCGAGAGGGCTTCGGCATTTAGCTGGGCGACCGTGGGGGCAACCGATGCTGGCGTGTTGGCACCGCCTAATACAAAAGGAGAGCATAAAACGGGTTGATTGCGTCGACAAAAAGCGCGCATCGCTCCTAACATAACTTCATCCCATACAAGGGGTGAATTTCCATTGCAATTACCGGTGATAATGGGGTGGGTAAGTAAAAAATCTTCGCCAAACAAAATGGCACACATATCTAACACATCTTCAGCATTTTTTTCGCTGGTTGTCATGCCCATAAACATTTTATCACAATGTTTCATAGAGGAGTAAGTAATGCGTAAATGGCGTTGACTCACAGGATGATCATAGGGCTCGACAATATGGTGCGCTGAGCTATGTAAGGCAGGCAACATATGAGAAAGTTTATGAAAATTGGTCAAATCTTCTAAGGTAGGGTTGCGTCGTATATTCTCTAAATTGCGGATATAGGGAGCTCCGGTCATCGGTACAAAAACTGAATTTTGCCCGCCTAATTTAACATTATTTTTCGGATTGCGGGCATGATAGGTAAAGGTTTCTGGAATTGACTTGATCAAAGTGCGTACCAAATTACGATCCAAATAAACCATCTCGCCACGAACATCTGCACCCGCTTTTTTCCAATCGGCAAGGGCAATTTCATCGCGAAATAATATCCCAACATTTTCTAAAATATCCATAGAGGCATTGTCAATTTTTTCTACTTCTTCCGCATTCATAATATTGCATAAGGGCAATTTACGTGTGAGCCCGGGTAGCATTTTAATATCGGGTGCATTTCTGATCATGCGCCGTGCCATGCGTCCTCCGGAACGGTTTTTATTATTAGGCGACATAGCAAAGATTCCTTAAAGTTTGAAAACTCAATTTTTCTAAAAACATAAGCCTTGAAATAAATCTGAAATTAAGCCCTACCCACATTGATTATGAGCAGGGCTTATAAAATTGTTGCTAAATAAATATAGATTATTTAGCGGCCGCACGTGCCTTTTTAAGCCAGCTATCATAACTGGCTTGATTCGCTTTAATCCATTCGCTAACGTGACGATCAATATCTGTAGACTTATCTTCACCATCAGAGATTTTTTTATTTTGTGCAGATACATCATTAATATCAAGTTTGGCAACTTCAAATAATTTTGCCGCTGCTGGATTGGCCTTTAAGAATTTATTCGTTGAGACAACACGAATACTATCAACAGCGAAACCTAATTCTTTGCCATTAAATTTTGTATTCGCTTTGGCACCATCAGGCAAAGAACTATAGGGAACCGCTAAAAATTCTACATCTTTACCAGGAATCAAAACACCAGAAACCCAATAAGGCGTCCAAGTATAATAAAGGATATCTTTGCCATTTTTGTATCTTGCCACTGTATCGGCAATAATCGCATTATAAGCCCCTTGATTATGGGTAATTGCTTCACGCAATTTGAATTCAGTTAACTGATGTTCAATCACGCGCTCACAACCCCAACCTGGAGGGCAACCTGCCAAATCAGCTTTTCCATCTCCGTCGGCATCAAAACGTTTCCCATTTTCGGCTTTTTTCAAATCGCTTAAATTTTTAATACCAGAATCATAAGCAGATTTATTAATAAGATAGCCTTGCAAGGCACCATCAATATAGGTGCCTACTTTTTTTAGTACCTTATCACCACCAGATTCTTCAAAAAATTTATGATGCAATTTATCCCAATGCACAGCTGTAAAATCGCCATCACCTGAACCTAAGGCCAAATGAATGGTTTGATATTCTACTTCTTGCGGGCGTTCCACCTTATAACCTAAATCTTCCAACGCTTGAAATAAAATACGATGTTGAAAAAATTCTTCTACAGCTGGTGCGATAACAGGGCGTACTTTAACTCCTTTTCCCGGCTTGCTAGCAGCAAATGCTGAGCCAGAAAAAACAATTAAACTTGCAATAAGTATCGTTTTTAAGATTTTTGTTTGTAACATTTTTCTTCCTTTTTTAATGTTGATCAAAAATTATGATTTCACTTTGATTTTCATCAATTGCAAAATCACACCAATAGGGCCACCTTGCCACCAATGGCGATGTCCCCTATTTCGAGTAGATTGACCTATTCCTTGGGTTATTCTATCCAAAATAATTGCAAGCAAAACAATCCCTAAACCGCCCACTAAGGCTTTGCCAGCGTCGAGCCTGCCCATAGCGCGCAACACTTCATTGCCCAAACCGCGCACTGAAATCATCGAGGCAATCACGACCATAGAAAGCGATAACATAATGGTTTGATTAACGCCTGCCAAAATGGTTGGGATTGCCAATGGAAGCTCTACTTTTATTAAAATTTGTTTCTGGTTGGCACCAAAGGCTTTGGCGGCTTCAACCACACTGGAATCTACCCCGCGAATCCCCAGCGAGGTTAGGCGAACCAAAGGAGGCAATGAGAAAATAATCGTAACAATAACCCCAGAAACATTGCCAATGCCAATTAACATCACAACGGGGACTAAATAAACAAAGGCAGGAATGGTTTGCATTGTATCGAGCAAAGGGCGGACCAAAGCTTCGAATCGATCGCTTTTTCCGGCTAAAATTCCTAGTGGCAAGCCAATAATAAAGGCAACAGTAACCGCTGATAATACAATCGCTAATGTTGTCATGGCTAATTCCCAAGCGTGAGGGCTTAAAAAGCCTAAGATAACTGAACATATGGTAACGGTAATGGCAACTTTTTTGCTGGCGAGTTGCCATGCAATCAGTGCAAAAATAATCACCATAATGGTGGGGGGAATGGTATTTAACATATTATCAAAAGAAACAATAATATGATTTAGGAAATTTTTAAGGGGTTGAATAGATTCACGATTACTAATCGCCCATTGTTTAATATTATCGGCATTGTCGGCAATGCCAAAATCAACATTACTAAATGGATCTAAAAGAAAATTATCTGACATTTCTTGGTTATCCTTTTATTATTTTGGTGTTTCACTTCCGGTTGCATCATTGATTTCACCTTTAACGGCGCGTAAGAGTAAGTTTTTGGTAACAACCCCAATAGGCTTACCATTTGCATGGATAATAACCGGGGCTTGTGTGGTTATTGATAGGTTGATTAATTCATTAAGCGATTGTTCTGGCGTGGCTTGCGGGCAATGATCTACATCGGGTGTGCCGTGGCGTTGTTCGTATTTTTGGAAGGATTCCATAACTTTCCCGGCAGAAATCAGCCCTAATTTTGAAATTCCAGCAACAAAATCAGCCACATAATCATCAACAGGGTTGGTAACAATATCCTCGGGTGTTCCCACTTGTACGAAAATCCCATCTTTCATAATTGCAATGCGGTCGCCGATACGAATAGCCTCATCCAAATCATGAGTGATGAAAAGAGTGGTTTTTTTCATTTCGGCTGAAAGGGCCATAAATCGGTCTTGTAATTGCCGACGAATAAGTGGGTCTAGTGCTGAGAAAGGTTCGTCCATTAGCAAAATGGTAGGGTCGGCGGCAATTGCGCGCGCCAACCCAACGCGTTGTTGCATACCACCTGAGAGTTCGTCGGGATATTTTTGATCCCAACCATTTAGTTCTACTGCATCAATCGCGCGCATTGCAACATCACGCCTAGCATTGGCGTTGTGTCCGCGCACTTCTAAAGAAAACCCCACATTATCAATAACGGTTTTATGAGGCATTAAAGCCATATTTTGAAAGACCATACCAATTTTTTCTGCCCGCAACTGGCGCATATGGCTTGCGGATAACGCGTTGACATTTTCGCCTTCAATGAATATTTTTCCCGATGTAGGTTCGATCAACCGATTAACATGGCGAATGAGCGTAGATTTTCCTGAACCGGATAAACCCATAATGCAGAATATTTCACCACGATCTACGCTAAAAGAGGCATTTTGAACACCGACGACACAATCATATTGGTCGCGAATTTCAAGTTTACCTAAGCCGTTTTCTTGCACAGCTTGCATGGCTTTGTCGGCATTTTTGCCAAATATTTTCCACAAATTCTGACAATCAATAACGTGATCATTTTGCCTTGCCATTGAACCCCTCCGATAAAAATTTGTGATAGCACAAACTATAACTATAAAAATTACTATTTACAAATAACTTTAAAAGTTATTTTTTACTATGAAATGAACATAACAAAAATTTACATTGTATTCAAATAGTATTTTATATATAATTCAAATAGGTTTTTTAGATGATTGGTACATTAGGAATAATTAGGCATAGAAAGTTTAGGCAAAAATTATGAAAGAAACTGTTACCCGTCGGAAATTAGAGCTATTAGAATCGTTGCGTAGAGCAATTTTAACTCTTGAAATGCCACCAGGGTTCGATTTAGACGAGCTGGAATTATGTAAAAAATACCAACTTTCACGCACCCCTTTGCGTGAAATTTTGCAACAATTGGCGGGCGAAGGTTATGTGCAGTTGCGCAAAAATAGGGGGGCGCGCGTTTGCGAAATGTCATATATCATGCTACGCGATTTTTTCTTAGTGGCACCGATCATTTATAGTACAATTTTGCAATTGGCAAGCCAACATGCCAAGCCCCAGCAAATTTATGCCCTAAAAGAAAGCCAGATCAAATTTAAGGCTGCTTTGCTGAATGGGTCGGTGATAGAAAGGGCACTTTATAACAATTTTTTCCATGAAATTACAGGTGAAATGGCACATAATGTTTATTTATTGCCAAGTTTTAAGCGGTTGCTTATTGATCATGCTCGTATTGGGATCAGATTTTATGCCAAAGAAAATTCACAAATTGCTGATACAGATGTCACGCTACAAAAAGCGAGCCAGCAGCATGATGCGATTATCGCCAGTATTGAAACGGGTAATGTTGAAGAAGCTTCGGATCTTGCGATTGCTCATTGGAATTTATCGCGTCATCAAATTGAAGCTTTTGTGATGCCAGCACCGTTAGATGTCGATAATCAAATTTATAAATTTAGCGCGTCAGGAGCAAAATAATGACGGCAATTTTCAGGTTTGAAGGAATTTATACACCTATTATTACGCCATTTTATGATGATGATCGGGTAAATTATGATGCGTTGGCTGATTTGGTAGAATATTTAGTTGCCGAAGGGGTTCACGGGCTTATTTCTGGGGGGTCTACGGGCGAGAATTATGCGCAAAATGTATCGGAAAGATTGCAGGTTGCAGAATTTATTGCGAAGCAATTAAAAAAACGTGTTCCTTTTATGTTAGGAACAGGTGCGATGATGACACCGGATTCTACGGCTTTGGCAATGGGAGCGCGCAAAATGGGTGCTGATGCAGTTTTGATTGCAACTCCACCTTATTCAATGCCAACTGAACGCGAAAATGCGCTTAATGTTTTAAGGATTGATAAGGTTTCGGATTTGCCAGTGATGCTTTATAATTATCCGGGGCGTATGGGTGTTCATATGGGAACAGAATTTTTAGATCGAGTGGGTCGTTCGCGGAATATTTGTGCAGTTAAAGAAAGTTCAGGTGATATTAATCGGGTACATCTGTTGGCGCGGGATTATCCGCATATTCAAATGGCTTGTGGTATGGATGACCAAGCTTTAGAATTTTTTGCATGGGGTGCACATTGTTGGGTGTGCGGAGGCTCTAATTTTCTGCCGAAAGAACATATTGCCCTTTATCAAGCATGCGTGGTTGAAGGTAATTTTCAGAAAGGGCGAAGAATTATGTCGGCATTGTTGCCTTTAATGCGAATTTTAGAACAAGGCGGTAAATTTATTCAAAATATTAAATGTGGCGTTGCGTTTAATGGGATTGATTCAGGAATTATGCGTCCGCCACTTCACGGGTTGAATAAAGATGATAAGCGGGTTTTAGAGCAGGCGGTGCGTGTGTTAAAGCAAATGATTGCAACGATTGCAAAAGAGGAATAGTTGATGAATTTATTAACAATGGAAGAATATCAAGCGATTGCTACGGGGTTAATTTTGCCCAGTGCGGCTTTTATTAATGGGGGGTATCGGGCGTCGGTTTCAGGAGAGTTTTTCCCCACGCTAAACCCAGCAACGGGTGAGAAATTAACTGATATTGCTTCATGCAATTTAGAAGATCTAGATTTTGCAGTGACAAAGGCACGTGAAGCTTTTGATGATGGTCGTTGGAGTTGTCTGCATCCCTCACAGCGCAAGGCGATATTAATTCGTCTTTGCAAATTACTTACCCGCAATGCGCGTGAATTGGCGGTGATGGAAAGCTTGGATAGTGGCAAAACCATTTATGATTGTGAAATGGTTGATGTGCCAGAAACGATTGAATGTATAAAATGGCATGCAGAATTAATCGATAAAATTTATGATCAGGTCTCGCCCCCTTCTGATTCTCATATTGCAATGATTTTGCGCGAGCCGATTGGCGTTGTGGGTTTGGTGTTGCCATGGAATTTTCCATTGCTAATGTTGGCTTGGAAAATGGGACCCGCCTTGGCGGCGGGATGTTCGTTGATTATAAAACCTGCAAGTGAGACTAGCCTAACTGCTTTGCGGGTGGCTGAATTAGCCAGTGAGGCTGGTTTGCCAGCTGGGGTTTTGAACATTGTTCCTGGGTCGGGCAAAAATGTTGGTGAACCGTTAGGACGCCATGGAGATGTCGATATGGTATCTTTTACCGGTTCTACCGCTACTGGAAAGCGGTTTTTAGAATATGCTGCACAATCCAACTGCAAGGAGATTGTCCTTGAAATGGGAGGCAAAAATCCTTGCATTGTTATGGATGATGCTGAAAATGTTGATCGGGTGGCACAGCATATTGTTAATGGGGCTTTTTGGAATATGGGCGAGAATTGTTCGGCTTCTTCACGTTTGATTGTGCATAAAAATATCAAAGCAGAACTTCTAAAACGAATCGAAAATCATATGAAGCATTGGAATATTGGCAATCCACTTAACCCAGAAACGCGCATGGGGGCGTTAATTTCGCAAACCCATTTTGATAAGGTATGTTTGTACCTAAAAAAAGCGAAAAAAATTCGAATTGGTGGCAAATCGTTTCACGGAGCCTTTGTAGAGCCCACTATTATCGAGGTTGAGAATTCTCAAGATTTTCTGGCTCGTGAAGAAATTTTTGGTCCGGTGTTAACTGTAATTACAGTTGCAAATTTTGATGAAGCGATTCAAATTGCCAATGATACTGATTATGGGCTTGCAGCGTCGATTTTTACTGCAAATATTAAACGTGCAATTCGGGGTGCGCGTGCAATTCAAGCTGGAACTGTTACGGTGAATAGTTTTGGTGAAGGTGACATTACCACGCCTTTTGGTGGGTATAAGCAATCGGGCTTTGGTGGGCGTGATAATTCTATTCATGCGCATGATCAATATACACAGTTGAAAACTTTATGGATTGATTTAACCGATGATTCCGATCTAGAAATTGCCTAAATTTAGAGAAATATATGGCAAAATCTAACCTATATTCCGCGAAATATTTGCCGATTGAAACCGGACCTGCAGCTTGGAAAGAAATTTTGCCGCCAGCACCTTCTTATCCAGCATTGACGGTCGCAAGCAAGGCAGATTTTGTGATTATTGGCGCGGGGTTTGCTGGGCTTGCAGCCGCGCGTCGTTTAACGCAAATTGCTCATCAGGCACAAATTGTTATTTTGGAAGCCAATGAAATCGCCGAAGGGGCGACAGGGCGTAATTCAGGCTTTATGATTGATATTCCACATGATTTAAGCTCGCATGATTATGCTGGGCAAGGCGTTGAGGATGATCAACAGCGAATTACGTTAAATCGCCATGCGATTGATTTTGCTCGCAAAGCCGTTGTTGAATATGGTATTCACGAGGCTTATTTTGATCCTGCAGGTAAGGTAAATGGGGCGGTAACCGAAATAGGGGATGTGCATAATCGAAGTTTTGCCAAGCATTTAAAAGCGATTGGAGAAAAATCAGAAAGATTAGATCGGCAAGCGATGCGTGAATTAACGGGTAGTGATTATTATTGTTCGGGTCTTTATACCGGCGGTACGGTTATGCTACAGCCAGCGGGTTATGTGCAAGCCTTCGCACAAGGGTTAAGCCAAGCTCAGGTGAGGATTTATGAAAATAGTCCAGCACTTCAATTGCAAAGAATTGGTGGCGATTGGGTGATAAAAACACCTCAAGGGCAAGTTAGCACACCGAAAATCATTTTGGCGAATAATGGGCATTTAGAAAGTTTTGGTTTTGCCCAACGCCGATTAATGCATATTTTTCTCTATGCTTCTATGACTCCTGATTTGGATATGGATCATTTGCAAAAAATAGGAGGGGCACCGCGCTGGAACATTACCCCGTCGGATCCCTTAGGCACAACGATGCGTAAGATTGATCCTATGCAAGGTGGCAATAGAATTATCACGCGTAGCTGTGCCACTTTTTGTCCCAGTATGAAGGCGAGTGTGGCAACTTTTAAGCGTGCTGAAAAGGAACATCAGTTAAGATTTGATGCGCGTTTTCCACAGCTTGCGGGGTTAAAAATGCAGTTTCGTTGGGCGGGGCATTTATGTTTCAGCCGTAATGATTTATCGATTATGCGTGAAATTGATGATAATATTTTTACTGCTTGTTGTCAAAATGGTTTGGGTACGGCGCGTGGTACGTTAACCGGAATTGCCGCGGCAGAACTTGCCAATGGGCATCGCAGCAACATTACAGATTTTTTTACTCTGCAACCATTACCCAAAAAACTCCCCCACCCGTTAATTTCCAGTTTAGGGGCTAATTTATATTTGCGGTTTCAGGAATGGCGTGCACGCAAAGAGTAATGGTTCAAAAAGGTAAGCTTAATTTTGCCATGCGTCCACCATCAATATAGTAGGTTTGCCCGGTAATAAAACCGCTTTCCGCCGCGAGTAAAAAAGCTACCAAAGCTGCCACTTCTTCGGGTTTTCCGGTGCGGCCTATGGGGTGAATTTTGGCAATATTTTGCTTAAATATTTCAGGGTTAGCGGTTGCGTTGATCAAATCAAGATTTAAATCAGTATCAATCCAACCCGGTGCCACCGTATTACAACGAATACCATCTTTGCTATAATCAATGGCAACTGCACGGGTTAAGCCATGGAGTCCCGCTTTGGATGCCCCATAAGCAGCATGGTTAGGATTGACACTTACGCCTTCAATAGAGCCAATATTAACAATATTCCCTTGGGTTTTTTTCAGATGGGGCAAGGCATATTTTATAAAAAGAAATGGTGCGGTTAAATTAATATTTAAGGTTCGTTGCCAATCATCAAGAGCCATATTTTCAATAGAAATTTCTTGCATAATACCGGCATTATTAACCAAAAAATCTAGTTTTCCAGTTTTGTTAATCAAGGTTTCAATTGTTTTTTTGGGGGCATTGACGCAGGCAAAATCGGCTTTTATGCTTTCAAAATTTTGATCTTCGCCTCGTTGTGCAGTAAAAACTTTTGCCCCTTCGCTTTCAAGGTGCGTAGCAATGGCCTTGCCAATACCGCTACGCCCGCCAGTAATAAGGGCAATTTTATTGGCAAATCGCATTGGCAAATGTATGGGCATAGGTAGTTTTCCTTTTTATCCTACAGGTTTCGCACCATTTACTTTAATTAAAGAACCGCAAATATAACGCGCATGATCAGAAGCCAAAAATAACACAATTTCGGCAATATCATTGGGGGTGGCAACGCGCCCCAAAGGTACAGTTTTCCCCAAATTAGCAATTGCAGTATCGGCATCAAAGCCGCGCATCTCAAAACCTGTGCGCAACATGGGCGTATCAACTTCATTGGGGCATACGGCATTAACACGAATATTTTGGTGGGCATGATCGCGTCCTATACATTGGGTAAGTGATGCGATTGCCGCTTTGCTCATGCAATAAGTAACATGTTCGGGACCTGGATGCACTCCCCAGCAAGAAGCGATATTAACAATAGCACCCCCCCCTTGTTTCAGCATAAACGGAATCGTCGAACGACAAAGTTGAAAGGGGGCTTTGACATTAATCGCAATTGAAACATCAAAATCTTCATCTGTGCTGGCAAGAACATCACCGCGACGGATAATGCCAGCATTATTGATCAAAATATCTAAGCTACCGAATTTATCAATAACTTTAAGGGGCAAGTGCTCAATATAATTTTTGTCGGTTAAATTACCCGAAAAATAAGCATCAGCGATAACATCATCCAGTTTTAGATCGGCTGCGGCAATTTGGGCACCGCTTAGGCGAAACAAACGGAGAATTTCACGACCAATGCCGCCCGCGGCTCCGGTAATTAAAACTGTTTTTCCAGAAAAATTCATATTTCATTGTACCTTTAATATTTATCTTGCCTTTTGTTAGAATGAGAATAATGGTTTGCCAAATTGCGATTCATCGGGAATAACGCCTAAACCATAGCCTGTTGGTAATTGAATATGCCCATTGATAATTTTAATTGGGTTTTCGGGATCATAATGTTTGGCAATATAGGGTTGGGCTAACCAAACCCCTTCTAATAATTTCGGGGCTACGGTTGCGGCAATATGGGTGCAGGCTGCGGCAATAATATCGCCTCCCCAGGCGTCGTCACATGTATGGGGTAAGTTGCGTGTAGCGCAAAGCTCACGAAAAATTGTCATCGGGTGCAAACCACCAATGCGCGTTACTTTCATGCCAAACCCATCACAAATGCCGGTTTCGATTAAGTGCAAGATGATATTCAGATCAGTACCATTTTCATCGATATAAAGGGGATGATTAAGCTGGTTGCGAATGGCGATCATTTCTTCAATATGGTTGCAAGGTTGCTCAAGAATTAGTGGAATATCGATGCATTCACGACTAATGCGCAAGGCATCGCCACGGGTTAACCCCCGATTGCCATCAACCGCAAGACGCATTCGGGTGCCTACAGCTTCCCAAACTTTGCGAATCACTTCAATATCAATTTCAACGGGGCGTCCGCCAATTTTGATTTGCATGCGTTGATAACCTTCTGTCATTTTCGCAATTGCAATTTTTACAATTTCATCGGGCAAGCCTACGCCACTGGCATAATAAGAGGGAATATTTTCAGAAACAACGCCACCCAATTTTTCAGGTGCTTTCCTAGCAAATCATAACCAGCAAGATCAAAAGCGGCTTTGGCATAATTATGACCATTAAGTATTTGCCCCATAGTTCGATGTAGCGGAACCGGAAAAGGGTTGGTGCCAATAAGATGAGGTGCCATTTCAACAAGCGCCGCTAAGGCACCGCCCGCATGGCTAGGGGCATAGGTGGAACCCACTGGGCAGGTTTCGCCCCAGCCGATGAGACCATTATCAGCGACCATTTTGATCAGGGTTGTTTTTAACGACCAAACTTGTGCATTTGCCATGGTATACGGACCATTTTTTACCGGCAAATCATGTTGATAGAGGTGAATTTCTTTAATTTTCAATTTCTTTAATTTTCCGGGCAAAAATATTCAAATTATATTGTATATAAAAAGTATTTTTATCGTATTTTATAAGCAGTATCAAGGTATTTTTTGCTCATGATCGGCAAGGTTACAATCATATTCAAAGAATCATTCGTAAGGAAGGCATAGATATTGATGATTGCAAGACGAGATCTTAGATTCATTGGAGGTGTTTTTGGAGATTTTATTGGGAATCTTGGTTGTTAGCGGGTGGGTATGATACCGATCAAAGCAAAATAATTGATAAGCTATTTCCTTGAAACCCTTACGCAACAGTAAAATACAATATGAAAGGATATTTGCAAAAAAAAATTGTTAAAAACATAAATATTTTTTTGTTATTTTTTACAATTCCTTGCGATCAAAGCTATAGGTGACTACAATGCCCGTTATGGGAAAATGATTTGTAATTTTGGTATGAATTTTGCAGTTATTTTTATTTTAATGCAGGGAGAAGCTATTTTGTTAAAAGATGCGAGGGCATTCGTGGCTGATCCGGAAGTTTTGGCACGAAAATTTCATAAAGTGCGTGGCTTTACCGAACGGCTGATTGCACCATTGTCATCTGAGGATTGCCAGATCCAATCCATGCTAGATGCGAGCCCAACAAAATGGCATTTGGCTCATGTTACTTGGTTTTTTGAGACTTTCATTTTGGTGAATTATATGAAGGGTTACCAACGGTTTAACGAGGATTTTAATTATCTTTATAATTCATATTATAATGGGATTGGTAAGCAATTTCCGCGCCATCAACGTGGCCTTGTCACGCGCCCGTCACTGGCTGAAATTAAAGATTATCGTGCTTTTGTTGACCTGAATATGGCAAAAATAATTGGGGATACAACCCATCCTTATGCATCCTCTATTGCATTTCTTACAGAGCTTGGAGCGCATCATGAACAGCAGCATCAAGAATTGATCTTAACTGATATTAAGCATGGATTTTCGATGAATACTTATTACCCGGCTTATTGTGCGCCGCGCCCCACAGCCGTAGAAAAGGCAAGTAAATTACGGTTTGTAAATTTTTCCGAGGGGATCTATTCTATCGGTGATGCTGCAAGAACTGGCTTTGCCTATGATAATGAACGCCCAGCTCATAAAAGATGGTTAGATAAATTTCAGTTGGCCTCGCGTTTGGTCACCAATCGTGAATATCAAGAATTTATGGGCGATGGTGGTTATGAAAAAGCGGAGTTATGGCTTTCAGAGGGTTGGTATTTTATTACTAAGAATCAAAGAAAACATCCTGGATATTGGGTAGAAAAAGATGATAGATGGTACCATTTCACCCTATCGGGGTTGTTGCCACTTGGCTTGGAAGAACCTGTGTGCCATCTTAATTTTTATGAAGCGCAAGCTTATGCAACATGGGCGCAGGCAAGATTGCCAAGCGAGGCAGAATGGGAAGTTGCGGCGCAACCTTTTCGGGATATTGATGTTGCAGAACCAGAAAGATTTCATCCAAAAATTGCAGCTGAAACCGTCACCGAGGCGGTGAGGCAAAATTTACATGATGCCAATGGGCTTGAGCAAATGATTGGCGAGTTATGGCAATGGACTTCATCAGGGTACGAGCCTTATCCGGGGTTTGTTGCGTTAGAAGGTGTGGCGGGAGAATATAATGGCAAATTTATGTGTAATCAGTATGTGCTTCGTGGAGGCTCGTGCATCACTGCGCAAGAACATATTCGGATTACTTATCGCAATTTTTTTCCAACAAATATAGATTGGCAGTTTACGGGGCTTAGGCTCGCTCGTAATGGAAATGGGTAGAAAATGAAATTAGCATCCTCATATCAATATGAATCCACAACATCTAATCGAATTTTCTTGGATGATGTTGTTGCGGGTTTATCACAAAAAAGAAAAACTTTGCCATGCAAATATTTTTATGATGAATATGGCTCGCAAATTTTTGATAAAATATGTGATTGCCAAGATTATTATTTAACGC
The DNA here is from genome assembly GCA_965206365.1 of Alphaproteobacteria bacterium. Lineage (GTDB taxonomy): Bacteria > Pseudomonadota > Alphaproteobacteria > JABAAW01 > JAHZMA01 > CBDBJL01. Next base: position 122,602 of record CBDBJL010000019.1, read on the forward strand.
GCACTGAGATCAGTGTTTTGCAAGAAATTGCTCCGCAAATTGCTGAGATTATTGGAGAAAATGTTGCTTTGATTGAACCTGGGGCTGGTGCGATTAGGAAAGTGGCAATTTTGCTTGAATCGATTCAAAATTTGTCGGTTTATATTCCGATCGATATTTCAGGTTCGTTTTTAAACGCAGCAACTCAACGGGTGCAAAAACAATTCCCAGAGATTAACACCCATTCGGTAATTGGTGATTTCACTGAAAAATTGCATTTAGAGAATGTTCCGTTTCAAAATCAAACCAAGCGGAATGTTATTTTTTTCCCGGGCTCTACTTTTGGTAATTTTCATCCCAATGAAGGCAAGCGATTTCTAGAGAATATGCGCTCTATTGTCGGTGAAGAAGGGGGTTTAATTATTGGCATTGATTTGGTTAAAGAAACCGAGATTTTAGAGCGTGCTTATGATGATAGTGGAGGGATAACGGCTATTTTCAATAAAAATATTCTGCGGCGGATTAATGATGAACTTGTGGGAGATTTTGATTTAACGCAATTTACGCATCGTGCTATTTTTAACACCTTAGAAAGTCGGGTTGAAATGCATCTGGAGAGTCAATCTGCGCAAAAAATTACGATTGATGGCTATCATTTCTTTTTTGCTAAGGGTGAGACCATTCACACAGAGAATTCTTACAAATATACGAAAGAAAATTTTGCTATTTTGGCAGAATCTGCCGGCTTTCCAGTAAGAAAATATTGGAGTGATGCCAAAAATTTATTTTCGGTGCAATATTTAAGTGCGAAACAGCTTTAAGTTAAAATCCCCCTCCCCCAAAAATGGGCGATTGATTTGTTTCATGCAATAAATTTATGCCTGATTGGTTGATCATGGTGGATTCAAAATGGTGATTTCACAAATGGTGGGCATGCGAAAACGGGGAAGATAAATTACGAAGGTTTATAACTGGATTACGCTGTCGCTATCGCCAGCATGAAGGGCCTTCATATAATTAAGGATCAGTTTCTTCAATGTAGCGCGAAACATGGTTTGCTCTCATTCGAAGCATGGTTTGAGTTTTTTTCAGTTTTAATCCTTTATCCTGCCTGCTTTACCGAGCTAAAAAAAGCTAAGCAAGTCGCCCCGCTCAGCTTTTTATTTCAGCAAAAATTAGCAGTTAATTAGAAATTAGCAATTCAGTTACTTTTTTGGTATTATACGCGCCACCCGCCGTATAAGTGGTTTTCACTTCTTCAATGTCAAAATTTGCAAACAGCTTTCTAATTTCAACCGCATCGTTTATCGACATGATGAATCGCCCTTTAATATTTTTCAACAATTCGGCAATATTAGCAAAATCTTCCGGCGCAAATATATTTTTACCATAATCATTTTCATGCCCAAAATAAGGCGGGTCGAGGTAAAATAGCGTATGCGGGCGATCATAGCGTAAAATAAATTTATCATACGCCAAGCCCTCGATAACAACGCCAGATAATCTAACATGCAAATCTTCTAACATTGGCACTAATTTGGTTAAATCAAATCTTGCGGGGCGCACCGTTACCACGCCAAAATTATTGCCCGATAGTTTGCCTCCAAAACAGGTGCGTTGAATGTACAAGAATCGTGCCGCGCGCTCGAGGTCGGTAAGGGTCTCTGGGTTGGTTTTTACCAATCTTTCAAACTCGTATCGGGTGGTTAGTTGAAATTTCATCATATCAAGAAATTGTGGATAATGCCGTTGCAATATCCGAAATAACGTTACCAATTCTTGGTTAAAATCATTGATAACTTCACATTCTGGCTTAAGTTTTCGGCGTAAAAACACGCCGCCCATGCCGATAAAGGGTTCGGCATAGCATTCGTGGGGAATGGCATCGATGCGCACAATAATTTGTTTGGCAAGGTTTTTCTTGCCGCCAAGATAAGGGGCAATGGGGTTTACAGATAAAACAGGCTTAAAAATAGTTGACTTGTTCATACAAATATCCTTACGAATATTTCGTCTGTAAAGGTTTTGCGGTCATCATTTAATTATGTTGCCCGCAAAAAGGCGAAGAGTATTTTCTGATGCTTATACTTGCGGGCTGTATGATAAATAGTTGCCCAATAC
>CBDBJL010000020.1:0-3629 GCA_965206365.1 Alphaproteobacteria bacterium
ATTTTGCCAATTTGTTCCATCAAATTTTTACTTGTTTGCATTCTTCCTGCTGTATCAATCAACACACAGTCTGTTTTGTGTGATTTAGCATACAGAACTGCATCTCTAGCAACTGCAGCAGGATCTGATTCATAATTCTGAGCAACAAGTTTTAGATTAAGACGATTTGTATGTTCACGTAATTGTTCGATTGCACCAGCTCTAAAAGTATCTGCGGCTGCAACAACAACAGAGTATTTTGCTTGTTGCAACATATATGCAATTTTGGCTAAAGAAGTGGTTTTTCCAGTACCATTAATTCCAACAAACAAAATTAAGAAAGGTTGTCCTTGTTTCTTTTTCTCATTAATTTTTTCAAAGAGATCAATTTTTCCTACAGCATCAAATAACATAGAGATATTTGAAATCAGACTATCTTTAAACAAACTTTTCAATTTCACTCCTACCAACTTTTGAACCAATCAATTTTTCTTTTAAATCAGATTTTATTGAATCAATTACTTCAGTAGCAACATCGGATTCTAAGAGAGCAATTTCTAATTCAAAAAGAATATCTTCAACATCTTTTTCATTAAGTTCTTTTTCACCAAGGCTTTTCGCTGCATTGGAAAATGCCTTACGAAGTTTATCAAACATGTATTATCCCGATTTTGGCATAGATGCAGATTGCATTAGTTGGTTGATTTGTGCCTTTCCTTGCTCTAATCTTCTTGCTGCATCTTGTTTTTTTGCAACAGTATCTTGTAAAGCAACCTCAACTTCCTTAATTCTTGCTTCAAGATAATTGATAGCGGAAGCGAAATCTTTTTCGACTGCAATTCCAGCACCAATATTCATAACAATTTTGGTATTTGACAAAATTTTTGTTTGAACATATGTCCCCATTCCAATTGGAACAAGAGTTTCTGATTCAGGTTTCTGATTAAGAGACTTGATGGATTCAATAGAAGCAACTGCTTCTCTCATAATATTTAAAAAAGTCCCTTCCCTTTGAGATAAGTCAGAAAAATATGTTTCAAGCATTTGCATTTGCTGCATTAATTGCTCTGCCTGTTCTTCACTCATTTACAACAAACCTCTTTCAGATGGTTATAAATTCATTCATAGATTTTGAAAAAATTAAGTTTGCATGTAAATAAATATAAAAAAAATAAAGATTGTAACTTTATTTTGCTTTAGAGAATCTAGATTCTACTTCATCCCAATTAACCACATTCCACCATGCCTCTATGTAGGCAGGTCTTTTGTTTTGGTAGTTGAGATAGTATGCATGTTCCCATACATCACAGCCCATTAAAGGAATTAGTCCTTCAGTTCTTGGACTAGTCTGGTTTGGCATTGATTTGTATTCAACCTTTCCTGAAGAAGGATTGTATACCAACCATCCCCAACCACTGCCTTGAATTACAGCTGTAGTAGATGAAAATTTCTCTTTAAAGTCAGAAAAGCTTCCAAAGGAATCATTAATTGCATCAGCAATGGATCCTCCAGGTTCTCCGCCTCCATTTGGTTTCATGTTGTTCCAAAATAGCCTATGGTTATCATAACCACCACCATTGAAATTAATTGCACTTCTTTTGTCTTCTGGGACTGATTTAATATCAGACAATATGTCAATGATATCTTTTGCTTGAATCTCAGATGGACATGTTTCAAGAGCTGCATTTAGTTTGTCTGTGTATGTTTGATGATGTTTTGTGTGATGAATCTCCATTGTTTTTGCATCAATATGAGGTTCCAATGCATCATAAGCATATGGCATTTCAGGAAGAGTGTATTTTCCCATAAATGACTTTGAAAATTTATTCAATTTATTGCTTTAGTAAACAGTTCACTTTTACTTGTTAAACTAGTTAGAAAGTTTATGAAAATAATAGTAATTTTCTCTTTTTCGATAGTGATTTTTGGAATTTTTATTTTTTCTCAACATTTACAACCTGAAAATGAAATTCGAACTTACTTACAAAGAAGTGTCCCATATGTTGGAACAGAAATTCCGAGAATTGACGGAATTGATGGATCAGGAATCAAAGTGGCAGTAATAGACACTGGTGTTGATTTTAATCATCCAGATTTATTCGGATGGGGCAATGATGGAAAAGTCGTAGGCGGATACAACTTCATACATGAAGGGGAGTCACCCACAGATACAAATGGTCATGGCACTCAAGTTGCAGGAGTAATTGCAGCAGATGGAGAAATTATAGGGATTGCGCCAAAAGCAAAAATTCTTGCTTACAAAGTTTCAGAAGATGGTGAGGGAGTATCATCAGAATTAATCATCAGAGCAATTGAAAAAGCAATTGAAGATGAAGCAGATATTATCAATATTAGTTTGGGAGTGAATAAAACAAATTCAAAGATTGAACGCGCTGTTAATCTAGCATTAGAAAAAGAAATCTTTGTTGTAACTGCAGCTGGAAATGACGGACCAGAGTTTAAAACAATTGGCAGTCCGGGAAGAAATTTTGGCTCAGTGACAGTAGGTGCAACATACAATAATCTAACTTCCAGTCTTGTTGCAACATTAGAAATAGATGAAAAACCACATATTGTAATACCGATGATAGGCTCTTCAAAATTAGAAGAACCAATTTCAGGAAAGATAATTTTTGGCGGTTATGGAAAAGCCGAAGAACTTGGAATGCTTGACGTAGAAGATGCAATACTAATTGTTGAAAGAGGCAGTGATGCAGAAGGGGAATTATTGTATTTTTCAATCAAAGAAAAAAATGCTGCAGATGCAGGAGCAAAGGCATTAATTATTTACAATAACAAGCCAGGTATTTTTTTGGGAGAATTAATTCATGAATTTATGGAATCAGGATATACTCCACAAATTCCAGTGGTATCCATGGATAGAGAAGAAGGGCTTGAAATAAAAGAATCAATTAAAAAAGATACCAAAGGTATCATGCATTTATTTTACAATCCAGATTTTGTAACTCATTTTAGTTCAAGAGGGCCAGTCTCCCCATTTTACATTAAACCAGAAATTGTGGCACCTGGTGCATACATCAACACCACACAAAATAATGCAGGATACAACTTTACAAGTGGAACAAGTTTTGCAGCTCCACATGTTAGTGGCGCTGCAGCACTATTACTTCAAAAAAATCCAGACCTTCACCACCATGAAATTAAATCCCTATTATTGACTACAGTTGAGCCTGTTTCAGATGCCTATGGACAAGAATTTTCATTACATGAAGCTGGTGCAGGAAGACTAGACATAGAAAATGCGTATGGCGCAAAATTAATTATCGAGCCACCAAATTTTATCTCTAATATTTCATCAAAAGAACCAATTGTAAAAAAACAATTTGAATTAAAGTTGCTTGATGGAACATTAGATGATTTGGATGTCAAATTTGAAGGTCCAAAATTTATAGAATTTGCACACCTTCTTGAAGGGAACACATTACAAATCAAAATGAGTATGGATGAAGAAAAATTTGGAGATCATGAAGGAAAATTAATTATCAAGCATGAGAATACACGATACACAATTCCATTTCTGATACATTACACACCAGGTTTAATTTCTGTGAATCAAGAAAACCAGAAACTTTTTTTTGAGGTATACCATCCAGAAGAGTGGAGTTTTACAAAAATTTCAATAATAAATA
>CBDBJL010000021.1:0-56325 GCA_965206365.1 Alphaproteobacteria bacterium
CCAAAGAACCAATGCCACCAATAATTAAAAGGAACAAAGAATCTAGTAAAAAATTTAGCCCTGAAGTTGGAGCTACTGCCGTAAGAGCGCAATTAACGCCCCAGCAGCACTGGCGCTAGCTGCACTTAGCGTGAAAACAATCATGGCAACGCTACGCGTATTAATCCCTGCCAATTGTGCCAATTGTGAATTGCTAAAACTTGCCATAATCACATCACGTACATTCGAGCGACGGTACCATAAAATTAAAGCTATTGCAACAATCGCAATCACCAACATTACCACTAGCCGATAGGCTGGGTAAGTGCCACCCGATATAGAAACCTCAGTAAAAACCTTGGGTACAGCTGGAATTGCAATACTCTTGTAACCAGAACCAAACAAAGCTTCAAGAAACTCACGCAATAAAATCGCCACCCCCCAAGTAATGATAAAGCTATCTAAAGGTCTGCCATATAAATGCCGAATCAACAATCTTTCCATTGCCAACCCCACAACACCACCAACGATCAACGCGATTGGGATCGCAAAAAAATAGGGAATCCCCAACCTTGAACCAACAAACCTGTATAAGCCCCTAGCATGATGAGCTCACCATGTGCCATATTAATAATTCTCAAAAACCCGAAACTCATGGCAAGACCAAAAGCTACAAATGCAAGTATCATAATCTCATAAATGACATTGATAAATTGTAAAAGCATTTCATTTCCTACAAATCATTAACAAAACACATAATTATAATTCATTATAATTTCGTTTCGCGAGCTCATCCACCAAGTTAAAAATTAACCACAATTATTACCAGCCGATACATTCTTAAAGATTGCAACAACCTTAAAGTCTGTACCCTTAGCCTCAGCCAAATAAATGCTTCGACTCGCATGACGATCGGCTTCAAACGTTGCCTTACCACGAGGCCCTGTATAGGAAAAGCCTTCTGTAGCTGCAACAAATTTACCGGCATCTATAGATTTAGCTTTATTCGCAACACCTTGTAACACCACCAAACCTTCATAAACACTCTCACCTAAATTGTTCAGTGGGGGTGCATCTGCGCCAAATTTTTCCGTATAACGGCTCAGCAATTTTTTAGCATCTGAAGTTTGCACTTGCTTAAAATAACCTGCTACCGAATAAAGATTTTTAGAACTTTCTTCACCGATACCTAGCAATGTATTTTCTTCGATCAATGTTCCCAAACGAAACATTTTCTTATCCAAGCCAAACGAAGCAAACGAACGATTGAAAACGACAGAAGCCCCTCCAACCAATGTAATTAGCACTGCATCTGGTTTCGCCTCACGAATTTTTGCCAAAGAAGCATCAAAATTATCTACACTGAAGGGAATATATTCTTCACCAACAACTTCACCACCATTAGCTGCAATATATCCTTTTGCAGCTTCATTGGTTTCGCGTGGCCAATTATAATCATTTCCAATCAGATACCATTTTTTAACTTTTTTCTTACCGGCAAACCATTTGATAGAAGGCTCTACTTGTTGCGTTGGGGTTTCACCCAAAACAATTGTACCCGCACCACATTCATTGCCTTCATAAACTGGCGTATAAATATAGGGTAGTTTACCCTTAAAAGCTTGCACCAACGCCGCACGAACGGCACTATCATGCATACCGATAAAAGCCTGAACCTTATCTTTCAAGAGCATACGATTGGCAGCCTTAACAGCATCAGCCGGAGACCCCCCAGCATCACCAAAGACTATTTCGATTTTATCTCCTAAAATACCCCCACTGGCGTTAACATCTTCTACCGCCAAGGCTGCAGAATTACGACAAGATGGACCAAACAACGCGGCCGGTCCGGTCTCGGGAATTAATACCCCAACCTTAAAATTAGCTGCAAATGCAACAGAACTCACCCCAGTTAAGGCAAGCCCCGTCAAAGCAGTTTTCACAAATTCACGACGTTCCATTATTTTATATCTCCTTCATTAACAATAACAATAACAATCACCTAGATTTTTATGTCTTTTTTTTTGACACTCCATTCTTGTTAAGACCAACGCACAAAAACTGTCTTAACAAAAAATATTAAAGGGATAACACCCACCCCAAAACATCTTCATCACTCCCAACAGGACCTTGAATCTCCATACCTACTGGCAACCGCTTATCGCCCCCCGTAAATCCCGCTGGGATTGAAAGCCCCGGTGCTCCCACCAATGAAATAGGATCAGTATCCCGAATAAAAGTTGGAAATGTCGGACATTCTTCTCCTCTGAAAAGAACGGTTGTATCTTCACCAATTTTTGTTGCAGCCAAAGGCGTAGTCGGTTGAATAATACCATCAATGCCTGATTGGAAAATTTCTGCATATTTCCTTTGCAACTCTAAGCGTACATTATCTATCGCATTACGATAAGCTTCTTCAGGAATCGGCTCTTTCAACATCCCCTTGTAAAATCCCTTTCACATCGGGACTTGAAATTTTTTCAACCAATGTCTCAAGATTTATCCCGGCATTTTCAGCATATTGCGAAAAACAAACCCTAGCTTCATAAAGCGCAATCACAAAGCTAATTTCATTGTTAAGCGTAATGATCGTTTCGTAATCAATCTCTACCAATTGCACACCCTTATTTTTTGAAATTTTCAAGCCATTTATCCACAACAGGCTGAAGCGCATCAGAAATGACGTAGAATTGTTTGGGCATAGCAAACTTTTTCCCTTGCAGACTAATTGCTTGTGTAGCTGGCTTTGAGGCCATAACCGAATCTAGTAAAACAACATCATCTAAATTTTCTGCCAATATACCCGCCGTATCACGAGTTGTAGAAATATTGATCATCCCCTTGCCGGGATAACGACCTACCGTAGGACGAAAACCATAAACACCACAAAGTGCAGCGGGATTCGGCATGACCCCCCAGTATCGGTTCCCAAACCAGCATTAAAAATACCCGCAGCAATAGATGCCGCTGCTCCACCGGAAGAGCCACCTGAAATCAAATCTTGGTCATAAGGATTTTTAACGGCACCGGTGCAAGCATTGTTGCTAGTAACCCCGAATGCCAATTCGTGCATATTGGTTTTTGCCGCAATCACCGCACCCGCCTGTATAAGCGTTGTAATAACATCGGCATCTTGTTTTGGGCGATGATCTAACAATGCTGGCGTTCCACCTGTGGTTGGGTAACAAACAGTATCAATATTATCCTTAATGCCAAGCACAGCACCATAAAGTGGCAATATTTCACCGGCTTCACGCCGTTTTTCTATCGCAATCACCTGGGTACTAACCACATTAGGGTCATAATTAATGATGCTATTAAAATGATCATCTACGGCACGCTCCAAAAATTCCTTCACATAACCAGCCAATGATATCTTTGATGTGTTAATCTTATTCTGAATTTCTAAAATACTGTCCATAACCCTTTAATCTCCAAAATTACACCATAAAAATATTAATAACGCCCACAGATGATAAAACATGAAAACTCACCAATAAAACTCTATAACCTGTTTCTTATCCTTTTTGTATCCGCGCAACAATAAAACCAACTTATAGAATATGTTACAAAAATCTTTATGTCAAATTATTTTTGCAACATTTCGACTATGCAAATAAAAATATTATTATTTCAATAACAATGCAAGTAAAAATTTATGATAGATAAAGTTTTTTCTTACCTGTTAGGCGCATTTCAATTAACGGGGATAAAAGAATGCAAAGCATGATTGCCCCCGTATAATTACGGGCTCGATATCGCTAACTAGCACTTGATTTATCAGCAAAAAATTACCAAGATGCTATCATTACTCTAAAAAACAAAGGATCAAAATTGCTAAGCCTGAACGAAATTAAAAGCCGTGCGATCGCATTTTCAAAAGAATGGGAAAATGCCGCCCGCGAAAATGCCGAAACCCAAAGTTTTTATAATGATTTTTTTGAAATTTTTGGCATTGAACGAAAACGCGTTGCTACATTTGAAGCATTTGCCAAAAAGCTAGATGGTAGGCAAGGACGTATTGATGTGTTTTGGAAAGGAATTTTGCTAATTGAACAAAAATCGGCAGGCGGTAATTTAGCAACGGCCCGCAAGCAGGCGTTGGAATATACTGTTAATATGAAGCCTGAAGAAATACCGCGCTATATTATGGTGTGCGACTTTCAACAATTTGAACTCTACGACCTTGAAACTGAATTTGCCGAAGAAGCGGTTGCAATTTTCCCACTTAGCAAGCTTCATCAAAATATTGAACATTTAACCTTTATTGCGGGCTATAGCAAACGCAAATATGAAGACCAAGAACCAGTCAATATTCAAGCTGCAAACTTAATGAGGCTATTGCATGATGCTTTGGTGCAAAATGGTTATGTGGGGATAGAGCTTGAACAATATCTTATTCGCATTTTATTTTGTTTATTTTCTGAAGATACTGGGATTTTTGCCAAAGATAGTCTTCGGTTTTATATTGAGGAAAATACCAAAACAGATGGCAGTGATTTAGGACAACATATTCATAGCATTTTTGAACAATTAGATACTCACCCTAACAACAAGCAACAAAATATTTCGATTCCACTAGAATCTTTTCCTTATATTAATGGTGATTTGTTCGCCGAGCCATTGCGCATTGTTCATTTTAACCAAAAAATGCGTGACCAATTATTAGCCTGTTGCGCCTTCGATTGGAGCCTAAATTTCACCCGCGATTTTCGGCGCCATGTTTCAAGCCGCCACCAACCAAAAAAACAGAAGAATTTTAGACGCGCACTACACTTCTGAACACAATATCATGAAAATTATCACACCGCTATTTTTGAATGAATTATCGAAAGAATTTGCAAAGGTGAAAAATCAACCCAAAAAATTAGAAATGTTTCATCGCAAAATTGCCAACCTAAAATTTTTAGATCCGGCTTGTGGTTGCGGTAATTTTTTGATTATCGCTTACCGCGAATTGCGTTTGCTGGAAATAGAAATTTTAAAAATTCGCATGAATGAAGTTACCGAACTGGATCGAGCCACCAAATTAGACAATTTCATAAAGGTGAATATTCACCAATTCTACGGCATTGAAATTGAAGAATTGCCTGCCAAAATTGCCGAAGTTGCCTTATGGCTAACCGACCATCAGATGAATCTAAAATTAAGTGAAAATTTTGGGCAATATTTTTCGCGGATCCCGCTTACCAAATTTCGCAACATTCAATGCGGTAATGCCTTACAAACAAAATGGGGTAAGGTTACGATGGGCGGGCTTAATTATATTTTGGGCAACCCACCTTTTGTGGGTAAAGATTATCAAAATAATAGACAAAAACAATATCTGAAAATCATTTTTGAAACCATGAAAGGCGCAGGCGTGCTAGATTATGTTACCGCTTGGTATTTCAAAGCTGCGCAATATATTGCTGAAAACCCGCATATTAAAGTCGGTTTTGTTTCCAGCAATTCGATCACCCAAGGTGAGCAGGTGGCAATTTTATGGAATCATTTATTGGGGAAATATAATATTGAAATTCATTTTGCCCACCGTACTTTTCAATGGCATAATGAAGCCAAGGGCAAGGCGGCAGTGCACTGCGTGATTATTGGCTTTGGTAAGGAAATTTTCAAGCAAAAATATCTGTATGATTACCCTAATATTAAAGGCGAACCGCAAGAACGGCTGGCAAAAAACATTAACCCCTATTTGCTAAATGCTGAAAATATTCTGGTAACGAAAAGAAACACACCGATTTGTAATGTTGCGGAAATGACAATTGGTAGTAAACCCGCTGATGGTGGTTTTTTACTTTTAGATGAAGCAGAAAAAGAGGCCCTAATTTTCAAGGATAAGCGTGCCCAGAAATTTATCTGCCCATTTTTGGGAGCGCGTGATTTTATTCATAACATTCCACGCTATTGCTTTTGGCTACAAAATATTTCACCGAATGAATATAGTGGTATTTCTGAAATTATGAATAGAATAAAGAAGGTTCAGGAGTATCGATTGAAAAGTAAAAAAGAGCCAACACGCGAAGCCGCCAAAATACCCAGTCTTTTTACAGAAATTCGCCAACCAGAATCAGATTATTTACTAATTCCATGCGTATCATCTGAAAACCGTAATTATATCCCAATCGGTTTTATTGATAAAAATACCATTGCCTCTAATGCTTGTATGATTGTGCCGAATGCAACCTTATATGAATTTGGTATTTTAACATCTGCAATGCATAATTGCTGGATGCGCCACACCGCAGGCAGATTAAAAAGCGATTATCGCTATTCTGCTGTTCTTGTTTATAATAATTTTATTTGGCCCGAAATTACTGATGCAGAAAAGCAAGATATTGCCACGCTAGGGCAAAATGTGCTAGATGCGCGAAAAAATCATACCGATAAAGCTAGCACATTAGCCCATCTATACAATCCACTCACCATGCCCAAAAATTTACGCGATGCCCATCATGCGCTGGATAAGCAGGTCGATAAAGCCTATGGCAAAGATGGAAAAACTAAATTTAACAGCGAAGCCGAACGAGTGGAATATTTATTTTCGCTCTATCAAAATATTGGACTGTTTGGTTAACATTATATTTTAAGGGGGGGCGATGCCCAGCCGATGGGCACCCCCCTTAACAACCCCCCGCAATTATACTTAAGGGGGGGCGATGCCCAGCCGATCCCGCTACCCCAATATTGCTGAGTATTTCCTCTTTACAATCCATATTTTTTATACTACTCTAAGTTTGATGTGTTTTACAATAAACACTTCTCAGAAAATAATTATTAAATTAAGGGGTATATTTTAATGGCTGCTTATGTTCTTGTCCACGGTGCGTGGCATACCGGCAATGAGCTTTCAGAGGTTGCAGCCCCTATTCGGGCGGCAGGTCATGAAGTGCACACACCAACCTTGGCTGGTAATAACCCAAATGATGATAAATCTGTGGGGCTAAAAGATGCAATTCAATCAGCCGTAGATTATATTAACGATAACAACCTTTCAGATATTATTCTACTTGGTCATAGCTATGGCGGTATGATTATTTCTGGCGTTGCGAATGTAATCGCTGAAAAAATTAAACGGCTTATCTATTGGAATGCCTTTGTGCCCTCAAATGGGGAAAGTCTTTATGATCTTGTTCCTGCTTACTATATTGCCCTATTTGATCAGATCGAAGCTGAAAGAGGTGATAATGCAATAACCTTACCTTTTCCAATTTGGCGTGAAGCTTTTATTAATGATGGCGATGCAGAGATGGCGAAAAACACTTATGATAAGTTAAATCCTCAGCCCGTTGCAACATTCCGTGACAAAATTGAACTTAAAATGGAAATTGCAACATTACCTATGAGTAAATCCTATATTAACGCACGCCAAGATACGGCTATGCCTCATTCTTATCCCTGGCATCCACGGATGTCGGAAAAATTAGGCTTGTTTCGGCTGGTTGAAATGGACGGTAGCCACGAATCATGCTTTACGAATCCAAAATTGTTAGCTGAAAAGATTATGATGGCCGGACGCGATTAATCATCTAAAATTTCTTTATATCGGATTTTTATTTACGGGGACGCGGTATCGTTTCGCTGTTATGAAACCCAGAACCTTGCCATTGTCGCAACTTTCATTGACTTTGAAAATCGAGAGCGGGACTGAAAAAGCGCGACTGCCATTTTCTCTCCTAATATACTAAGGGGGGAGCTCTTGCGGTTTTTATGGATTTGCCCCCAAACGTGGCTATGTGCTCTTTCTTGTGGGCTTCTGCCCCCGCTACTTCCATATTACTAATCATAAGATATTTCATGATTTATTTCTCAGCTTATGGGGCAATATTGCAAATTTCTTATGAAAAGCTCGCGAGAATGACGAAGCATTTTCATAACCAATCATTTGCGAAATTTCAAGAATCGACAAATTGGTTTCTTTCAATTTTTGGGCGGCATGTTGTAATCGCAAATGTTGATAATAATGTTTAATCCCATAACCCGTTTCTTTTTGAAATAAGTTTAACAATTGTCTTGCGCTAATACTTACCATTTGCGCCAAATCATCTATGGTAATAATATCTTCAATATGAGTTTCCATAATATAAATTGTTTCAGCCACGCGAGGATTTAGAGGCTCGCCACTTAATGATTTTACATTCAACTGCGATGTGGCACCAATTTTTGCCGCATCATAAACAAACATCGTGGTTACGGAATGCGCAATCGCAATCCCATGACGAAAGCGAATCATATTAATCATCAAATCTAATGTGGGCCCAGCTCCCCCCGTGGTTATTCTTGTTTTATCTTCTGAAATCACATAACGTTCATCCACCACGTTAACCTCAGGAAATCTTTGCTCGAACTCTTCCAAATATTCCCAATGGGTGGTAGCTTTGCAATTGTGCAAAAACCCTGCTTCCGCCAGTAAAAAAGCCCCTGTTTCAATCCCAATCATGATGCGCGATGGCTTTTCAGATGCCAATTCTTGTTTTAATTTGCGCCAATCATTGCCTAAAACACCATAGCTGGCAATGATAATCAGGGGTTGCGACGACCCAGCTTGATATTTTCGCGATGCGGGAATCGGAATATCAGATGTGGTCATCGTTGCTTCCCCATTTGGGGTGCTGATTTCCCAAGAAAACATCGTAGTCCCCAAAGCACGGTTACCGGCACGTAGCGGATCAAGCACGGCAGCAATTTCATTCAGGTTGCTTTGTGGCAAAATTAAAATTTCAAAGCAGATCGGGTTATTATGGTCAAACATTTCTGATTATGTCTATTAAATTTCTGATTATGTTTAGCGGATAAAAATGCATTTGTCTATTATTCTTCTTATAACTTATTCGTTAAGGAGAAAGTAAATGGATTTTTCGTTGAGCGAAGAACAACGCCTGATCGTGAAAACAACGCGGAGCTTTGTTGAAAAAGAATTATATCCTCACGAAGAAAAAATTGAACGAACATCTGTTTTAGAGCTAGAGATTGTGCGTGAAATTCAAAAAAAGGCAATTAATATTGGCCTTTATGCGGCAAATATCCCTGAAGAATTTGGCGGTGCTGGTTTGGATACATTAACATGGTTGCTGTATGAAAAAGAACTTGGCAAGGCTAATTATGCCCTGCATTGGACGGCGGTAGCACGGCCATCGAATATTTTATGTGCTGGCACCCAGCAACAGCAAGAAAAATATTTGCAACCTTGTATCAAAGGTGAAAAATGGGATTGTTTGGCAATGACAGAGCCCAACGCTGGTTCTGATCTAAGGGGTATGAAAGCCACAGCAAAACCCGATGGCGATGATTTTATTCTGTCTGGCACCAAGCATTTTATTTCGCATGCCGATTTTGCCGATTTTGCGATTGTTTTTATGGCAACGGGTGAAGAAGATACAAACCACGGTAAGAAAAAATTAATCACGGCTTTCTTTGTTGATAAAGGCACGAAAGGCTTCACAGTTCGCGATGGTTATCGCAATGTTTCGCATCGCGGTTATCACAACGCCATTTTGGAATTCGATCATTGCCGGGTTCCAAAAGAAAATAGGCTTGGTGAATTGCATCAAGGCTTTGAACTTGCCAACCAATGGTTGGGGGCAACAAGATTGCAGGTTGCGGCAACATGTCTTGGGCGTGCAGAGCGCGCTTTTGCACATGCGGTTGAATATGCCGCAATGCGAGAGCAGTTCGGGCAGAAAATTGGAAAGTTTCAGGGTGTCTCCTTTAAGCTGGCAGATATGGCGATCGCAATGAAAGCGGCAGAATTAATGACTTTAGAAGCGGGTTGGAAATTTGATGTCGGCACTTGCACAGATCTTGATATGGCGATGGCAAAACTAAAAGCCACTGAAATGCTAGCTATGGTTGCCGATGAAGCCATCCAAATTCATGGAGGTATGGGGATTATGGAAGAATTGCCGTTAGAACGGATTTGGCGAGATGCCAGAATAGAACGGATTTGGGAAGGCACATCGGAAATTCAACGCCATATTATTAGTCGCGCATTATTACGCCCCTTAGGAGGGTGAATCTATGCCGAAAAACATGCCGAAAAATTTAAAAAAATTACTACACCCACGCCATATTGCCTTTATTGGAGGCTCGCAGCTAGCAGGGCCTATTTCAGCATGCCAAAGGGCAGGTTATCAAGGGCAAATATGGGCAGTGAACCCGATAAATGATCTGATTGGCAATATCAAAACTGTTGCCAATATTCAACAATTACCCCAAGCCCCTGATGCGGCAGTTATCGGGGTATCACCTGAGCGCAGTATTCATGCAATTCAAGAATTATCTGCTATGAAAGCGGGTGGGGCGATGGTGATGAGCGCAGGCTTTGCTGAACAAGATGAGCAAGGCAAAAAACGCCAAACAAGATTGCTAACAGCCGCAGGGGACATGCCGTTTATCGGTCCTAATTGTATGGGGATTCTTAATCAATTTGATGGTGCTGCTGTTTGGGGTGGCGATAATTTTATTCATCCTGTTGTGGGTGATGCCGCAGCACTTATTTCTCAAAGCGGGGCGTTATTAATTGGAATTACGAATATTGAGCTGGCTTTTCCGCTGGGTTATGCGATTTCAACGGGGAATCAGGCTTCAGTTGATATCGCTGATTGTATTTTGGCACTGCTAGATGATCCCCGCATTAAAGTGATTGGGCTTTATATTGAGGGAATTAACGATGGCATTTCCTTTGGGATTGCCTGCCAAGAAGCAAAAGAAAAGGGCGTGCCAATTATTGTTCTGAAGGGGGGCGATGAATTAATTGGTGCGATGGTGGCAACCAGCCATACGGCTTCGATGATTGTTGCACGCGATTTATGGGATGCTTTTGTTCGCCGTTATCGGCTGATCGAGGTTAGCTCGCCGAAAACTTTGGTTGAAAGCTTAAAATTACTAACAATTGGAGGTGTTGCCAAAGGCAATAAAGTTGGGATCATTTCTTATTCAGGCGGGGCAAATGGCTTAGCCGCAACTCGATTATCGAAAATGGGTTTGCAAATACCACAACTTTCCAACAAAGCCAAATTGGCTGAAATCATGCCCGATACCGTAGCCTTGCAAAATCCACTTGATTTAAATATCCCTTTTAAGTCATCAAAGGGGATTTCAATGGAAGATACCGATCTTGTTGCCAAGGCGATTATTTTATTTGCCGAGAATATAGCCGATCAGCTGGTATTTTTGATCGATGTGCCCAGGGCTGGAATTGGTGATCTTGATAAAATTTGGTGTGAATCATTGAATGCGATGATCCCTGCACAGAAAAAATTGCAAATCCCTACAATTGTAGCAGCGATTTTGCCTGAAGGCTTGCCACCCGATTTTCGTCAACATTTACACGATCATCAAGTTTCTGCCCTATCTGGTTTTTCTGAAACGATCGAAGCAATCGCCCTAAATGCCTCGTTGGCTTTGGCACCCAATTATGATGCTAAATTGTTATTGTCAGGCGATGAATTATCGGGTGCCTATATGCTTGATGAAGCGAAATCAAAACAGGCCCTGCAAGAATATGGTTTGCAAATACCAGATTTTAGACTTGCCACGCCAAATAATGTTGCTAAGCAAGGCAAACAATTAGGATTTCCAGTTGCGGTAAAATTGCTTAGTGATACGATTGCTCATAAAGCCCGTATCGGTGGAGTTGTGCTAGGGGTTAATGATCAGCAGGCTGCGATGAATGCGGGAGCGTTAATTTGTGCCAATATTGCCAAAGCGAAGACAGGGCATAAAGTTGAAAAATTGCTAGTTGAATCTATGATTGAACAATCCCGCACAGAAATGATTATCGGTGTCAAGCGCGACGTCGCATTGGGATTAGTGATGATGCTGGGTAAAGGTGGAGTTGATGTTGAAGAAAATGCCCAATTCAAAACATTATTATTGCCACTAATTGAACAAGAAATGTTAGATTTGTTGATGGTTTTTCATCTTGCAGACCATCATGGTTTCATCCAAGCCATCAAAGCTGTTGCTTCTTATGCTGAGGCAATGGCAGAAACTTTGATAACCCTTGATGTAAATCCGATTATTCTAACGGATAATGATGCGGCGATTGCCGCTGATGCGTTGATTATTTTGGGAAAATAAATAATGACTGAAAAACCAATAAAAACAAAAATTATCGGCAAAATTCTTGAAATTGTGCTTGATAGACCCAAAGCCAATGCGATTGATTTGCAAACCAGCCAAATGATGGGCGAAATATTTATGGGTTACCGAGATAATTCTGATTTAAGGGTGGCGATCCTGCGGGCCGAAGGGGATAAGTTTTTCTGTCCGGGTTGGGACTTAAAAGCGGCCGCACAAGGGGATGCAGTCGATGGTGACTATGGTATTGGGGGGTTTGGGGGTTTGCAAGAATTAGGCAATCTAAACAAACCAGTTCTTTGTGCAGTAAATGGCATTTGTTGTGGAGGAGGATTAGAATTGGCATTATCTTGCGATTTAATTCTTGCCAGTACAAATGCAAGTTTTGCTTTGCCTGAAATTCGCTCTGGTACAGTGGCAGATGCTGCTTCGATAAAATTGCCTAAGCGAATTCCATATCATGTTGCGATGGATTTATTGTTAACCGGGCGCTGGTTTCATGCCGATGAAGCCTATCGGTTGGGTTTGCTGCGCGAGGTTACAGCCCCAGAAGATTTGGTAAGCAAAATATGGCAACTTGCACAGATGCTTGAATCGGGACCACCTTTGGTGTATGCCGCCATTAAAGAAATTGTAAGAGAGGCAGAAGATCTGAAATTTCAAGATGCACTCAACCGCATTACCAAACGACAATTAACAACGGTGGATAAGCTTTATTCATCGGAAGATCAGCTTGAAGGTTCAAAAGCTTTTGCCGAAAAACGCGACCCAATATGGAAAGGAAAATAAATGCCATTAACGATGAATCAAGAAGTTTTTATCACTGCTGCAATAACGGGCTCAGGGGGCACTCAGGATCGATCGCCACATGTGCCACGTTCACCGAAACAAATTGCTGAAGCTGCGATTGCTTCAGCAAAAGCCGGTGCTGCCGTAGTGCATTGCCATGTGCGCGACCCCGAAACTGGAGCGCCATCACGCAAAAAAGCTTATTACCGAGAAGTTACCGAAAGAATCCGCAATGCCAATATCGATATGGTGCTAAATTTAACATCGGGCATGGGCGGTGATTTATATTTTGGAGATGCTGAAAACCCGTTACCGCTGAAAGATCTTACCGATATGGCAGGGGCAACAGAAAGGCTTGCACATATTGCAGAATGTCGCCCGGAAATTTGCACTTTAGATTGTGGAACCATGAATTTTTCTGAAAATGATTATGTAATGACCAACACACCTGGAATGTTGCGCAAAATGGCTGTCATGACTGAACAGCTTGGTGTTAAAGCTGAGATTGAGGCTTTTGATAGCGGGCATTTATGGTTTGCCAAACAATTGGTTGCAGAAAATATTTTGCAAAAGCCAATTCTGTTACAGCTTTGTATGGGCGTGCCTTGGGGGGCACCGAATGATTTGAACAGCTTGATGGCGATGGTGAATAATATCCCGTATGATTGGGTTTATAGTGCCTTTTCGCTTGGACGGAATCAAATGGCTTATGTTGCGGCGGCGGTACTTGCGGGCGGAAATGTTCGTGTTGGGCTTGAAGATAATTTATGCTTAGAAAAAGGGATGCTTGCCACCAATGAAGAATTGGTAAAACGCGCTAGAATCATCATAGAAGCAATGGGCGCAACATTACTAACCCCACAGCAGGTACGCGTAAAAATAGGGTTAACCAAGCGAGACCCAGTATAAAATGTCAACATAAAATGCCAATATAGAGCGAAAGGGATAAAATGAAAAAAATAGTTATTATTGGTGGCGGGGTTATT
This sequence comes from Alphaproteobacteria bacterium, assembly GCA_965206365.1. Taxonomy (GTDB): domain Bacteria; phylum Pseudomonadota; class Alphaproteobacteria; order JABAAW01; family JAHZMA01; genus CBDBJL01. The sequence continues at coordinate 13,833 of CBDBJL010000021.1, forward strand.
GGTGGCGGATGGGTTGCCAGATTTTTGTTAAATGGATATAACGTTACAGTTTATGACCCCGACCCAACGACTAAATCTAAAATTTCTAAAATGCTTGGCCGTGCACGCCATGCTTTGCCAGCCTTATATGATTATGCTTTGCCCACAGAAGGCAAGCTTTGCTTTGCAGATAATTTACAACTCGCATTGGCGGATGCTTTTTGGGTACAAGAAAATGTACCAGAACGTTTGGAAATAAAACATAAAATTCACGAAGAAATTGCACAATATGCACCTGCATCAACGATTATCGCCTCTTCAACCTCGGGCTTTAAGCCTTCCCAGCTCAATCAAAAAGGAAGAAATATTATTGTTGCGCATCCTTTTCATCCAGTTTATCTTTTGCCATTGGTTGAATTGGTTGGGGATAAAGCGCAAAGGAACCGTGCTGCAAAAATTTTACACAATATTGGCATGTTGCCTTTGCAAATTGAAAAAGAAATTGAAGCGCATATTGCCGATCGGCTGTTAGAAGCGATGTGGCGTGAAAGCTTATGGCTGGTTAAAGATGGCATTGCCACTACCGAAACCATTGATGATGCCATTCGGATGGGGTTTGGTTTGCGATATGCACAGATGGGAATGTTTGAAACATACCGTATCGCCGGGGGCGAAGCTGGGATGAAACATTTTCTAGCACAATTTGGTCCGGCTTTGAAATGGCCTTGGACAAAATTAATGGATGTGCCCATTTTTGATGATGCGCTTGTGGATTTAATTGCCACACAATCAGATACCCAATCGGGGGATTATTCTATTTCTGAGCTAGAAACAATTCGTGATAATAATTTGGTTGCGATTATGCGTACCTTAAAGGAAAGAAATTGGGGGGTGGGTAAAATTATCAAAACACATGAACAACAGATTGAAAAAACACCAAAAATCACCTTTCCTATGCAAAATGGCTCGCAAAGCTTGTTCTGTACTTTAAGCGGGAACATTCTGCCTGCTTGGCTTGATTATAATGGCCATATGACCGAATTTCGTTATGGGCAAATTATTTCGGATGCTTCTGATCAATTGTTATTTTCTATTGGGGTTAATCTTGAGAATGCGGCTTTAAGCGGTTCGTATTTTACGGTAGAGAGTCGGATTTCTTATCAGCAAGAAATGAAATTAGGTGAAAAATTCTCGGTTTATAGTCGAGTTTTGAACCAGCATCCAAAAAAACTTCATCTTTATCATGAATTGATGAATGAGCATCAAAAAATATGCGCCTATAGTGAACAATTAATGCTTTATGTTGACCATAAAACCCGTAAATCAGCAGATGCACCCGAAGCGATCCAACAAAAAATCACCGATTATCGCTTAGATTTGCCAATACCGAATAATATTATATTCTAAGAAATACAAGCCTGTGGCTACTAAAATTGGCGGTGGGTAACCAGTATCTATTACTTCAATGTTGCTGGGCCTCGATGCTACGCTCACCCAAAGCGAATTGAAAAAATTTAATTTAATGGAAAAACACCAAATCCCATAATAATATCGCCCAAATAATGAATGCATTAAGAAACGTAACCAGCACCACCGCACCACCAATATCTTTGGCTTTTTTGGCAAGTAGGTGCTTGTCTTCAGAAATATAATCAACCACAACTTCAATGGCACTATTGGTTAATTCTGCTACTAAAATAAGTGCAAAACTAAATATTAGCAAGGCTTTTGCCATTAAATTTATTGGCAAAAAAATAATGACAGGCAGTAAAATAATGCATAACAACACTTCTTGCCGAAATGCCTGTTCGCTTAAAAATGTAGCGCGCAAACCTTGAACCGAATAGCCGAATGCACGGATAATACGGGTAATCGAGTTATGGTTTTGTGATTTCATGCTTTATCTATATCGTAAATATAACCATGAATCAATCATAACGAAAATATTAATCCTTAAACGTAAGATCCTGCTTCCAAACGTTCTCTTCACTGATTTAATAGTGGAGGGATTTTCCCTGGAAGTTTTCCCTGCTAGCAATAGCGAAATTTGATGATCATGCCTGCCAATTTTGTAAGGTTTGGGTTGTGGCATCAGGATTCTGTATCAAATCCCAACTCTATATATCCTTCTAGTGCCGGCTGAATAGGATAAAACTTTCTGGTCTTGAAAAAAAGTTGTTAATTGCGATATCATACCAAGATTTTGCAATTCATCATCTGTTATAAAAACGCCGGCTTCAATATTGTTAAGCCATGAAACGAAATGATGATAAGCAAGGCTTCTTAGAAAAAAATTAAAACGCATGTGATCACCAAACATTTGCTATGTTTCCTTATTGCAGGGTTATTAACTATTGTTTTTATGTGTTTTTTTATCCTATTGCTTCCCATGAATTACATTTGGCTTCTAATGCTCTGGAGTTTTAGTCTACTCATAGATATATATGATCTAGAATTTATGTGGATAATACTGCCTCTCCTTTTACCAGTTAGCATCGTCATTATCGTCTTCATATTCTGTTTTTATTCCAAATCTAGATATAGAAAATATTGCACAAAATATTATTTCTTTTTATGTATATCTATTTTTTTAATCATATTTTGTACAATAATGTATTTTCTATATAGCTGGATTTCCTTTGTTAGCAGTCAATAATGATGAACGGGTCAACAAACTGGCATTGTGGCATTAGCGCACCAAGATGATGATTTAAGTGATGCCGAGAATTTAGAGCAATTGCTTGCCTCTCATGCGCTCAAAGTTGAAGGCACAACCATAAACGAAACCAAAAAGGTCGATAGCGAGTTTACTCATGCCGATTATTCTGCTAATATTTCACTTTCCAAGGATCTGTTAACGAAAGATGGACGCGCAGGAATGAAACAGAAATTGAAGGATCTGGGCAATCTGAAAAAGCATTTGCAAAATACCGCCACTGGTGTTGTGGGTGCATTCAACACCAGCTCAAATGCCTTAGAAAGCATATATGCTGCTGGCAAATACGCGAATGAAGGTTATGCTGCTTCTCATGATCATGATGCCCCCCTTGGTAGTGCCTCTGCTAAGCGCGAACATGATGAAGGCATCGTTAATATTTTCAAACAGAAACAACGTATGTAGGAGCCCATTTACATGCTGAGCAATTTTGATTTCAAAGTATAAGCCACCCTGATAATTCGGCTTTCCTTTCTATTAATGTGTATGATTATCATCCCCGTGATTGTCACCATCTGTATCGTGGGATTTTGTTTTTGACGTATCTGTTAGCGTTTGTATTTCACCATCATGCTCAGACATGGTTTCATGGGTATCTGCACCATCATGTTGATGGCTCCCATCTCCTTCGATAACAGGCATGCGCATAACGCCCATCCCGTGACGATAGACAATTTCTGCCCCTTTATAGCCTGTAACTCCTAAAATACCGAATGCACCAAGCATAAATACCACAAAAAGAATATGAACATTTTTAGCATCACGTTGTTTTATTGCTGCCCATAAAGCAAGCACCATAAACATAAAAGCCGTTGGCAATGCCCAATTTTTATGATTGGTCATGGCAACATGTGCTACCGTATCATGTGCCACCGTGTAATAGCCATAAAAACCTGCTAGCACTGTGGCAATTGTAAATAACACGCCTATCCAAAGATTCCAGCGGGCCACAATCAACAGATTTTCTTTTTTCAAAGCATAGGCTACCGCATATAGCAAACTGGAAGTCGACAATAAGCCAACCGTAAAATGTACCAAAATTGGATGCCAATTTGGAATAATTTCAATCATATTTCGTACTCTTAAAATAAAATTTAACATCAAACATACCCATAATGGTACTATGATTTGCGCTTATCTGAGCCCGACTTTGAACATTTTTGTCGCTATTTGCCAAAATCACGTTCATATTTTGCATAGGGATTTCCTCTCCAATTTTGAACAGACCCATCCAATTCTGCTTTGCCATTAACAGTGGTTTTTTTATCGATGAATATTTCTGCATTTTGGCAACGGCAGAACCGATCAACAGCCCCATAATTGCCAGCAGCTTTGCTATTTGTTTTATCATGATCTAACTCTTTTATTTTCATTTTAGATCTATCCGCAACGTCAACATAAAATGTTAACCATTAGATCGTTTGAGCAGGAAATAAAGAATTAGGCTTTGGGAGGGCGTTTTAGCAAATAAGCAATGTTATTCTTAAGGTGCTCATTATTCATCGGAAAAAGAGTTTTTGCCGAAATAGGCAAATAGACTAGATGAACAGCATCAGCCAAAATTTGTATTGGGGCACAACCGTCCATCATACATTGACAATCACCACCATCGCAAGAACCATCAAGTTTCATTTTATTGAAACCATGGCCATAATGAGAATTTGGAGAATTCATCATCTGATGCTCTGCAGGCAAATGATCAGCAACCGTAATGCCAACCATTGTGGAGGTCACAAATATGATAAAAATCAGGACACATCGTAAATATTTCATAGCAACATCATATGCCTTTTTTCTTGATTGTCAATCATCTTTGTTAACTTGCTTCATTGCCTGTTTCGTTGTTTGGCCTAGAAATAATAAAGTTTGAAGCAGAAATTTAGGCAAATTTTTGCCAGATCAAGGCGGATAAATTCTCGACATTGAGCCAGGGGGGAGCGCGAACGATCCCCCTAAAATATTATAATAATTGACCTTAAAAAATTTTATTGTGTTTTTGTAAGGCCCGAATATAGGAAATAATCTTACTAATTTCAGTATCACTAATGCCATTTTCCACAGCTGGCATATCTCCAAAAGGCCAGTGGTGAGCCCGCGCACCATATTTTGCCGCGCGATAAAAGGCCTGATCAGGATGATGGCTAGGCTCATAAATTTTATGGACCAACGGTGGCGCGATCCCAAATTTGCCAACGGCTGCATTGCCATGACAATTCGCACATTTTTTGATAAATAAATCCTGCCCAATTTTTTGTGCCTCCGTTACCTCTAAATCATCGATAACAACCATAGCTTCCCCAAGCTGCAATAAATCCAAACTTTTTACTTGATAATTGCTAGGGGCATTTCCGTAGGGAAAAATCATGGCTAGCGCAAATAATGTGACCATAATGCAAAAAAAATAATGTTTTTTCGTAAAATTTAACTTCATAATCAATAATTCCTAATTTTAGTGACACGATTTTCCCAAAACTTGTAATCGCCAATAATTATAAGGCAATGGTGTGATAAACCCGGCAAATAACATGATTGGAATCACCCACCATACCAAATAGGCTCCGCCTGTGATCATATAATCCACAAGATTCATTGCTATTTCCATGGAAATCATGGAAATTAAAGACATTCCAATTGCCGTATGAAATGCCATTTTCAAACTCATTTTACGAAATAAAATAAAGGTTTCTAAAGCAATCGAGGTAAGCAACCCATTAATAATTGCTAGCGTGAAAATAACCGGAATTGGTGCCGTAAAATCGGTAAATTGAAAAAAAAAATTGTGCCAAAATCACCTAACGAACATCCTAGCAAACACCAAAATGTGTTGTAAGAGCTTTCGCGCCAGCAATGCCAACGATTCCATTGAATATTTTTGCGCATTTTGGTATCGGTTGTTTCCATTTTAGATCCTTTGTTATTTTATTTGATTATTCACAATTTTTGACTATAATCCCTCCAGTAACTAGAAGGTAAAGCAAAAAATAACAACTGGAGATAAAAAAATGAAAATTGGCGAAATTGCAAAAAAAAGTGCCTTGTCTGTGCGCACAGTTCGTTATTATGATGAGATTGGTTTGCTATCCCCGAAACGCCAAAGTTCTGGTTATCGGTTATATGATGAACAAGATTTGGCAAAGTTAATTTTCATTCGTCGGGCGCGAACCTTTGCTTTTGATATTAAAACATGCCGAAAATTGGTAAGCTTGTATGAAAATCCAAACCGTGCCAGTGGTGATGTAAGGACCATCGCACAAAAGCACCTGCAGGAAATTATTACGAAACAAGTTGAATTACAAAAATTACATGATGATCTCTTTGCGGTAATTACGCATTGTCAGGGAAATCAGCAAAGCCATTGCCCGATTATTGATTTATTATCGACATAAATATCATATTCTAGCGGTTATTTTGCAAATAAGAGCTACCCCAAAAGCTACCCAAGAGCTACCTGGGGGGGAGTCACACTTAAACGATTGTTAAAGGTCTATGAAGAGCTAGCCTCATCAGAGATTAATTGTGCCTCTGTTTTCACCTTCATAAATGAATCTTCTAAAGCCAAACGGAACTCTTCGATACTTTTATTTAATTCAGAGGAAAGTGTTTGCAATCCATGGGTATCTTGAAATAAGACAGATGCCATCTCGCCTGTGGTTATAGCCTGAATAGAAATATTTTCGAGACCACCGATAATTCCACGGGTATTTTTGGTAGAATCTTGCGCGTCGGTGGCTATTTTATCAATTACCTGACTTTGAGTGTTAATAGAATTTGTCATGCCTTGAGCGAGTTGATTAATATGATTAACAATATCGGTTACCTTTTCAATAGCACCTACAGCATATTGGGTTTCGTTTTGAATATTATAAATTTGTGATGAGATTTCTTCAGTGGCACGGGCTGTTTGCCCAGCAAGATTTTTTACCTCGCTTGCAACTACGGCAAATCCCTTGCCACTTTCTCCAGCACGGGCAGCTTCGATCGTTGCATTTAAAGCCAATAAATTAGTTTGATTGGCAATATCATTAATTAATTTAACCACTTCACCAATTCGTTGTGTGGCATTAGCCAAACCTTGAATCTTTTTATTCGCATCATGAACTTGTAGATTTGCAGATTCAGAAATATCTTGTGATTCACGGACTTTATTTAAAATATAGGTAATAGATTGTGATAATTCAGTTCCAGAATTAGAGACTGAATCGATATTGAGATTCATTTGGCGGGTGTTTGCGGTAATCATTTTAATTTCTGTAGAGGTTTTTTCTGTATTGTGTGATAGATGATCGGTAGAATCATGTATGTTTTCAATGGCATTGCAAATAGATGAAAAGGTTGTGCTAACTGCAATATTGAATTTCTCTGAAAGCTCGCGTAAATTTTTTCTATGTTCAACATGTAGCGATAATTTTTGTGATTCATATTTTAAAAGCTGATGATGATCATCAACATAGCTGCTTAGTTTCTCTAAGGAACATGATAGATTGCCTAGTTCGTCGTGACGGTCTTGATAAGGTACTTTTACTTTGTTACCTTCTAATAGTAAACGCGTTATGCATGAGAGTTTAATTAAGGGTTTTGCGATACGATAATCGTTCCCATAGCCTAAAAACAATGTGATGATTGCGATTAAAATAAGAATGCCAATCAAATTATAAACAATTAATTCACCATGTTTCATTAATTCTTCAATATTTGTTGTTACCTCTAAAACACCACGAACATCATTTTTTTTCCAGCCGGAAATTGGGGTATCAGGGTGATTATTGTGACAATTTACACAATTATCATCAATTAGTTTTTCCGCATAGGCCACATACACAACTCGCTCGCCTAAATGATTTTGATCGAAGAAGATATAGGTTTCATCAGGGTTGGTGGATAAAAAATTCCATACCTTTTTTTGCCGTTGATCTAAAGTTCGATCTGCACGATTGGGCCAAGGATAAGGGCTATATAATTTGGCTTGTTGTAGATCATGAACAAAAGTTGCGGGTACGGGAATGCCAAACTCACTTTCCTTATGATTAGCAGTTGCATCTATTCCTTGTTTCAAAAGTTTGGCAACAACATATTTCGTATAATAACTACGCGTTGCGCGCACGCCATCAAGTGCTTTGGTTCCTTCACGGATCGCATTTTTAATTGAATAATTTTTGATAACGATCGGAGAAGATACACCAACCCCAATTAACAATAAAATAATTGGAAATGTCACCACATATTTATAATTTTTTAAAGCTAATTGCAACTTCTGGTTCTCCAGTACAGATTTTTTAGCACAGACTTCAATCCTTCACGATATTTCTACATCATGAAGGATTTGCATAAATGCATCCTCTGCCTTCATTATACACTTAAAAACGCTTCAAAACAAGGTTCTTATTTTGCCGGTAACCTCTTTTTATCCAAACTCATCACTGGTGATAAAGGTTGAAAATATACGAATCAAAAATTTACGCAACATTGTAGTAACGAAAAACCACGATGATGATTGTTTGCTTTATTCTCATTATTTTATCCCATTGTTTTACCGGAAATCAATTTTATGATTTCATAAATATCATCGTTTTTCATTGGTTCAAAGAGATAAAAATAAGATTATAACTGCCGTAAGGCATTTTTTATTGCATAAAACACACAATTATATTGACGGCAGTTGGCATATATTATATGAATACTTGATGATTGGTAATTCTTTACTGAAAGGGTCGTGTGCAGATCGTAAAGTTGGGTGGTGGTTTTATAGACGTAATAGTTGTAAAGAATAACTTTAGACACTCATAAATTACGGTAGTTTAACAAAAATAACTAGGATTTTGAATTAAATTGAAATTATTACGTGCCTAAATTATGAAAATTTCTGTAAAATTAACATTATCCTTCTTGTTATTAAATGCTTTCATCTTGACCATGGGATTGCTCTCTGATAGTAACATCACGAATATTTCTGGCTATCTTCAAACCATATATGATAAACCTTTGCAATCTATTAATTTTTCAAGAGTTGCACAATCTAGTTTCACCCATCTTAATACGATCGTTAATGATTATTATCGAACGGAAGATATTAATACCGATATAGAAGAAAATATTACCAAGAGCTTAAGTGAGGTTGAAAAAAATGTTAATTTTGCTAAGGAACGCGCGCTTTCTCCGGAAACTAAAATTATTTTCGATGAGGCTATTATTGTATTAGAGCAATGGAAGATTGCGAAAAACGCGCTACTTTTAAGCCGATGGAAATTTGATGATTCTAGTGGTGATGCTGAACATCAGAGTATCATAATTATCTCTGAGCAGGTCCAAGGATATTTTGATGATATTGTTAAATCGGAAACGGAAGCTATCTATGAATATGTGATTCAGGTGAAAGAATCTGTTAATATCAAAAAACAAAATAATTTTTCCCTTATGCTTGTTGCGCTTGTTTTAGGAATTGTTGTAGCGGTTTTGTTGGGCCAAAACCTTCTTACTCCTATTCGTCAAAGTGTGCAATTTGCGAAATCGATCTCTACCGGAAAATTAGATAATGTTATTAAAACGAAGCGGAAAGATGAGTTGGGTACTTTATTAGAAGCTTTGAAGAAAATGCAGACGGATATTACTGATAATATTGAAAACCAGCATCTTGTAGATGCAAAAATCCAAGAAGAAGTTGAAGTTAAAAAACGTGCTTTACTGCAAGGTTTAAGCTTAAATATTAAAGAATCTATGCATAATGCGCTGGGTACCGTTGAAGATGCTGTAGGTTCATTAGATATGATTTCTGAAGAATTATCGAAAACAGCAAAAGAATCCTCGACAAAAAGCCATGAATCATCAAGCAATATGGGAAATATCGGCAAAAACATGATTTTGACAACCAAAGCAACCGAAAAACTTTCGGATTCGATTGTAAATATTACGCATAAAATAACAGAATCTTCAGAAATTATCAACAAAACTTCAACCAATGCCGCATCTGCGAACGAGGCGGTGACGCGCCTTGCCACAACTTCTAATGATGTGGATGAAGTTTTAGAGTTAATTAATGGAATTGCGAATCAAATTAATCTACTAGCTTTGAATGCCACGATCGAGGCCGCTCGCGCCGGAGATGCCGGCAAAGGCTTTGCTGTGGTTGCCAATGAAGTGAAAAATCTTGCTGGGCAAACGGCACAAGCAACAGAACAAATTCAAGCACAAATTAATAATGTTCAAACCGTATCGCAAGATGTAATTACTTCTATTGATGGTATTTTGCATTCAGTTGTTGATGTCCAAAATATTTCTGACGAAATTGCCAATGCGGTTTCAGATCAGCGCAAAGCAACGCAAGACATTTCTTCTATGGTTGGTATTGCATCTTCTAGCATTAATGTTGCTGTAGAGAATATTGAAAAAGTCAATGAATCTTCCGATATTACCGAAAAACATTCAACCAATATGGTGACATATACAAAAACTTTGGCACATGAAATTAAAGAATTGCAAATTGTATTTGATAAAATTGCGGAAGAAGTTGTTGCGACCTAATAAGATGTAAATCGCATTTAACGGTGACATATCCAAAAACCTTGGCATATGAAATTAAAGAATTGCAAATTGTGTTTCATAAAATTGCAGAGGAATCTGTTGCAACCTCATGAAAAGATGAAAGGCATTCTCATTTCTTTTCTTATTAATGTTAAGGGTAACTACAAATGTGAATGATTGCTTTGTTTTGTTTGACAGTTGTCAACTAGTTTTGTACAATCAATGTAAGATTTTTTAATAGTAGCAATTTTTCTATCATTTCAAGATATTTTGGAATAATGATTTTTTGTGTAGTGTTATATATAAATAGGATATAAAAATGATTGGAAAAAAGGTTCTATTTTTTGGAAATAGATGTAGTGTTGTTCATAATCATTTGTATGTTTTCGTGATCTGCGTGGTTTGGTTGTTATTTATGGGACAAAATAGTTGGGCGTTAGCGATCAGTGATGCTGATCTGAAAAAGTTGCAACAACAATATGAGCGACCCACGGAAATTCCTTTCCCCGAAGATCGTCCTTATACAAAAGAGAAGTTTGAATTAGGAAAAAAACTGTTTTTTGATCCTCGGATTTCGGGTACGGGAATTACCTCTTGTTCTTCATGTCATAATCCTTTGCTAGGGTGGGCAGATGGTCTGCCTCTTACCGTTGGTACCGGACATAGAATCTTAAAGCGTAGAAGTATGACAATCTTAAATTTGGCTTGGGATCTAGAAACTGAATCTTATTTCTGGGATGGGCGTGTGCCTAGCCTTGAGGATCAGATCAAAGCTTTATTTAAAGAAACAATAGAAATGGATATATTAGATACGGAGTTGGTTTTTAAGTTGCAAGAAATTAAAGGCTATCCACCCTTGTTTCAGAAAGCTTTTCCTCAAGCAGCAAAACCGATTACCATCGATAATATTGCAACAGCTATTGCCACGTTTGAACGCACAGTGGTATCGGGTGAGGCTCCGTTTGATCGTTGGATTAATGGCGATGAAGGGGCGATATCAGAAACAGCAAAACGGGGTTTTGTTTTGTTTAATGGCAAAGCTAATTGCTCCGATTGCCATTCTTCTTGGCGCTTTAGTGATGGTAGTTCTCAGGATATTGGCATTGGTGATACGGATCTTGGTCGCGGTGCAAAAGTTCCTGTTCCATCCTTATTGCACGCCTTTAAGGTGGTGGGTTTACGAGATATTGAAAAACGCTCTCCCTATATGCATAATGGTTCATTAAAAACGTTGATGGAAGTTGTTGATTTTTACAATGACGGTTTTACGCGTCGTGAATCTTTATCCGATTTGATAAAACCTTTGGATTTGGCGCAACAAGAAAAAGAAGATTTGGTAGAATTCTTAAAAACTTTGAGTGAATATTCAAGACCATTTTCTTATCCAGAGTTACCTCTGGCAAATTAATTAATATTTAGGGTTAGGATTGAAGATGAAACCTTTACGTGTATTTTTATTTATTTTTAGAATATCAGCTGTATTTTTGTCTGTAACGCAGGTTACGATCGCAGCGGATATCATTCAGGGTAAGCAAGCTGAGAAAGTGTATAAAGCTGAAAAGTCTAAATTTATCACTTTAGTGCAAAATCATAGAGCCTTTATTGTTCGTATGGGTAATGGAGAAGAAATTGCTAAACCTAAAGAATTTACTGTAAAATTTGGCGAAAAATTATTCATTGTGAATGAAGAAGAGAAGTTTATTCATAATGTTTATGATAGTTCTCACAAGAGGTGGATTTTAAGGAAACAGAAACCCGGCGAGGTTGCGATTCTTGACCCTGAGAAGGGTAAGTATAAGTTACGTTGCGCAATTCATCCTCAGATGAAAATTAATTTAATTGTTGAATAAATATCTTAAGTAAGGTTGGGGATGTGAGGATATCTATTAAATTTCTTTTATGCTTTTTGGTGTTAAATATTTTTATCTTGATTATGGGTTTGACTTCTGGTGATGGTCTCCTGGTTTCTGAATATATCCAAAAGATTTATGACAAGCCCCTGCAATCCATTTCTTTCTCACGAGTGGCGCAAATTAATTTTCTGCAAATGGATATTGCCGCTAGTGATTATTCCAGCGGTAAATACATCCAAGGAGACAAAGAAATAACACAAAAATTTATCAATGAGAGGGTAGAGATATTTTTAGAAAATTTTGAAGTTTCAAAAGAAAGGGCCGTTTCCGAGAATACGAAGACCGCTTTTAACGAAATAGATGTATTTCTAGCGCAGTGGCTTTTGATTAAGGATGAAATGTTCAAGGGGAATGCTGACTATGATGGTATGGTAACATTTTCTGAAACAATACATCAATATTTTGACGATATCGGAGAATATGAAAGTGAAGCAGCTTATAATTATGTCCTAGAAGTGCAAGATTTTGCTAATTCAAAGAAGATACAAAATCGTTTAATTGCAGTTGTTGGAAATGTTGTAGGGCTAATTGTAGCTGTTTTGCTGAGCCAAAACATTCTTGCTCCTATTCATCAAAGTGTGCAATTTGCGAAATCGATCTCTACCGGAAAATTAGATAATGTTATTAAAACGAAGCGGAAAGATGAGTTGGGTACTTTATTAGAAGCTTTGAAGAAAATGCAGACGGATATTACTGATAATATTGAAAACCAGCATCTTGTAGATGCAAAAATCCAAGAAGAAGTTGAAGTTAAAAAACGTGCTTTACTGCAAGGTTTAAGCTTAAATATTAAAGAATCTATGCATAATGCGCTGGGTACCGTTGAAGATGCTGTAGGTTCATTAGATATGATTTCTGAAGAATTATCGAAAACAGCAAAAGAATCCTCAACAAAAAGCCATGAATCATCAAGCAATATGGGCAATATCGGCAAAAACATGATTTCAGCGACCGAAGCAACCGAAAAACTTTCGGATTCGATTGTAAATATTACGCATAAAATAACAGAATCTTCAGAAATTATCAACAAAACTTCAACCAATGCCGCATCTGCGAACGAGGCGGTGACGCGCCTTGCCACAACTTCTAATGATGTGGGTGAAGTTTTAGAGTTAATTAATGGAATTGCGAATCAAATTAATCTACTAGCTTTGAATGCCACGATCGAGGCCGCTCGCGCCGGAGATGCCGGCAAAGGCTTTGCTGTGGTTGCCAATGAAGTGAAAAATCTTGCTGGGCAAACGGCACAAGCAACAGAACAAATTCAAGCACAAATTAATAATGTTCAAACCGTATCGCAAGATGTAATTACTTCTATTGATGGTATTTTGCATTCAGTTGTTGATGTCCAAAATATTTCTGACGAAATTGCCAATGCGGTTTCAGATCAGCGCAAAGCAACGCAAGACATTTCTTCTATGGTTGGTATTGCATCTTCTAGCATTAATGTTGCTGTAGAGAATATTGAAAAAGTCAATGAATCTTCCGATATTACCGAAAAACATTCAACCAATATGGTGACATATACAAAAACTTTGGCACATGAAATTAAAGAATTGCAAATTGTATTTGATAAAATTGCGGAAGAAGTTGTTGCGACCTCATGAAAAGATGAAAGGCATTCTCATTTCTTTTCAATGCGTTTTGTTTTCCCAGTTTTCTTGCCAATAACTAAGAATATCGATAGTAAAAATTGCAGATTCTTTCTATACTGGTAATTAATAATCTGTTTCTATGACCGAATAAGATAAAAGATTTTTGCTCAACATTACTTAGGAATATTGCTATGAGGCGATCACGTTCTGCGCGAAAAAGGATCAAACCTACCCAAATTCAGCAAGCTACCTATCAGCAAAAATGTAACCCTTATCCACCCTTTGAAATTTTTTCCATAGATGAGATTGAAGCCATTCACCAAGCTTCGTTAAAAATTTTACGCGATATCGGTATGGATTTTCAATCACCTCTCGCGGTAGACATCTTACGCAAAGCAGGGGCTAATATTGCTGATAACAATGTTCGTGTGCGTTTTGATTCTGACTTTATTATGAAAAAAATTGCAACTGCCCCTTCTCATTTCACTCTGCACGGACGCATACCACAATATGATCTTACCATAGGGAAAAATTTTATTGCCTTTGGTATGGTTGCCAGCACGCCGAATGTTTCTGATCTAAAGAATGGACGTAGACAGGGAACATTTGTAGATTATGGAAATTTATTACGTTTGGCACAATCACTCAATGCCGTGAATATGATCACAGGTTATCCCGTGGAACCTTGTGATCTTGATGTGCGGATACGACATTTGCTCAGCATGCAAATGATGGTGAAATTAACAAGCAAACCCTATGCCGGTTATGCAATTGGGCGTGAACGTATGGCTGATAATATTGAAATTGCCCGCATTGCCCGCGGGATTAATCATCAACAATTACAAAGCCAACCTTCGATTCACGCGGTAGTAAATTCCAATTCACCGTTAATTTATGATCGTAATTTGCTAGAAGGCGCCATTGTGATGGCAGAAAATAATCAACCGGTTATTTACACTCCTTTTACCCTTGCCGGTGCGATGGCACCGATTACTTTAGCGGGTGCACTGGTACAACAAAATGCGGAGGCGCTAGCAGGAATTGCTTTTTCGCAATGTGTACGTGCAGGGGCCCCGGTTATTTATGGTAGCTTTACCTCTAATGTTGATATGCGTACCGGTTCACCGGCTTTTGGAACGCCAGAATATACCCAAGCGACTATTGCCAGCGGGCAATTGGCTCGGCGCTATCATCTGCCTTTGCGTGCCTCTAATGCAAACACCTCGAATGCATCCGATGCCCAGGCAACCTATGAATCCCAAATGTCGCTTTGGGGATGTGTTCTTGGGCATATTAATTATGTCCATCACGGCGTAGGTTGGCTAGAGGGAGGATTATGCACATCATTTGAAAAAATGATCATCGATGCTGAAATGATTCAGATGATGAATGCTTTTTTACAAATGCCTACAACCACAATAGATGATTTGGCAGTGAATGCAATTGCTGAAGTTGGACCTGGCAACCATTTTTTTCAATCGCCTCATACAATACAACGATATAAAAGTGCTTTTTATAGCCCAATGCTTTCCGATTGGCGTAATTTTGAAAATTGGTGCGATAATGATGCTCAAGATACAACAATGCGTGCGCATAAAATTTGGCAACAATTATTGCAAGATTATGAAGAACCTAAATTAGACCCAGCCATTGCCGAAGAATTAGATGAATTTGTTGCCAAACGTATCGAAGAAGGTGGCGTATCTCCTTTATAGGGATGAGAAAAAATATAACACCGAAGACGAATTTTTTGCTAAGCGCGAATGAATGTTTTGCTTTTTACACTCAATGCTGATATACATATTTTTGAAGTGATTTCAATAGTCACTTTGAGGCTTCACAACCTCTTCATAATGATAACGTGGTGTCCGACACCCATCATCATCAAATGTGTTTCTTCGACTCTTTGGGTTGGGGAGATGGCGTTATGCAATAGGTCAGCGTGACTAAAAGCGTCGTGACCTTTTTTTGTTATTATTTGAGGTTTGTGAACTCCCCGATCACTTTAACCATAGAAATTATGGTGAGAATGATTTTGGTTTCATCAAAATTGGAGTTTCATAATAATGCATAAATTTTATTTCCTACAAATAACAACAACCTCGCTCATGATCCTAACAATGATAATCTTATCAGGATGTTTTCAGGGGCGTTCTGCTAACCCGGTGCAAGTCAGATTGGCTGGAGAGAAAAAATTTGTACTCTCTTAAATACTGAAACTAGCAATAATATTAACAGACGCAAGGAAGAAAAATCTAGGCAAGTTAGTAAAAATATATTGAAGAGCATTGGTGGTTTCTTTTTACTCACGATTCCATGGTGGTTCCTTAATTTTAGTCAAGCACCGCAGATTGAAATTGATGCTTTTACAGAACGTAAAGACCATCTTAATAATTTAATAGCGAAAAAAATTGTTAAATTAAGAATTATGAGGTGAGAGTTTTGCTGATTTTTTTTCTAAGGCAAACTCTCACCCATGAATTATTGATAAGATTCTCGCTTCCAAAATTTACATCGCCATTATTTTACCCAGATTTTGCATTAGGTACGCGGTAAATTACCCATAAGGCTGCAAGTGACAAGATCACAAAGCCTAAAACAAATGGCAAAATGGTATTATCATAAATATATGCAATAATACCACCCAGCATCGCGCCGATTACAGTTTGCATGAAACCGCACACCGTTATTGCGATGCCGGCAATATGCCCCATCGGTTGAATCGCAAGAGCACTTAGATTGGCTAGTAATATTCCACAACAAAACAGAGCGAGACCCAAAAATCCCATTAAGCTGTAAAGGGGGGGATGCCCATGAAACTGTAGTGCATAAATAAAGAATATAATGGATAGGCCGGCAAGAAAAGCGATTGTACCCATACATAAATGCTTCAGCGGAAACTGCATCACTAATTTTGAATTACAAAAAGAGGCACAAATAAGTGTCAATGCAAGAGAACCAGAATAAAATGGGAATTTTTCGCCCAGCTGATATTGAATTTCTAAAATTTGTTGGCTGGATGCCAAATAGCTAATGAATGAGGCGAAAATAAAACCAATTGCCAAACTATAATTGCGTAATTGTCGATTTTTTAGGGATTCACCAATATTGCTAAGGATTGGCGATAATGAAAATTTTTGTTTATGTTCTAGGGTTAATGTTTCCTCTTGACGCAGGCACAGCCAAAATAGGCATATACTAGCAACGGTGATAAAACAAACAAAAATCATGCGCCAATTGGTAAATTTTGTAATAAAAAATCCGATAGTTGGAGCAATGGTTGGGATAATCATAAAAATCATCATTGCTAAAGCGATGGTTTTGGCTAACATCCGACCTTGATGCCGATCCCGAATAATTGCCAAAACAATAATTCGAGGACCTGCGACACCAAAGCCTTGTAAAAAACGCCCAATTAGCATAATGGTAAAATTACTGGCAAATAGCGAAATGAAACTGCCAATAATGAAAATAAGCAGTCCGAGCGAGATGCTAGCTTTACGGCCAAATGAATCTGAGATTGGCCCATAAAATAAAATGCCCGGCCCCATCCCTAGAAAAACAAACACAACAATAAGTTGCGCATCATTGGCATTTTTAACTTGCAAATCCTGTCCGATCACCATCAATGCCGGCAACATTGCATCGATAGAAAATGCAATTAACGACATTAAAAAACCCATTAAAATAATAAATTCTATCGGCCCGGTTTTTTTCCCTGGTTTTAGAGTGAGTTTCGTATAGACTATCTCTAAAGTAAGTTCAACAAATGTCATCTTTAGCAGAAATTCGGCAAGGATTTTCTTACCAGTAATTGCAATGAAAGTGCCTATAATTTCTTTTTTTTCTTGTAGTTTTAGGGTAAAATTAACCAGTGCCATTTTTAAAGTAAGTCGACTCAATGCGATAAACGCTTTTATTATTTCTTTTTTTCGAGTCAATCTTACAGAAAGTCTAACAAATTTTGTTTTTAAGGTAAGTTTAGAAAATGCTAGAAAAGCTTTGATCATTGCTTTTTCCTTTTCTACCATTGTGCGCCAAATCTGGTAAATTCCATACCCCCCCTTCATTTATTATCCCCTTAATCTATATGATAATATTCAAAGAATATAATCTATTAATAGCACTCAAATAAGAGGTTTTTTTCACCATACAAAAGGTGCCGTGAGAAAGGCGTATGGCACACAAAATAATCATTAAATTCTACAATGTAAAAATTCAAGCACCATTATGAACTTAAGGAGGGAAAGTGTCAAGGGTGACTTATATAGCTTATTCTTTTAATGCTGTTACATTGGTAATAAAATTTGTTATTTCATTTTGCAGATTTGTGGTCTCTTCACTCAGATCTTGTGCAACATTATTCATCGATTGCGAGGCTTCTTGTGTGTTATTTGCCGCTGATTCCACCAAAGCTACTGTAGAAGATACTTCTTTTGCACTGTTAGTGGCATTGTGGGTGTTGGTAACAATATTTTGCATTGAAGTAGATTGCTCGTCCATCGCAACCGAAATCGATGATGCAATTTCATGCATTTCCGATATCGTATCCACAACATCTTGAATAATTTCAACAGAATGGTGGGTAGCACTTTGCGTTTCCGAGATTTGCAAGCCAATTTCATTGGTAGCACTTGCAGTTTGTGAAGCAAGAGATTTAACTTCGCTAGCAACAACAGCAAAGCCCTTACCAGCATCACCAGCGCGTGCAGCTTCAATGGTAGCGTTAAGTGCTAATAAATTCGTTTGATCTGCAATGCTTCGAATCAAAGAGATAATATCGCCAATTTTTTCTGAACTTTTTTCTAAATTCGCGATGCCTTCCCGGGCTCCGCTTACTTTATCCATGGCAATACGAGAAACTTGTGTCGCACGCAAAATTTGCTGATTAATATCATGGATCGATGAAGAAAATTGCTCAGCGGTACTGCTGACAATAGCCACACTTTTTAAGGATGTATCAGCAGTTTCATTAAGTTTTACCGATTGTTCTGCACCCAAATTTGCGACCATGGCTAATTGACCTGCGGTACCCTTTAAACCTTCCGAAGATTCTACCAGCTTGTTAAGAAAATTTGTAACATTATGATTAAAATTATCTGTCATCTCAATTAGCATTGCAGTTTGATTGATTTTTCGAGCATCAGAACTATGCTTGTCCTTCTCTAAACTTTGTGCCTTAATACTATTGTCACGCAATGTTGCAACAGCACTTGCCATTTTACCAATTTCATCTTTTGCATCAGGGTTAGGGATATCTACATAAAGATTGCCACCTGCCATTTTTGTCATAGCAGCCGTCATACGATTGACTGGACTTGCAACATTTCTCCCAGTGATTACCGCAAAAATCATACCAAAAATTACCGCAATCAAAGTTCCGATGATAATCGTTGAATAGGTTGTAAATATCGTTGCTTCATTGTGGTTGATACGTTTTACAATCAAAATTTTCTCGGCATCGGAAAAATTTTCCATTTCTTGCCGAAAATTATTAAAAAATACTTTGCCATGCGCTTTGGCAATAAGCTTAATTAAACTATCGATATGTTTAGAATTATCAATATTATGGCGTAATTCGATCAATGGTTCTGCAATCTCATCGCGCCATTGCAACATGGTTTCTTCCATTTCATCTACTAGTTTCACCTGAGCTGGATTATCGCTTACAATTTCTTTTAAGTGGACAAGGTTGGCGAAAAAATCCTTTTTACCAGCATGATAAGGCTCAAGAAAACTTTCATCTCCGGCCAATAAATAACCACGCATTCCTGTTTCCATATTAAGCGCAGAAAGTAAAAGATGGTCGGCCTCTTCGATAACAAAATAAGTATGCTTAACCCAATTCAGCTCGGTTTCAATTGAACTTGCACTCACTACCTCTTGAGCAAGAACTGCTTTAAATTTTAGATTTCTTTGCTCGAGAAGTTCCTCTTCGTGCTCTTCAAATTGATCAATTTTTTCACGAAATCGATCAAAAAATACTTTGCCACGCGCCTGACTCACTAATTCGTCTAAATCATCTACAGTTTTTGAATTATCAATTTCACGGCGTAACATAATGTTGGGTTCAGCAACATTTACTTGCCATTGGGATAAAATATTTTCCACTTCACCTAATTTTGCAACTTGTTTTGGATTATCTGAGACCCTTTTTTTCAATGCTGCAATCTTTTCAAACACCATTATTTTATCCTTCTCATACGTATCCAGAAAATCATCGGTTCCAGCCAATAAATAACCCCGCATTTCGGCTTCCATATCCAATGCCGTCGCAACAATCTCATCGGCATCACTCAACACCCCATAAGTATGATTAACCCACATATTACTAAGGGTTAATGAATTAACACTAAAAATGCTTATAGCACCAAGTGTAAGCAAAAAAACCAAAGGCACAGATGTAGCTAGTAAAATTTTGGTTTTAATATTTTTAAAATAAAAACGCTTCATTAAACAGTATCCTTCTTTTAGACAATATAATTTTTATATCAAAGCGAAATGTAAGATTGGAAATAGGTATTTATAAACACCCCTCCTATCCTATTTTGTGATAAAAGACGATGTGCCTCGATATTTTCAAAAAATTCAGTGCTACTTCCTCTACTTAGGAAAAATCAAACTTAAAAAAGCTACAAAAGTATATTGCAATCATTGGTAACAACTTATTTTATTTTTGTGTCCTATTTTTCGATAGATTTCATTAAAAATAATCCTTCAGCAAAAAACTCTCTTTGACAATTTCCCCACCAAATTTCCAAACTAGCACAAATATCGCAAGCTGACAAGCAACAACCATCTATAAAGGAGGTGTTTTAGCGCAGCGACCAAGGTGCCCTCAAGGATGGCCCCCGAGGAATTATTCTTTGCCGCCATATTTTTTAAGCAAAGCAATGATCGGTTCGGAATCATAATCAAGCTGGTAATGAGTATCACGGAATTTAATATAGGCAAGCAAAGAATATTCTATGTTTTCGTTTCGAATTTTTACATTCGTCTCGGCTCCATGTTGCAAGAGAAGATTAATATTTTGGAGCATTCTTTTCATGTTATCATTTCTAATCTCACTACGGCTTGCTCTATATTCGTAACTAAATTTGTAAATTGGATAGGCAGGAGTCTGCCCATCATTACTTTTGGCATAATATCGGCACCATATTGTAGCAGAATACGAATAATTTTTGGATCGGAAGCAGCGGCATAATGTAGCGGGGTACCGCCAAAACTATTTGTGACATGAACATCAGCCCCATGCTTTAGAAGCAACCGGGTAATTTCTGGATCTGAATTACGAAAAGCAGCAGACTGAAGCGAAGTCGGACCCCCTAAAGTTGTATTTACATCACCACCTTCGGCAATTAAAGCTTCTACTTCAGAAAATGTAGCAAATCCCATAAAATATGGATCCGACAAACTTACCTCATAATCTCGATCCCCATTGCCATAGACCGAATGCGGGGCGATGAGCAACATCAGCATCAACAAGCTATATTTCATGGATTTTGCATTATATTTTGCGGTGAATTTCACAAAAATTCCCTTTGCAACCAAATCCCCGAAGACAGGTTAGCATAAAAATTGCAAATTGGCAATAAAAAAACAGCATCAACCATAATGCCACCAATGGCTGATGCTGTTTCAGGTTTATTTACTTAATGTGAGTTTCCCTCCTTCATTTTTTGTTTTTTTCCTGCTGTAAAAGTTTATAGATCTCCTCACTAGCAGTTTTTTTTGCTTTTATATCTACATGAGTCTTTTTAAATTCTACCAACGCAATATCAATCGCGCGCGCCACCTGTTGGCGAGTTTGGATTACCAAGGCGGTATTGTTGCGATCCGGATTTATGCGGTCTAGCTGTTGGGTTAGTTTTAAGGCTTTATCTATTGCTAATAGCTGAATAATATCGCGAACCTTATCGATATCAATGGTTTCACGCGAAATCTTATGCTTCTTATGAAGACGATTCACCGCTTTTTGTATTGCGACCTTAAAATTCTTATTAGCTTGGGTTCCTTTGCTAAAAAGGACAATTCCTCCCGAATCTGAACTGAAGGGATCGCTAAAAAAAACCTTATTCACTTCTTTCATAATATCAGCGATATGGTTTTTAAGTGCATTTCAAGGTTACCTTTTGTAATTTCCCAGCATCGGCAACCGAAATTCTAAATTCAAAAGTTGGGGGTGCAAACCTGCTCTGAAAAATCTTATCTGCAATTTCCCCAGTAATGTAATGTTGGGCTAGATGCAAATGTTCGATAGCTTTTTTACCATCAGCGTGGCGTATAACCTCGCCATTTTTATCTAATTTGATAAATTTGCCCAGCAATTCGCCACCTTTTAGAATTTTTGCTGGCTTAATATCCTCCGGGATCTCTTTGATATGAACATAGCTGGTAATATAAATGCCTTTATCCTTAGGATCTTTCGGAAATTCCGCTAGGCGCAATACCGAGTTATTTTGCGGGACATCATCATCGCGGTGAATCACCACCGCTTGCCGGCCCGCCGGGTTATGCATTACCCCAGTAGTATTTTTTAAGTTAAAATCGAACGCATAATAGAATGTAACCGGAATAAAATCTCCGCGCTTAAATCCAATTGAGACATTCTCTTCGGTGATTTTATGTTCTTTTATTAAGCGCAATTCGCCAGGGTTTGAAGTTAGGTACAGATCTACTTTGCCTGAAAAATTTGCCAATTCCTTAATGTTAATGCGAATATCAACTTTTTCATTTTTCTCATTCAGATATTCTGGGTCAGTGGAATTCTCTTGAATGATTCGATTTGCCAAAGCAGTCACCGCCTTTAAGGTTTCTGAATCCAGCAATTCTTTGGCCACTCCGCAATGCTTATTGCAAATCAGTCGGGAGGCGCCTTTTGCATTCATCAAGATTTTTTTTGACTGATGGCGGTAAGCTTTTATAATGCTGCGCGGCAATTAATGTTTCAATATGGTTTAACGAACGATGATTATCCTTGCATTTATCGAATAATTGGGCCCATTGCGAGCCTAATTTTCGTTGCAAATCTTGATAGGTTTTTTTTTCAGCTTCTGGTAATAGCATTGTTTTTCCTTGCTTTTAATTAAAAATATGGTAAAATTGCTATGTAACTTATAAATTTTTATAAGTTCATTTACAGTTCTAGCATAGTGCGATTAATGTTTGCAATTACTTCGATGAATTTTCCTCAATATTTTGAAATTTGCGCTAATATTTTTGAATCTGGCCGATAAATACCTCGAATTGGCTTGCTTTTCTATGGAATTTGCCAAAAACAGAGCGAATCGACCAGCCACAGAGCGAATTGACTTGCGGTAGGGGTAAATCTGCCAGTTTTGGGTTAAACCAGCTTGTTGTGGGAGTGAATCTGCCAGTTTTGGGTTACGCTTTGGCACCTGAACCAGCTGGTTTTGATAGCTTGCGGTGGTGCCTGAATCAGGCTATATTTGAATCCACCTGAAATAATCAAACTTAATTTCGCTTAGCCTTGGTCTCTTTGCTTGGCTTTTTTTATCGAGACAAACTAGGCTAGAAATCATGGGCAAAAAATAGTAGGCTAAAAATAGTAGCGTTAAGAATAGATGAAAGAAAATCATGCAGCTAGAACCATGGCATATCAGCCCCGATCTCGAAATGGTGGGTTTAAGCGAAGAACTAACCGGAATTAATCATCAGGGCAAGCCAGAAACCATGGCGGTGATTGCCGAAAGGCCCCTAACCTTGTTTCTAAATGGCACCGAAATTATTACCCATATGACGATGGGAGATTATCCCGAATATTTGGCAGTGGGTTATCTATTTAACCAACATATCCTTACTAGGCGCGATGAAATTGCCAGCATCGATTATGATGCTGATTTACAGCTGGTGGTGGTGCGCACCCATAGCGAGCCTGAATTTACTCAAAAACAGCAACGCAAAGTGCGAACTTCGGGCTGTGCGCAAGGCACAATTTTTGCCGATATTTTTGCGGTGATTGAAAAACGCAAAATTGTTAATTCTGCTAAGGTTCATACGCGCTGGCTGTATGATTTGCAAAAACAAATTAATCAAAAACCCTCGCTATATTTAAAAGCCGGGGCAGTACATGGTTGTGTGTTGTGTAAAGAGGATCAGCCCTTAATTTTTATGGAAGATGTAGGACGCCATAATGCCATCGATAAAATTGCTGGCTATATGTTGATGCATGATATTCGCCCCCATGATAAGATTTTTTATACAACCGGACGGTTAACATCGGAAATGGTGATGAAGATGATCCTGATGCAAATCCCGATCCTGGTCTCGCGTTCGGGCTTTACCCTGTGGGGGGCAGAATTGGCACGCGAAGCCGATTTAACGTTGATTGGGCGCATGCGCGGGGAACGCTTTGTGATTTTATCGGCACCAGAGCGCGTGGTGTTTGAGCCAAAATGAAGTTTACAAGAGCAAGCGTTAAGGCAGAATGCCTCCCGAAAGAACTTAGAGAAATTTTACGCTTAAAATTGATAAATGTAAGAGAGCTGAATTCGGTTGTCTCTGGGGTGATTAATAATAACCGATTGTTTGGCAACACCGCGCAATGTTGCTCGTGTGGCATGAAGTTCAAATAAATGATGTTTGCTTAATTTTTGAATATACGTGATTTGCTCATTGCTCTCAAAAATGCTAGGTGTTAGTTCCACATTAGCAACATTGTTTTGCGCACCGAACCAAGCCTGAATATAAAATTTATCCCCATAGCGATATTGATGTGTGAGGTAAATTTTGGCAGAAGATGTTCTTAAAACCCGAAATTTAACTGCCGCTTGTAGCAACAAACCACCATGGCTTTTATATCTATCGGTATTTTGATTGATGCTAGCTTCCCATGCCGCCCATCCATCGAAAAAGGGACGACGGTGTGAAAGCCCACCAAAAGTTTCTGGATTTACCGTTTTGGCAAAGGGGTCCCCTTTAGGGCGAGCGCGCCCTAAAGTACGTTGCGTAAATAATTGAGTTTCTTTCAGCATACGTGGATCCCCTAATTTAGGCTCTTGCCAAATCAACCCAACTTTATAATCAAATGGCGAGCTGCCTTGATAGAAAATATATCGATATCGCAACACCAAATAAGGGCTGGTACGGGGTTGGGCTTGCGTATGAACATATTGATTTTGTATTTTTTGTCGGAAATGAATTTGCGCTACAGAGCGTTTTGTTCTAAATTGTGCTTGCGCATCGTTATGATCCCAATGGGGCATAAAAAAACTGTAAATACAAAAAATCAATAGAGAAAATCGAAACATTTATTTGGTGTAGCAATTATCATGCAATTATCATCGTTGATTGACAAAATTTGCCAATCAATATCGATAAAGAAAGTGAAGAGAAAGCCAATGATAGTAGAAAATATTCCGCAAACCCTGATTACCCCTGATTCAGTGGCACAAATTATTATCGCAGGGGGAAATGCACGTAGGATGGGGGGGGAGTGTAAATTGTTGCTGGATTTGCAAGCTGGCAAAATAATCTTAGATTATTTATGCTTAGCACTGGAAGATGATTTGCCCCTATTTGTTAATTGCAATCAAGTAACGCCCCAATTAAAAGCAGCCTTAGTACCAGAGAAAACCGGACGCGAGATTTCGCTATTTCCAGATTCTCCTGAATTTGCTGGAATGGGGCCCCTTGCGGGATTTCATGCCAGCATGGTCTATGCATGCGCACAAGGGTATGATTTTATTTTCACACTTGCCAGTGATACCCCGTTAATTCCCAAAGGGATTGCACAGAAATTTATTCATCATTATCAAATGTTGCAAAGTAAGCAGAATTTAGAACAACAAAATAGAAAAATTATTTTGTCTGCCAGCTCGTTCGGGCGAGCACACCCGATTATCTCGTTAATGCCGGTATCTTTATGGGTTGATTTAGAAGCGACATTGCGCCAAGATCTGAAAAAAATTGTCCCTTTCTTTCAAACCTATCAATGGAAACAGCTAGATTTCTCAACAGAAGCCGAAACTTATGATCATTTTTTCAATATTAATCACCAACAAAATCTGGAGACGGCGCGAAATTTAGCGGATCATTTCCATGAGCCTGAATAGTTACAGACTAAATTTAACAGATCAGAAATTTTAACAGAAAAGGACCAATTTCCACCAATTTATGCAACCGAATAGCAAACTGTGCATAGAAAATTGAGAATAGCAATCTTGGCAAGGTTTTTTTAGAAAACCGCCTTATTTATAACCTTGGCGAGCCTTAAACCGAGGATTCTTTTTGTTAATCACATAAATGCGACCCCTACGACGCACCAACTGGCAATCCTTATCACGGTTTTTTAAAGTTTTGAGTGAGCTTACAACTTTCACCTGATTCAATCCCTGTTTATTCATGAATTTTCTTAATCGTTAAGCTTTGCTAACCTAAGAAAACACATACCTATCAAACCAACAAACTCTTGTCAATAGAAAAGATGGCAAGATTTGTGCTTAATAAAGTTTAGGTGAAAACAAATGCTCCTAAATTTATGGCATATATTTTGCTTTCCCTAATAAGGAATAATGGCGTTGAAATGCCACAAATAACATTTAGGGAAGAAATATTATGGTTACGTCTGTATCCACGGCGGGGCAGTTGCTATTTAATATTCGAAATTTGCATACGCAACAAAGCAAACAAACGATAAAATCTGTGCAATATCAAACCGGACAAAAATATCAAGAAATTGCCAAATATGATCAGCGTCTCCCTTTGATCTTAAAATATCGTCAAGAAATTGAAGAAACTGAGAAATTTATTTCCAGCTCGCAAAATGTGCTGAATGTTTTGGAAATTACGGAAACTGTATTAGAAAAAACTGATGAAACTTTAGGGCGATTGCGTGACCTATTAGAAGGGGGGTTGGTATTTGATTCTGATACAAATCCGACCGCCTATCAAAATTGGCGTGAGCGTCACGAAGATCTGGCAAATGATTTGTTACAAGAAATTACTGATTTTCTGAATACTCGTGTTGGGCAACGCTATATCTTTTCAGGGTCGCGTTATACGCAATCTCCTGTAAAACAGCTAGACCAGCTAGATAATAATGATTTTCATGTTATTCTTAATACGGTACCAGCCACCACACGCCCGATTGAATTTTCTGAATTTTTTCCCAATATTCCCGGAGAAGTTCCTGATTATGACCGAAGTTCCACCGCTGGCATTATTGCCACGGCAAATGCAACCCCAATTGCTCCAGGGGCAATTCAAACACTTACATTTGATGTAGATGCTGAGGCTTTTGATCAAAGCCTGTTTTATACCGGAAATACCAGTACACAAACTTATGGGCTTAGTAGCAATAGCGATGATTTTGCCCGCTTAATATATATTGCTCGTAGTTTCAAGCAAGCCTTGAGTGAGCCGCTGGATGCGAATAGAAAAGCCATTTTAAATGCTGCTTTAACCGAAGTTCAAACTGCGGATAATGGCATTATTTTGGCGCGACAAGCCGAATCTACTGCGTTTCAAGATATTTTTAATGCGCAAGATAAACGGCAAGACATCAAAACATTTCGTGAGAATTATCTTGCTGAAATTGTTACCGTTAATCGAGAAACAATATCTATTGAGTTTTCTGCATTAAATAATCAAATTGAGGCCAATTTAACACTGATTGCCAGACAGCAACGCCTGTCACTCACAAACTATCTACGGTAGCTTAGTGATGGTAATAAAATAAACAGCTTAATAAAAAATATGCAAAAAAATAATTTGCACTTAAGCGGTGGTTTTTATATAGTAACATTAGAAGGATAAGGAAAAAAGAAAATGACAAATCCATATGCGGTGCATCAAAGGCGTGCTTTAGAGACCGATAAGGCTCAAAATGTTGAGGCTTGGGCCTTGCTTGAATTGGCAAGGCGTCTGGAAGGTTTAAAGAAAACGCCAACTGATAAAAAGGAAATTATGCGTATTGTCCGTATGAATTGGCAAGTATGGACCATTTTTCAATCTGCTTTGTTGGATCCAGATAACCCACTTCCAATTGAAATACGATCTAATTTGCTGAATTTGGCAAATTTTATTGACCGCCGTTCGGTAGATGTGTTGGCGATGCCATCAATTGAGAAAATTGATATTCTGGTTCATATTAATCGTAACATCGGTTCAGGACTCATGGGAGATAAGGGGAAAGGTTTAGCCCCCGAGCAATTGCCTGAACATATGTCAGGGCAACCTGCAGGTCCAGAAATGCAAGGGGCAGAAATGCAAAGGAAAGAAATGCAAGGGACAGAAATGCAAAGGAAAGAAATGCAAGGGGAAGAGGCGGTTCCCAACAAGGCACCCGCTCCCCCACAACTTCAACAAGGTGGAAGCAGGCAGCGAAAAACAAGTTTTGAAGTTTAAATAAATTAAAAAACTGTAAGATTTTGCGTTAATGCGAGTATTTAAGTGACATTAATTGATCACTCCTTGACTGTGGGGAAACTTCTCGGGGAAACTTCTCTTAGATTAGAGAAATTTTAGCAAAACATTATCCAATCTTCTGTAAGGCGTACTATGATTGTTAATAGAAAATTTGATATTTTTCTGAACCTACGAAAATGTATTTTATCGCATATTTCAAAGTTCATAGAGAAATTATGGGTAACGTTGATCATGCTTGTTATTTTTGTGCTGCTACCAACCGCCTCTTATGGCAATGAATGGGCACAGACTAATTTTATGGTTTTTGATTTGCAAGAGGCTCTTGCCAAGTTAAAACTATATTTTAAGAGTTTAACGATTTTTGTTGGGCTTTTATTGCTCATTGGGGTTTGGTTTTGCTGGCATCAAGCAAAAAAAATAACACAGTTGCAACAATTATTATTACTGTTGCATGCAAAAAATATTGAAGATACAACGCCAGAAGAGGAAGAAACAGAAGAAGAAACGGCGATTCAAGAAATATCTTACCCGGTAGAACTAGATAATTTACGCAGATATCGTTCTATTAAAACAAGTGAATCGGGTTTATGGCATTGGACTCAAGATATGCTGTTATATCTGCCAAAACACTCCTTAAAAAGTCATCCAACGTTAAGATTACCCAAGGAACAAAAAAAATTTTCGCATCAAGATTGGTTGGAATTTGGTTTGCGAAAATTCAAGATTCATCATTTTTCCGATGCAATGCAAGCATTTCACAAGTCTCAGTTGGGAAATGAAAATGCAAAAGAGGTGATTTATGCCAATTTTATGAAAATGCAAATTCTGTTCAGGCTTGAATTATGGGAAGATGCTGTAGTGGTTGCAAATAAAATTATTGCGCAGCACCACAAAGAAAAGAAAGATAAACTAATTGTTACTGCACTTGCCAATGCCTATATTGTTAATGGGGGTTATCATATGATTTTTCGTGAAGATGAAAAAAAAGCAGATCAAGCTTTGCAAAATGCGATTATTTGTACGCGCAAATTAGATGTTCACGATATGCTGATGGCGGGAACCATTTTGCATGCGTATCTATATAAAGTAGCTTTATATGCGCGTTCTAGCCCTCATATTGCCAGGTCAGTCATGCACGAAATCGTGGAGATTTTTGTTGAAAATGTTGTTCCCGAAATACGCATTATTTGCGAAGATATTGAAGATTTTACCCGGCGAGAATTATCCTTAAAACAGGGCTAGAGCTAAGTTTTTTCACCATTACCCGCAATGAATGAAACAATCACAGAAAAATAACGAATATGTTTGTTAAAATAAGGACTTTATTTCAACAAACACTTATGTTATGCACTAAGGTTGCTATTTTTATTATAAATTTGAGGGGAAAAACTAATGGTATATTCAGTTGCTGTTTTAGGTGCAAGCGGAAATGTGGGTCGTGAGATGCTGGCAATTTTGGCAGAGCGTAAATTCCCTGTGGGGGATGTTTACGCCTTGGCTTCAAATCGTTCTGCTGGAAATAAAATTAGCTTTGGTGATGTTGATCTAACGATTATTGATGCGGAAACATTCGATTTTCGCAAGATTGATTTTCTATTTTCCTCACCAGGAGGAGGCCCTGCCTCGCGTCTTGCTCCCAAAGCCGCCGCGGCAGGAGCTGTGGTTATTGATAATAGCTCTTATTTTAGGATGGATCCAGATATACCTTTGGTTGTGCCTGAGGTTAATTCTGAAGCCCTGAAAAATTTTACCACCCGAAATATCATTGCCAATCCTAATTGTTCAACCATTCAAATGGTGATGGCATTAAAGCCTTTACATGATGTTGCTAAAATTAAACGCGTTGTTGTTTCCACCTACCAATCAGTTTCCGGGGCGGGGAAAGCGGCAATGGATGAATTGTTTAATCAAACGCGAGGTATTTATGTTAATGATGCCCCTACATGTGAGGAATTTACGAAACAAATTTCCTTTAATGCAATTCCGCATATTGATATGTTTATGGATGATGGTACCACCAAGGAAGAATGGAAAATGGTAGTAGAAACCAAAAAAATTCTTGCTGCTGATATTGCTGTGCATGCAAATTGTGTGCGTGTACCAGTTTTTATTGGCCATGGTGAGATGGTAAATGTTGAATTTGAAACCACTTTTAGCGAACAACAGGCACGTGAAATTTTAACAAAAACTGAGGGGATCAGCGTTGTTGATTATCGCGCTGACGAGGGTTATGTTACTCCTGTAGAATGTGCGGGTGAGGATAATGTTTTTGTGAGTCGGATTCGCCAGGACCAATCGGTTACTTCAGGAATTTCAATGTGGGTTGTGGGCGATAATCTGCGCAAAGGTGCAGCACTGAATACAGTGCAAATCGCAGAAAAAATGATTGCCATGAAGCTTAAATAATGTTTGAATTTATGGTGTTTTTATAATATGAGCCAAGCGATTATCCCTTGTTATCATCGCTATGATCTTTGTTTTGTTCGTGGCAATGGTGCTTATTTAATTTCCGATCAAGGCAAAGAATATCTTGATTTCGCAGCTGGTGTTGCTGTCAATTCACTCGGGGCTAATCACCCCTTATTGCGGGCAGCGGTGGGTGCACAAATAGAGCAAATTTGGCACTGTTCTAATTTGTATCAGATCCAACCGCAAGTAGATTTGGCAGAAAAGCTGGTAGCAGCTTCTTTTGCCGATAAAGTTTTGTTTTGTAATTCTGGATTAGAAGCCAATGAAGCGATGGTGAAATTAGCACGACGTTATCATTATCTGCAAGGCAATGAAAATAAGTTTAAAATTCTTACCCTTAAGGGTGGGTTCCATGGGCGCAGTTTGGCAATGTTGGCAGCAACCGGAAAAACCGCTTATCTAGAAGGTATGGGACCTGTGGTAGAAGGTTTTGTCCAAATTGCGCGTGATAATTTGGCGCTACTAACAGCAGCAATTACCGATGATGTTGCTGCGATTATGCTAGAGCCGATTCTAGGCGAAGATGGGATCTATCCATTATCAGCTTGCTACCTTCAAGAGATACGCAAGCTTGCAGATCAACATAATATTTTGCTATTGTTAGATGAAATTCAAACCGGTGTTGGGCGCACCGGCGATTTGTGGGCATATCAACAAGCAGAAATTATGCCCGATGCGATGACCCTTGCCAAAGGCTTAGGTGGTGGCTTTCCCATAGGTGCGTTGCTTGCCAATGCGAAAACTGCTGATGTTTTAAATGCGGGCATGCATGGAACAACTTTTGGCGGTAATTATTTGGCAATGACTGCCGGCAAAACAGTTTTAGATATTGTTAATCAACCCGAATTTTTAACGCAAGTCACGAAAATAGGAGCCTTACTACAAGAACGATTACAACAATTAAAGTACGAGTTTCCAGAACATATTCATGAAATTCGCGGTCGAGGTTTGATGCTTGGCATGCAGCTGCAAGAACCTTATAAAAATAGTGATTTGATCGCTGAATTGCACCTGCAACAAATGTTGGTTGTGCCTGCGGCAAATAATGTGATTAGATTTCTACCCCCGTTAATTATCGATGAAAATCACATCGCGCTGGCTTACCAAAAATTAACGCTTGCTTTTCAGAAAGTGCAGCCATGCGAAGATTGAAAAAACGGAAACAATTAGGAGGTGATTTTATTTGTTTAACCCAAATGCAAAATGTAATGTTAAAGACCATTTTGAAAAGCGCGAAAGAAATGAAAGCAAGTCGGAAGCGCGAACAATTTTTAAATGGTAAAATATTGGCAATGATTTTTGACAAACCTTCAACCCGCACCCGAGTTAGTTTTGACGTTGCCATGCGCCAGTTGGGCGGAAGTATCACGGCACTTTCAGCGCATGATATGCAATTAGGGCGTGGTGAGACCATTGCTGATACCGCACGAGTGCTCTCGCGTTATGTTGACATTATCATGCTAAGAACCACGGCAGAAGAGCATTTATTAGAATTGGCAGAAATTGCTTCTGTACCGGTGATTAATGGCTTAACCGATGAATCTCATCCTTGCCAAATTATGGCAGATATTATGACTTTTCAAGAACATCGCGGAAGCATTCAGAGCAAAAAAATTGCTTGGTTGGGCGATGGCAATAATGTTTCTGCCAGTTTGGCGCATGCGACTGCACATTTTGATTTTGAATTGCATGTGGCGATTCCTAAAAATCGAACGAAGCCGGTAGAAAAAGCAGCAAGATGGGCAAAACAATGGACTGGAAAAGAAAAGGTGATTTTTCATGAAAATGCCTCCGCAGCCGGACAAGGGGCGCACGCCATTATTACCGATACGTGGGTATCAATGGGTGAAGAGGCGGATAAAGCTGAATTGCACCAATTATTTAAACCCTATCAGGTAAATCAAAAATTAATGCAAATTGCACATCCTGATGCGGTGTTTATGCATTGCCTGCCAGCACACCGAGGTGAAGAAGTTACCGCAGAAGTGTTAGAAGGCCCGCAATCGATTGTTTGGGATGAAGCTGAAAATCGGTTGCATGTCCAAAAAAGCATTCTATTATGGTGTTTAGGTGGCAAGCGTGGTTTATTACTGCCCTGGAGAGTTTTTTAGGGGAGTTTTTTTGAAAATGAAAATACCACACGCTCAATTCATGTCAACTACTATGTGCTAACAATTGATACCAAGGTGGGCTCATAGATAATGAAAAATTCCAAAACTGCAAAATTAGCCTCACGAAATATAGTGCTTTATGAATATGATCGCTTGTTCGTTGCTAGGCTTTTGCCCGTAGATTCTATAATTTTTTCAATAAGAGGAATTTTAGTAAGGCCATAACAAGATCAGCAATTGCAAAAAAGCCAAAAAGGGACGTTATTTTCTCACAATGAAAACCTTGCCAAACGGTTTAAGGCAGCTGCGAAAAATAAAACTTACTGCTTCTAAATATCAAGGAAATAAATAGGAAATAAGTTTGTTTTATTGTATTCTTACGGGTTTTACTAAAAAATTAGCATTGTTAATTTTGTTAAAAACACTTGCCCGTAAGGTCAAATTCTATTAGAGTTTATCTCTATTGACGATAATGGCTTATTTTTATAAGCAGGGTTGGAAATAATTTGGCGGAGAAATAATTTGCGGGAAAAGGAAAAAAATGTCTGATGATAAAATGATTAAATTTACAAAACGAAAACGCAAAATGCCAGCTGTGCGCACACCCAAAAAACGCATCACTGATTTTAAAGAAATTTATCAAAATTTTGCGAAACAAGAAGCAGAAAATCAGGCTGGGCGTTGTTCGCAATGCGGTGTGCCTTATTGTCAAATTCATTGTCCGGTTGGGAATAATATTCCCGATTGGTTAATGCTGGTAGCGCAAGATCGGTTGGAACATGCCTATCATATTTCATCGGAGACGAATGTGTTGCCGGAAATATGTGGTAGAATTTGCCCACAAGACCGTTTATGTGAAGGCGATTGCGTGTTAGAACAAGCTGGGCATGAAACCGTTACCATCGGTGCGGTAGAAAAATATATTACCGATACCGCTTTTGAAAAAAATTGGGTTAAACCCATTATTCCTGTTATTCAACGCAACCAGCATGTGGCTGTTATTGGTGCCGGGCCTGCGGGAATTTCTGCGGCAGTACGGCTACGTGAACATGGTTATCAAGTTACCCTGTATGATGCTTATGATCGGGTAGGGGGCTTGTTGGTTTATGGAATTCCAGGATTTAAGTTAGAAAAAGATATTGTCACCAGAAGAACAGAATGGTTAGAGAAATCAGGGGTAAATTTTGTGCTTAATTGCCGAATTGGTAAGGATAAAAGCTTTGCCGAACTGCGCAAAAATCATGATGCGATCTTGATTGCTACAGGAGTGTACCAAGCCCGTAACATCGATAATTTGCCAGGCAGTGATGCTGAAAATTTACTACCAGCATTGGATTATTTAATTGCTGCTAATCGCTTTGATTTCGGTGATAAAATGCCAAATGCTGAGGCATTTTCTGTGAAAGATAAAAATGTGATTGTGCTTGGTGGGGGAGATACTGCTATGGATTGCGTGCGCACAGCAATTCGACAAGAGGCAAAATCGGTAAAATGTTTGTATCGACGAGATCGAGATAACATGCCAGGTTCAAAGCGCGAGGTTCACAATGCCGAACAAGAGGGAGTGGAATTTATTTGGTTGGCTACCCCCGCAAGCTTTACGTTGGAAAACAACGAAATTTGCCAAGTGCATGCTGATACAATGCGCTTAGGGTATAAAGATCTAGATGGTCGCCAACAGATTGAAAAAGATATTATGGCAGCTCCGCTGTGTTTCCATGCTGATCGGGTAATTACGGCTTTGGGGTTTTTGCCAGAAGATTTGCCGAAGATTTTTCAAGAAAAAAAGTTGAAAACACGCAATAATGGTGAATTAAAAGTACAATTTCCGAATATGATGCTTACAGATCTGCCAGGCGTTTTTGCCGCTGGTGATATTGTACGTGGGGCCTCGTTGGTTGTATGGGCGGTACGTGAAGGGCAAGATGCTGCCCAAGGGATTCATCAATGGCTCATTGAGAAAGCAGGGAAATAATGATGAGAGATTTACAAAAATTATTTGCAGAAGAAGGGCTTTATTTGCCTGAAACGGAAAGCTCGGCTTGTGGCGTTGGTTTGATTGCCGCATTAGATGGAAAACCTTGCCGTGAAGTTGTGGAAATGGGCATTAGTGCACTCAAATCACTTTGGCATCGTGGTGCCGTAGATGCAGATGGCAAAACTGGTGATGGTGCCGGAATTCATTTGGCAATTCCACAAGAATTTTTCACGCAATGGTTGAAAATGATTGATAATTATAAGGATTCTGAAAAAATTGCGGTTGGCCAAATCTTTTTGCCACGGCATAATTTTGATGCCCAAGAACAATGTCGAGTTATTTGTGAGCATGAAGTGATTCGTAAAGGTTATAAAGTTTTAGGGTGGCGACAAGTGCCCATAGATGCAAGCATCATTGGAAGCAAAGCCGAGGCTACTCGCCCAGGAATCGAACAATTATTGGTGGCTAAAAATAAAAATATTTCGGAAGAGCAGTTTGAACGCGACCTTTATTGGTTGCGATGTCGAATTGAAGGCAAGGTGAAACAAGCTAATTTATCACAATTCTATATTTGTTCGTTATCGTCACGTTCCATTATCTATAAGGGTTTATTTCTTGCCGAACAGTTGGATAGCTTTTATCCTGATTTGCGCGATAAGCTTTTCATTTCTAATTTCGCAGTTTATCATCAACGTTACTCTACGAATACTTTTCCTGATTGGTGGCTTGCGCAGCCTTTTCGTATTTTGGCACATAATGGTGAAATTAATACACTTTCAGGCAATAAAAATTTAATGAAAAGCCATGAAAGGCGAATTCAATCGGATGTGTATGGCGATGCGGTAAAGGATTTATTACCGGTTATTGGTGGTGATGCTTCCGATAGTGCGGCTTTGGATAATGTATTTGAGATGATGTTACAAACCCATAGTCAGCGCACCTTACCTGAAGTGAAATCAATGCTGATCCCAGAGGCTTGGGAAGTGAATCAAAAAAATTTACCGCAAAAAGTTGTAGATTTCTACAAATGGGTAAGCCGCGTTGTGGAACCATGGGATGGACCTGCGGCAATTTGTGGATATTTTGGCGATTGGGTGCTTGGCGGGCTTGATCGGGGTGGGTTACGTCCATTGCGTTACACACTTACAAAAGATGGCTATTTAATTATGGGGTCGGAAACTGGCATGGTGCCAATTAAAGCCGAAAACATTAACCATAATGGTATTGTTCCCCCCGGAGAAATGATTGCCCTTAATTTGGCTGAAGGTAAGCTTTATAATGATCAAGAATTGAAAGGGCAAATTGCGAAACGCCACGATTACAGTCAATGGATCCAACGGATTAGGCGGCTTAGTGAATTTAAAATTGCCCAACCAAAAAATAAATTACCCCCCGCGCAAATTTTGCAACATCAATATATGGCCGGGTGGAGTTTAGAAAAACTAGAATTAATTCTCCATCCCATGGTCGCTGAAGGCAAAGAAGCAACAGGTTCGATGGGAGATGATTCCCCCTTGGCTGTATTAAGCTCGCAATATTGTCCACTACATTATTATTTTCGGCAAAATTTTAGCCAAGTCACGAACCCGCCTTTAGATTCTTTGCGCGAGCGTTTTGTGATGAGTTTGCGAACTCATTTAGGAAATCAAGGCAATATTTTGGCAGATGATGATGCTGGGGATGAAATTTTAATTCAGATGGATTCACCAATATTGTTAAATGATGATTTGCAGGCGATTAAGAAACAGCTTGGCGATGAAATTTACGCTGAAATAGATTGTACTTTCACTCCAGGTAGTGATATTCATTTGCGCCAAGCTTTGGTAGATATTCGTCAAGAAGCACAAAGATGCGTGCGTATGGGTAAGGTTCATTTGTTTTTAACGGATAAAAATACGAATGCAAATCGCGCCCCCGTGCCCATGATCCTAGCTACCGGGGCCATCCATTCTTATTTATTAGAGCAAGGTTTAAGAAGCTATTGTTCGCTTAATGTCGAAACTGCTGAATGTTTAGAAATTAACAATTTTGCGGTATTAATCGGTGTTGGGGCCACCACAGTGAATCCTTGGTTGGTAGAAGAAACGATTATTGCTCAGCACAGCAATCAACTCTACGGAGATATTTCGCTTCAATATTGTTTGCGTAATTATCGTTGCGCGGTAGAAGGGGGATTGCTAAAAATTACTTCAAAAATGGGAATTTCGATCATTAGTGCCTATCGTGGTGGTTATAATTTTGAAGCTGTTGGACTTTCACGCGCCTTAGTTGCCGAATATTTTCCAGGGCTGATCTCGCGAATTTCAGGTATTGGTTTA
This sequence comes from Alphaproteobacteria bacterium, assembly GCA_965206365.1. Classification (GTDB taxonomy): domain Bacteria; phylum Pseudomonadota; class Alphaproteobacteria; order JABAAW01; family JAHZMA01; genus CBDBJL01. Next base: position 50,815 of record CBDBJL010000021.1, read on the forward strand.
ATGGGTTTGCAGAATAAAATCGCCGGGCAACATGAAAAAGCTTACGCGCCCACGCTTAAATTTTTACCAATCGGTGGCTTTTTCAAGGTGCGTCGCTCGGCTACTGATCCCCATGGTTGGGATGGTGCTTTAATCCATGTGATGCAAGAGGCAGTTTCACGCAACTCTTATCAGCTTTGGCGTAAATATACGCAGGGTATCCAAAATTTGGCCCCGATCTATTTACGGGATTTAATGGATTTTAAAAATGATGCTGTGGTACCTATTGCTCTTTCTGAAGTTAGTTCGGTCACTGAGATTCGGAAACGATTTGTGGCCCCCGGGATCTCATTAGGCGCACTTGGTCCAGAAGCTCATGAAACATTAGCAATTGCGATGAATCGTATTGGTGCTCGTTCAGATTCCGGTGAAGGTGGCGAAGATGCCGCACGATTTATTCCACGCACTAATGGTGATAATGCTTCTAGCGTTATTAAACAGGTAGCATCGGGGCGTTTTGGCGTTACCGCAGAATATCTAAATCATTGCCGTGAAATTGAAATTAAAATGGCACAAGGTGCAAAACCTGGGGAAGGCGGGCAATTGCCGGGGCATAAAGTTTCGGGATATATTGCGAAATTACGCCACTCAACCGAAGGCGTTACGTTGATTAGCCCCCCTCCCCATCATGATATTTATTCCATTGAAGATTTGGCGCAGCTTATTTACGACTTAAAGCAGATTAATCCTGAGGCTGAAATATGCGTGAAATTAGTGGCGCGTTCGGGTATTGGCACAGTTGCCGCCGGGGTTGCAAAAGCACATGCAGATACAATTTTAATTTCAGGGCATTCTGGTGGTACCGGGGCAAGTCCGCAATCTTCTATTAAGCATGCTGGTTTGCCATGGGAAATGGGCTTAGCAGAAGCGCATCAGGTATTGGTATTAAATAATTTGCGACATAAGGTAAAATTGCGCACTGATGGTGGCTTAAAAACTGGACGCGATATTGTTATTGCGGCAATTTTAGGAGCAGAGGAGTATGGTATTGGCACAGCATCTTTGGTGGCAATGGGTTGCATTATGGTGCGTCAATGCCATTCTAATACTTGTCCGGTTGGGGTTTGCACACAAGATGAAACTTTGCGCGCGAAATTTCAGGGAACGCCGGAAAAAGTAATTAATTTAATGACCTTTATTGCGGAGGAAGTGCGTGATATTTTGGCATCCCTTGGTATGCGTTCGATCGAAGAAATTATTGGGCGAACAGATCTCTTGCAACAGATTTCACGCGGGGCAGCAGATTTAGATGATTTAGATTTCAATGCTATTTTATTTAACATGAATAGCGAATTGAAAAGTGATCCCCGCCAACGCATGTGCACTCGTACAACGCGTAACCCAGTGCCTGAAAGTGTAGATCAGCGAATTATCCAAGATGCCCAACCCTTATTGAAGCATAATGAAAGAATGGATTTATTTTATTCTATTCGTAATACAGATCGTTCGGTGGGCGCAAGATTAAGTTCAGCAATTACTCGAAATTTTGGCAAGATAGGGCTGAGTGATAATCAACTTCGCATTCGCTTTAATGGCTGGGCCGGGCAATCATTTGGTGCATTTGGGGTGAAAGGCTTGGTTTTAGATTTAAACGGAGAAGCCAATGATTATGTTGGAAAAGGGCTTTCAGGGGCTACTGTGATCATACGTCCGCATAATCGTTCGGGGTTGAAAACGGAAAAAAATGCCATTATGGGCAATACAGTTTTGTATGGTGCCACTTCCGGAAAATTATATGCTGCCGGTACAGCAGGACAACGTTTTTGCGTTCGTAATAGCGGAGCGCATGCGGTAATTGAAGGGATTAGTAGCAATGGTTGTGAATATATGACCGGTGGTGAAGTGTTAATTTTAGGGGCTATTGGGCGCAATTTTGGCGCGGGTATGACCGGTGGGCATGCCTTTATTTTTGACCCTGCAAATGCCTATGCCCAACTTTATACCAACAATGAATCTGTGCATGTGGTTGCCATGGTTGATGAATTTTGGCAAAATCATATTTATAATAAAATTATCGCTCATATTGATGTTACATCTTCGAAGTATGCTGAAAATATTATTAATGATTGGCGCGAACATCGAGATCATTTTTTCCACGTGATCCCGAAAGAAATGGTTAATAAATTAATTTCACCAATTTCAAGTTTACGTTTGCCAATGGCCGCAGAATAGCGTAAAGGATAGTTTTTGATAAATGAAAATGAGTGATTTTATGTTTTCAGCTTTCAGGCATAAAATCCACTTGTCAAATTGATTCAGCTAGGGTAGTTTGGGCTAAATTAATGATTTTCTGATTGCAAGGGAATTTATTTTTGGCATAAAATCATCATCATGCGGGCGTAGCTCAGGGGTAGAGCGCAACCTTGCCAAGGTTGAAGTCGTGAGTTCGAATCTCATCGCCCGCTCCATTTCTGTGGCACGTGAAGTTCAAGAAAAATAGACACAGAAGAGTGTAAAATAAAATATTATGAAAAACCAATCAATAAATTTTAGAAAATAGCCCGTAAAAATGCCAGCAAACTATTGAAATAGGGCTTTGGTAATTTTATCGCCGTAAATACCTGTTATCAAGGTATTATTTGCACAAATGAAAGATTGTGTTTTACCAACGATCGCTTGAACCCCCTAGAAAGATTTGCAACATTAGCAAAAATTGTAGAAATGAGAGAATAATAATGGGTTTTTTCAATTTTATGAGTTGCGAGCCAAAAAAATCAACCTCTATTTTGATGCCCTAAAGGTTGTAGGGTTTTTGTTTATTTGTATGTTATATTCGTTTCCTGTTTTTTACGGTCAAAAATACGGCATTCAAGATAATTAAAAATTACGAGAATCTGATATTCCCAACATTTATGATGCTATTTATTTTATTCGGGGCGATCATTTTTCTTTTCGATCATGAGTACAAATTTCATTTAGAGTTGTAATTGCAAGATCATTTTTTATCGTGATAACTGAAATTTTAGCAGACTAGCCATATTATTTTTTAATTCCCTTTGCGATAAATTTTCTTGTTATTGTCGCATATATCTTACTTGTAATTTTAGATTGGCTATTCCTTATTCTTATTCACTGAGATATTGTTGGTTATTGGAAGATTTTTATTATTTGCCCATTTGGTTTGTGCAACAGTTTTTTATTTTTTGGTTGATTAATGAAAATTATTTCTGCTAAATTTTCATTGTTGCGATTTTGCAATTATGGTTATACGGGGTGATTTCGTGGATAGGTGCAAAACATAAAATTTAGATTTACTCGTTTTTCAATAGCTTAGAAAGCCAACGCCCAACTCATCACCATCATCGTTGCAATATATAGTCGGTAACTGGTTTATAGGTCTGATTGATTGAAATTCATCGCCTTTTAGCCTTACTTGGATCATCAAATAGATTAAAAAATTACCTATTGGAATTACCTATCAATAATGGCATTACGATTATAACGTAAAAACTTTGAATTATTTGCCAGAAAATGGGCAACAAACCATGTTTCACTGTTGAAATAATTTGCAAAAACTTGAAACCATGCTAAGATTAACCTAAGAGGATGTTTTCAAGAGAATGTATTTCGTTTATTTTAGGAATATGAAGTTTATGGTATGGGTGCCAATGTAATGATTGGTTGGAGTTTTGATGACGGGATGATAAAGAAATATCAATTCATTGTTGTAGTGTGCGGGTTGCTCCTGCTTTCAGCATGCAGTCAGAAAGTTACCTTAGATGTTGTAAATACTCAATCTATTGTCAAAAATGTTAATAAATCTGAAGAATCAGGTGAATTATTTTATCGTCGTGGGGATACAGTACTTTCTTTGAGTGAATATCAATCGCGAATCAAAACATTTGTGGTTCAATTACGAAAAGAATTAACTGCTGAGCGAGAGAGGCAAAGTAATTTAGCACTTATTGCGCAACATAAAGCAGGATCATTAATTGCTGTGAAAGTTCTGGCAGTACAAGAAAGTGATTCTATTTCTAATGTTGAAATAACAGATAATCCGTTGATTCCAGATGATGAGCCTGCCAATGATTTCGATGAGGTTGCTGTAGCCACCAATGATCTCGATGAGACTGCCAAGCCTACCGACGCCGTAGCCACCGATGATCTCGATGAGACTGCCGAGCCTACCGATGCCGTAGCCACCGATGATTTTGATGAGCCTGCCGATGCCATAGCCACCGATGAGCCTGCCAATGATTTCGATGAAACTACCGATAATTTCAATGAGACTGCCGAGCCTGCCGATGCCGTAGCCACCGATGATTTTGATGAGACTGCCGAGCCTGCCGATGCCGTAGCCACCGATGATTTCAATGAGACCGCCGTAGCCACCGATGAGCCTGCCAATAATTTTGATGAGGCTGCCGTAGCCACCGATGATTTCAATGAGATTATTGTAGAAGAAGATGTGCAATATAACCCCGAACTTTCTATCAGTTACCATTATATTGGTTGGGAAAAGGCCGGAATTAGTAATTTTAAAGGGGCGATTGAAGATTATCAACGTGCCATTGCTCTAAATCCAGAAAATGCCGTTATTTATAATAGTATGGGAATTGCCAAGGCAAGTTTAGGGAATATTGAGGGGGCCATTACCGATTATAATCAAGCCATTACCATGGATCCTAACTATGCCACAGCCTATCATAATCGTGGACGTATGCGTGCGAATAGCGGTGACCTAACAGGGGCGATTGAAGATTATCGTCAAGCTTTGCATGCTTCACCACAAGTGGGTTTGGTTTATTTAGACCGAGCAATGGCACAATATTTAAACGGTGATGCACGTGCCGCAGTTGAGGATTTAGAAAAAGCATTAGAGTTAGGAGTAAAACAGGCCCAAAAATTAATTACTGAAATTACAGCGGAGCAATTATAGTAAATAATGATTTCTAAAACTGCTTTTACGATAGCAAAATGAATAGTTTGAAATTATTTTGGGTTTTAAATTTATTTTTATCAGCTAGGGCAAGGGCGATCAAATATCGTAGGGTTCAATTTTTTAAGCAAACTTTTAAGATAATGTAACCCCAGATCCGCTGTGGTATCTACGTTTTATAATTTTTTGGATGAATATTTGTCGATAAAAGCATCACAAAAAAAATTGCGATAAAACAGTGTTAAATTGATTTCGCAAGCCTCTGTGTAGCAGGTAATTTGATTTGAGTTTTTTGCAGTTTTGCCCTACCGCTATATTAAACTTCTCGCCAATGATCGCGAGTCATTTTGTGGAATTTTAACAAGATTGCCTGCCATAATTTGTTGAATCGATATCAGGGCCAATTCACGACGCCATAATGTTTGTGCTGCATTATCCCGCCTCACGAACTTGCATCTGCAAATCACCCCGATCGGCAACAAAAAACTGAGCCCCCTGCCCAATCTATCACCCCCGCGACAGAAGCAAGGGGTTTTGCTTTTAGAATATAGCAGCGCCAGCACCAATAAATCACTTCCAGGGATATATTTCAG
>CBDBJL010000022.1:0-1278 GCA_965206365.1 Alphaproteobacteria bacterium
TATCATGAGGTGATGGGGGTTACCATGGGGTGGTTTAAGCTGAATTTGGTGAATGTTGGATTGAAACTCTGCCCATAAGGCTCTTTTTATGTTCAAAACACAGCTAAAAAAATAGTATTTTGGCCAAAAAAAAAACTCGTGGAGCTACAGGCCAAAACTAGGCATGCATAAGCAACTTGACTGTGGGAGTAACATTGGGTGGGTTCCACTTGGCCACACCTCTTTCTCTTGGTGTGTAAGGCTAATATGCCAAAATAGTGTTCATTAAAACACTTGGACCAAGATAGTTATATCCATAAACCCAACATATTCGATATCAGTGTCATCAGGAGAATATCTGTAAGGCCATACCCCTTCCCAATTTGTGTTGAACCATAAAAAGAGCCAAAAATGGTAGTTATGTCAAATTTTACTATAATTCTAGATTCGTTTGTTTGTTTGCTTGGTAACTACTCCTAGAAAATTGGGCCAAAAGGTTCAATTTTTCAGGGTTTGTTGGGGGTAACCCTGGGGACATTATAATGGAGTTTAGTGATGATTTTTTTTTCCCACTAACTCCTCCCAGACAATTGGGCCTAAAGGGCACAATTTTACAGGGTATAATGAGGATCATTATGGGATGGTTATAAGGAAGTTAGGTTAAGATCGGAGTAAAACCCTGAGTTTATTTTTTCCCAAAATTTCCTGGTTGTGGTCACAACTCTATGCATGAATAAACCACCCCACTTACTAAAAAACACATTGTGTAAACACATAGGTCAACAATACTGTGCCGTAACCACTTCCAGCTCAATCTTGAATATACCACTTTAACGATAGAGTAATGATATTAATAATAATGTAAATGCTTTCAATTTTAACTAATGTATTACATTGTTTTCCATCATGGTCATTTCCATATAATATGGCTTCCATTTTTCTCCAATGTTGCATACATTATGATTAACTGCAGCTAGGCTTTGCCTGCGTGTTTCATGACAACTGGTCGCACAATGTTCACATATAGAGATATGCAAAATAGGTAATATGTAAGGAAGTTAACCAAATTGGCTCATCTATAACATACACTTTCAGGGGTAATTTCTGGGACTAAGATAGATTTAGCTTCGACATGTTAGGATCCATCTACCACACAAGGAAAATATTTAAAATTGGCCCATTTTACTTCCCCCCCCCCCCCCCCCCCAAAAAAAAAAAACAATTACCAACCATAAAAATATGTAACATCTAATTTCAGGAATAATGATTTCGATAGTGAGATCAAGACGGACATTGTAA
>CBDBJL010000023.1:0-6589 GCA_965206365.1 Alphaproteobacteria bacterium
TGTTTTTCGAAATTCGACTCCGTTGACGATTTACGGGTCCAAAACGGCCGAATTCAGCCTCTTAAGTACTGAGCCAGTTTTTACATCGGCTGCAACTCTGTTTATAGCAAACCGATTGGCATGAAACTTCACTCAGAGGTGCAAAACTAATACTTCTAGAGATGTGAGAAGTTTGGCTTCGATACCTTAAGCGAATCAAAAGTTGCAAGCCGGATACTGCCGATTTTAAGCTTAAAACGGCGATCTCAGCTGTTTGTGGCAATTTTTGACTAATTTCTTCACCAAAAGGCACCAACTACGACGTTGACTGCCACCAAACATTCTAAATGCATAATTATGATTCTATTGACCCGATCGGCCGCCGATTCGGCTGGATTTCGTGCACCTGACGATCTCAGCCGTTTCTTATGATTTTTGACTAATTCCTTCGTGGAAGAGGACCAAGTAAGATGTTGTTATGCATTAAACACGCAAGAACAAATTTGAGAGGTCATTTACGCCGATCGGCGGCCGATTCGATTGGATTTCGGGCACCTGGCGATCTCAGCCGATTCTGATGATTTTTGACTGATTCCTTCGCTGAAGAGCACCAAACATGATGTTGCCAAATAATAAACGCACTGGAATATATTTGTGTGACCCTATTGCCCTGATCTGTTGCTTGATTTGTATGGATTTCGTGCCCTTGGCGATACTAACCGTTTCTGACGATTTTTGACAAATCTCTTCGCATTAGAGCCCCAAAAATGATGTTGAATACTTATTTTTAAAGGTTTTCCACACTCAGGCCTTTACAGGCCCGTTTACTTGTTTCATTCTTTGCCGGACTTCCACTTTAAAGAGAAATAAAACCCACGGCAACATTTGTTATTTTTTCCAATTATCGTTTTCAGAAGGCCTTTGCGATTTTTTACAGCCACATGCAACGTTTCAAAACTGTTAGCTAACCCAATTTCTAGCTCAGCTAAAATTCGTCTAACCTTAGGTGTTTTCCGCTTGAGACCAACTCATACGGAAATGTGACGCCCCAACTTTTAGTCAAGAAATTCACCGGGGCCTCGTGAAAGAGCAGCGAACAGGCAAAACGGAGTATTTTGCTTTCAAAATATTAGCGGAGACCGAAGGGACAGTTTTTGCTGTTCGCCACAGTTTCACGAGGCCCCTGTGAATTTCTTGACTAAAAGTTGGAGGGTCACATTTCCGTATGAGTTGGTCTCAAGCGGAAAACACCTTATGTTAGACGAATTTTAGCTGAGCTAGAAATTGTGTTAGCTAACAGTTTTGAAATGTTGTATGTGGCTGTAGAAAATCGCAAAGGCCTTCTGAAAACGATAATTGGAAAAAATAATAAATGTTGCCGTGGGTTTTGTTTCTTTCTATCTTCTTTCTAGCTTTTTCTAGAGACGCTTAAAAACCCAATAACTACAGTACTCTAAAACGCTTTTCAATCCGTGCGGGAGTCAACTTGCTCAATTTAGAGATTTCTGGTCTGAATTTTTGCTCAGATGTTCGTTGTATATTTGGTGTTAAAAATCCTGAAAAAAGTATGCAAAAACCTAAGCATAAACGTTGAAATTGAGCACGTTGGCTCCCGCACGGATTGAAAAGCGTTTTAGAGTACTGTAGTTATTTGGTTTTTAGGCGTCTCTAGAAAAAGCTAGAAAGAAGATAGAAAGATGCGGTTTTTTGCATTTTTATCGATAAAATACACGTTTTAAAATAAATTCTGATGTCATTTTGACTTGTGGTTGCCTTTAAAGGACAGCTGCAATTGAGGATTCTTTTTGCATGCAGAACACCTGGAAAGTAAAAGTTGTCCATAAATAAAAAAAAACCGCTGAGAGATCCCGAAACAGAAAAAAACTACAGCAAAATGCACTAAAATATCAAACATCGCAACAAATGTGGCTTTATATGGGCAAAACGAACGTTTTATTTTCGAACCGACTGATTATTTCCAAAAGTGTCCAAAAACTAGAAAAATTAATGCAAAAAACTCGAAAAACGTCCAAAAATTAGAGGCCTTCAAAAAAGATTTGACCCTGTCCAAAAATTAGACGCGTCCAAAAATTTCAGGATTTACATCTTCCTCTTATCTCTGCTGCCACTAAAAACATGTTTTTTGTTTTGCACAGGAGGATCGCTGGCTGACCGCTGCCCCCTCCCCCCTCCCCATCGCGACAGACAAGGCATCTTGTTCAAACAGAAGGCCAATTTTCTGTGAAGTCGCAGTAAAATGTATCCTGCAATAATGAGCACAACATTTATTTGTTCACTGTACGCAAGCCGAATATCAGCAGTTGCGCCAAACATTATTGTTTACGTAGTAGAACAACATTATTTTCTGTACGTAGGTGCCAAATATGTAGGAATAAGTTTACATGCCATTTTGCTGGAATGATTGCAGATAACAGGCGTAAGCCCAAAATAAACGGTTTCAGCACCCTGGCCCTTATAGTAGGCCCGTTCACTTGTTTCATTTATTTTTCAAATTTTATAGTCACTTTTAACATGATTTTCCAAATTTTTCAGACACTTGTCAAATCTATTCTATTTTTGACCAAAAATCAGAGCTAAGCATACACAATATAAAAGATGTGATACGGTTACAAAATGTGAGACGATAGACAAAAAACGTTGTTTCACCAAACAAAAGCGCGTGATGTTATCCCAAAACAAAAGTGACTTGCGAAACGTTTTAACTTTGAGACGTCTGTCTAACAATAACGACGTTTGTACCAAAATGCTGCAGCCATTATATGACAGACAATGGCTTTGTTAATCTGGCCACGTATGCAAAGATGACCTACTTTTCATCATTGAATAGTTGACTCTCAAAAAATGAAAAACTGCATGAAAAACTTGGCTCCCTTCAATCAATATTCCCGATTTGTTTGTACCACTTTGTTTGTGCCTCGTGTTTTCTATGGAAAACTCGGTATTTGAATACCTAATTTCTCGACTTCTGTTTATCCCAGGTCAAAGAAACCTTCTGGAGTTCCAGAGCACATGAAAGTTATTAAAACCTGAAAGTTTTGAGGCATGGGCGTTTATAATTTTGGAGACATCTTGTGTTATATTTTCCAGCAGGGCTCTCTCTTCCTCACAACGGGCGCTACTAAAATGGCTGTGGTACAAACAAAATTCTGTCCCTCATACGGCAGCAGAGCAAAACTTTTAATTTTGAGAGTAACTATTGCTGCACAAATTTTTCATAAAAATCTGCAAGATGTATCATAGGTGTAATTTGGTTGAAGATTGCATGCTTTGTTTGTTGAGAGAATTTTTTGCACGTTGCGTGTCTCATAGTTCTAGTACATCGGTGGTGTGATGTCCCCCGTTAGAACATCGAATTGGGGGGTCTCGTGAGCACTGAAGGTGACCGGGGTGATTGGAAAGTTGGTCCTAAAATGGAAAATTGGCGCTCGCTCATGGTTAGCGGCTGGTGGTTACTTTAGTGTAGCAGACCCGGTGTTTTCTCAGTGCTCATAATATAGATTTTTGCGCATAACGTGCTCAATTCATGTCGGATTGCTTTGAAACCAGTTTTGTTGGATTCCTCATCGAATTGGGGCTCGTGAGCTCTCAAGGTGACCGGGACGGCGATTGGGAAGTTGGTCCTAAAAGGAAAATTGGCGCTCGCTCATCGTTAGCGGCCGGGGGTAATTTTAGTGTTGCAGATCGGGTGTTTTTCTCAGTGCTCGTAATATACATGTTTGCTAATAACTTGCTCAATTCGAGACGGATTGCTTTGAAACCGCTTTTATTGGATTCCTCGTCGCATTCTGCGTCAGATAGATATATTACACTTGTATTTTGGTTGGAAATTGCGGTTGCTACGTCAACAAGTATTAGGGCGCGTAGCACGCGCATGGTAAACCCCCTGCTCCATACGACATCCAAATTCGTTTTATCGACGATCACGCGATCAAATTTAAAAATGATTAACACCATTGGATTCAGCGTGAAATTTCCGTTAATTTGATATAATAATATTGAAAAATCGCATATGTTTTGTGTTATTATCGATTTTTATCGATTATCTCGTGATCACGTGATCCGATCGATCTGGCCAAGATTTACTTTAATCTACGGCCTGTTGTGAATCTTCAGTGAAAAAATCAGCCCAATCGGTTCAGCGGTTGTCTTGGTCAGCGTGAAGAAGAAGAAGAAAGAACGAACTGACGGACACATATGAATGCTTTATACCCTCCGCTTCGCAGGGGGTTTAAGACTCACATTCTGTAAGAGTCAACCTATGAGCTGATAACTAAGCCTAGGACCAAAAAATTTTTTATTGCTGATTTCTATGCTTCAGGTCATGCTGAATCAGGGAAAACTATTCACCACCGCGAAAAAAAATTTTTAGGCCTATTTTTATGACTTTATAAAAAAGTGGTCGATTTTCCCTCAGAATAGCCTAAAATTTGCAACTTTTTCCCCTGTAGACCAATTTCAACATGTGATACATCTATTCCATGTAGAATTTTATGGCGAATCGAATGGCGCAAACTAGAAGTCTCTACGACGCCTCCTCGTGGAGCTATTGAGGTTTTTCTGATTTTTTGACTCTAGAAAAAACGCAGGTTTAGAATACCGAAACACACCGTGAGGCCCCCCCTGGCGCCAGCGAAACTATTCCTTTCAGGGACTTTAAGCCACCAACCTAATGTACTTTCAGTAGAAAGGGGCGCTTTCAACTCGATGTGCTAGTGTCGCGTTCCCCTTCGAGTTCTCAAAAGTAAAAATCCCACTTTTTCGAAATATTCAAATTTGATGTCCGTTACACAATGAAGGAGATTGAAAATGGGGTTAGTGTCTGAACAAAAGTTGTTCAGACACTAACCCCATTTTCAATCTCCTTCATTGTGTACCGGACTTCAAATTTGAAATTTCGAAAAAGTGGGATTATTGCTTTTGAGAACTCGAAGGGGAACGCGACACTAGCACATCGAGTTGAAAGCTCCCCTTTCTACTGAAAGTACATTAGGTTGGTGGCTTAAAGTCCCTGAAAGGAATAGTTTCGCTGGCGCCAGGGGGGGCCTCACGGTGTGTTTCAGTATTCTCAACCTGCGTTTTTTCTAGAGTCAAAAAATCAGAAAAACCTCAATAGCTCCACGAGGAGGCGTCGTAGAGACTTCTAGTTTGCGCCATTCGATTCGCCATAAAATTCTACATAGACTAGGTGTATCACATGTTGAAATTGATGGACAGGGGAAAAAGTTTCAAATTTTAGGCTATTCTGGGGGAAAATCGAGCATTTTTTTATAAAGTCATAAAAATAGACGAAAATTTTTTTTTTCGCGGTTGTGAATAGTTTTCCCTGATTCAGCATGACCTGAAGCATAGAAATCAACAATGAAAAATTTTTTGGTCCCTGGCTTACTTATCAGCTTTTTTGCTGTATTGGCTGATTCTTACAGAATCTGAGTCTTAAAAACCCTGCTTTTAGCGAAAAGTGGGTAAAAATGTTTGACCCGCACCCTAGACGCTGGGGAAAATTACCTGGTCGTTTTTAGTATTTTTCCCGGATTCCCCATATTCGAAATAGTATTTCTCCAAAAAACTATTTTTTGAGGTTAGGGTACTACATAATATCGGAATCTTGTAAAAACTTTTTTCGGGGGGTTTTCGGGGTCCCCGGATCGATCTACGATGTCCGTTTTTCGATTTGAGGCTTCCCTATCCCAAACCGGGCTCCTAAATCCAAAATGCGCCAAAATTGGAACTCTGCCAAAACGCATTATTTTTGGATCAAATTGTTTAAAAAAATGTTCCTCTCCACCAGACAAATTCAATACTATAAGAAAGTCCGTGAAAAAGTCTCGGCAGAAAGTTTCTGGAGCAAAAAATCGTTTTTTTATGCAAAAAAGGCCCAATTTTCAGTAAAAAAACCAAATTAAAAAAAAAATTTACTTATGGCGTGTCCCAAATTAACTTTTCCAACTTTCCACAACACATATTGGTTCTGATAAGCCCAAATTTGAAAGAAAAAAACTACCTCAAGGAGCGATAATTGACATTTTCTTTGCATTTCACAGGAAACCTAAAAGTGAATTTTCACCAAAACTCAACATTTCTCGGTCGAATTTTTTTAAAATGTCACAGGCAACAAGTATCAGAGCGGATGTCTTTTTGTCGGTGTGCGCGTGATAGGGTCTCGGATTTTTTGTCAGCACAGTAGAACAGGCACAATCATCAAGTGGACAAGTATAACGTGCATATTATGCCCATTTGTAACTCCCTGCTGCAAGATGGCAAGAATATTATTTGCAAATCCGTTTCTGTAGTTTATATTGTGATTTTAAATTTCAAAATGTCCATAAAGTGCAGACAATCCTGTCCACAAAGTGATGATAATGCTGTCCATAAAGTGCTGATAATGCTGTCCATAAAGTCATGATAATGCTGTCCATAAAGTGATGATAACGCTGTCCATTAAGTGATGATAATGCTGTCCATAAAGTGCTGATAACACTGTCCATAAAGTAATGGTGATGCTGTCTGTTGTGAATGGCGCTTTGGGCGAGTGGGTTTTTATAAAGAAGAAATAACAAGCGGTCAATAAAGAAACGTAAACACACACTCT
>CBDBJL010000024.1:0-47500 GCA_965206365.1 Alphaproteobacteria bacterium
TAATGTGGTAGGAATTTGTATAAAGCGAATCCCGCGTAAAATGGTTGCGGCAACAAAGCCACTTAAATCACCAATAACGCCTCCCCCCCAAGCAACAATCATTGATTTGCGATCAATTTTCGCCGCTAACAAACGATTTAACAACTCATCGTACGCATGGATTGATTTAGCCGCTTCGCCTTTTTGGTTCATTACATGAAAATGACTATGATATGGGTAATCTGCGCAAGCTTTTTCAAATTCTTTGCCATGAAGTTGGTACAAAATTTCGTCAGTGATAATATGGATCTGCTGACAAGAAGTTTGTGACAAATAATTGGCAATTTCCAACGGATCACCAATATGGATAGGATATTGTTGATGTTGAGTCCGAACAGGAATAGTGGTTAAATTCATTTTTCTTTTTAAGTGGTTAAGATCATAATTTAAGAATTACCGAGAGGTTTTCGCAAAAAACTCTAATTGGGAAATTAATTGAGCCAAAGCTTCGGATAAATTTTCATCGTCTATTCTAACATGAATATCCGCACTCTGATAGACTGGTTTTCTTTTTTTATACAAAGCGATAAAGTTTTCGTAAGGATTGGCATTTTGCAACAAAGGACGATCTTTCACAGTTTTAAGGCGTCCATAAAATATCGATGTTAATATCTAGCCAAAGGGTAATGGCGTGTTTTTTCAGTAATTTAGTAGTTCTCGCATTGAGTATAGCACCGCCCCCTGATGCTAAAATAAACAAATCTTTACGCTGTAAGATTCTTTCAATTACGCGTCTTTCACCAGAGCGAAAATGGGCTTCACCAAATTTTTCAAAAATATCATTAATCGACATTTGTGCCGCTAAAACAATTTCACGATCCGAATCGATGAACTCACATTGATAATGTTTCGCTAATTTGGTGCCTAAAGCGGTTTTGCCTGTTCCCATAATGCCTACCAAAACGAGTGGCTTTGTTAATGGATATGTCATGATTGCCTAAAACTAAATATTGTGAATATCATTTTATGGTATAATAGCGGATATGAGTTTAAAGAAAACAATTTTATTGGTTGTCTCGGGGAGCATTGCCGCTTATAAGATCCCCGATTTATGCAGATTGTTGCGCGCTGATCATGTGCGGGTGATTCCAGTGTTAAGCCGTGGCGGTAGCGAATTTGTGACAGCCTTAACTTTATCAGCCATCTGTGGTGAGCAATGCTTTAGTGAGCTGTTTGATTTAACGCAAGAATCTCAAATGGGGCATATTCAATTGGCGCGTTTGCCTGATTTGATTCTGGTGGCCCCGGCAAGCGCAAATCTTATTGCGAAGATTGCCCATGGGTTGTGCGATGATTTGGCAAGCACTTTATTGTTAGCCAGTGATAAGCCAATCATGATTTATCCGGCGATGAATCCTTTAATGTGGCAAAATTCAGTGACGCAAGCCAATATTTTGCTTTTACAGCAACGGGGCATTCACTGTATGTCGCCTGATTTAGGGGATATGGCATGTGGAGAACAAGGCGTTGGTAGAATGAGGAGTCCGGAGACAATTTTCTCAGATATCCAAGCTTATTGGCAATGCTTAGTTCATGAAACTGAGAATCAAAGGGTTCAAAAAAAATTAGTGGGGAAATATGCGGTGATCACTGTGGGTGCTACCCAGGAAATGATTGATCCAGTGCGGTTTATATCGAATCATTCAAGTGGCAGACAAGGTTTTGCCATTGCTGAGGCTCTACGCGATCTCGGTGCGGTTGTGACGGTAATTTATGGCAAGGTGGATGTGGCTTTGCCTATCGGGGTGAAAACGATTTATGCGCAAACCGCAGATGCAATGTTAAAAGCCGTACAAATAGCAGGAGAAATGATGACAATGGATCTATTTATTGCCTGTGCAGCGGTTGCTGATTGGAAAGTGAAAAATTACCATTCAGAAAAAATAAAGAAACAAAAATATGCGGGTGAAATATTGCCACCGCAAATAGAATTTTGTGAGAATCCAGATATCTTAGCGTTTGTTGCGAATCAAACGCCGAAAGAAAAAGGCGGGAGACGCCCTAAATTGGTGGTCGGCTTTGCCGCTGAGAGTGAAAATCTTGTTGAACATGCCAAAGCCAAAATAAAACGCAAAAATTGTGATTTATTGCTCGCCAATCATGTTGGTGAAAATTCAGGTTTCGGCGAGACGATGAATCAAGTTTATCTCTTAAAACATCATCTGCAAGAAGGTGAAATTTGCATCAAGAAATGGCAGAAAATGTCGAAATCTCAGATTTCCAAGAAATTATGTCAAGCTATGAGTGATTTTTTTTAGGATTCATGCTCTGAAGTGAGCTAAAAATCTGGAGATGATCATTTAAAATTCAAATTTTTCTGCGGGCATAAAATTAGGTAAAAAAGGCGTACAAGCTTCGAATAAAATACGTGAGGAAATATGATGGTGCCATTTTTCCCATAATTCAACCCTGCCACTTTTGCCATCACTTTGGTTGATCGGGGCAATGATCCGACCTCCATTATCCATTTGATCGGCAAGTTCTTTTTCTAGGTAGCTGATTGCGCCAGCGAATAAAATTAAATCATAGGGGGCTTCGTTGGGCCAGCCTTTGGTCATATCTCCTTCAACAAAGATAACAGAATCTTCTTCAATTTGCGTTAGAGTTTTGCTGGTTCTGCTTGCATATTCACTGTTATTATCTAAAACAAATACCGTTGCCCCTAAATAACCCGCCAATGCTGCCATATAACCAGATCCCCCAATAATCAAAACGGCATCCCCCGATTTAATTTCAGCGGCTTGTAAAATTTTGGCGATCAGCAGGGGTGCCAATAAATAGCGATTATCCTCCGTACGCAAATGAGTATCCATATAGGCTAAAGATTTATGCGTATTTTGCATAACAAAAACTTCACGAGGAATATTTTTAAAAGCTTCCAAGATATTGGGATCAACAATATTATTGGGGCGCAATTGGGTTTCTACCATTAGATTACGTGAACTT
This sequence comes from Alphaproteobacteria bacterium, assembly GCA_965206365.1. Classification (GTDB taxonomy): domain Bacteria; phylum Pseudomonadota; class Alphaproteobacteria; order JABAAW01; family JAHZMA01; genus CBDBJL01. The sequence continues at coordinate 2,986 of CBDBJL010000024.1, forward strand.
AAATAGGTATCCATGCTTATCTCATTTTCTAAGGGGTTATCATTTTGGTTTAAGGAATAGTTACATCATTGGGTAATTAGGACCGCCCCCCCCTTCTGGGGTGACCCAATTAATATTTTGAGTAGGATCTTTAATATCGCAAGTTTTGCAATGGACGCAATTTTGGGCATTAATTTGCATTTTTTTGGTTCCTGCTTCCTCAATTACCTCATAAACTCCTGCGGGGCAAAATTTTTCTTCGGGGGAAGCATAGAGCTGGTAATTAATATTAATCGCAATTTCAGGATCTTTTAAGTGCAAATGGGCGGGTTGATTTTCTTCGTGATACACCCCGGAAAAAGCCAAATTGGTTAGACGATCAAAACTTAATTTACCATCGGGTTTTGGGTAATGAATGGGTTTGAAGTTCTTTGCGGGCTTTATTTGGCTATGATCATCATGATGTTTAAAGGTCCACGGGGCATTGCCACGTAACAAATAGGTATCGATTGCTGAATAGAGCATGGCAAAATAAAAACCAAAACGAAAAGAGGGGCGAATATTGCGTACCTTATAAAGCTCTTTCCAGAGCCAAGATTTCTTTATGGTTTCGCCATAGCTGGTGGCTTCGCGCTTTTCATTGGTAATGGCATCAAAAATGGCTTCTGCGGCTAACATGCCTGATTTTATTGCCGTATGGCTGCCTTTAATTTTAGGGACATTAACAAAGCCGGCACTACAACCTACCAATAATCCCCCGGGAAAAGTAAGCTTAGGAATCGATTGCAACCCACCTTCATTGATTGCGCGGGCACCATAGCTGATCCGTTTGCCATTATCCAAATGTTTGGCAATGGTTTTGTGATGTTTGAAGCGTTGAAATTCCATGTAAGGCATCAGATGAGGGTTCGCATAATCTAGCCCAACAACAAAACCGACCGCCACCAAATTATCCTTTAGGTGATAGAGGAACGAGCCCCCGTAAGTTTTGCTATTTAAGGGCCAGCCTGCAGTATGGATAATTTGCCCAGGGCGCGATTGTTCAGCAGGGATTTCCCATAATTCTTTAATCCCAATTCCGTAAGTTTGGGGATCAGCATCTTTACGCAAATCATATTTTGTAAATAATTGTTTGGTTAGGGAACCACGACAACCTTCGGCAAAAATCATTTGTTTGCCATGAAGCTCAATGCCAGGTTCATGATTTGCCCCGGGGTTACCATCTTTGCCAATACCCATATCGCCAGTGGCTACGCCCTTTACGCCACCTTCATCATCGTAAATAATTTCAGATGCAGCAAAGCCCGGGTAAATTTCAATGCCCATAGTTTCGGCTTGCTCGCCAAGCCAACGACATAATAATCCCAAAGAGATGATGTAATTTCCCTTATTGTGCATTTGCGGTGGGGTGGGTAGAGGCAAGGCAAATTTCTTGGTCAAAAATAAGAATTTATCACTTTTTGCCTCAGTATGGAGTGGAGCACCCTTGGCTTTCCAATCTGGAATCAGTTCATTAAGAGCTTTGGGTTCAAAAACCGCACCTGATAAAATATGCGCACCGATCTCGCTGCCTTTTTCTAAAACACAAATCGTAAATTCTTTTTCAGCCTGGTCTGCCAATTGTTTTAGGCGAATTGCACTGGCAAGCCCAGCGGGCCCTGCACCGATAATAACAACATCAAATTCCATAATTTCTCGCTGTGCCATAAATATACTCGCTATAATAATTGACTGTTAAAAGAAAAAATCATCGTAAATTAGGTTTCCAAAGCTTGTTTTAAATCCGCAATTAAATCTTGAGTATCTTCTAATCCTACGGATAAACGCACAGTATTTTTTCTAATACCAAGGCGCGCTCGTGCCGCCTCTTCTAAGCGTTGATGTGTGGTGGTTGCCGGGTGGGTAATTAAGCTTTTTGTATCTCCTAAATTATTCGAAATGTCAATCACATTCAGTGCGTTTAACATTCGAAACGCATCTTGTTTATCGCCAATATGCTCAAAGCTTAGTAAGGTGCCGCCCAAGATTCCAGTAAATTGTTCCATGGCCAATTCATGTTGCGGATGTGATTTTAAGGCCGGGTAGCGAACCATTTTGGTTTTAGGGTGATCATCTAAAAATTCGGCAATCTTGAAGGCTGAACAGCTTTGGGCTTCAACCCTAATTTTTAGTGTTTCTAAACCCTTCAGCATAACCCAAGCGTTAAAGGGGCTCATTGCGGGGCCAGTATGGCGAACAAATTGGAGTAAATGCTGTTCTAAAAAATCTTGTGAGCATAAAACTGCACCGCCCAGGCAACGCCCTTGCCCATCAATATGTTTCGTAGTGGAATAAACCACAATATCCGCACCTAATGTTATGGGTTTTTGTAAGATTGGGGTGGCAAATACATTATCGACAATTAATTTACCGCCAGCTTTATGAGTCAGTTCAGCAATCATTGCAATATCTAAAATATCCAATGTTGGGTTGGAAGGAGTTTCAACAAAGACGGCTTGGGTGGGTTGGCTTAAAGCTTCCTGCCAATCAGTTTTGTTATTCCCTAAGACGAATTGACTTTTAACGCCTAAGCGAGGGAGAACTTCAGAAATAATATAATGACACGAACCAAATAAAGCTTCTGAAGCCACCACTCGATCGCCAGCTTTTAAAAAACAGGCAAGAGATGCAAATACTGCTGCCATGCCTGAGGCGGTGGCAAAACAAGCCTCGGTGCCTTCAAGCAACTTTAGGCGGTCTTGAAAATTATCAACGGTAGGGTTGCCAAAACGAGAATAAACATGACGTTTAATCTCATTCTTAAAAGCTTGCTCGGCTTGCTCAGCAGAAGAATAAACATAGCCTGAAGTTAAAAATAACCCCTCAGAGGTTTCGTTGTAATCACTTCGTTTCAGCCCACCACGCACCAAAATTGTCTGGGTATCGGGAGGCATTCTATCATGTGGCATTCGTAAGATTCCTCAAAATTTGCAATCATAGTTTCTTGATATTTTTGAAGCTAACAGATTTCACTCTATAAATCTAGGCTTGACTTTACTTTACAACTGAATCCAAGGTAAACCGGCATGACGCCACCCACCCATGCTCGAACGATGATGATATGCATTGGCCGCACCCTCAAAGCCATCACGAATATTATAACATTCGCGATAGCCACGATTTGCCATACAGTTTGCGGCTTCTGCTGAACGTTGCCCGCTACGGCATAAAAATAAGATTTCTTGAGGATGTTGTTTTTTTAAGATTTTTTCTAATGTTTGAATAAAAGAACTGTTGAAATGCATATCGGGGAAAATTTGCCATTCTAGAAAGATACATTCTTTTTTCAGGGGGCTTAAATCAACAACACCTGTGAAGAACCATTCCGCTTGGGTGCGAACATCTATCAAGAGACAATCAGAATTTTTTTTTAATTTTTCCCAAGCTTCAGAAGGTGAAATATCGCTTTTATATTGCATTTTTTATCATTTCCTAGGATAAATTTTGGGTAATTTTGGCATAATCTTGGGCAAGGTTTCTCCAGTTCACCATAGCAGGATGCTGCATAACTGTTTCGAGATAATTTGAAGCATGCGCAACCCCATAGGTAACAAAACGACTCACCACCGGGGCAAACATAATATCGCAGATCGAAAATTGCTCGCCAAGCAAAAACTTTCCAGAAAATCTTTGAAAGGCATCATCCCATAATTCGTGAATGCGGTCAATATCTCTTTGAACTTCTGGCTCAAAACTTATTTTTTTGTCTTGCACTGAACATTCCCTTAAAAATTCCATGGGCAAAGCTCGACGCAAATCCGGAAATCCAGAATAGATTTCTCCGGCTAAGATTTTGCCAAACCAGAATGCTTTGGGGTTATCGCCCCATAAATTCGCTTTAGGGTGCTTGCTAGCCAAATAATCACAAATAATTAAAGATTCCCAAATTACTTGGCTGCCATCAAATAAAACCGGAACCTTACGTGCACCACCACCTTTGGCAAAAATTTCATTTTTTCGCTTCGGTGATTCCCAATCAACAAATTCATGGCTAAAATTAATAAATCCATGCAAACGAAGCAATTCAAGAGCCAACCAGCCACGAAGTGACCATGAAGAACGCAGGGGGCTTCCTAGCAGAATATGATAATTAGACATGATTGATCTGTAGTTTTCTGTTGGGGTTTCATCTTTGGCGTTATTTTTATTTTAAAGTGGGTATTTCTTTTTTCGGGCAAATTCAGTGCGAATTTCGGTGATTACGGTATGTAATTTGGGCGGAATGCGCCCTGTTTTCCGAATTTCATGACCAATTTTAAACAAAAAAGAAATTTGTTGAATAAGCGCGCTCCAAGTTTCAAGTAAACTGCCTTCAGGGTCCCAAATATGAGTCATCTCGGCACTTGCTGCATTTATTTCTAGGACTTTGAAATTTTTTCCAGCCTTAAAATCATTTAAACTACGGCATTTAATGTCGAAGCGACCAAAATAAAAATTAGGCAATCCTTGTGCCAAAAGATTAACGCGTTGGCATAAGGCATCGTCAATAAAACTGGAACCATTTCGAAAGATTGTGCCTAAAGTATGTGAGCCAAAAATTGTGACACGAAAAAAAGTATGTTTTGGGATGATTTTTTGCAAAACATCACGATGATGTTGCCGACATTGCTGTAAAACCCGACGCCCCGCACTGTTACTTTTTAGATGTTCTTCTACGGTGCGCTTGCCATCACCAGCAATTAAGAAAGGGTATTTTAGGGTGAGTGAGGGGACAAAGCCTTGGATTTTTCCTGGGATTTTTATGTAAAAAACACCCAGTTCTTCAGGCCATTCGATAAATTCATTCAAAATAATTTTTTCACCTAACGGATAAGCGCAAATCGCATGATAAAGCGCGTCATGATTATTCAGTAATTTAAGGCCAATTCCAGCACAACCCATATCGGGTTTGGCAATAATTGGAAATTTTAACCCCGCATGATTCATGGTTGCCAGCAAAGATTCAGGAGTTAATTTATTTGTATGTTGGATTAGGCAATTTTTGGGGAGATGGTTTGTTGGGGTGAAATTATTTAAAATTTCGGATTTAGATTCATTTGCAATTCCGGCGAAGGGAATATCGGGGTTTGCAAGGCAAGGCAAGGTAAATGAACGATAACAACATGAAAGCACCAACCAATAAAATGCCATAGGCAGGTAAAGCAACCATGAGGGGATCCGTTCGGAAAGGCTAACGGAGGTAATATCTGGCAAAGGCGGAAAGCTTGTTGGCAAGGTTTCCTTTATTGTTTCGGGGATAAACGCCGAAAGCCAAAAGTGGTGATTAGAACTATTCATTTTTTAGGGTATAACCAATTATATTGATTTTAGTAAAGGTTTAAAAGGTGCTTCACTTAAAAAAACTATGTGTCGGTTGTCAAGATGCATTGTCGTTGCAAGAATGGCAGCAGGAATTATGTAAAGTTTTAGCGAAAGAAGGCAAGGAATCTTTGCGATTACCTTATCATGATACGAAGAATATGCCACGCAGAGTAGAGCAAATGCAATTTGCATCGCTTTATTGGATTAAGCATAAAAAAATTTTTTGCCAGACAAAGGATTCATTCTTTTCAACAACGTTATTATAATGATGGGAAGAAATTTTGTCGAATCTGGTTAGAAATTCCGATCATTGCAGTTGAGCCTAGGCGAGATCGAATTTTTCAAGGTTGGCGATATCTAACAGCTGCGGATAGTCCTCCAGATCAAGAAAATGGGCATGATCATATCGAGAATCAATTGCAACAGATGGGGCTGATTTAAGGGAACTAAAATTGATAGGCTTGGTAGATGGCTTGGATATCACCATTGGTTTCTTGGTATAATTTGCGGATATGATCCGATAGGGTTTCGCGTTTGCTGATAATTTTTTCCAAAGGGCGGAGAAAAGCTCGTTCATCTTTGCCATTTTTTCTTTGCTCTAAAGTTGTTGAGGCAAGGGGCAAAATTTCTTCGGCAAGCTGATACAAGCTTTTGCCATCTATGGTGGCATTCATCCCTTGGGAGATCACTTGTTTGCGCAGGGCAAGCACATCGCGGTGTTGCCAGCTGATAATTCGCTCGTAAATTTGATCTTGGATTTTAGGGTTATACAATAATCCTACCCAAAAAGCCGGCAAAGCACATAACATAGATTGAGTGCTTGAATCGGCGCCGCGCATTTCAATAAAGTTTTTCAGGCGCACATCTGGGAAAACGGTTGAGGCATGGGTAATAAAATCATTTAATGTAATCGGAGCATGATTTTGGGGATTTTGTATTAATTCGCGGAAAGTAATTTCGTTGACTTCAATGTAAATAGAATTACGATAAAGGAAATAAACCGGGATATCGAGTAAGTAATTCATCCAATTGGAATAGGAAAAATCATCATGGAAAATAAATTCGGGGATTCCTGTGCGTTTCGGATCGGTTTCTTGCCAGCATTGTGCCCGCATACTGCTAAGCCCGGTATCTTGCCCATTTGCCAAGGGTGAGCTAGAGAATAAGGCCGTTGCCAAAGGTTTGTAAACAAGCTGCGATGCGCATTTTTTTTGCCATATCTTGTTCATTTAAATAATCTAAATTAACTTGAATTGTGGTGGTAAGATGCATCATATCCAGCCCCAAAGGTCCCGCTTTCGGCATGAGACGACGCATAATATTGTAGCGTTGCTTTGGCATTTTTGGCATATCCGCATAGGTTTTATCGGGAAGGTGCCCGATGCCTAACATACCGAGATTCAAAGCTTGACAAACTTGTTGCATCTGGTAGATATGGGTGGCAATTTCATTGCAAGTTTGATGCAGATTGTTAAGGGGCGCGCCAGAAAGTTCTAATTGACCACCAGGTTCTAGGGTGATTGATGCTTTATCGAGCTGGATGCCAATAATATTTTCATTCTCAATAATAGGTTCACCGCCAATGTTTTTATGCAACTGTGATAGAAGTTGCGCAATATCGGTATAAGTAGCAGGGTTGAGCGTTGTTAAATTATAGAGAAATTTCTCATGCTCGGAACCAATTAAACAATTTTCAGCAGGTTTTTCTCCTGAGGCAAACCATTCTAGAAGCGTTGTCTCGGTAACAGATTGGGCGTGCGGAGCATTCATAAGATTGTAAAATCCTGTAGGGGGGTAAAAATAGCGGGGGCAATTAAAAAACGTAAAAGAATTACATTGCCGTGAAGAACCAAGCGATTTATCGAGGATCATCTTAGGTTTGTCAAATTCTTTGTTCATTAAAATCCCCGAAGAAACTCTGCCATAAACTAAGAGCAACCATAGCAGCGGTTTCGCTGCGTAAAATTCGATTCCCCAAACTAAGGGCGACCAGATTCGGGTTTTGTTGCAATTCTTTCATTTCTTCAGGAGAAAAACCGCCTTCAGGACCAATCAACAAACGGGCATTTTGATATTGCAGTCGAATCTGAGAATCAGCATGGCTAGCAAGAAACCATAAAGTGGCGGCTTGAGCCTTGCCATGTTCACGGAAAAATAGAACAGGATTTTCCTGGGAAATCGTTCGGCAAAATTCAGCAAATTGCAATGGAGGTAAATATTCAGGGATTGTGATACGGTCGCATTGTTCGGCAGCTTCTTGCATTAATTTTTGGCATCTTTCGGTTTTCAGCAGGGGGGCATTGCTATAGGCTGTGTAAATATTTTGTAATTTGTCAACACCTAATTCAACCGATTTTTCAATTAAAAGCTCCATTCTTTGGCGTTTAATCGGGGCAAAACATAGGGTAGGCATAGATGCAGAATTCGTAGTGAGTTTTAAGGGGGTGCGTGATTGTTTTTGGCATTGTAATTTTATCTCACGTTTGCTTATACTAATGATTTTTGTTTGCCACTCGCCATTTTTTTCGTTAAATAAATAGACTCTATCACCAACTTTTAAACGCAGAACATTGCTGAGATAATGGTTATGTTGGTTTGTAACTACAAGAATGCTTTGATAATTCAGAGGATTGGGGTAGTAAAGGCGATATTTCTTTTCCATAGGGTTGGGATATTCAGGGCAAGTTTCTTTTTAAGATATTTATGATTAAGGCAGGTGCAAATGAAAGGAAAATGTTTAAGATGAGCAATGATTTTAATCAAAATGGCATCATACGGATTTTCCCTAAGCGATTGCAAGTTTTTTATTTGTTGGCGCGCTTTGACCGTCCGGCCGGTTGGCAATTGCTCTATCTGCCTTGTTGCTTTGGTTTGCTGTTGGCGCAGGCGGAAAATATTACGAAGAATCAGATCATTGATTGGAAGAAATTCATCATTTGGCTGGGGTTGTTTGCCATAGGTGCGATTACCATGCGTGCGGCGGGTTGTGTATGGAACGATATTGTAGATCGCAAATTGGATCGGCTGGTAGAGCGTACCAAGATGCGTCCATTGGCAGCTAATTTGTTACCCGTATCCCAAGCTTTGATTTTTTGTAGTGTTTTGTTGGTTTGCAGTTTCGGGGTGTTTGGGTTATTGCCGATCCCGGCAAAAATCATGGCGATTGCTATTTTGCCATTGGTAATGTTATATCCTTTGATGAAGCGGGTCACATCTATACCCCAATTAATGTTAGGCATTGTTTTTAATTGGGGAGTTTTTGTAGGTTACAGCACATTTTCAGGGGCTTATCCTGGGTTTGATGTTATCTTGTTATGGGGTGGGGGTATTTTTTGGACTTTGGGTTATGATACAATTTATGCGTGTCAAGATCGCGATTATGATCGGCAAGCAGGGATTAAATCACTGGCACTATTATTGGGAAAAGATATTAAAATTTGGGTTGCTGTTTTTTATATTGGTTTTGCGGGGCTTTACCTGATGGCTTTTACGTTGGCTTTAGGGCTTGGTTCGTTTTGGGATTTTGGAAAGATTGCGCTTTGGGTAAGCCTGTTAAATGTATTATGGCTGATAAAAATACAAAAAATTGATTTGACGAATGTGCAAGTTTGTTTAAAATTTTTTCAGCAAAATTGTTTCTTTGGTTTTTTGTATTTTGCGGGTTCTGTTTGTAGTTTGATTGTGTAATTTTTTTCATAAAATTATGGAGGTTTTTTAATCTCATCTTTTAATGAGAAAAAATGGGGATAAATGGTTTAAGTTTCCCATGAATTTAATGAGCAGGTATGTTATAAATGAGAATAGTATTTAATTCTAAAGGAGCTGCTAAGGGGCTTGTTCAGGAAAGGCGAAGAGAATTATCAATGAAAAAGAGTAATGTATAAAAGTATGAAAAAATTATGGCAAAAATCCATCAAAGAAATTGGCAACATACGCTTCAATTGGGTATGGGCAATCGGCATGGTTGGGGCAACATTTTTGGTAATATCTTTGGTAGTGATTGCACAATTTTCTGCACCTATGCCGGTTTTAGAACAAGCACAGGAAGGGATTGCCTCCGCTACTGTGAAAAGCGATGCAACGTTTTTTCAACAATATCAAATTGCGGATAAAAGCATATTAGGATTTGAGCTGGTACGTATTAATGTGAGTGGGGATGCTGTTATTGCCGGGCATGCTCCGGCATCGGCGCGGGTGATTGTTGAGCTAAATGGTGTCGCAATTGGCGGGGTGCAAACGGATGAGCGTGGAGAATGGGTGTTTTTAACACCGATGCCCTTGCCTACGGGACAACATCGCCTTACCTTAGAAGCGATTAGCGAAGACGAGACCACTAAAATTTACGGAGATCAATCTTTGGTGATTATTGTGCCCCAAAAATCAGTGGTTTTGCAAGGAGGAGATGCTGATAAAAGCGAGCCATTAGTTGTACTTTTGCCGAGTGACGCCGAAAGTGGTTCGCGGGTTTTGCGCAATCAATTTACAGCTGATAAAACCTCTTTAGGGAAAAATTTTACCGTAGATACGGTTGATTATAGTCATCTTGGTTTGCTGATTTTGGGAGGAAGATTACAAGCAGAAGCAATTGAGATGATTATTTATATGGATAATCGTCCGATTGCACGCAAACGAATTACAGGTAAGGGTGCGGTGCCTGTGAATTGGGAAGTGCAAGTGCCGGGAAAAGTGGTAACGGGACGTTATCAGTTGCGGGTTGATATGGTACAAAATGATAGGGTAATTTTGCGACGAATTTTGCCATTTGAATGGGTGGATTTAGAAGAAAAGGATCAGGATAAAGATTTTTTTATTGTTCAACCTGGAAATTCATTATGGTATATTGCGCGTAATATTTTGGGTGCCGGGGCAAGACACACCGTACTTTATGATGCTAATCGGCAACAAATTCATGAACCAGATCAAATTTATCCAGGGCAAATTTTAATGATCCCGCGTAAAAAAGATATCGTCCAAGAAGAGCAGAAAAAAACGAATGGCATTTCAAAAGAATCTAAATCAGATCTTCCGCTGAATCCAACGGTTGAAGATCGTAAGGAGGATCCTACAAAATAACGGCAAATCATTGATAAAAAAGCACTAAAAAGAGCATTAGGGGATCATTTCCGTTATACGATCATTGATAATTGCAATAATTTCATTCTATTTTTTTATTGAAAATTTCTTTTATGTGGAAGCAAATGATTGCGCTCCCCTAAAAATATTCTCTTGGCTTGCATTATCATTATTTTCGGATCTAAATCAGCAAACCACCCTTAGGTAAGGGAGGCGGTAAATTTTAAATTTAATGATCAATATTCCCATTTTCCTCTTGCCATAAATTAGTTTTTTCTTTACCTTAAAATTAGGTTGAAAAAAAATCTAGAATTATTACATAATTGAGGTCGCAATATGAATATCATGCATAGAAAAAAAATCTTTTTTCTCACATCCACCTTGTTTTTTCTCTTATTTCCCAATCTAGCTAGTTTTGCAGAATCAGAAGCGAAAATTGTGGTGCAATACCGCAACGATTTAATGTATAATATTCAAAAAAGCTTGCGTTCTATGAATGGAATTTTAAACGGAAAATTAAACCATCAAGATCATTTGCCTAATCTTGCTCTTATTATGAACATTAGTGCAAAGCAATCTGTAGATTCTTTTAAGATCGACACCAGTATTCTTAGTGAATCTGGTAAATCTAAAAAAGAAATTTGGGAAGATTCTGATGGTTTCTCCTCTGAGATGCAAGCACTGATTCGTGAAAGTGCCATCTTACAAAAACTTGCGCAATCAGGTGATCTACAGGCCTTAAAAGCACAGCTGGGTGTTGTTAGCAAAACTTGCTCTTCTTGTCATAAAAAATTCAAGAATAAATAACGTTAATTTCACTAACCATTTTCATAAAATAACATATGCCGCCTTATTGTTGCAACTCAAGGGCTGATGATTATTGCTTTTTCCTGCGGGCATAGATTTTTTCGCAATAGCCTTGATAAATATGGTGTTGCTAAATTGCTTGTAAATGTCAAGCAGAGTATTGCTGAATAGAGTCTAAGCAAGAAAAGTCGCTCTGGTTTTCGTTGTGGTTTCAAGATCAAAATCGTCAAAATCAAAAATAATCCTATCTTTTTAGGTTCGGTATCAGGCTCAGAATCGCTATTAACAACAGATTTCGCTACCGAAAAACCAAGCGTAAAACCACAAATATTGGGGGGTGGTATCATTCATACGCATCAATTCAGCTGGAATTTCAATATCGGCTTTGCCATAAGCGTTTATCTCACGCGCGAAAGAGGAAAAACCATCAATATCATAGCCGCCAGGGGCAAGCATTGGTGGTTCCTCTTAAATACAAATACTTTATTTAATGGGTCGCCAACATGATAAGCGTTATTCTATGGGGTCATAAATATAGTCAATATATTTCGTTTGATTATCTAAGCGATTTTTAAGTATCGGTTCCCCGCCCGTTAAACATTCGATTAAATTCAGCATCATATCATTTAATGTTGTTAATTTTTCTCCGCGTAGTTGGCATCCATGTGGATCCAATGTTGCCAACATAACCGCCTGCCGATCTTGAATAATATCAACTCGGCTATGTGGGCTATCTGGAGGAAGCGTTTGAAAAGTTTCATTCTTCCACCAATGAAAAGAAACCATGTTGCTAAATTTTGTATTATATAAAACGTTTGTGCCATGATCTCCCAAAATGATAATAATACCATCTGGATCATTTGCGCGAATATTCTTAACATATCTTTTTATTATTTTTGCTGCTGTTTTAGATCTTGCTGAAAATTCTTGCCTAAATTTAGCTAAATCCCTAGTATTTTTTTGATGATATTCTGTATGCTTTGCTTGATTAGGAGCAGAACCAGCATAAGTTAATAGGAAATAGGGTTTTTTACCATTTTTATGATTTCTTAGATTTATGAATTCTAATAAATTTGAATTCACATGATAATAAATATCATAGTTGTTTTTGTGAAAAATTTCATAGGTAGGATTGGTTTTATCCAATATTGGTTTGAGGCTATCTTTTAAACCATTTGTTGCACTTAAATACAACCACTCTAGATCTAAAGCTAACATTGTGATAAATGAAATGTAGCTCATGTTCGAATTAGAAAACGCATTGGGAATAATATCGGCATTAAGCTGTTTTAAGGTTGTAATATAGGCCGGTGTTTCTGCACCACGAAGATCCAGAAATTTACCTGCCATTTTTTCAGGAATCATCCCGTCGAATGCTAATAAATAAATATTAGGTGTTTTAACAAATTTTTGCGCAGTAAAATTTTCTTTATTAATGCGCAGTAAAATTTTCTTTATTAATAGGTGTTTCTTCAAATGTTTTTCTTTCAGATATTTTTGTTGCATATTGCTCTTGATAAAATAAATAATTTGCAACCTTATCCATTAACAATGTTTCTCCCCATAGTAGCGTGAAAACCGCAAACGAGACTGATAAAAATGCAGTAATGGTGAAAAACCAATTTTTGCCTTTTACCAAGATGATAAAAAATATCAACCCAATCAGAAGCAATAGCAAGAATTGTTGATAAATAGCGAATTGCATAAAGCCGTATAATAGTTGCGACTTTTTATTACTAATTGTTAATAGAATAAAGCTGGATGTTAGGAAAAAATAAATGTTAACCAAATTAAAGATAAAAAATACCGAAATTAAACCATAGGTAACTTTGGGCTTTCGCCATTTATGGAAGCTTGCGCGTAAAATAAGATATTGAGCCGATAGGATGATGATTATATAGGTGAAATTTTGTAAAATCTCATAGAGACCTAATTTCCACATTATTCTTTCAAGAAAATACAAAAATAAAGCAAAGCTGATCATAATCATAAATAATGCTGGGCTGATCAAAACCCGGTTGCGATTATTTTGCAACCACAATTAGAGCTTGTTTGATTGCTATTGTAATTTTTATATAAATTTTCTTTTCATATTTTCTTTTCATGTTCAAACCAAATTCCAATATTAATTATTTTTCATAGCAAAATTTCGCTAATTTGTAAATATTTTTTATTGGCTGGATTTGCATGTGGCTTAAGATCTTAAACTCGCAGCGATTGATGATATTACAGATGATTTGCAGGAAATTAGCGGTTTTTCTTTGATTTTTTCTTTTGGAATTCTTTATCGAATAATTCGGTTAATTCATTCAGCATGGTTGTGGCTAAAGCCTCTGCATTCGATAGGGTGACGGCACGCTTATAATATCGGGTAACATCATGACCAATCCCGATTGCTGTGAGCTCGATTTGGGTATGTTTTTCTACCCATGCAATGATATCACGCAAATGTTGCTCTAGATAATAATTTTTATTTGCCGATAAAGTGGCATCATCTACGGGCGCACCATCGGATATTACCATTAAAATTTTGCGTTGTTCGGGGCGTTTTAGCAAACGTTGTGTTGCCCATTCTAGGGCTTCACCATCAATATTTTCTTTTAGCAAACCGTTTTTTAGCATCACCCCTAATCCAGAGCGGGCAGTATGATAAGATTGATCTGCATGTTTATAAATAATGTAAAGGATATCGTTTAACCGACCGGGATTTTTGATTCGACCTTGGGCTTGCCATTGTTCGCGTGACTTCCCCCCTTTCCATGAAACGGTAGTAAAGCCACAAATTTCAGTTTTTACACCACATCGATCCATCACTCTAGCAAGAATATCGGCACTCATCGCAGCAATATTGATCGGGCGCCCGCGCATTGAACCAGAATTATCAATGAGCAATGTGATCATTGTATCGCGAAAATCAATTTCAGATTCTTGTTTATAACTTAGTGAGGTTTTGGGGTTGGTGATAATTCGAGTCAGGCGGCTTGTGTCTAACAAACCTTCCTCTAAGTTAAAATTCCAGTGGCGATTTTGTTGAGCCCGTAATTTTCGTTCCAATCGATGCGTTAGTTTTGGGCTTAAATCACGAAACGCGCTGAGGGATTGATCTAAAACTTCACGCAAATTTTTCATTTCTTCCGCTGAATCTACAATTTCTCGGGCAGTTTGGATGATATCAAATTCATTGGTGAAAACTCGGTAACCACTGAGCATGCTGGCAAGCTCTTCGCGTTTTTGTTGATCCAATAAATCATGGGGATTTATTGTTTGGATATTGTCTAAATCATCTGAGGATTGACTGATGCGCCGAAACAGATCGGAATTTTGATCGGTTTGAGTATCATTTTCAGGGTCTTTTTCTTCATTATCGTCATCGCTCTCACCACCTGAATCTTGCTGATTTTGCTCAGGAGGAATTTCCTCTTGGTTGTCTTGAGGATATTGGCTTTGTGCATCGCCCAGAATATTTAAGAATTGCGAGATCTGTTTGCCAAATTCTTCTTGGTTATTCAAATCTGTAGCGGAAAAATACGCTTGCAACATTGCCCCAAAAGTGGCTTGCCATTTCGCGCTATGATTTGCAAAAATTTTTGGTAATTCATTATCCGTATTGATTTCGTAAAACATAGCTCGAATGATTTCAGGGGGTGGGGATGCAAATTTTTCAGGGGGTATCATCGCAAAGGAGGAATCTTTAAATTCATTGGCGTAATATTCTAGAATATTTTTACCGACTCCAACAAATTGGCGATCTGCAAGAATATGTTGACGCCCTTGTTCTAATGCGGTGAAAATTTTGCAATTTTTATCTTCTTGTGGACATTGCCTCAAAAATAAGATTGGGTTATGTGTGGCACGTTCAATCCCTAACCGATCTCCAAGACCCCGCAATTGTTTCGTTTGCTCGGGCTTATCAATATTGGGCATTTTTGCCTGGTTTCCACTAATTTCATAATGGCTTTCTCCATAGACAACGTCTAATTTTCTGTCACCTCCTAAAGCGCGAATTACATTGGCGAAGGCAGATTTTGCCTGGTCTATCTTATTCATTGGTTTTTTGTAATTCTAATTCATTACCGAAGCAACGTTGATAAAATTCTTTGAGTGTATCGCGTTCACTCTCATCAGATTTATTATAAAAGCTGAAAATAAAGGCATGTGCAGGGCTTTGAAAAATGAGTGTATTTTCGGCCCAAGATAGCACCGTGCGTGGGCTCATTAAAATCGCCAGATCGCCATTTTCAAAAGCCTGGCGCGTTAAAGCTGCGAGGGATACCATTTTGGAAATAATATTTAGGGGAAGATCTTTTACTTTGCTGGAAATGATTTTAATTTCTTTTTCTCGGCTAAGATAATTTAATTGTGCCACAATATTCCAGCGATCCATTTGCCCTTGATTAATTTGTTGGGTTCCATGATACAATCCGGTGCTATCGCCAAGCCCAACTGTGTTTGCCGTGGCGAAAAGGCGAAAATATTTATGTGGAGTCAAGACTCGTCCTTGATCTAATAAAGTAAGTTTGCCATCATATTCTAAAATACGCTGAATTACAAACATAACATCAGGGCGCCCAGCATCATATTCATCAAAGCAAAGTGCAATTGGGTTTTGTAGGGCAAATGGCAACATGCCTTCTTGAAACTGCGTAATCTGCTTACCATCTTGCAAAATAATCGCATCTTTACCAATTAAATCAATACGGCTAATATGGCTATCTAAATTAATCCGAATGCAAGGCCAATTAAGTCGCGCGGCAATTTGTTCGATGTGAGTGGATTTGCCCGTACCGTGAAGCCCTTGGATCAGAACTCGGCGATTATGGGTAAAGCCGGCCACAATAGCCCGAGTGGTGGTTTCATCAAAATAATAATTCTTATCGATCTCGGGTGTATAGTCGGTTTTTTCCTTGAAAATAGGAATGTGATCATTCCATGTAGGGATATTAAATAATGTGGATGCCAAAGCTTCGCCATTAGGTTTTTCAGGGAAATCATGAGTTGTTTTGATACTGGATAAATCAGAAGTCATTTTCATAGTCCATAATGTGAGAGTTTTTCAACAAAGCCATTTTTTTAACAGTTGATAAGCATCGTTAATTTCTTTCAGATGATTTTCATTGAAATAATTTTTGCCATGAATATCAGGGTGTAAATCTTTTACAAGTTTTTTATAATGCTTTTTTAGTTCTGGTAAAGTAATAGGGAGTTTAAGTTGCATTTTTTGTAAAGCCGATTGAATGTTTTTGGGTGGTTTTTTAAAATTTTCACAAGAAGAGGTTTCGTAGGAAAAATTTTGATAAATCGTTTGATTGTTTTGGACGCCAAAGAGCCAAGTTGGGCGATTTCCAATGAGATCATTATATTGGTCTTGGGCCATGGTGGCTGTATCCATATTTTTATAGTAATTCCATGCCTGATTATATTCACGAATATGAGTGAGACAGAACCAATAATAGTTTTCAAGATTCTCAGGTGATTTTGGCGCGCGATATTCAGCATGATTGTTACATTCTTTATGGGCGCAAATTGTATGAAATTCAATGTCAAATAAATTTTGTGTGGTGTTTTGTTTCATATTTTTGTGGCCTCATCTACCAAAAGGATTGCAATGCCATTAGTAATAGGATAGCGAAGCCCGGCTTTGACACTGAGCAGACAATTATTTTTAGAATCAAAAATAAGAGCTTCTTGGGTTTTTGGGCATATGAGTTGGCTCAAAATTTCAGGCTTCATGGCAAAATATCTCCTTTTAAAAATGCGTAAGCATCTATTCTAATAGATTTATAGAAATTTTTCTTAAAAAAAATGCGTGGAAAGAATTATCCCTCATATTGCATAGTTGGTAAAGAAGTGTCAAACTTAATGTTAAATCTAGATGTAGTGATGGGCAGGGAATATTAAACAAATTATAGTAGAATGATGAAACTATTTTTGGTCTTGCCCTTAATTTTAGGAAAGTATAATACTGATGAATCTTGATATGGATATTTCTACTATGGTAGAAAAACATCCGCTTGATTGGTTGGAGAGCATGTTTGCTGAAAATCAATGGCTTTTTGAACGCCCAAGTCGCGATGAATTGTTAACTTCTATGCAAGGAACCCTTACAGATTACCATATGTTTTTTCTATGGCGAACGGATATTCATTTATTGAATATTTCTTGCCGTCTAGATGTAAAATATGTTGAGACTCGTAAAGAGGCACTTTATGAATTAGTTGCGCGAATGAATGAGAAATTATGGGTTGGACATTTTGAAATTGAACATAGTTCTTCTGCCATTTTATTACGTCATGGTTTGCCTTTATTTCGCTCGCAAATATCATCGCAAGAACAACTCAGAGAAATTATTGATGTGGCATTGTCGGAATGCGAGCGTTATTATCCCGCATTTCAATATGTTATTTGGGGAAATTTAAAACCGAAAGAAGCCATGGAAATGGTTTTAATGGAGACGGTTGGTGTGGCTTAAATATTTAAATATCACGAAAAGATTGTTTAAATTTTAGGAATTATTGATGAAAATTCTACTTGTTGGTTGCGGGAATATGGGTGCGGCTCTGATCGAGGGTTGGCTCAAGGCAAAGATCATTGCGCCTGAAGATATGCACGTGGTTGCGCGTTCTTTGCCACTAAAAAATTTGGGAAGTTACACCCTACAAAATCCACCTCAGATTTATTTGGCATCTGATATCGCTGTTGATATTTCCGATCTTGAAATGATTGAATTTGATTTTATTGTATTTGCGGTGCGTCCGCAAACTATGGCAATGATATTGCCAATTTATCAAAAGCTTGCAAGCAAAAAAACACCTTTTATTACGGTTGCTGCAGGACTTGAAGAAGTTTTTTATCGTGGATTTTTAGGTGATGAAACCCCAATAATTCGAGTGATGCCAAATATGCCAACGGCGATTGGGCAGGGTATGAATGGAATTTATTATAATGATTATGTTCGTTCTGAGGTAAAAATAAAAATCCAAAAACTCATGCAGGTTTTAGGAGAAATTGAGATTTTAAAAAATGAAACCGATATGGGAGCTTTTACTGCTCTTGCTGGCAGTGGACCCGCCTATCTTTACCTATTGGTTGAGGCAATGAGCAAAGCAGCAATAAAATTGGGGCTTGATTCGAACAATACTGAAAAAATCGCATTGCAAACGGTTTTGGGTGCGGCACAATATCTGCAGGCGAATGGCTCTGGTGCAGAAAATCTTCGCTTTGAAGTGGCTTTGCCAGGGGGCACTACCGAGCAGGCCTTGAATGTATTTTTGCGTAATGACGCCATGTTTCATTTGGTGGAGGCAGCGATGCAAGCAGCATGTGATCGGTCAAAAATTATGGGTGAAGAGCTGGCAGTAAAAAATGAAATTAATTAGCGGAACCTCTAATTTGCCATTGGCACAAGAAATTTCTGATATTATTGGCAATCCTCTAACCAATATTGTGGTTCGTAGATTTTCGGATGATGAAATTTTTGTTGAGATTATGGAAAATGTTCGTGGCGAGGATGTATTTGTTATTCAACCTACGGGGAATCCAAGCAATCAAAGCTTGATGGAATTGTTAATTATTCAAGATGCTCTAAAACGAGGGTCAGCTTCGCGCATTACCGCAGTTGTCCCATATTATGGTTATGCACGGCAGGATCGAAAAACAGGTCCGCGAACTCCGATTACGGCCAAATTAATTGCTGATTTGATTGTTACTGCAGGCGCTCATAGAATTTTGACTGTGGAATTGCATTCAGGACAAATTCAAGGTTTTTTTAATATTCCCGCCGATAATTTATATTCATCAACAGTTTTTCTTCATGATATTAAAGGGAAAATGTTAGATAAAGAAGAATTGCCGATTTTGGTTTCGCCAGATGTGGGGGGGATATTGCGCACTCGTAATATTGCGCAACGTTTGGGAAGCGATTTGTTAATTGTCGATAAAAGGCGAAAACAGGCCGGACATTCAGAAGTGGTGAATATTATTGGAGAGCCAGCTCATAAAAATTGTATTATGATTGATGATATTTGCGATTCTGCCGGAACTTTGTGTCATGCTGCCGATGCGCTTAAAAAGCATGGTGCGAAGCGGGTATCGGCATATATTGCCCATGGAATTTTTTCAGGAGAGGCAAATCAGCGCATCATTGATTCCGCATTAGATGAAATTGTGGTAACAAATTCACTACAATTATCGGATCAAATCTTGCAGAACAAAAAAGTGAGGCAATTATCGATTGCACCCTTATTGGCTCAGGCCATCATTAATATTCATGATAATAAATCAGTATCGTCATTGTTTGATTGAAGCAACGGGTAAGATATGATAAACATAATTGACGTTTTAGATTATCTTTAGTATAGTGCCTGTTTGCTTTTGGCACCCTTGGAGGCAAAGGCAGACGGTTTCGTTTAAAATAAAAAAAATATTAAAAAAGGAGCTTTGGATATGGCCGTTATTTTAACTGCAACCAAGCGCGACCAGGTAGGCAAGGGGGCCGCCAGGCGCATACGCTCAACAGGATTGGTTCCTGCGATCATTTATGGTGATGGTAAGGATCCGGTTAAAGTTGCTTTAGACCCTAGACAAATTTGGAAACAGCTTCAGACTGGAAAATTTTATTCTACAGTGTATAAAATAGATATTACAAAGGATAAGGCTGAAGAAATTATTGTGCGTGATATTCAGTTTCATGTGGTAACAGATCAAATTTTGCATGCTGATTTTCTTCGTGTTGGCGATAAAAAAGATATTATTGTTGATGTGCCGATGCAATTTTTAAATCAAGATAAATCTGTTGGTATTAAACGTGGGGGTGTTTTGAATGTTGTCCGTTATAAAGTGCCGGTTAAATGCAAACCTAAAAATATTCCAGATTACCTTGAGGTAGATTTAGAGCCTTTTAAGATGGGTGAATCTATTCATATTAATCATGTTACTTTGCCAGAAAATATCTCGATCCCAATTGAGAGAAATTTTACAATTGCAACAATTGCAACGCCACGAGGCATGTCGAGTGCGGATGAGGAAGAAGCTGAAAGTTAAAAGCCTGAAAGTGAAAAATTTGGGAGTGAGAAATTGGGGTTTGGATTTAAATTTTAACCGATGTTGATTGTTGCGGGGATCGGAAATCCAGGGGCAAAATATCAATATAATCGGCATAATATTGGCTTTTTGGTATGTGGTGCGCTTGCTGATGAATTTTCTCAGCAGCAAGTTGCTAGTAAATACGGCAATCAATATGTTGATGCGCATTCGGGTGATTGTAGGTTTCGGCTGATCTTTCCACAAAAATATGTTAATCTTTCGGGATTGCCTGTGAAGAAAATGTTGGATTTTTATCAATTGCCGAGTCAAAAATTGCTGGTAATTCACGATGATATTGATTTATCTCCAGGGAAAATTAAAATAAAAATCGGAGGCGCGGCAGGTGGGCATAATGGGTTGAAGGATATTGATCGGCATATTGGCAAAGATTATTGGCGTTTGCGCATAGGAGTTGGGCGTCCTGGTGATCCAGATGCGGTAGCTTCTTATGTTCTTAATAATGTGCCATTGTTAGAATTTGAGACTCTATTTTTGCCTATTTTTGCCAGTATTGTAGCAAATTTTCCGTTATTAATGGTCGAAAATGAATTTAATTTGCCTAATTCTCAATCATTTCTTAAGGCAATTGCCAATTAACGGTTTTCTATATTGAATCAAATAATTTATTAATGCTGATTGCCATTTTTTGGTCACGTAGGGTAATACCCCCACAATCATGGCTGGTAAGGCGTAGCTTTAAGCGGTTATAGCTATTAAACCAATCGGGATGATGGTTTTGTTTTTCGGCAATAAAGGCGATTCGAGTCATCATGGCAAAACAGGCAGAAAAATTTTTAAATTGATAAGAAAACGCAAGAGCATTTTTTTCCTGATCATGAGTCCAATTTAGCTTAGGATTAAGGTTGGAAAGGGTAAGGTTAATTTCAGTATCGGTAAGATGAGTTTTGTCAGTCATTTTTCCTCGCATGATAAAAAGATGGGTTAACGAATAAATTCAAAAGCTTTTCCGCTTGTTTCGGTGAGTAAGGTATCTTCGCGCATCACAAGATTGCCAGCAACAATTGTTGCAATTGCCCAACCAGTGGCTTGAAAGCCATCAAAGGGGGTCCAGCCTGAAAGCGATTGCATTTGGGAATGGGTGATCATTTTTTGTTTTTTCAGATCTACAAGGGTAAAGTCAGCATCAAACCCCTGAGCGATTCTGCCTTTGCCTTTAAGCTGAAAAATGCGTGCCGGACCGGTTGCGGTTAGGTCTACAAACCGCTCTAAACTTAATCGTTCATGATGGATATGGGTTAACATTACCGGTAGCAAAGTTTGAACTCCGGGCATTCCTGAAGGGCTTTGTGGGTAGGGTGCGGTTTTTTCTGCTTTGGTATGTGGGGCGTGGTCAGAGCCTAAAATATCAAAAACTCCCTGATCTAAAGCTTGCCAAAGCGCATCTTGATGTGTTTTATCGCGTAGGGGTGGGTTCATCTGGGCATAAGTGCCAAGTTTTTCATAAATTTCTGGAGCTTGTAGTGTAAGATGTTGCGGAGTAATTTCTGCGCTGACAAGACCTTTATGGGCAGCCAATAAGGGAATTTCATCACGGGTGCTGATATGTAAAATATGAATCGGGCGATCGGTCTCTTGCGCCAAAGCGATAATACGTTTTGTTGCGAGAACGGCACATTCACTGTCGCGCCAGATTGGATGTGCTTTGGGATTTGCAGCATCACGGGCAATTTGAAACCGCTGTTTTAGGCGTTGTTCATCTTCGGCATGGATGGCAATGGGTGATTTGCCATTTTGTAAAATTTTTCGGAGAATTTCTTCGGTTTCTACCAATAAAGATCCGGTAGAGGAACCCATAAATATTTTGACGCCAGCAACGCCAATAATTTTTTCTAATGTTGGTAATTGGTTAAAATTTTCTTCTGAACCCCCAACATAAAAAGCATAATTAACAATCGATTCGGCCTTAGCGATGTTCAGTTTTTCTTGTAGTTTTTCGGCATCTAAAGTTGCTGGATTCGTATTTGGCATTTCAAAAAAGCCTGTAACGCCTCCCATCGCTGCGGCCATTGCGCCGGTTTTAATGGTTTCTTTGTGGGTAAACCCAGGTTGGCGAAAATGCACTTGCGTATCAATAACACCAGGCAAGATGTGCAAATTTGCGGCATTCAGGGTTTCACGAGCATCTTTATGAGCAAAATCGCCCAAAGCAACAATTTTACCTTGTTTAATGGCAATATCTGTTTGAATTCGCCCTGCTGGGGTAAGACAGATACCGCCTTGGATAATGAGGTCAAACATTGATTTTTTTTGACCCTTATATTCTATAAACTGTTTTATGCTTAACCATAAAAAAACGCCTGCTCTTACAATAAATTATGATTCAAAACCATAAAATCACTAGGCAGACGTTTTAAGATTACGGTGATAATTACTGAAATAATTATCTTATTTCGTAATGATTATCTTATTTTATTCTTGGGAAACACCGGTAAGATGCAGAATCCAAATAAACAATGTTACAAAACTGCCATAAAGCAAGAAAGCTCCAAAAATAGCTTTAGAATTTTGTGTTGAAGCATGGTCGCCTGCATAATAGCTTTCTTTAATTTGTTGGGTTTCATAAGCGGTCATAGCAGAAAAAACCAAAACTACAATTAAGGAAAGTAATAAATCAAAACCACTAGATTGCAAGAACAGATTAATAATGAGAGCTACAAAAATACCGATAACGGCCATTACTAGAAATCGTCCCATCGGGGCAAGATCGCGTTTTGTGGTGTAACCATAAAAGCTCATTCCAGCAAATGTTGCGGCAGTGATAAAAAAGGCACGCGCGATAGAAGCTCCGGTATAGGCATAAATCATTGGGGCAATTAATGCACCCCAAGCAATTGCATAAACCCAAAAAGCCAGCTGTGCAGTTTGCGAAGAGCCCCCTAAGATGAGTTTAGGTGCCATAAAGCCCAAGCCTAAAATGGTTAAAAACAAAACCCATTTTAAGGGTCCGTGAGCAACAAGCTGAAGCAAAGCCGGGCTACTTGCAACAAAATAAGCAACCAAACCGGTGAGCCCGATGGCTAGCGACATAAGATTATAGACCCGCAACATATATTGCCGCAGACCCTCGTCAATTTTTACGCCAGTTTGCGCAATGGGAGAGTGACGTGTTTGCATTGAAAATACTCCTGATGAATATGATTAAAGATGATTATAATGTAAAGCAATAATTAAGATATCGCAAGGCTTTTTTGTATTAATCATAAATTATCGATTTGCGCTAGAGATTAAATCGCAAATTGGGCACGCTCGAGATATTGCTTACAGATGTTTTTGGTATGATCATAATTAACGATTTCCCCTTTTTCAATGAAGAGGGCCTTGGGGCATAATTCTTGCATTAATACCAGATCATGAGAAGCGAAAACAAAAATAGAAGAGTTGCTAATGATACTTTTCAACCTTTGGCTACTTTGGGTAATGAAAGAAACATCGCCAGTGGAAAAAAATTCATCAATTAACAAAATTTCAGCCTCAAAAGCGGTGATTAATGCAAAAGAAAGTCGTGTCGACATTCCACTAGAATAGGTTCGCACTGGTGCGTATAAATAATCGCCTAATCCAGAAAATTTTTCAACATAGGTAAAGACTTGTTGGGTAACCTTACGGGAATAATTTTCAACAGCGCAGAAAATAAGAATATTTTCATAACCGCTGGCTTCAATTTCCAAACCCACATCAACATTAAGCATACATCTAACATCACCGGAAAAACGATAATTTCCTTGTGTTGGTTGATAAATTCCTGCTAATAATTTCAGCAGAGTTGATTTTCCAGAACCATTGGAACCAATTAAGCCAAGGCGGTCACCATTTTTTAAGTACAGTGAAATATCTTGCAAAATTGTTAGCGGTTGCGTGTAAGATTCATTTTTTTTTGTCAGAATTTTGCTCTTCAAACTTTGCCGTAAACTACGAATATTGGAAAGATCAGAAGCCGGAATTGTTAATGAAATATTTTCAAGTTGAATAAAATGTTCGCTCATAACCAAAAAACAAGCTTTCTACGAAAATTATGATAAATGAGTAAAAATAATAAAAAATGGCAAATACTTATGATGCCAACGATAAGCCAGTTTAAGGGATTGAAAGGATTGTTAAGTAAAGGATCGCGAATAATGGCCAAAAAATGGGTGAAAGGATTAAAATTAGTGATTGAGGCATGTTTGCCTAACATAGAAGGCAACCATATAACGGGTGTAATTAACATTAAAGGGGGTAATACCGACTCAAAAAGAGGTTTGATATCGCGATATTTTACATTCATACAGGCCAGAATAGAGGTGACAAAAAAACTATTGATAAAAATAACAAACATGGCTAAAGGAAAAAGATATAAAGCGTGCCAAGAAGGCTGTACTGGAAAAATCATATAGATAAAAATCACAATAACAATTTGATGTAAAAATGTCAAAACTCCGGTTGCAGAAACGCGAAACACATGGAATATAGGGGTTTTATTATTAAATAAAATTTCATTACGACATTTTCCAACAAATATTTCCACATTATTGTTCATAGAACGGTTAATCCAAGCCCATGTAATGTAACCACAAATCACATGAGGCAGGAAAATTGCAAGTTCAACTTGGAATAATTTTGCCCAAAAAAAAGACATAATACTGATCGTAATGCTTGTGCTAAGGGTTGTCCATAACGGGCCGAGCATAGTTCGCCGATAGCTGAGTTTGATCTCGTAATAGCCAAGAAATATCCATGCACGATAGGCTTTGCAACAATTGAAAAGTTCGCGCAAAACCGAATGCTCACAATGAATTTTGATGTTATTAATCATAAATGATAGCTGTAAAAAATTATCTTAAAAAATGTTTTCTAGCATAATTGCAAGAGTTTTTCAAATATTATCGCCGAATGATAACATAAAAGATAAAACCTACCCATAGAATTGGCTGATGAACCAAATATAACCATAAAGCATTTTTGCCACACCATTCAAATATTTGGGCAGTGATTCCCTTCAATTTGTAATGTGCCCATTTTTCGGCATGTTTTCCAAATGATATCCCAATCAATACAAAGCCAAAATTAGGGATAAGCGGGGCATAATCTACAGTACTAGGAACAAGCTTTGCATTCCATAACCAAACCCATTCAACAGGAAGATTCAGCGGGTATAGATTGCCTAGAATTAATAATAATACCCCTAAAATAGCATAAAAAGAATGATATTTTTCTGGTAAAAATAAAAATAATAATGCCAAAATGCTAGAGACAGCGATCATATGCAAAATGCCAAAGAAAACAAAATAATCGGGCAAGGCAATGGCTGTTGCCAGAGTGATTAGTAAGGCAGAACCCGTTATTTTGGCAAGCCTGATGCTGTATTTTCTTTTGGAAAAGCCACGATTTACATGGATATAAAGGCCTGTTCCCATCATACCTAAAAATAATAAAAGGATAATCATACGAAACCCAATCCAGAAAGGATGGGTAAATAATGGAACATAGAAAATGTTAAAATACGATAAATCATAGCAAAAATGAAAAAAAGCCATCATGATAAAACCAATACCACGAAGTTGATCGATAAGCGCAAAGCGCAAATATGAGTGTTGAGACTGAGGCTTCATAAAAATCCTAACGGCATGTTTTATCGATAATCAAAAAATTAGATTGATCAATATAACCATTGACCAGGGTTACTATTTTTTTAAATTTATTTGTAAAGTATTTATCATATTTTCTATGATAATATAATCTTGGAAAACCATTGCTTTTGCAAGTTTTTTCTTGTAAAACACGATAGAAATGAAATGCTGTGGTTCATTTTCCAACATGCTTAACCGTTTTTGATTATTTTTTAAGGATTTTCAGCAAATGTCAGCACAAGACTATAATTTTTCACCTTATATTGGGCTTCCGGTGATGGCGATGGGTTTCGTTGTTGTTTTGTCGAACAATTTGGTGCAATATCCAATTAATGATTGGTTGACTTGGGGGGCTTTTTCGTACCCGCTTTGCTTTTTGGTGAATGATATTACCAATCGCCGTTATGGACTTTCACAGGCAAAAAATGCAATTTATGCCGGTTTTATCGTTGGGGTATTTTTATCGATTTTTGCATCTGATCTGCGGATTGCTGTTGCATCAGGTGTGGCATTTTTATTGGCTCAGATGTTGGATGCAACCTTATTTAATCGGTTGCGCCGAATGGTTTGGTGGAAGGCACCATTATTTTCTTCTTTGATGGCATCTTTGCTGGATAGTATTTTATTTTTTGGGATTGCTTTTATGGGCACTGGGCTTCCTTGGATAAGTTGGGGGGTCGGTGATTTTGCTGTAAAAGTTTTCATGGGATTCATGCTGCTGTTTGTATTCAGATTGCTTTCGCGCAAAATGCCAGTAATGGCGTGAGAACATCTGAATTTGATTACTCACTGCCTCAGATAAAAATTGCAAAATTTCCATCTCGTGATGTTTTGCAAGGAAAATTATTGCATTTGCAACCGCGTTTTTTGCGACCCGCAAAAATTATAGATCGAAAAATCTTAGATTTGCCAGATTTGCTTAATGTCGGTGATGCGTTGATTGTTAATGATACAAAAACTTTGCCAGCTTTGATGCAGGGATTGCGTGAATCTCGCTTGCGAGGGGGGAATCACCGCGAAGTTCTTATTCATTTTAATTTATTGCAACCTCAACAAACAAAGGGGTTTTTTCAACCATTTTCAAATGAATGGCAAATTCTTGCAATGCCAAGCAAAAGATTGCAAATTGATGATTTTGTTTGGATTGCCACGGATTTCAATTTCCGTTTGCTAGAAAAATTAGCCGATGGTGTAATCCGAGTTGTTTTTAATAAAACAGGTGATTCATTAATGCAAGCATTTGAACAATATGGAAAAATGCCAATCCCGCCTTATTTAAAGCGTCGGGTGCAAGCCAGTGATCGGGATGATTACCAAACTTGCTTTGCCGATAAAATTGGTGCCGTGGCAACACCAACGGCGGGGCTACATTTTACCCCAAATTTTTTAGCGCAATTGCAAAACCAAAAGGTTAAAATTATTAAAGTCACACTTCATGTTGGCGCAGGAACATTTTTGCCCGTGAAAACTGAGAATATGAAAGATCATAAAATTCATAGTGAATGGGGTGAAATTTCACAACAAGCTGCCGATGATATTAATCAAACACGATCTCAGGGGGGAAAAATTATTGCGGTTGGCACAACGTCGTTGCGACTTTTGGAATGGGCTTGTCAAAAATTACAATCTACTCATCTTGAAGCTTTAAAAGGCAATGTAGATATTTTTATTCATCCGGGGGTTCCAATCAGGCTCTGTGATCAATTAATGACTAATTTTCATCAACCACGTTCTACCTTGCTGGCATTGGTTGCGGCATTTTCGGGGCTTGAAAATATTCGCTGTGCTTATCATCATGCTTTAGCGCATGATTATCAATTTCTATCTTATGGGGATGCTTGCTTTTTAGAAAGGTTAGGCAGATGAGTCTTAAATTTACGCTAAAAGCCGAATCAGACAATGCAAGATTCGGGGTGATCACAACCCGGCATGGTGATATTGATACACCGGCTTTTATGCCCGTTGGCACAGCGGGTACGGTGAAGGCAATGTTGCCAGAATCCGTAAAATCTACGGGTGCACAAATTATTTTGGGCAATACTTATCATTTAATGTTGCGTCCGGGTGCCGAACGGGTTGCCCAGTTTGGGGGGTTGCATAAATTTATGAATTGGCACGGGCCGATTCTCACTGATTCTGGGGGGTATCAGGTAATGTCTTTGGCGAAATTGCGCAAGATTTCACCAGAAGGGGTATTATTCTCATCGCATATTGATGGTTCAAAGCATATGCTAACGCCAAAGCGTTCGATTCAGATCCAACATTTATTAGGGGCAACAATTACCATGGTTCTTGATGAATGTACGCCATTTCCAGTGAGTTTTGCCGAGGCTGAAAAATCTATGCGCCTTTCGTGCAATTGGGCCCAAGAATCGAAGCGTGCCTATCAAACGCGTGAAGGTTATGGGTTGTTTGGGATCGTGCAAGGTTCGGTATTTCCTGAATTGCGCAAAAAATCTGCAGAAGAATTAACAAAGATTGGTTTTGATGGTTATGCAATTGGCGGTTTGGCAGTAGGTGAAGGGTTAAAACAGATGCTAAAAATTCTGGCATGTAGCACCAATATTTTGCCGAAAAATCAACCTCGTTATTTGATGGGAGTAGGCAAACCCCCCGATTTATTGGCAGCGATTGCCCATGGTATTGATATGTTTGATTGCGTTTTGCCAACGCGCTCTGGGCGCACAGGGCAAGCTTTTACCGATGAGGGAACACTGAATTTACGCAACAGGATCCATAAAGATGAGCCAATGCCTCTTATGGCGAATTGTATTTGCCCGTCTTGCCAAAATTATAGTCGTGGTTATTTACATCATTTGGTGAAATCAGGCGAGATTTTAGCCTCGATGTTGCTGAGCTGGCATAATATTGAATTTTATCAAAATCTGATGCAACGCGCTCGGATTGCGATTCAATCGGATGGGTATGGGAAGTTTCAACAAGCCTTTTTGACAAAATATCAGGCTGGAAATTTTGTGCAAGATGAGTAATGAAAATCGTGAAATGAAGGTTAAGCAATTGGCTTTTGCTTGTGGCTTTGATTGTGTTGGCATTGCCAAATCCGAAGCTTTGCCTGTGCGCAACAAACAACGTTTGACAGAATTTATCGCTGCCGGTGAATATGGCACAATGGATTGGTTGGCGAAGAATCAAGCCAAGCGTATGGCGCCTAATTTGTTGATGGCACAGGGCAAATCATTGATTATGGTAGGAATGAATTACGCGCCGGCTCATAGCCCTAATAATAATCCATTAAGTTGGTTAGAAGCGAAAGGTCAAGGCGTGGTTGCCGCTTATGCGCTGGGGCGGGATTATCATGATGTGATGAAGAAAAAATTAAAAATCTTTGCCCGAAAATTGCACGATGAATATGGCAATGCAGATTTACGGCTATTTGTTGATACAGCACCGCTTGCTGAAAAACCTTTTGCCATGCTTGCAGGTATCGGTTGGCAAGGCAAACATAGCAATTTAGTTTCTAAGGAATATGGTTCTTGGTTATTTTTAGGGGCGGTGTTAACTGCTTTGGCATTGGATATTGATCAGCCAGCACCAGATGCTTGTGGAACCTGTCAATCTTGTATCGATATTTGCCCAACGCGTGCCATTACCGCACCGTATCAACTAGATGCGCGCAAATGTATTGCTTATTTAACAATTGAACATCAAGGGGTAATTCCCCTTAAATATCGCCAGGCGATTGGCAATAGAATTTTTGGTTGTGATGATTGTTTGGCCGTTTGTCCATGGAACAAATTTGCTAAGCAGAGCCGTCATAGCGAATTTGCGGTGCGCGAGAGCTTACAGAATCGTTCTTTGGCAGAGTTTTTACTGTGGGGTGAGGGCAAATTTCGGGCAAATTTTTCAAAATCGCCATTGAAAAGACTAGGTTTTGCACGTTTTATTCGCAATGTTTTAATTGCAGCTGGAAATTCGGGGGAATTGGCATTGATTCCGCAAATTCAAAAATGGCAAGATTATGGTAAAAATACAAATGATGAGGTGATTATCGAGACCGCAAGTTGGGCATTAACAAGATTGCAGGGAACAAAATTGCGGAAAATAGAAACGAAATGATGGCGAAATATCGAATCACTCAGTTTTTTTGGCATTTTCCCGCTTCATGAATATTGGGTTGATTGAATACTAAAGAAAAGTTTATATTCTATTGATAAGTGTTTTTTGGTGATTATGCTTTTTATTTTACGTTGTTTCGGTTTTATATTTGTAATTTATTACAAAATATTTTCTATCATATGAATGAACACGATAATAATTTTATATAGGAGATTTTAATGAAAAAGTATTTATTTACATTAGCTCTAGGGATTAGCCTTTTGTTTTCAGGTCAGGCTTTTGCAGCTTGTTCAGAAACTCAAGTCGCTGAGATGACTTGGGCTTCGGGTCGAGTGGTCGCAAAAATTATTGATTTTGTGCTAACCGCTGGTTATGATTGCAAGGTAGAACTTCTCAGCGCAGGAAGCCAATCTGCGGTTGCAAGTATGCTAGAAAAGGGCAAACCACATATTCTTCCTGAAACTTGGGTTAATTCACTTGAAGAAGCTGTGAACACTGGGGTTTCCAAAGGGAAATTCAAGGATTATGGCAATATTTTCTCTGATGGTGGTCTTGAAACTTGGTGGATTCCTGCTTATATGGCGGAAACTCATCCCAAAATTAAAACTGTCAAAGATGTGATTGAGAATTCTAAAGTTTTCAAAGATCCTGAAGATCCTAGAAAAGGTCGTTTCTACACTTGTCCTTCTGGTTGGGCTTGTAGCAGAATCAACAAGAATCTTGCAAAAGCTTACGGTTTGGATGAAAAATTTAATGTGTTTGACCCAGGCTCAGGTGAAAACTTGAAAGCTTCAATTGCGAAAGCCTATGCTCGTAAAGAGCCGTGGTTTGGCTATTATTGGGGACCCACTGCGGTATTGGGGAAATACCCAATGATGCAAATTAAATTGAACGCTTATGATGCAAAAGGTCATGTTTGTAATCAGTCTGATGCATGCGCAAATCCACATGCGGGTCAATATCCTAGTTCTAGCGTTATCAAGCTTATCACGAAAGATTATGCTGCTGAAAATAAGGATGTTGTTGAATTTGTAACAAAAATGACGATTCCTAACGAAGTTGTGAATGCAGTTCTTGCGTGGCAAGAAGATAATTCTGCCGATTATTCACAAACTGCTGCTTATTTTTTCGCTACTTACCCAGACCTCTGGCAAGGATGGGTGACGAAAAAAGCTTTAAAGAAACTTAAAAAAGTACTATGACAGTTGTTAAATAGTTAGATGTGGGGCTGATGATTTGTGATGTAGGCTTATGATGAAGCGGCCCCCCTTGCATATTTAGGTTGGTCGAAAAAAGATAAGAAGCAGGGTACGAATTGTTAATTATGGCAGGGATCTGTTGCTTATTTAACGATTAACATCAAACAATATCAAGCAGAGCAATATCAAGCAGAGATATCGCTGGGGATATTGTCGGGTCTGGATATATTCAGGCAGTTGGGAATAGAATTTTTGATTGTGACGATTATAGAATGAATTTTCCCAAACCTCACCCTTGTGTGATAATAAATTTGGGTGCGCGAAAGCTTGAAAAATATTTCTTTTGCAGATTTTTGGCATTACAATATTACCGAGTGCAAGATTATCGAGTGCGGGCAATAGAGGAAAAATAGATCATCATTCGCAATTTTTATAATGGCTTTCAAGACATTGTTGGGCTAAATTTTGTGCGGTAATAATTTCATCTATGGTCATGATTTTGGCGATCTCATTACGAGCCTTTACTGCATTTTCATCTCCCGCTGCGGTGGCGAGATTTAGCCACATATGAGCAAACACATTATTTTGTGCAATCGCCTTGCCATTTGCGTATAAAGTCCCCAATTGGTTTTGCGCTTGCACATTTCCCTGATGGGCAGCCAATTTATAATATTTTACGGCTTGTTGATAATTTTGTAAGGTGCCTTGCCCATGATGATACATGCGCGCCAAAGCAAATTGTGCTTGGGGGTGATTTTGTTTTGCTGCCAAGCGATAATATTTCAAGGCTTTAACGTAATCTCGCTTAATTCCTTGTCCAATATAGTAAAACTCCCCTAAGGCATACTGAGCCTTATCGTAACCTTTGGTTGCGGCTAGGCTATGCCATTTAATGGCGTCTTTGCCAAGGTCGTGGGTTTTGGCATAAAGGAAACTTAAGTTAAATACGGCATAATCGAAATTTTTTTCAGCTGCAAGGCTCCACCATTTGATCGCCTCATCATTGCTTTGTGCAACGCCGTTTCCAAAGAAATACATACTTCCTAAAATTAGCTGTGCCTGCCCATTATCTTGTTCGGCAAGGGGTTGTAATTCTTGCAAAGCCAATGGGTAATCCTGATTTTCATAGGCTTGAAGCCCGGTCTCTAGCTCAGCAGCGATAGCCGTTGTGGTTAAAAATGCCAGAATTATGAGTGCGTAGATTTTCATTAGTTATTTCCCAAAATATTTCCAAAATCACATATTTTTTCCTCTAAAATTTAAGGAACTTTATACAATGTTACCCATAAAGTCAAAAATATCAAACTAGCATTGATCTCAATTTTGGGTAGTTGGTAGTAAACGCCCCATTCGTGCATTAGATCATCAACAATGTAGGGGGGTAGTTTTGTTTGCAGATTGTTCTATAATAAAAGAAAATAATTTTTGTTGACAAATCATACTTGCGAAAAGAATTGAAAGGTGATCCCTTGAAGGAACATAAGAAGATTTTATGTTTTTTCAAGGGATACTCCTCCTTAAAGATAATAATGGCGGGGGGATATTAAGGGGGGTGGCCATCGGCTGGGCACCGCTCCCCCCTTAAGATAATAATGGATGAAAGGCTTGGGATCGGTAAATTTATCGGCTCTTATTTTCTATAAATTTAAGAGCCGATCATGTTTTATTACAGCAACAAACATATTTTAGAAGGGAAATAATCTCATGGATTAACGAATTGATACCGAAACATACCACATATAATTTTAATAATTGATAGGAAATTTTCAAATGAGTCATGATAGTGAAGCAATAAAAAAGATAGAGCAAAAAATTACAGCAAATAAAGCTGCGCTAAAGGTTAATGTAGCAGAAACTAATCAATTAAACGCTAAAATTAAAGCTGCTAGTGTTTTTTTATCAGAAGAAATTGCGGCTATTAACAGAGATAAAAATATTAAGAATAAAGCAGCAGCAGAAAAAGAAGCGACAGATAAAAAAGAGGAAAATGTTCAATTTTTTAAGGATAAAATAGCACGTAAAAAGAAAGAATCCTTGAGTATCGATGCAAAAAAAGCAGAATTGGCAATGAAATTACGGATCTTAGAAAATTATTAAAGGTTTTATAAAACTGGGAGATGGAGATAGTAATTGAGTGATTTTTTGTATACATTACGGATATTCTTCATTGATGTCTCGTAACCTGCTATTTTTCGATGTAATTCTCCAGGCGTCGTATGTAAAAAATAAGAACAGCTTCGTAAATAAGTAATTATATTTTTTGTTTTAATAAGGTTTTCCGCAACAAATGCATCAAAAACATTTTGAAATTTTTCAGTGCGGGCGCGCCTTGCCTGCATGTGTTTTTGAATCAGGCGGTGATATTCTTGCCTTGGGAAAATACCGCCTTCAGGAAATAGGGTTACTATTTCTAAAGCCTCCCTAGCCTCAACATCTTTCCCTACTACCACCGTACGCATTATTATTAAATTCATGGCTCTATAAGCTTCTTCAGGGCTGTCTTTGTCGGCTAGCATAGCAACCAGACATTCTTCTGACCCATAAGCCGGATGGCTGGCTATGCAAGCCAAGCTAGAAATAATCAGCAAAAAACGGATAAGTGAATAAATCATGATGCAGGTAAATCCTTTTGATTATCAATTTATTCCCTGCCCCACTTTGGAATTGAGCAGTGATCATAAAAAATTTTTTAAATTTTGTCAATATTAATAAAAATTCTATTTTTAACGGAGTTTTACCCCTGTTGAACCGAACTAAAGAAAGGACTTTGCTTCAAGGGGGCGGGCAATTTTAGAGGTAAAAAATCGGAATCATGATCATCCATCTTCACCCTTGCAATTTATTTCCATCTATTTTATATATTATCAGTTAGGAATTTTTATGATCTGGAGTAAGAATTATGCGCGCAACAAAAATAATGGTCATAACAAAAATAATGATCATTAGGGTTTTATTTTTTATACTAGTAGCCATGCTTACAATGAACCTAGCATCGGCAAAAGATAAGAGGCTTAGCAAAACAGATATTGAGCTTGCTCAATGGTATATGGTGTTGGCTAATTCTTCCGTTATAGGCAGTAATACTATTCGTAATGAAGATGTTTCTAACATTATTGCGGCGTTAAAAAAGCTAAAAAAACAAAATAGAGAAAAATTATTAAATGCTGATGTAGAAATTATTGATCATGCGGCGATCTTATTAGTAAGTACCAGCAAAGCAGATTTACAAAAAATTGTGCCCATTAAAAATATTGAACGACGCGATTTGATCCAAATTCGTCAAGTCAGCGAAGGTTCTACACCGCTGATGATTGCAATACATAACTATAATTATGAAAAGGCATTATTGCCGTTAATTAAATATTATATTGAGGCAGGTGCTAACCTTAACATACGTGATATTGTGAGTGGTGACACTGCATTGATGCGTAGTTATGATATAGAATTAATAAAATTATTAATCAGTAAGGGAGCCGATATAAAAATTAAAAATAATTATGGTGACAATCTGTTATTCACACGTTCCGACAATATTGATATTGTAAAATTGCTTGTCAAAAATGGTATTGATATCAATGCCCGCAATGATAGTGGGAGGACAGCTTTGATGTCAGTTCATAATCTAGAAGTCGCTCGATTTTTAATAGATAATGGTGCCGATATTCATGTGCAAGATGATTGGGGTGAAACTGCCTTAGCATTGGTAACTAATGTAGGCGTTGCTCGGTTATTACTTGAAAATGGCGCGAATATAAATCATATCAATAAAGAAGGTCGCACGGTTTTAATGAATTATAGACCTGCTGAAATTGTTCGTTTGTTAATTGACAAAGGTGCTGATATTCATGCTGTTGACGAGCGCGGGAATAATGCATTAATGTATTTAAATTCCCCTGAATCTGCTAGTTTATTAATAAAAAAAGGGATTAATATTAATATTAGAAACGAATATCGTGAGACCCCTTTAATGATTAATACGGATACTGGAATTTTGAGAGTTTTGCTGCAGTCGGGTGCTGATTTAAATGCAATAAATGCCTATGGGGAAACCAAGGCTGATTTATCTAGTTCTGATGAGGTGAAAGCAGTATTGGCTGAATTTACAAAAAGTGATAGCAATTAAAAAATAAGAATTCTATCGTAAAATTCAAACGATGAACTATCTAATTTGCTATTGATTCTTATGAAAAATCCGCTAGCGTAAGGATCTGAAAACCATACTGGCATTTGC
This sequence comes from Alphaproteobacteria bacterium, assembly GCA_965206365.1. GTDB lineage: Bacteria > Pseudomonadota > Alphaproteobacteria > JABAAW01 > JAHZMA01 > CBDBJL01. The sequence goes on from CBDBJL010000024.1 coordinate 38,400, forward strand.
AGAAAATAGTGACCCACCCCCCTGCTAGGACTATTATTTATGAAGATCCAATTATTGATTTTTTCCTATGGTGTTGATGTTAAAGGACTATATGATAGTGATCAGAACTTTACGAGTTTGTCTTTTTTTGATGATTATTGAATAAAAATCGATGTTCCCTCTAACGAATAAAGTTACTGATGGTGCATCTCTTCGTTCATACCCCTTCATTTATGGGGATAGCATTTTTTTTGAAAGGAGCATGCTTTATGGCAAAATTAAAGATAAAAATTAAAAAACCAATTTCATTTTCGGGTTTCATTCTGCTCAGTGCTTTTATTGGTTGGGGCAGTTTGCTTTTTCTGGCAACTTACGATGATTTTAGTGATCAGGAAATTGTCTGGGTTGAAGAAACAGATTCCCTTGCGGAAAGTGAAACCATAACAGAGGCTGAAGAAACAGATTCCCTTGCGGAAAGTGAAACCATAACAGAGGCTGAAGAAACAGATTCCCTTGCGGAAAGTGAAACCATAACAGAGGCTGAAGAAACAGATTCCCTTGCGGAAAGTGAAACCATAACAGAGGCTGAGGAAACAGACTCCCTTGCGGAAAGTGAAACGATAACAGAGGCTGAGGAGATAGGGGAAACAAATCCAGTTCCTAGAGTAACAGATTATGATTATATGGATGAGCAGAATGCAACCCTTTTAGATGTTCAAGGGTTGCTGGTAAGGGGCATTGATATTAATAGCGAAAATGACAATGACAACACCTTATTGTATAGTGCTCTTCTTTACAAAAGGGATGAGATTGCAATTTTTCTAATTGAAGAGGGGGCGGATGTAAATATAAGATCTGATTATGGAGAAACGCCTCTGCATTTGGCTTTTAATGCTGAAATGACCAAGCTTTTGCTAGATGCTGGGGCAGATGTAAATGCGAAAAATAAAAAAGGAAACACACCTCTTCATAATGCCCGCGATACTGAAGTGACCAAGCTTTTGCTGGATGCTGGGGCAGATCTGAATGCGAAAGATGAGGATGGCAAAACGCCTCTGCATCATGTCCGCAATGCTGAAATGACCAAGCTTTTGCTAGATGCGGGGGCGGATGTGAATGCGAAAGATAAGGATGGAAAAACGCCTCTCCATGATTTCCATAATGCGAAAATCACCAAGCTTTTGCTAGATGCTGGGGCAGATGTAAATGCGAAAAATAAAAAAGGAAACACACCTCTTCATAATGCCCGCGATACTGAAGTGACCAAGCTTTTGCTGGATGCTGGGGCGGATGTGAATGCGAAAGATGAGGATGGCAGAACGCCTCTGTATCATATCCGCGATACTAAAATCACCAAATTTTTGCTAGATGCGGGGGCAGATCTGAATGCGAAAGATAAGGGTGGAAAGACGCCTTTGCATCATGCCCGCAATATTGAACGTATCAGGGTTTTGCTAGATGCGGGGGCGGATGCAAATGTGAAAGATGAGGGTGGAAAGACGCCTCTGTATGATTATCTTCGCTATATTGAGAGCATTAATCTTTTGCTGGATGCGGGGGCGGATGTGAATAAGAAAGCTGAGGGTAGAGGCACGCCTTTGCATGATTATCTTCACTATACTGAGAGCGTTCAGTTTTTGTTGGATGCCGGGGCGGATGTGAATGCGAAAGATGAGGATGGCAGAACGCCTCTGTATCATATCCGCGATACTAAAATCACCAAATTTTTGCTGGATGCGGGGGCGGATGTGAATGCGAAAGATGAGGATGGCAAAACGCCTCTGCATCATGCCCGCAATGCTGAAATGACCAAGCTTTTGCTGGATGCTGGGGCAGATCTGAATGCGAAAGATGAGGATGGCAAAACGCCTCTGCATCATGCCCGCAATGCTGAAATGACCAAGCTTTTGCTAGATGCGGGGGCGGATGCAAATGTGAAAGATGAGGGTGGAAAGACGCCTCTGTATGATTATCTTCGCTATATTGAGAGCATTAATCTTTTGCTGGATGCGGGGGCGGATGTGAATAAGAAAGCTGAGGGTAGAGGCACGCCTTTGCATGATTATCTTCACTATACTGAGAGCGTTCAGTTTTTGTTGGATGCCGGGGCGGATGTGAATGCGAAAGATGAGGATGGCAGAACGCCTCTGTATCATATCCGCGATACTAAAATCACCAAATTTTTGCTGGATGCGGGGGCGGATGTGAATGCGAAAGATGAGGATGGCAAAACGCCTCTGCATCATGCCCGCAATGCTGAAATGACCAAGCTTTTGCTGGATGCTGGGGCAGATCTGAATGCGAAAGATGAGGATGGCAAAACGCCTCTGCATCATGCCCGCAATGCTGAAATGACCAAGCTTTTGCTAGATGCGGGGGCGGATGCAAATGTGAAAGATGAGGGTGGAAAGACGCCTCTGTATGATTATCTTCGCTATATTGAGAGCATTAATCTTTTGCTGGATGCGGGGGCGGATGTGAATAAGAAAGCTGAGGGTAGAGGCACGCCTTTGCATGATTATCTTCACTATACTGAGAGCGTTCAGTTTTTGTTGGATGCCGGGGCGGATGTGAATGCGAAAGATGAGGATGGCAGAACGCCTCTGTATCATATCCGCGATACTAAAATCACCAAATTTTTGCTGGATGCGGGGGCGGATGTGAATGCGAAAGATGAGGATGGCAAAACGCCTCTGCATCATGCCCGCAATGCTGAAATGACCAAGCTTTTGCTGGATGCTGGGGCAGATCTGAATGCGAAAGATGAGGATGGAGGCACGCCTGCGCACAGCATCGATGATCCTCAGAGTCTTAAGCTTTTACGAGATGTCGAGGTAGATATTGAAAGCGAGAAGTGAAAATAAAATACTCTTTGTTCTTATAGCAGGGTATATAGCTCTTAACATGACCGAACTTGGTTTTGTTTATTAAATTCGCATGCTGAGGATAATGAATTGAAAAATGCATTTTGCTACGAGGTTATTAGTGAGGCTCGTGACTTTTTAATTCGTTAGGGGTAATACAATGAAGGTAAATGTGCTTATGAAAAATTCTCAATCTCTAAACTAGCTTTTACGATTTTTTGTCAAAACACTTCATAAAATATTTTCAATTCATAGTGCAAGGGATATTATTTATGGGGAATTCATTTCTCGTAGCATATATTTTCTTCTTACAAAATGGTGAAGTATGTGCCCCCCTTAAATCGCAAGCCTTGTTTATAAAAACCAGACTGTAAATGCCAAGGCTGCGCCCAATAATGCCAAAGTTTCTATCAGAAGTACACCAATATGGGTACGCTTAACCCCCGCCATTTGCGCCAATGATGATTTAATGCCTAAAGCTGAAATGGCAATAATCAATAAACTACGAGACAAAATATTAAGCCATTCTACAAGCAATGCCGGCAATAAAGAAAAGCTATTCAATAAGGCTAACAATAGGAAAATCACTACAAACCAAGGGATTCGAGCATATTTTTGTCCTGATTGTTTGGGTATTATAAAAATAGCAATAAAAATAACGACAGGCAACATGCAAACTCGTAAAATTTTTACCAAAGTAGCGGTGTCACCCACTGATTCAGATACCGAATAGCCAGCTCCTACCACTTGGGCAACATCATGAATGGTTGCACCAAGTAAAAAACCAATTTGCAATTGATTTAACTTAAGAATGCTAAATAAAATAGGGTAGGCTACCATTGCAACTGTTGAAAGCGTGGTGACACCAATAATAACAAACAGGGTGTTTCGTTCTAAAAATTTTTGTTGCGGAATAATGCTTGCCATTGCCAAAGCTGCTGAGGCACCACAAATGCCAACGGCTCCGCCGGTAAGCAGAGCAAAATGCCAACTTTTATGCATTATTTTACAAGAAATAAAGGCAAGCAACAATGTAAAAGTAATCAGAAGCGGAATTGCCAATAGCATTTCTATTTTTAACTGCATGAGATCCTGGGGTACAATGCGTACCCCCAAAAACCCCACTCCCAATTTTAGCAAGCTGGTGGAGGTGAATTGAATGCCAGCTTTGCATTTTCTAGATTCTGTCAAAAAACTGATTGCCATGCCAATTAATAATGCAAATAGCATAATTGGTGCACCGTAATGGGTGCCAAGTGAATAGGCAACCAATCCAACAAGCGTAGAGATCATGATTCCAGGATAAAAAAGGATAAGTTTGCGTTTACTCTTTTGGGATATTTTTTGGATGATGAAGGTTATTTTTTGCATCAAGCTACGCCTTTGTTCATTGTTGGAAATATATGCTAAACTGGCATATATTTATGCCTATAATCACATATAAACTCGTTATAGGCAAGTGAATTTTAGGTTATTTTGCCACAATTTTGGTGCTAAATTATTGAATTTATGTCAGGATTAGGGTATTTCAAATTTATCGTAAGCGTGGCGATTAATCATGGTCAGATTTCTTTTTCATTGCAAAAAACACATGAGTCATTTGTTGTTTGGCATTATTTTTTGCGTGTATTCGTTTAGCTTGGTTCAAGATTTTGATGAAGATGAACTTATTATTGCCAATGAAGATTTGCAACCGAAAATACAATTAGCTGATTTTATTTTCACCAAATTGGGTGTTGCCCAAGCGCAAAACAAGAAGTTAGAGAGAAAAACTTATCGTATAAATTTTGGCGTTAATATTCATTGGCGATGGGGTAGTTTTTGAAGGGTTTTCTCCGATGGCTGTGGTTTTGCCGAAAACAAACATTATTACCACATTAACCCCTAGTAAAATTGATAGTTTGCAGGGGCAAGATCAGCCAATATTATCTGTGTTTCCAATCTTTAAAATAGAGCTACAGCTGTATCGTTTTACGAATTTTCGCAGTGATAAAGTTACCGATGAAGGATTTCAAAAACTGTTAAGAACAAATCTTGATTTTGGATATCATCCCTTTCCTGGATTCAACCATAAATTACATTATAGAGCAGATCAAGATGAAGCAAACAAGCAAGCTTGTTATTTTATCCCAATTGGATCAACCTTGCATTTACAACCTATCAAGGATCGATATTACAGCACCTTTAATGCGTACAGATACGGCGATTAGTCAAGTTAACTATCAAGCTAACCCTAATCCTCCCCCTTCGAATCTCTATTTCACCCCCGCAACGGTGGATATTGCGCCGGTTTATGTGAGTGAGCAAAAATCTTACTTATTTTACCCAAAAATAATGATGCGTGGCTTTGAAGTCGCACTCCCTATCGGCAGTCGATTTACGTTATGTGCAGAAGAATCAGAAATAGAAACCTTAAAAGGACTAGGTTTTCATGGCAGACATGAATTCACCATTCATCCTGAACATTACAATTACGCACCAACTTATATTGGTGCGGTTGATAGAGCTGCGTTAGAATTTTTGGATGCAATTGGCTCTGATTATGTGCAAATATCAAATATTGCTAACTATGTTTCTAACCCAGTGCAACGTGAACCTCTGCTACAAGCCACAGCTTTATATGCAGTTAAAATTATTACTTCGGCATCAGGTGTGCTTTACACAGGAAAAAAATGGCGAACCAGTTTCACGCGTATAAAAGTAAAAACATTGCTTTTGGGTCCGCAAGATCTTAGAATTCTTCAGGCCTATAACCGCCTGATTGATTTTGATCAACCCGCTCCTGTTATCATTACCGAAAATACCGATTAATGCAATGATTACGCATCAAAATTTTTCTACTTATCGACTCATCGGAGAAAATAATTAACATCATATTGGGATCAGCATTGGTGAGTTTGCGATTGGCAGGGGCAAGAATGCTTTTTCTCGTTATCATTTTACCGAAGATATCGCATTGGCACTATCGATTGGCAAAATAACACTAACAAACAACTCGTTCAATCCTGAAGAGCTTGATGATTCTAATGGTTACACCACACAAGCTAGTTTTAAGTAAGCTTGACATTGTTTTTTGCCATTATCATTACGATGTTGGCGAGTCTGATTCGTAATGGCAGTCAGGCAAGAAACGCTTCAAAGCATTTTACCTCGTTTTGCTGGCGCAATGTTAAAGGCGGATGCCGTAAAATCTTGATATTATTGGGGATAAAACTGAAACAGCGATCATGTTCCACAAGTTTTAATACCAAAAATACCAGCATAACCAAATCACTGCAAATGTGAAATATTTCTGAGCAATGGCTTCGATAAAATAACGCATATTTAAATTTGATGATAAGATTTTATCTATGTGTGGGCAGGCAAAAATCAAGTCTAAAAATCTTTGTTGGTGTGATTTTTTGCTGACAAAGTTTAAAAATCGTTTACAGTGGATAGATATCAATTTTATGAGGAACGGCAATCATGAAAATTCAGACCCAAAAATTATCGCTGTATTTGATTCTTCTATTGGGCATAATTTCTCCACATTCTATGGCATTTGCGGGGCAGAATGTTGAATATGGTCAAAATTATCAAGGCTATCTTGCCGTGCCCGAAAGCACCAAAGCTGCGCCAGCGATTTTGTTGATTCATGAATGGTGGGGGCTAAACCAAGATATAAAAAATAAAGCGGATGAATTTGCCCGCCAGGGTTATGTGGCACTAGCAGTAAATATGTATGGCAAGCCAGCTAGTAATGATCCCGCTCAAGCTCGCAAAATGGCAAGTGCAGTTCGCAACAATATCGATGAGGCGTTCAAAAACCTAAATGCCGGGATCGGGTTTCTGAAGAATTCCACAATGGTCGATGCCACGCGCTTAGCATCGGTGGGTTGGTGTTTTGGTGGGGGTTGGTCTTACCAAATTGCAAAAAACAATTTGGGCGTTAAAGCTTCGGTAATTTATTACGGGCGCTTCAATCCAGAAGATGATTTGGCAACAATGCGCGCCAAGATCTTAGGGCATTTTGCCGAGAAAGATCGTGGCATTACGCTAGATGCTGTGAATGCATTTGAAGCAAAATTAAATACGCTTGATGGGACGCATCAGATTTTTATCTACCCCAATACCCAGCATGGATTTGCCAACCCGAATAGCAAAATTTATGATCAAGAAGCTACAAAAAAAGCGACAGCACGAACGTTGGAATTTTTAAAACGGGTAATGTAATTTTATAATCTATATTTCTGCGGGGCGCGCGATATCGCTTCTTGGTGCCCTTGTAGCGTAAGTGCGGGTAGTTTACGAAAACTCCGTTTGGATAAGAGTTTTAGATTCCCCTATCATTCCCTTAAAGTCAATCCTCAATTTCCATAAAATTATCGATCATTTGTGCCTCTTGTAATCATTGTCGATACTGGTTTTGCAAAATTTACGGTTCAATGATTTTTCCCAGTTTTTCCCCAGTTTTTCCATAGCTTTTCTCAGGTTTTTCCATAGCTTTTCCCCAAATTTTCCCTAAGAGTTTCTTTAATTTTTTCCGATATTTTCCCAAAGTTTTCTACAGGTTTCCCCCTAGTTTTTCTCAGCTGAATCGATGCCAACATATTGCCAGTCGTACACACCTCTACCGTGCCAAATTTTGGCTTCTTGTGTGATGGAATAGATGTTCGTGCAGATCATTAGCCATCTTTTCATCAAAATGCCATACAACATTGAAAGCCTCTTCTTGATAAAATCCAAATAATCTTTTCATTGGAAATTTTATCACGTGGAAAATATTCTTCCTCTATGTCTAGGCGATCAATATTTACCAGGCTATGATAATCTTCCGAAAAGCCCAAGCTAGGTTGGGCATCTATTACGTTGGTAACAAAGATTATAAAAGTGCGATCTATTCGTTTAGCAAAGCAGAAAAACGCGAACATAATTTTGATGTTTAATTTTGGTAGATTTTGTTTACTCTAAAATAGGTGGCAATATGGCATATTATTACTATCAAAAAGCTACCCCCTTTATCTATGGTAGTTTAGATAAATTTTCATTACAAAAAGAGTGATAGCATGCGTTCTAACGAGGATGAAAAAGATGGGGATCTCCCAGAAGAAATTTGGCAATGTTTCGTTGGCGAATATGGCAAGTGTATTTCCCATAAAAATATGAAATGGTGGTGGAAAGCTGATACGCTATTGGAATGTGTAAGCAGGGCTTAAAAGATCGTAATGGAAATAGGGTTCTTAAAAAAATTAAGAAGTCTTATAACAACCCTTGGTAAAATTTCAAAAGTTTGCTTCATGAGCAGCGATAATCGCATTAGATAAAGATCATTTCGGTATTGATGAACCGAAAAATTGAGATCATGATAAAAATATGCTTGCAGTATTATTGATTTAGGCATCTTTCGGTTAAGAATTTTATGGCTAAGGATATTTATTTCGCCATAGAAATGGGTTATGCTTTAGAAGTTACGGAATTTTTGTAACTTCCAAAAATGCAAAGAATATCAGTAATGGGCAGGTGAGGTATGGTGAAAAGCTTTTCTGGGAAAGTAATTTTAAGTGTTTCATGTTTGGGGCTATTATTTGCACTAGGCATATTTGTGCTAGGCAAAATGTACTTTGTTGATCAAAAAGATTCGCTCCCTGATGCCAATCAAATTTTAGCGATGAATGCTGATGAATTAAAGCAAGCCTTTGCAGAAAAGATTGACATTCTGGGGATATTTGAAAAAGAAACAGAGTTAAGTTTTTTATTGTTTGCGACATTATATTTTGAAGCAACTGAGATTATGGAGGTTTTACTCGATAACGGAGCTGACCCGAATGCGGTTGATGGGGTTGGCAATAGTATTTTAGCACTTTTAATTGAATCACGGTTTAACCGTAGTGATGTTGTGCCAGATCCTGCAACATTAAAACGAATTCAGCTTTTAATTCAAGCTGGGGCCAGAACAGATGCGTTGTATCATTATGATAATTATGAAGGTAAGCCACAAAGCTTACCTTTAACAATGCTTATTATACAATCTTGTCAAAATGCTGGTGAGAACATGCCAGCCGAGGCGATCAAGATTTTGCTAGAAAATGGTGCCTTAGATCCGCTTCTTGAAGAGGATAGTTGGGTGTTTAGTAGTTATTTACGAAGAAGAGTATCAAAAAACCCTGCTTGTGCGGGAGTCACTAAAGTGATCATGCTTCCCCCTGCAATTTTGAAGCAATATGATACTATTGAGCAGTTGGTAAGTTTGTCGGAGGTTGTTCGCGATGCTTCACTGGA
>CBDBJL010000024.1:52500-92460 GCA_965206365.1 Alphaproteobacteria bacterium
TACAACATTCAATCAATTTAGGGAAAGGGAGGGCTTTAAAAACTGACTTTAATTATATCATTGATGAATATCCTGAAAATGATGGTGTGATTACTGTAGATGCTGATGGACAACATAGGCTAGATGATATTATTAAAATAGCTGAGCAGCTTATGCCGCATTCAAGAAAATTAATTCTTGGTTGTAGAAGTTTTTCTAAAAAAAATCCTCTGCGTAGTAAATTAGGGAATTATATCACCAAAGTTCTTTTTAATTTTTTAATTAATAAAAAGATATCGGATACACAAACGGGTTTAAGAGGAATATCCTAATCTTTATTACCGCATTTTCTTGCTCTGCCGGGGGAGCGCTATGATTATGAGTTAAACATGCTGATTGCCACCCGCAGACTCAATATTCCAATCCAAGAAATGCCGATTGCAACCATTTACCTGGAAAATAATCATTCCTCACATTTCAGGCCTTTCATAGATTTAGTGAGAATATATCGATATTTATTGTTATTTGCTATTTCGGGGATCTTGTCATTTTTATTAGATATTGCAGCTTTTTTTCTTATTCTGAACGCTACGGATAGTCTATTTATCGCAAGTTATCTTGCACGTGCGATAAGTTTATTTTTCAATTTTTCACTCAACGCGCATATTGTATTGAAAAATAGAGATAAAAAATTAAGAACATTATGCCTATTTTTAGGAAATTGTTTATTAGCCATCACAATTTCTCATCTTTTTTTAAGAATACTGAGTCATAATTTTGAGATTAGCAATATATTTTATGGGAAAATATTGATAGAGTTTTCCTATTTTTCCTAAACTTTTATTTCCAAAGCCATTTTATTTTTCAAAGAAAAACTTCTAACATCTCCTGAAATTCTTTCTTTTCGGGTTTGCAAGAGGCATGAAATTATGCTATATTTCCGCTTAATTGAAGTGAAGTTTATGCGTAATCTTTTCATTGCCGTTTGCCTTTATTGCTACCGTCTTGCATGTGCAGGCAAGAGAATCTTTTTGAGTATAAATTTAACGGTTAATAGCGATGATTTATTATTTCAACTTGCGGGTGGGTTGCTTTGCAAAGAATATGCTGGCTATCTTCTTTCCGCAGAAACCTTGCAGGCAAGGCGCGATGGCGATGAAGAAGCTGTTTTTAGCAATAATACCAATCTAATTTAGGGCTGTTATATTTGAAATGTGGCTTACCCGATATTTAAAATTTATAGTTGCACTTGTTTCAATAAAAAATGTTATTTTTATTATAATGCTAGTCATTGCGAATAATGCAATATTTTCAAGCCTGAGTAACGCAGCATCTGATTGGGAATCTTTATTTGAGGATAGGAAAGTATTAGAAAAAATTACAACTGCTACATCTCATTAAATAAAGACTATGTTGGATGAAGGGCTTGATGTAAAGCGCTATTATTTTTAATGGACCAGGCTGGGTGGGGGTTCACCAATATACTGCTTTACAGCAAGCAGTTTTATGGAACCCTAATCTTGAAGTTTGCAGGGTCAGATGTTACTATTACAGCAGATAGGGGGTTTAATGAACGCTTAACGTTGATAGAATTAGTTATGGCTAATGAAAATATTGATATTTTACGTTTTTTATTAGTAGAGCAAAATATTCATCTCAATATCAGTGATGGCAACCCAATCAGAGGGGCATTAATATGGCTTTGATTTAAAAACTGACAAAAATCTTTTTATTTCTATTAAAATATGGTGCTGACCCCAATAAACGATTTTTTGAAACTCATGGAGATTATGATATTACACATAGCCTACTTTCTTTGATAATTGGCTCATGTATCAATACCATTGATAATTGATTTATCCCTCCCCAAAATCTTCATTGAACGATTATAAAGATGCTATTAGATGCAGGTGCTGATGTTCAGATCAAAATCCCTATTTCTGGTTATCATGATGATGAAGAAGAGGTGGAAATAAATGCTAGCCGAACATTGAAAGATATTTATGATAACGCCGATGGTACAAGCAAAGAGGAATGTCGTGAAATAGTCAAACTATTGAAAGCGCAGGATGATGAGTAATTTTTTTGATATCCAAAAAATATCATCTTATGGATCATAATATATGATATCTAGATAAGATATTATTTTTATAATTCATGAGTTGATGCTGACATGGATCATTTTTTTAAATTTATTGCGTTTTCTTGCCTTAGTTTTCTTGCGTCAGGATTCAATTTACCAGCAAAGGATTTGCTTGTTGAGTATAAATTTAATGAGTTAACGATTCATAGTGATGATTTATTATTGCAACTTGCGGGTGGGTTGCTTTGCAAAGAATATGCTGGTTATCTTCTTTCGGCAGAAACCTTGCAGGCAAGGCGTGATGGTAATGAAGAAGCTTTGCAACGTTTATTTTTAACAAATATTGCTGAGCAATTAACAGGTTCTTTGTTTCTGGGGGAAACGCATGTAGAATTTTTAGGAATCAAGGCAAATATCAATGCAGAAAATTTTTTCATTCATCCCGATAGGTTTGATATTGCTGGCAATCAATTGCGATTCCATATTATGCGAATTTCTGCTGATGAAATTTCGTTAGGGTACCAGTTTAGCGATATTGCTTGCCAGATCAGCTTACGGAAAAAATAAATCAATCTATTTTTGGCAAAATATGAAACGAAAAGCCGTTATTTATGAGAGATCGGGGCGATTGAAAGATAGAATAATTTTTGGATATCTCGCCTTGTATGGGTAATGGTATCAAGAAACAGGCCAGTAAAAAAGAATAAGGCTGAGATGATCCCAAATCCAACGGATAAAATTGCTGTGGGTTGCCGCTTTACCAAGCTTGTTTCTAGAAAATCAAAAATTAAAGGAATCCCAAGCCCAAAACTAATGATGGCAGAAATCCCGGAAAATAATGAGAAAAACAATAAAGGGCGTTCATTACGAAATAGGGTGATGATCATCCATAAAATTCTGAGACCATCGCGATAAGTGTTTAATTTGCTAAAAGAACCTTCAGGGCGTTTTGTTAGCACAGAATCAATTTCCGCAATTGGCATATTGAGTGCCAAAGCATGTACGCTAAGCTCGGTTTCAATTTCAAATCCGGTTGACATTACTGGAAATGATTTTACCAAACGGCGTGACATAACGCGATACCCTGAAAGCAAATCATCAATGCGATTGCCAAAAATAATTTTCACCGTTTTGCTAAGCAGGTAATTGCCAAATTCATGTCCGGGACGGTAAGTCTGGGCAATATTAGTAATGCGTCTGGCTCCGACCATATCTAAATTTTCAGTGATAAGTTTCGTAATCATTTTTTGCGCATCCGCCACATGATATGTATGATCACCATCAATCATCACATAAATATCGGCATCACATTCACGCAACAACCTACGGATGGCATGTCCTTTGCCTTTTTGGGGTTCACAAAAAACGATTGCCCCGTGTTTTTTGGCAATGGCAAGGGTGTTATCTTCAGAAGCATTGTCACAAACATAAAGCTTGGCTTCCGGTAGATATTTTTGCAATTCTTGCAGGACAATGCCAATTGTTAATTCTTCATTATAACAGGGAATGATAACAGCAATTTTCATCGAAACCTTATTTTTTTTGGATTTATTGGAAGAGAATAAATTGTATCAAGGCAAGCCGATATTTTTTGATTTTTGCTGAGCAAATCATGGAAACCTGCCACGGCGATTATGATCATAAAAGGTTCCAAAGGCAAGCGGTAACGCATAGAACCAATCAATACCATATGTACGGCTGTTAAATAGGCAATCATTAATAAAATTGGGCTAAATTTTTGTAAATCAATCATGCGTAAATGTCGGAAATAATAGAAAAAAAGCAGTAATATGGGCGTGAAACTTAGTACAGAAACAACAATATAGAACGGTTTTTGATAGGTAGGATGATGCGGGTATAAACGCCAAAAACGAATAAATTTTTTATAGGCTAAAAATGCAAATTTTCCAGGATTGTTAATCATAAAATGAAAACCCGCTTGCTTTAAAGCTTTATCCCTTAAAACGGGGTCGGTAATATGTTGAAAATGATCAAAATTCATATCAACATGAAATTCGTCGGCAATACCACCACCGGTTTCATTAAGCGAGTTATTCCCAGAATAGATCACAATTCCTGAGCCAAGATGAAAACGAACAAATTGATCATATTTATGATATTGATACAGCCACCAGGGGGTAAAAAGCACAATATAAATTAGGGTGTAGCGAAGTAACCAATAGCTGATTTGACGAATCGACATTTTATGGATAAAAACACCAAAGGCAATAATGAATAAGGGCATCATAAAATCAAAAGTAGGGCGAGTTAAAATTGCCAGAATAAAGCAAATATTCCCTAAGGTTAAATATTTACGGTAAAAGCATAAAGTGCCGGCCAAAATTAAAAAAATAAATAAGGATTCTGTTAAATTAACTAGAGAGTAAAAAATAAAAAATGGATAGAAACTAACGATCATCGCAGCGATCACCGCTTTATGATGATTGTGAAACAGGGTTTGTGTTAATTCATAAACCAACCAAATCGCTAAGGTTGATAAAATAATATTGGCAAATAATGCCCCCAATGTAGTTCCCCCAAAAAGAGCAAGGATAAAAGGATAAAACGGCATGATGTGATTAATGTTTGAGGTTTCTAATGCTAGAAAAGATTGTGCTTGTGCTAGGTAGGTGATATTGTCGGTAATTCCGGGTGGGATATCATATAAAATAGCACTTAAAATTCTGATCACGAGCCCAATGGCAAGGATAATGAGTAAAATAAAGTTCTCACAGAGATATTTCTTAGCCAACATTTGTGTAAATATAAATAATAAATTGGATACCAAATAAAGATATCTATCACTTCACATTAAGATAGAATGGTTCTTTTAACAAGGTGAATAGTAACTTAATCCATACCAAGATGCAAGGCTGTCAAAAGCGAATAAATCGCGAGGCATTTCGGGCTGCATATTGCAGGAAAGGATCTTGTATTTGTGGTTTTTCTTGTTGTTGGAGCAAAGGCGCAATTTGCTTGGTAATTTGTTCTGTGATCATATGTTGCATATTGCCACGCAATTGGTCAAATTCTTTGCGGGCCCACTGCGGCGCAACATTTTGCGCTTTAGGGTGTGGTTTTGGTTTTTCCACAAGCCCTAATAGGTTTTGCTGCATGTGTTTTTGGTGCATATGGTTTTGCTGAACAAAGTTTTGGTGATAAGCTTGATGATTTTCAGGGTGATTGCCAGGGGTAATTAGATTTTGTACGAACCGATGATACATGTTTTGCTGTATTTCTGGTTTTGCATGATGGTGGCTTTGGTTTTTTATGGTGTAACGAGTTTGCTGTGCAGAAATATCAGTTTTTTGCAGAATCGGAAATTTGTGAAAGATCCGTAGTGGCTCTTTGATTTTCATGGTTAGAGGCGATTGTTTGGGCTTCTTGCCTGGAAGAATAGCTTTTTGGATTTGCTTGATATCGGGGAGAGATGAAATTTGATATTGCCATTGGGGTGGGGTATTTTTTAAGCATCGGCTGAAATTAGATAAGGCAAGTTTGATTTTATGATTTGTATTATCGGGTTTTTTATGGGCATAATGCAGATGGGTTTGCGTGATTAGATTCCGAGATAAATTGATCTGGAAGGGTGATTTTTTTACGCCTGACTTTACAAGTTTTCTATGAAAGAATGCTTGATAAAATTTTTCCAGGATTGGGAAATGTAAAAATAAAAAATTTGGTAATTTCAGCGAATGCAATTGTCCAAGAGAGTTTTTTTGATTGCATAATGCTAAGATTTTGGTTTTGTTGATTACGGTTACACAATGTAATTTTATCGATAATTTATTGTGCGTTATGTTCGTTAATTTTGGTTTGATCATTTTCATAATTTGCTTCCCACCATCGGATAAATTCACGAAGCGACATTTGTTGTACTTCCATAAGATTCATGTTCCATTGTTGCGCTGCCCTTAAAATAATTTGGCGCATTATTCTATCTTGCATTTGCCAATCATGCGCCACGGATTATTCGTCCATTTTATTGGCTGCGGCAACAATGAGACTGTAATCTTTGAAATTTAATTTTTCTACCAATGCCATCCCCGGATTTTTAATATTGCCAATTTGTAAAACGCGCTGGGCTAAAATATGAACTCCGCGAGCATCGTCACTTAAATTACTGTGCGGGCTTAATAAATCTTTCACGATCATTTCTCGTAGAATTAGTTCTTTATGTTCAATGCCATTTTCGTCACGAAGCCCGCGGTCTAATTGGATGATTGTGGTTGCATAATTCATTGTGATTTCCTTTTTTGCTTGCGTTTAGTTAATGTTCTTATTGATACCACAAAAATGAGTCTATCGCTATGGGAAAAAATCAACAAAAAATAAAATCAAATAATTCAATATGTTATTTGAGTTTATTTCTCTAATGTTCTTTTCAATAAAAACAGATCTTAATGGCTGTTCAGCATAATGAAAATCGCAATATTGTAAGAAATTTTATCATTTTTGATAAGGAACATATTTATTTCACGTGAAGAATATGTTACTTTACCCCTTTACAAAAACTTTAAGAGAGGTATCTTTATGCTTGGTGTGGGTGAAAAATTTCCAGAATTTAACTTAAAGGCGACGGTTTCTAACGATATAGCCACTGCTTTTCAGAATGTTTCTAATAATAATTACCAAGGCAAATGGTTGGTAATTTTCTTTTGGCCCAAAGATTTCACTTTTGTGTGTCCTACCGAGATTGCTGATTTTGGTAGATTAAACGCTGAGTTTAATGACCGTGATGCGCAAATTTTGGGATGCAGTACAGATAGCGAATTTGTGCATCTTGCCTGGAGGCGGGATCATGAAGAACTGCGTGATTTACCGTTTCCAATGCTTGCGGATATTAAGCGAGAATTATCAGTAAATTTAGGCATTCTGCACCCGGCAGAAGGTGTTGCTCAACGGGCTGTTTTTATTGTTGATCCCGATTCTGTTATTCGTTTTGTTATGATGACCGATCTTTCCGTAGGGCGCAACACCAAAGAGGTTTTGCGGGTGTTGGATGCATTGCAAACTGACGAGCTTTGTCCATGCAATTGGAAACAAGGTGAAGATACGCTGAATGTGGCATAAATTCATGAATGTTAGGCTATTTTTACTATGGAAGCATTAAGAACTCAATTACAGAGTTACGCTCGGGATACTCGACTTAATCTTGGGGCTTTGTACGATGAAATGTTGGATATAGAAGAAAGCGTTGTGTTTGGGTGCGCGCTTTCTTGTGCTTATACAAGTCAAAACTCTGAAATTATTACTGCTTTTCAAAGAATAGCCTATGAAAAATGTACAAAATATCAGATCGAGGGCGCGAAAGCCGCCGCTGTGGTGATGGCGCAGAATAATGTTTATTATCGTACGCTTGGATTGTTGAAAGATGCTGAATATCGGAATGTGCCAACGAAATTACGGATGAATATTATTAAACAGCCGCCGGTTGAAAAAACGATTTTTGAATATTTTTGTATTGCGGTATCCGCGATGAATGGTTGCCAAAATTGCCTTAATGCCCATAGTGAGGCTTTGCTTCAGGCGGGTTGGACACATGCGAAAGTGCAATCAGCTTTGCGAATTGCTGCCATTATTGCCGCAGCCTCGCAAGCTTTGGTGATTGGTTGAAAACATTAAAGGCAAAATAGGGGAAGTGTGCCTTTATTTTGGGATAATCCTGATGCAGTTAAACCAATTAAACGATAATAATTATGCTGATTATGCGAGGCTTGTTTAAGCAAATGATGTGCTGCGACTCGAATGTTTTTGGCATCGCGAAAGGGCTCGTTGATGGTGATATTACGATTTAAGGTGGTAAAATTGCTATGGCGTAATTTTAAGCTGATCGTATAGCAACTTTGGTGATGTTGTTTTAACCGAGTTTCAAGATTGAAACTCATCTCATCTACTAGCTGATAGAGCTTCTCGCTGATAGGCAGGTCACGATTAAATGTACGCTCAATAGAAATAATTTTGTTAAGGCGTTGAGAAATTCGTTGTGGACGAGCTTCAGCCAGGCTCATTTGCTTTAGGGTAGCGCCGAATTTCCCTAAATGTGCGATTAATTTTAGGGGGTCTTCACCTTGTAATTGCGAGATTCGAGTAATGCCTATTTTTTGCAAATGTTTTTGGGTGGCAAAACCAACTCCTGGTAATAATCCTACAGGTTTATCCGCGAGAAAATAACGAATTTCTGTTTTTCCCATTGCGGTTAAACCATTGGGTTTATCGATGTTACAGATAATTTTTGCCATTACTGGATTCACACCAAGCCCAAAGGATATCGTTAGTTTAAGCTGCCTGCGAATTTGATTTTGGAGGTGACGACATAGGGTCATTTTGTCTCCGGAATAATGTCGAAGATCTAGATAACCTTCATCCATTCGATCAAAATAAAGGGGGAGTTTTTCGGTCAATAAAATTTCTTTAATCTGCTTGCGAGCCATGTAATATTTCGTAAAATTATGCGGTATCAGGGTTAATTTAGGGCAAAGTTTTTTGGCATGTATCACCGGCATTGCTGATTTTATACCGTAAAGCCTAGCCAAATAACAGGCTGCTGCTACAACAGTACGCGGACCATTGCCGGCTACCACAATCGGTTTGCTATTCAAGCTGGGATGATCGCGCTTCTCGACGGCAGCAAAGAAGCAATCGCAATCAAAATAGGCAATTGTAAGCTCAGAAGTTGGTGATTTTATGCTTGATTCGATCATTTTCATTTTTTTTGATATTTTGGACATTAGGATCAGTTTTTCATTTACATTTTTTTTGAGCGAAGGTTTTGTTAATTACAAGTTCCTTATAAATTCTTAGTATAAAATGCCTTCTCCTGTAAAGTTGAAAAATAGGAACTATCAAAAAAAGCGGCAAAAAAAGCGGCAAAAAAAGGTGGCCAAGAAAGCGGCAAAAAGAGCGGTTAAGAAAGCGGAAAGAAATCTATTGAAAAATAATGTATTATCGCTTAAGAATGAATGGCATTTTGAGTTTTTGGTGGTTGTAGCTCAGTTGGTTAGAGCGCCTGGTTGTGGTTCAGGAGGTCGTGGGTTCAAATCCCATCAGTCACCCCACCTAGTTTTAGTGATCTTGTTGATCCAGATGATGTTTTGATTTTATGGATGATGTAACAATTATCATTCTTGCTGCCGGGCAGGGAACAAGAATGTGTTGTAAGACACCGAAGGTTTTGCATAAAATTGCGGGTTTGTCTTTGTTAGGCCATGTGGTTGCGATGGCGCAAAAATTACTCAGTGATGATTTGGGGCTCTCAGGAGATATTTGGTTGGTTTTATCACCGGAAAATGGTACTGAAATCTCGCAATATTTTCCGAATATTCCTGTGCATATTCAAAAGCAATATCAAGGTACAGGCGGGGCACTGAAAAGTTTTTTCACTCAGCAGGATCAATTGGCTCAAGAAGGGGTGGGCGGCAATCGATTAGGTAAGAAAATTTTGGTTCTTTATGGTGATACGCCTTTTATTGATTTAGCTCTTGCGCAAAAATTACTTCAAGCCACAGGCGATGCCGGGTTAGCGGTCTTAGGTTTTGATGCTACTGATCCCGGATCTTATGGGCGTATTATTTTGGCAGAAAATAATACGAAAAATCGAGCCGTTGATGCGATTATTGAAGCAAAAGAATTATCTGCCGAGCAACAGAATATTCGCCTATGCAATGGCGGAATCATGGCCATGATTACGGCGCAATCTAGAATTTGGTTATCGCAATTATCGAATCAGAATGCTACAGGAGAATATTATCTCACTGATTTAGTGGCCTTGGCACGTCAACAAGGCGATGCCGACATTCAAATGGTGAAGGCGTTTGAAGAGCAAGTTATGGGCGTTAATTCTTTGCTGGAGCTAGCGAATGCTGAAAAATTATGGCAACAACAAAAGCGCGCACAATTTATGGCAAATGGGGTGATGATGCAAGACCCTGAATCAATATTTTTCAGCTATGATACGAAAATTGCGGCCAATGTTACTTTGCAGCATCACATTCATTTCGGTATTGGGGTAGAAATTGCAGAATATGCCCATATTAAAAGTTTTTGCCATATTGAAGGGGCTAAAATTGGAGCCCATGCGCAGATTGGTCCGTTGGCACGCTTGCGCCCGCAAACGCAAATTGGCGAGCATGCTGCGGTAGGAAATTTTGTTGAGGTAAAAAATAGTTGCTTAGATTCCGGCGTGAAAGCGGGGCATCTTGCGTATTTAGGGGATGCGAAGATCGGTTCTGATAGTAATATTGGTGCTGGAACCATTACGTGTAATTATGATGGCTGCAAGAAAGAAGAAACTTTGATTGGGAAAAATGTATTTGTGGGTTCCAATAGTGCGCTTATTGCTCCGATTGTTGTGGGTGATGATGCGTTGATTGCTGCGGGCAGTGTGATTACCAAGGATGTGGTTGCGAATGAGTTAGCGACAGCACGCGGGGTCCAAAAAAATCTTGCAAATCATGGTATGAAATATCGTAGAAAAAAGGAACTATCGATAAAGGGAAAGCATCATAAAGGGAAAACATAATGTGCGGTATTATTGGAATTATGAGCAAGAGTCAGGCAACTGTTGGTAATTTGTTAGAAGCCTTAAAGCGACTTGAATATCGAGGTTATGATTCTGCGGGTATTGCGACTTTAAGCCAGGATCAGCAAGGGGTTTTACAAATTATGCGTCGTCGTGCTGAGGGGAAATTACATCATTTAGAAACTTTACTTGAACGCGAGCCTTTGCTGGGCACTGTGGGTATTGGGCATACTCGTTGGGCAACGCATGGGGCACCGATTATTGCCAATGCCCATCCGCATGGCAATACGCAGCTTATGTTGGTGCATAACGGAATTATTGAAAATTTTCATGAATTGCGCCAAAAATTTGAAAAAAATATTCTTTTTGAAAGCGATACGGATACGGAAATTGTGGTGCATTTAATTACGCATTATTTAAATCAGGGGGATGCGCCTAGGCATGCCCTGCAGAAATCTTTGGCTGAATTAGAAGGGGCTTTTGCTTTGGTTGTAATGTTTCGTGATTGTCCAGAAACGCTTTATGGTGCTAGGCAAGGTTCGCCTTTGGTGATTGGTTATGGGATGGCGGGGCAAGATCAGCAGCAAGAGTATTTTTTTGGCTCAGATGCTTTGGCATTGGCAGGATTAGCCCAGGAAATTTGCTATATGGAAGATGGTGATTATGCCGAAATTAGTCTTGGTAAAGTGGTTTTATACAATCAAGCTGGCATAGAAATCACACGCCCGACTGATATTGTTGCAATTTCAAATGCGATGATTGGCAAGGGGAAATATCGACATTTTATGCTAAAGGAAATTTGGGAACAACCCACCGTGATTGGTAGCTCGCTGGCAAGAATTTATGATCCTGTACGGAAATTCTTGTGTTTTCCTGATTTGCCGATTGCTCCGAAAGATCTTAGCAAAATTACCATTATTGCGTGTGGTACGGCTTATTACGCTGGGCTTGTTGCCAAATATTGGATTGAACAATGGGCAAAAATTGCTGTTGAAGTTGATATTGCCTCAGAATTTCGGTATCGCACGCCGGTATTGCCAAAGAAAAATGGTCTGGTATTGATTATTAGTCAATCAGGTGAAACAATGGATACGCTTGAGGCAATGCGTTATGCGAAACAGCATGGGCAGAAGGTTTTAGCGATTGTTAATGTAGAAAAATCGACGATTGCCCGTGAGGCTGATGGTGTTATTTATACCCATGCGGGTCCAGAAATTGGGGTTGCCTCTACCAAGGCCTTCACTAGCCAGCTGAGTGTGATTGCCGCTTTGGCGCAATATTTAGCGCAAAGCAATGCTGGCAAGAATGTGCGAGATCACGAGATTATCGAGGCTTTGGCACATTTGCCGAGTAAAATGATGCAAATATTAGCACAAGAGCATATGATTTTGGAAATTGCGCATCATTTGCAAGAGGTGCGTGATGTTATATTTTTGGGGCGAGGGCGGTTATATCCGATTGCACTTGAAGGCGCGCTTAAGCTGAAGGAAATTTCGTATATTCATGCTGAGGCTTATGCGGCAGGTGAGTTGAAACATGGCCCGATCGCGTTGATTGATGAGCATATGCCGATTGTAGCATTGGCACCTGAAGATGAATTATTTGATAAAATGCTATCGAATGTGCAAGAGGTGATGAGCCGTGGGGGGAAGGTGATTTTTATTTCGGGGGCTACGGGTATTGAATGTTTGCAACAGCAACTTAGCCCACAAAATGGCAAATCAACAGAGCTATTGGCAACGATTGAAGTTCCTTTGTGCCATAATGATTTAACGCCAATTCTTTATAGTTTGCCGGTGCAACTTTTGGCATATCACACTGCGGTGCTGAAAGGCACGGATGTTGACCAACCACGTAATTTAGCGAAATCGGTAACCGTGGAATGATTTCGTATGGAACATACTATTAGTTAATTTTTTTTTTGATATATTACCCTTATAAACCATTTGTTCCTCTGTCCTTATGAATTCTTTATCGACAATTATGGTTTTATTGATAGGATTTGTATAATGACCGAAAGGAATTGTTGGGTTGGTTATTGGAAATGGTATATCAATCGAAGTGATAGTATTTTTGCTAACTCTGATTTAACTTATAAAAATTAACTCTCTTTTCTGTATTAAAGAGTTTAAAACCCAATTTTTCAATCATTTTAATCGAAGGGACATTTTCCTCTTTAACCTCACATAAACAAGACCCCTTCCGTTCTATTTATCAAGATTGTATTCCTCCAACACACAGAGTGGTGTATCCCAACCGTCTTCCAAAAGGTGGTTCAAATTTATCTTATCTTTAACCTTGTGAGATGTTCCATTGCCAACTTGTTTTTGTCGTTTACATCTTATTGTTTTTATATCTTGCCAGTTCTTTTTAAACAAATCTTGAATAGTTAACTGCAACTTTTCATACGATGTTGCAAGTGTCTCTTGTTTTGTATCAAATTCAACTTTCTTTTGAACAATAATATCTCCGGTATCAATACCCTCATCTAAATAATGAATAGTAACACCTTTAGGAGTATTTTCTACAAAACTCCAAAAGTTAGGATCTGCCCCTTGGTTAAAAGGAAGATATGATATATGTAAGTTTATTGCTCTAGCAGGAAAAAGATCTAAAATATCCTTACCAAGAATATGACGGTAACCATAACTCACAATAAAGTTAATATTGTTTGAATGTATTAGTTCTGTAGTTATTTTTTCAGAAGTTTGCATTACAAATCCTTCAACACTTATTAACCACTTTAAAAGGGGGGATGTATCATCACCTAAGAACAAAATTTTATTTTCTATATGTTTCATAATAATCCACTTATAGTGTTTCTTATCAGTTTCAATAAAAGACACTAAACCTTAGGATAAATGTCACCGTTATAATAAGGGTGATCTGCACATAATCGTTTATATATTAAAACGTCATCTCCAGACTTAATACCGTTAAAAGTTTTATAAAATACATTCAATGATTTGTCTTCCAGTTCTGATAATTCCTTTTTTTTAGTGGTTTTTGACCCTATAACCTTAACTATATATTGTTCTCCGTAAATATAGGAAAATATTTTATGTGTTCTTAAAACGTGATAATCACTTGTCACTATCAACAAGTTATTCAGACCTTTTTTCTTGATAATATTAATCTTTGTAAATATAGCATCCCCAACAGTATCTCTTGAGTTGGTTTCAGTTAAAACTAATTCATGTGAAATATGACTGTTATTAACTATATATGACTTCATTGCATCAGCAATTGCAATATTAGAGTCATCTTTATAATCCCAACCACATGTAATAATAAAAGAATATTTATTTTTACGAAATATATCCATAGCAAGGTCTAGTCTAGAACATGACTCTTTGTTAAGTTGACCTGATTTGTCCATCCAATTTCCAAGAACAATAATTATGGGATTTTTCATAGTTTATATTACTAACAATATTGTTTAAAATTCTGACTAAGATTGCCAACTTGAAGTTTAACACTGTCTAATGTTAACTTAATTTTTCTGAAAGAGTTTGTCATTTCTCCATTCCAGTAAGACTTTCCAATCACTTTGTATATATGTTTTAAAAGACAATTCCCCCCATTTGTTTGGTTTTAAAAAGTCATGCAACACCCAATAATAAACATACCCATTAACTTTTTTGATTTTCTCAAAATCCACATAGTAAGTATCTCCAACTACATTTTTATCCACCTTCGTCCATTCTGCAAAACTGGTGGGTGAAAACATTACTATTGAGAATAACATTATGAATATGAGAGGTAGTTTTTTCATAGGAAAATTATAGCACAATTTTATATAAAAAAAATAGAGCCTAAGTTTCTTCCACTGAAACACCCTAAAAATAGAAAAATACAGTGAGAGAAAACCAACATTTTTAGACACCGATTTTACCGGACATTTGGATTTTTACTTAAAATATCAATAGGGGTATCATGAAACTGTTACGGTTGAATTACCGATTGGGCTAAAACTTGCCGATGGGTAAGAAATTAAAGATGCTGAAATTCGTGAAAGCACTGTTGGCGATATGGTTGCTAATTTTAATCAAGATGATGAAGGCGCAATGGAATTACATGTTTTAACATGTCGAATTGTTAGATTAGGATATATTACAAATCCAGGCTCTATAATTATTCATATGCTTTCTCCTTTTGATTTAAAGGCAATAAGAGACGCAGCTATTGCGCAAGATGAGGCAATAGAAGAAAAATTAAACAAAAATGATAAAAAAAGCGTAAATCATAATGAACCAAATCCTTATGCAATTAATATGGCATTTTACCATATTTCAGCAACGCCATTGCTTTGGGTATGCCACGGCGTAAGATTTTAGATGCGCTAGGGAAAACTGGACAAATCATTATGGCAATCTTTTTGAAGAAATCATTCCTAAA
This sequence comes from Alphaproteobacteria bacterium, assembly GCA_965206365.1. GTDB lineage: Bacteria > Pseudomonadota > Alphaproteobacteria > JABAAW01 > JAHZMA01 > CBDBJL01. The sequence goes on from CBDBJL010000024.1 coordinate 67,482, forward strand.
AAATGGAGCGTTGGGCATCTACGATTGCGATACTTCTCTTGTTATTGAGTTAACTGTTCTAGACACACTAACTCTTCCTGCGTTCGCGCCCATCCAGTCAGAGAAACCTAAGCGAATAGGTGTCCTTTTACACTCGATCTAACTATGGTCGTGACACAGAATAACTGGCCTGTATCATTTGAGGGTTATTTCTTCCTCTGGGGCACCCATATCCAATTTTGGTACGTTATTATCTAAATCTGCTGTCTCCAAATGCCAGAAATTAAAGGAGCGTGAACGCCCGCTATCGCTATTTCTTTCCTCGAGTAGAAATTTTTCCATTGTGCTCAATTGCTGCCTCCACCTTATTTGCACTCTACGGGCGCAGTGGCGTAAATTATTCTTGCAGAATAAAGTTGAAATTTTATCCCTTGAAGAATGTTGTGTGCGCAATGGTTACGGCATGCATCATGGTTTTATGATGATAAAAAATTAGACGAGTTAATTGTTATGCAATTCGAATGGCAGAACGTTTGTAAGCCATGCAACATCCGCTTTACATGGATACCGTTAAACGTGATGGGAAAGCAAACTGGACCGGGAAAGTCAGTTTTGACGAAAATTTGTTATCGCAACCTCTAAAATGGCGTAAACCAGCAAAAATATTTGTTAATTCTATGTCAGATTTATTTTATGAAGCCGTTCCTGATAAGTTTATTCAACAAGCATTTGCTACGATGCTGAAGGCTGATTGGCATGAATTTCAAATTTTAACGAAACGCCCGAAGCGCGCTAGAGAATTTTTAATGAAATATAATTACCAATTGCCGGTACATATCTGGATCGGGGTAAGTATTGAAAGCAACGCCTATATTGACCGGCTTGACGAATTACGCCTGATGCCGGCAACCATTCGCTTTGTATCTTTCGAGTCATTGCTGGATAGCGTATCAGAAGCTAATTTAACGGCGATTGATTGGGCAATTATCGGCGGGGAAAGCAGTCCTTCGGCAAGGAAAATGCGTGATGAATGGGTGTGAAAAAATATGTCGCAGAAGCGGAACGGCTTTCTTTTTTAAACAATGGGGCGGCGTTAATAAGAAAAAAACCGGGCGCGTTTGGCAAGGTAAAAATTGGGATGAATATCCTATGACCCCAAATTCTTTTGCAAATGCTCCATAATCCGGTTCGCTGCTTTCATTGCCGCTCCTGAATCGTTGGAAATTGCAAAAAATAGAGAATAAAGATGAGTATTATTTTCATTGTTAAGTTCGATGGGTTTGGCGGCGTAGGGAAATATCTTAAATTTTTCTTTGATCATTTTGTTTAATTTCTTTGGATCTATTCTTTCTTTTTCTTTATTTCAAAGTAAATTTCCTTGCTTTTCCTCTTCATATAATTCATTTATCCACTCATTAGTGGTAAAACCAAGCGAAGATGACAGTGAGCTAATTTTACCAGCATCAATTTTATTAGGATCCAAGGGTGCCTGCCGTTTAATCGCATGAACTGGAAATAAATAAAACATATCAAACCCTTTTATTTTTTGAGATCATTTCAATCGTTTCCCATTTAACCTGCATCCCAAAGGGATCAAGAGATATGATCCCCCTATATGATTTATTTTCACTAAATATTTTTTGAATATGCCTAACAAACTCATTCGCATCTAAACAAGAGATCTCTATATCCATATTCTTTTTGTTAGCATATGGCTGAGTTTTTTCTGTAAGCTGGTTAATAAAATTTTTATTCAGATCTTAAAATAATAGCGATTAAACGATACCGGTAAATTAAGTATTCGTAGTGCAGAGCCATCTGTTTCTTTTTTGGATTTGGGATCAATTCGGCTACCCGAACCTGCAAAAGCATCGATATAACAAGTGATTACCCATTTTTGATTTTTCAAGAAATTAATTGCCATGTTCGATGATTTCAACTGCCATCTTAAAGCATACCATCTTTCATTTTACAAGGGAGCGATGCCCAGTCGATGGGCACCCTCAAGTTTTCGCCAAATAATTTTGGCGCACCCGACAGGATTCGAACCTGTGGCCTCTGCCTTCGGAGGGCAGCACTCTATCCAGCTGAGCTACGGGTGCAATGATCAAAACCGATGAAAATTGGAAACATAAAATATCATAATTACAAAACGATTAAATCTTGCCTTAACCAACAAAAAGACGCAAGCATAAACTTGCACCCGCGGAAAATTTGCGTTATCATGAGCCTTGATTATAATCGAAAATAATGGCTTGATCCGTTGATATTACTGATGGGGTAAAGTGTGCTGAGATAAGCAAAATCTAATATTAGGAGAGAAAATGCAGAAAATCTATCCAATTAAAACCACAGGGCGTAGTTTTTTTGATGAGAGTTCATACCACTCCTTTTATCAACAGTCTATTACCGATCCCGCCGATTTTTGGAGTAAACATGGCACACGTATTAATTGGATCAAACGCTATAGTGCAAATGCAGTAATGGATTGTAGCTATGCGAAAGATGATTTGCATATTCGCTGGTATTATGATGGTACATTAAATGTGACTGCCAATTGTATCGACCGTCACCTTGCCGAACGTGCCGGACAAACCGCTATTATTTGGGAGGGGGATGATCCTGCCAAATCTGTTCATATTACCTATTTAGAATTATATTACCAAACTTGTAAATTTGCGAATGTCTTAAAATCAGTGGGCGTAAAAAAAGGAGATCGAGTTACCCTTTATATGCCAATGATCCCGGAAGCTGCTTATGCTATGCTTGCCTGCGCACGCATAGGTGCCGTACATTCGGTGGTGTTTGCTGGTTTTTCTGCCAAGGCTTTGGCAAATCGGATTATCGATTGCAAATCAAATTATTTAATTACTGCTGATTATTCTCTACGAGGTGGTAAAAAAATTCCATTGAAAGAAACTTGTGATCGAGCTCTTGAGCATTGTCCTAATGTGAAATCCGTGATTGTTGTTAAAAATTCAGATGCGGGTGTGAAAATGCAAAAAAAACGTGATATTTGGTATCATCAGGTTTCTACTCAGGTAGATGATGAATGCCCGGTAGTAGAAATGAATGCTGAAGATCCGCTTTTTATTTTATATACTTCCGGTTCTACTGGGAAGCCCAAAGGGGTGCTGCATACGTGTGGTGGTTATTTAGTTTATACCTCGATGACCCATCAATATGCGTTTGATTGTCGTAATAATGATGTTTATTGGTGTACCGCCGATGTAGGTTGGATTACAGGACATAGCTATATGATTTATGGCCCTCTTGCCAATGGTGCTACCACAATTATGTTTGAAGGCGTTCCTAATTATCCTGATGCGAGCAGATTTTGGCAAGTCTGTGATAAGCATCAAGTTACAATTTTCTATACCGCACCCACAGCCTTGCGCGCATTAATGCGCGAAGGGGATCAATTTTTAGAAAATAGCGATCGCTTTAGCCTAAGATTATTAGGAACGGTTGGTGAACCCATTAACCCCGAGGCTTGGCGGTGGTATTACGAAAAAATTGGCAATAGCAACTGCCCGATCATCGATACTTGGTGGCAAACTGAAACTGGTGGATTTATGATTACGCCTTTACCAGAAGCCACAGCCTTAAAACCCGGTTCTGCGACGCGTCCTTTTTTTGGAGTTTGTCCGGTTTTGTTAAATGGCGATGCCACACCCATTCATGGCGAGGGTGAAGGTGCCCTTGCCATTGCCCATAGTTGGCCAGGGCAAATGCGCACAGTTTATGGCGATCATCAGCGGTTCTTTGAAACTTATTTTGCGCAATATCCTGGTTATTATTTTACCGGCGATGGTGCGCGGCGCGATGAAGATGGCTATTATTGGATTACCGGACGTATGGATGATGTGATTAATGTTTCCGGGCATCGTCTAGGTACTGCAGAGATTGAAAGTGCCTTAGTTGCGCATCCCCATGTTGCTGAAGCCGCAGTCGTTGGCTATCCGGATCCCATTAAAGGGCAAGGAATTTATGCTTTTGTTACTTTGCTTGCCGATGTTCAATCCAGCGATGATCTGGGTCAAACTTTGATTCATTGGGTGGGGGCAGAAATTGGTGGCCTGGCGAAACCGCAAAAAATACAATGGGCACCGGCCTTGCCTAAAACCCGATCAGGGAAAATTATGCGCCGAATTTTGCGCAAAATTGCCAATGGAGAAACTGAAAATTTAGGCGATATTTCAACCTTGGCTGATTTATCTGTGGTTACCGACTTGATTGCTAACCGACAATAACGATCATATGATATTATCCAACAAATATAAATTATGATTCTCAAAGGGAGTGGAAATGCTTAAAAAGCTATTTTTCCTCTTCTTGATACCTTTGCATGTGCAGGCGCAAGATTTTGGTAGGCAGGTACGTCTGAAATTGAGAAGGCCGGCTATCAAATTTTTGATTATGTGAAAATTGAGACTTCGGAAATTTTCCGCCAATATATGATGCAAGCCGAAAATTATGGGATCATTACGCAAGAAATAGCTCTTTATCTAGATTTGTTGAATGATGTAAAAAAATCTGAGCTTAATTTGGATCGAACCATCAAAGAGGGTGATTTCGCAACCGTAACAGAATGAATCAAGATAGGAACAAAGATCAATGTTCTTCGTAATGATAGCTTTACTCCGCTTCATAGAGCTATTTGGTATTGGCAAATTGAAATTGTTAGATCGTTAAATTTTTAATCGATGTGGGGGCAAATATTAACGCCCGCGGTCGTAATGGAGCAACCCCATTGCAGTTGGCAAGCATTCAAGGGCATGCCAAAATTGTAAAAACCTTGCCAGATGCCGGGGCAAACATGAATGTTCGTGATCATTATGGAGCTATCCCGATTGATTTGGCAAAGAGACGAGGGCATACTGGAATTGCAAAGCTGTTACGAGATGCCGGAGCCAAAGAATCCGGAGCCAAAGAATAATGACTTTAACGATCCGCCTGCGAAAAATGCTGAGGAAGAATTTCTCGAAAAGATTTCCAAAAAAATTTTTATGGTGTAAGAATATTTGAAGAAATGAATGTTGCCAAAAATCAATAACAGGAAAATAGTATGAATAACTGCAAAATATTTCAGTTAAAAGATGGGAATGCGAAAACACTGATTCATGCAAACATAATCGATATAGTTTCTGAACTCGATGCTTACAAAACTTCTCAGATCTATTATTTAGAAAAAGAAGAAGAATTACATAAGCTATTTACCCAGAATATGGATATTTTTTTAGGAATTGAGCATTTTATAGATAAATATCATTTTCCCCCGAAACAAGCAACCTACCCTTATGGCGAAGCGGATGCGATCGGCATCGACCCAAATCATCGCCCGATTATTATTGAATATAAACTCAATCAGGATGATGGTATTGTTAGCCAAATTTTATTTTATCTGCATTTATTCCAAAAAAGCCAAAATAATTTTAAAAATTTGGTGAAAGAGCAGCTGGGCAACAGGATTGTTGAGAACATTTAATGGCAATCTCCCCGCCTAATTTGTATTGCGCGCAATTTTAACCATCGTGATATTGAAGCGATCAAGCAAATTAAGCATAATATTGAGTTGATTCAATATTTTAGATTCCGTAAACCCTACAAGAAGTTTTATTTTTTTACCCACTATAATCATTATTTATTGTTGAAGCCAATCACAGATAATGCCGAGCTTTATCCAGCCACTCTGAGAAGCATTGCCAGTGCCAATCAAAAAACACAAAAGCTTTATCTTGCCTTAAAAGAATATTTATCATCTTTAGGCAATGACATTAACTCTTATCCGTTAAATTATGCTAAAAAACAAAGAGAATCTAATGGAAATATTTTTTACAAAGCGAACCCTTATCACGCATTTTCTCGTGATTCTCATTACCGTAAAGAAGCTTCAATCATTTGTAAAATACGATTCTTTGCAAGCAAAAACATATTTTATATTTACGTAAATCTTAACCCCAAAACCGATAAGGAGCTAATTGCAGAATTTCCCCTAAAAAAAATTTTGCAAGAAACGAGTGCTACCAGTAGCCATAAATTTGAAATCACGTTGAAAATTATCAAAAATTTAGAGGCAATCAAGCCCTTATTACAGCGCGCTTATCAAAATTCATCTTCGTAATTTCATGGCAAATATCGCGATTTGCTACTGATTTTGCTTAGCCAAACATCGAAAAACATCTATGTACGAACCATTTTTTTCTGCTTATAAAAAATAAACCTTGCAATTTTAGGCAAGCTTCCCGTAACTTGCTAAAAATTGTTTCCCGCAACAAAACCTAAATTCCCTTACCAACAACCAATGCCAACAAATAAGGCAAAATAAATATATCCAACGTATTATGTCTAAAAAATTACCCTTGCATCATCAAATTCAAAATAACGCATCTTATCGTAGCAACGTAAATCATGTCTGAACATCTTGTTATTGTCGAATCCCCGGCCAAAGCCAAAACCATTTCTGGCTATTTAGGAAAAAATTACAAAATTTTAGCGAGTTATGGGCATATTCGTGATTTACCTTCGAAAAAGGGCTCGGTATTGCCTGATGAAGATTTTGCGATGCATTGGGAGCTAAGCGAGCAGGCCGCTCCGCGATTGCACGAAATTCAAACCGCCCTGAAATCAGCAAAAACCTTATTACTCGCAACCGATCCCGATCGTGAAGGTGAAGCGATTGCTTGGCACCTTCATCATGTGTTAAGCCAAAAAAATGGGCTTGCTGATAAAAAAATTCAACGCGTTATGTTTCATGAAATTACCCAAAATGCAATCTTGAAAGCCATTGAAAATGCCCGTAACATTAACCAAGATTTGGTTGATGCCTATTTAGCAAGGCGTGCCTTAGATTATTTGGTTGGATTTTCAATCTCACCCCTATTATGGCGGAAGGTATCGAGCGCAGCGCGTAGCGCGGGGCGAGTACAATCGGTGGCTTTGCGCCTTATTTGCCAACGTGAAAAAGAAATTGAGCTTTTCAAAGCACAAGAATTTTGGACAATTGCCGGGAAATTTAGCACAGCCGATACGCAAAAAAGTTTTTGGGCACGGCTCACACATTTCGATGGCAAAAAATTAGATAAATTTGCCATTGCCAATCAAACCCAAGCCGAAGAGATCACGGCACAATGTCGCCTTGCCAGCTATGTAATTACCAATGTTCAGAAAAAAATCGTTGAGCGTGCACCACCGCCTCCCTTTATCACCTCTACCCTACAACAAGATGCCGCCAATAAATTAGGTTTTCGTGCTGCGCAAACTATGATCATTGCCCAAAAGCTCTATGAAGGTATTCATGTAAAAGGCAAAACCACAGGATTGATTAGCTATATGCGAACTGATTCTGTTAATCTTTCCAAGGAAGCCATTCAAGATGCGACTGCTTTGGTGAATGAAAAATTTGGTGCGCAATACAGCTTGCCCAAACCGAGACATTATAAAAGCAAGGTTAAAAATGCTCAAGAGGCTCATGAGGCGATTCGCCCAACAAATTTTCATTTAACTCCTGATCATTTACGTTCGTTTTTAACTCCTGAACAATTTAAACTTTATGAATTAATTTGGAAACGCTCTCTGGTAACCCAAATGGCAAATAGTAAATTTGAAAAAGTTGCCGTTGATCTACAGGATCAAAGTGGCAAAATTACCTTGCGTACCAATGGTTCGATTTTGATTTTTGATGGCTACCAAAAACTTTACCTACAAAGTGAAAATGAAACCAAAGATCATGGTGATGATTCTTCCCATGAAGAAAATGATGAAAATCGCTTGCTGCCTCCCCTAACTCAAGGTGAGAATCCAACTTTGATGCAGGCAAAAAATAACCAACATTTTACCTTAGCCCCGCCACGTTATAGCGACGCTTCACTGATCAAAAGAATGGAAGAGCTGGGCATTGGTCGCCCTTCTACCTACGCACCAACTCTACAAGTTTTAATTAGCCGTAAATATGTTCATTTAGAGAAAAAACGTTTTATCCCTGATGATATTGGTAGAATTATCTGCTCTTTTCTAGAATTATATTTTCCTGAACAAATTGAATATAATTTTACCGCACAGCTTGAAGATAAATTAGATGAAATTTCACATGGAAAATTGCAATGGAAGCAAGTGCTGGCAAATTTTTGGCAAGATTTTCATGGATTGTTAGATAAAGTAGAAGCGGTCGGTCCCGCTGAAATTTCCCATCAGCTTGATCAGCAACTTGCCTTTCATTACTTTCCTAGCAAGCAGGGCGAAGATGAAGATAAACAACGGCTTTGTTCTGGCTGTCAGAAAGGGCGGTTAGAGCTGAAAACAGGCAAATTCGGTGTCTTTATTGCCTGTAACAATTATCCTGAATGTCGTTATACGAGCCCAGTTTCGACAATCACCGATGATGAGAGTGCAAGTGATATTATCTTTCCAAAATCTTTGGGCGTAGATCCTAACACTGGGCTGGAAGTCTCTCTACGCAAAGGGCCCTATGGGTTGTATTTGCAACTGGGCGATACGCCAATTTCAACAGAAATAAGCGAGCCAACAGCTCCTGATGCTGCAAAAAAGAAACCCAAAAAATCGGCAAAAAAAGATCTGCCAAAACCCAAACGCACTCCTTTGCCTAAATTGCATGCGGCAAATATGGTTACTTTAGATATTGCGCTAGATTTGCTGAAACTTCCCCGTGAAGTTGGTGTTGATACCGAAACTGGCGAAATGATTACCGCTGCGATCGGGCGGTTTGGTCCCTTCTTAAAATATGGCACCCAATATGTTTCGCTGAAAGAAGATGATGTTTTAGAAATAGGCATTAACCGTGCAATTGAACTTATTAGCGAAAATCGTATAAAACGCGAAGGCATTGTTTTAGGCGTCCATCCTGAAACCCAAACCAAGATTTTACTACGCCATGGGCGTTATGGTAAATTTATTCAACATGGTGAAGTAAATGTTGCCTTGGGAAGGAAAGCCGAGTATGCTGATATCAGTCTTGGGCAAGCTCTAAATTTCCTAGCCAATGCTCCTATTATTGTCGCCAAGAAAAAAACCCCAGCAAAACCATCTATAAAAACCAAAACCACTGCCAAAGTAGCAAAAAAAACCAAAATCACCGCCAAAGCAACAAAACCATCTGTACCAAAATAATTCGCTTCGCTTTTATTCTACAATCAGCTTTACAAGCATCATTGAAATTATGGCAAATATTCCTACCCGTGCCGAGTTGATAGATTTTATCACAACAAAAAACCCGCACCCTGATAAAAGAGAAATTGCTCGAATTTTTCATGTGAAGGGTGATGATCGCGTTGCGCTGAAAATCATATTACAACAGCTGAAAAAAGAAGGACTTTATCGACAAGAAAAATTCCGCAAATTAAGTTCTGTTTTATGGTTAGAAGTGCTTGGCCTCGATAAAGATGGGCATTTGCAAGCCCGTCCGTTAAAAAATTCCGAAGATAATATCCCACCTATTTATATAGACACCCAAAAATCTGCTCCCCCAAAAGGGGCTCATATTCTTGCCCGCATGCAATTTGTTAAAACCCATTATCGCGCCATTGTGATGCGAATTGAAACGAAAGCTTCGGCAAACTTACCCGGCATCATCGGAATGATTGAAGAAGATGAATTTGGTTATTTTTTCACTTCCATCGACCGCAAGGCCCGATTTCATTGTGGTTTTCCTGATGCTATAATTGCAGAAAAATCATTATCTCCTGGCGATATTGTTCGCCTAAAACTTAAAAAAACACCGACAAGAGAAAATCCCGAACCAAACATCACCCATAATATTGCCTCAATTACTCGCATTGTCCATCAATCAGAGCCGCATGCGCTGAGTTTGCTAACGCTTGCGCGCCATAATATCGAGTCCGAATTTCCTAAGGAAGTTCAAGACCAAGCTGAATCTTTACAACCAGCAAGTTTGGTTGCCAACAATCAACATCGTGATTTAACAGATCTGCCCTTTGTTACGATGGATGGTGCCGATGCAAAAGATTTTGATGATGCGGTTTATGCCGAAATTCCTGAAAATAAGGCTGAAAACGCCATACTTTATGTGGCGATTGCTGATGTTAGTTATTATGTTCTTCCCAACTGTGCAATCGATTTAGAAGCCAAGCGTCGTGGCAATTCAATCTATTTACCTGATAAAGTTGTGCCGATGTTGCCCGAGAAACTTTCCAATAATTTATGTTCCCTGCGTGCAGGTGAATTACGCCCGGTAATGGTTGCCCGTATAAGCATTGATCAATATGGTAATTTAGGTGATTGTGACTTTTTTCGTGCTTTTATTAAATCTGTCGCGCGCCTCACCTATGAGCAAGCAGAGGAATATTTAAACCTTTCTGTTGCGAATGTGGAAAATAAATTCTTAAAATCTCATATTACGGCACTAGAATCTATTTATGTTCGGCTAAAAAATAAACGTGATAAGCGCGGTGCGATTGATTTGGAACGCAGTGAATATAAAATTGCTTTTAATGCTGATTTTGTCCCCATTGCGGTTACTCAACAAACACGCCTCACCAGCCATAAAATGATTGAAGAGATGATGATTGCTGCCAATGTAGCCGTAGCCAATTTCCTACAAAATCATCATGCTCCTTGCGTATTTCGCGTGCATGAGAGCCCATCTCCAATCAAGGCTGAAGAATTGCGGCTAACAGCGGTTAAATTTGGATTGAAAATGCCCAAAAAAATGGGAAAAAAACCGATGGATTATCGGCAATTATTATTACGAGCCCGCGGACAAGATTATTACCCTTTGCTTACCGAGGCAACTTTGCGTGCCCAATCCCAAGCTGTCTACGCGGTCGAAAATATTGGACATTTTGGTTTGGCCCTAGAGAGATACTGCCATTTCACATCACCGATTCGCCGTTATAGCGATTTATGCGTTCATCGTGCCTTAAATGCTCTGTTAACCAAAAAAAAATCACAAACCCCTACAATTACCCCTGAACTGTGCCAAAAGCTTTGCGAAACAGAACGGCTTGCCCAAAAATGCGAATATGATGCTTTTGACCATTATGGTGCGATGCTTTTGCAGCATAGAATCGGTGAGCAAACAAACGGCAGCATTGCTCACATTGCCCAGGCCGGTTTGTTTATTCATCTTGATGATTACCACATTGAAGGTTTTATGCCGGCACGATTAATGTTACCAGCATATTTACGATATCAGCGTGAACGTTGTGAGGCGATTTTAAAGAGCCATTATAAAATTACTGAAAAAATTGCTGTTATTATCCATGATGTACAAATTTGGCGTGGTGAGATCACTCTAATAGCTGTGCATAATAAAGTTAAAAATAAAAGCCAAAATCTTGCCAAAAAATATTATTCGCACCCGAAAGCTGAGCAAAAACGAAGCGATAATAGCAATAAACCCTCGCGAAAGCGAAGATAATGCTGGTGGTTAATTCCCCACCAATTTTAGCAAAATCTGTTGCGTGCGATATGAATTGCTAATAGAAGTAATGCTAATTTCATGTTTTAATGCCAATGATTTTGAATTTGCCGCCTCTGCATTCAGATCTGCCAATGAAATTTTTTCCGACCCTACCAAAAGTTTGGTCGAATATTCATTCACAAATAGGCTTCTTGTTTGTAGCAATCCTGTACGGTTGCCAAAATCTCTTTCAATATCTTGCAATCTTTCATCCGCTCTCGTTAACAGCGCATCGATACTATCGATATATTGTAGTGAGCTAAATTGTGAAAACCCTTGAAAGAAGGTTGCAGAATCTAACTGAATCGCTGTGAAGTTAAAATTTGCAATGCTCAGCTGAAACAAATCAGCAATAGAAAAAAGCGCACCTGTGCTTACATTAGAACCCAGAACTTCACGTCCACCAACTTCAAGACGTGATTCTTCGACATCAGAGAATCGTACAATCAATCGATTCGTATCACTTGCCAATAAATTAATTCCACCATATTCGGTATCATTGACCAAATGAACAATTTGCGCAGCAACCTCCTTAAAAATATCATTTAAGGCGAGCCTATTCGCCACTGGTTGCCCCCGCCCGGAATTCACATATCCACGTAATTGTCGGATAAGATCCGAAAGCGTCTCAATAGACGTATTATGGGCTTGAAGCGTACTAACACCTTGTTCGATATCAATTTTACGTTCTAAAAATAAATCTACACGTTCATTTAAGCTTGTAACGCGAAAATAATCGACAACACCATCTTTAATGCTATTAATTTTTTTACCGGTAACCAAACGATTTTGCGTTCGGTTATTTAATCTTTCATTTTCTTGTATTACCGTCAAAGTTTTGCGAACCGTTTGTCCTAAACCCAAACGCAAATCCAGATCACTGGCCATAATTTTATCTCTCTTCAAATTGCTTATTTATCTAAGCATTGTTATTTAAGCAATTTTTATGCCCATTCTTAAGATATTGCTATTTTTCTCAATATATTTATAATGACCTCTAATAAAGATAATATAAAGCACACTCGCATAGTTTGGGTTTGCTTCGCTGGTTTCTCGTATGGTTCATAATCAATTATTAGGTGCTTAACCCATGTTTAGAAATGAAATTCCCTACCTGCTGATTCGGCTTGCCTTTGGAGCTGTTTTACTTAGCCATGGCTTATTGCTGAAGGTGTTCACTTTGGGGATAGAAAATACACTCAGCTATTTTAACGATGCCTATAACATCCCTGCAACCCTCACTTATTTAATTATTTTTGGTGAAACCTTTGGTGGGCTTGCAATTCTTGTTGGGCTTTACACAAGATTAGCTGCTTTGTTATCTCTGCCAATATTAATTGGAGCTTTTTGCATTCATCTTGGGAATGGTTGGCTTTTTAGCAATCCTGGAGGTGGGTGGGAATTCCCTGCTTTACTCATTATTATGGCGATCATTTTAAGCATTCGTGGCAACGGGATTCTTGCAATCAGGCAACTTCCTATTATTGATGCTTTTATCCCTGATATCCTAAAGTAGTAACCTCTGAAAAATAAAGATGATAACAAAAATAATATGAATTTTATCTCTGCTATTATATCGGTATGGCACAATCGTAATAATTTTGATGGAGCCACATCACGCTCAGAATTTTGGTATTTTCAATTATTTACCTTGATTATCTCTAATTTTTTTATTTTACCCTTGGATGCCGTTATTTTTTCCTATCAATTCCATTCTCCTGTTAGTACATTATGGATTATTTTCTTAATGCGAATCAACACGCCCCTAATTATTAGAAGACTTTATGATAGTGGCACAGCAACATGGAAAGGGTTGGTTGTGCTGATACCCGTGATTGGGTTGCCCGTGCTTATCCATGTTAATAGCCCATTATGGCTATTAACATGGAGCTTGACTATTGCTATTTTCACAAGCTATTTTATTTATTTAATGCAATTAAAAAGCTGGCGACGCGATCAACCACGTGGAATAGAGAAAATAAAATCGCTCAAATAATCTGAGATTGGGGCAAGCATCTGTATTTTTCTTGAAAATGCATGATCTAAAAAAGAATACTTCTATAAATATTTTTGTTACGCGCTTATTTTATCGCTTTTTCATAATAAAATCCCAAACTTATCCCTTAAAATCTGGTATAAATAAGCAGTATAATAAGATAAAAAATAAAACAAGAAAGCTTAACAAAGGCAATATTTTCTTTTTGCCCAAACCATATTGCCATACCTCATTCAACCCTTTATAATGAAAAAACTATCCTAAACACCGAAAGCAACCCTGTATGGTGCTAGTGGCTTATGTTATTGTTTAATTTGCACAGTTTATTGGGTTTGTTTCTGGTTAAATTGGGCACGGTTAGAGTAAAACCTTTCCTGTGAAAATTTAAAACTAAATTAAACTAGCTGGGTTTTGGGTTGTTTGTTTTCCAAAAATTACTTATTCATTTTTGGAAGACGTTATTCTTGCCATACTTTCCTATGGTGTAATTTTTTTAGGGGATTATTCAATGAAATTTTTTTTATTCACAGTCGTTTTCGCCGTTAATTTGTTGTTTTCCGGTCAGGCCTTTGCTGCTTGCTCGAAAACACAAGTTGCTGAAATGAATTGGCCTTCTGGCGAAGTTCTTGCAACAATTATTGAATTCATACTTAATACTGGTTACGACTGTAAAGCCGAAATTATCAGCACATCAACGCAACCTGCGATTGTCGCAATGGTTGAGAAAGGTGAGCCTCATATTAATCCTGAGGCTTGGGTTAATTCGATCAAAAAAGTAGTGGATGAGGGCATTGCTTCTGGCAAACTCACTGATAATGGTGATATTTTCTTAGATGGTGGTCTTGAAGCTTGGTGGATTCCTGCTTATATGGCGGAAACCCATCCTAAAATTACAACGATTAAGGATGTCATTAAAAATCCTAGAGTTTTTCAAGATCCTGAACATCCTGGGAAAGGTCGTTTTTATAATTGTCCTGCCGGTTGGGCGTGTCGTACAATTAGTAATAATTTGGCAAGAGCTTATGGTATGGATAAAAAATTCAATGTTTTTGATCCAGGTACCGGTGAAAATTTAAAAGCTTCGATCGCCAAAGCCTTTGCTCGTAAAGAGCCATGGGTTGGGTATTACTGGGGTCCAACAGCTGTATTGGGTAAATATCCAATGATTCGGGTTAAAATGAATCCTTTTGATCCTGTAGGTCATGCTTGTAATCAGCAAGAAGATTGTGATAATCCACATGCGGGTAAATTCCCTCCAGCGCGTGTTGCCAAACTTATTGTTGCTGACTATGCCAAGCAAAACAAAGAAATTACTGATTTCATTACCAAAATGGGAATTCCGAATGACGTTGTGAATAAAGTTCTTGCATGGAAAGAAAATAATGCCGCTAACAAACAACAAACTGCTGGCTATTTTATGGCTACTTATCCTGAGCTTTGGAAATCATGGGTGCCAAAAAATGTTGCAAGTAAGCTTGCAAAAGCTCTATAATCTATTATATAGCCATTGAATTATTCTCTAAAGGGGGGATAGCCATTAAAGCTTTCCGCCCTTTTTTATTGTAATATTACCATTACTGAAATTCTGTCGATGCCAAAAGAACAGGGAAATTCAGAGGAAGACTTTCAGGCAAAATACGGGTTATTTTCTGGCTATCGGTCTTGAATATTCAAAGTGCTAAGCGAATCGATCATAGATACCAAAAGAAACGCACGAAACATCGCAATAATTTTTTAAATAATGATCCCCCTAAACGTCCAATCGACGGAATCAATAAAACATAAAAATAGTGCCAAAAATGAGATTTTGGTTCCAACCTCTAATTTTATCCACAGATTTATCCACAAATTCCGCAATTAGCTTCGGTGAAATTCACGAAATAAGAGGAAATTATAAGGTAATGATCCCTTTTTTAAGAAACCATTCGTAAGAATAACTATGCCCCATTCTCTTAAACAACTGTGATTATTCCTATTAAAAATATCTTAAAAGAATATATTTTTCGCAAATAAACTTTTTATTGTCGTAATTCGCACAGTTTATTGGGATTACTTCTTGTTAAACTGAGGGCGGTTGGAATTAAATCTGTTCTGCTGAGACCTGAAGCCAAATAAAATTGGCTAGGGGCTGGGGGTTGGTTTGATTCTCTGTCTTGTAGAATTTATGTTTTATAAGACGTTGTTCTTGCCATAATTTACTATGGTATAACTCTTTTTTAGGGGATTTTTATGAAAAAATCTTTATTAGCAGTAGCTTTAGGCATTAGCTTATTGTTTTCCGGTCAGGCATTTGCTGCTTGCTCGAAAACACAAGTTGCTGAAATGAATTGGGCTTCTGGTGAAGTTCTTGCAACAATTATTGAATTCATACTTAATACTGGTTACGACTGTAAAGCCGAACTGATCAGTACATCAACGCAACCTGCGATTGCCGCAATGGTTGAGAAGGGTGAGCCTCATATTAATCCTGAGGCTTGGGTTAATTCAATTAAAAGAGTGGTGGAGGAGGGCATTGCTTCTGGTAAACTCACTGATAATGGTGATATTTTCTCAGATGGTGGTCTTGAAGCTTGGTGGATTCCTGCTTATATGGCGGAAACCCATCCTAAAATTAAAACGATTAAAGATGTCATCAAAAATCGTAAGGTTTTTGAAGATCCCGAAGATCCAAAAAAAGGTCGTTTTTATGGATGTCCTGCCGGTTGGGCGTGTCGTACAATTAGTAATAATTTGGCAAGAGCTTATGGTATGGATGAAAAATTCAATGTTTTTGATCCAGGTACCGGTGAAAACTTAAAAGCTTCGATTGCCAAAGCCTTTGCTCGCAAAGAACCATGGGTTGGGTATTATTGGGGTCCAACAGCTGTATTGGGTAAATACCCAATGATGCGGATTAAAATGAATCCTGCCGATCCTGTAGGTCATGCTTGTAATCAGAAAGAAGATTGTGATAATCCACATGCGGGTCAATTCCCTGTATCGCGTGTTGCCAAACTTGTTGTTGCTGACTATGCCAAGCAAAACAAAGAAATTACTGATTTCATTACCAAAATGGAAATTCCGAATGACGTTGTGAATAAGGTCCTTGCATGGAAAGAAGATAATAGTGCTGATAAAACACAAACTGCTGGCTATTTTATGGCTACCTATCCTGATATTTGGAAATCATGGGTACCAAAAAATGTTGCAAGTAAGCTTGCAAAAGCTCTATAATCTATTATATAGTTATTGAATTGTTCTAAAAGGGAGGATAGCCATTAAAGCTTTCCTCCCTTTTTTCTATTAATCTTATTCACAAGGAGGACAAAAAATGTCATTACAATCAGTAATTGAATTTTTAGGGTTAAGTAAATTATGTGAAAACCCTTCAGTGAAAAAACTTTATAGCCTACCTGGTACAGATACCGTTAATTTTCCTTCCATCGATGTGCTTCACGAGGTTTGCCCGATCGTACCACGAATTGCAATTTTACAAGGCGTTGTGGATGATAATTTTAAAAGTTTCATTCGCTCTTATGGTGAATATATGGAGTTAGCACTCTCTCCTTTTCTAAAATTTTTGGTTTTCACCGAACAAATAATGCTCTATACCCCTTGGTGGATCATTACCGCTGTTTTATTGGGGATTGTTTACTTTTTGTCTCGCAAACCTAAATTCACTGCTTATGTGGGCGTTGCCTTATTATTTATCGGTATTTTTGGAATGTGGAATGCCGCCATGCAAACGCTGTCGTTCATTTTTGTCTGTACTTTAATCTGTGTTGCCCTGGGCATTCCGATTGGACTTTGGATGGCACGTAATAATCGGGTAAGAAATTTCATCGTCCCGATTTTAGATATTCTGCAAACGATGCCAAGCTTTGTTTATCTGATTCCGGTTGTTATGTTGTTTGGAGTTGGCAAAGTTCCAGGGGCAATTGCCGTTATTTTCTATGCAATTCCACCTGTAATTCGTTTGACTGATTTGGGAATTCGTTTGGTAGATGAAGAAGTTATTGAAGCTGCTGATGCTTTTGGAGCTTCGAAAACACAAAAATTATTTGGTGTGCAAATTCCTTTGGCAGTACCAACAATTATGGCTGGTGTTAACCAAACTATTATGATGTCTTTAGCAATGGTTGTTATTGCTTCCATGGTAGGGGTTCGCGGTATCGGAATTAATGTGCTAAGCGCAGTCACCAATCAATATCTAGCTCTTGGGTTGCTTAATGGGGGTGCTATTGTTATTTTGGCAATCATTATCGACCGCGTTAGCAAATCTGCGGTAGAGCTTAAACATTCAGATACAAAGAGGATGTAATCGAGATGGCAACAAAAACAAACACAGAAAAACAGAATATGGTGAGTAAAGCTCAGTCCATGCTTAATCAATCTTTTAGAGAGAGTTCCAGAAAGATCCTTGGCAATGCCAAAATTTCTGCTGGGAAAATTAAAGCTGAATGTATGAGTAAACTAACCAGACCTTCACCCTATTTGCATATCCAAACCGATAAGTCTCGAGACCCCGATAGCTATCATATTGAAGCAAAAAATATTTATAAAATATTTGGTGATGATCCTCAAAACGCTATGCAGCATGTTAAAAAGGGTGTTGGCAAGCAAGAGCTACTGGAAAAATATCAACATGTACTTGGTGTTATGAATGTTGATTTAAAAGTTTGCTATGGTAGAATTCATGTTGTTATGGGGCTTTCTGGCTCTGGAAAATCTACGCTAATTCGGCATCTTAACCGTTTAATTGAACCCACTTCGGGGGAAATTAGCGTTAACGGAGAAGATGTGCTAGCTTATAATGAGCTAGAACTTCAATATTTTCGACAAAAGCATATTAGTATGGTGTTTCAACGCTTTGGTCTCATGCCACATCGTAGTGTTATGGAAAATGTACGCTATGGCTTAGATAATATGAAAACTCCTATTGAGGAAAGTACGAAAACTGCGAAATATTGGATTGAACGTGTTGGGCTTGCTGGTTTTGAAAATGCTGAACCGAAACAACTCTCTGGTGGTATGCAACAACGTGTCGGTTTGGCCCGTGCGCTGGCTACTGATAGTGATATCATGTTAATGGATGAAGCTTTCTCGGCTTTAGATCCTTTAATCCGTCAGGATATGCAAAGCTTATTACTGGAGTTACAAAAAGAACTGCATAAAACGATTGTGTTTATTACCCATGATCTAGATGAAGCTTTGCGGCTTGCTGATCAATTAACGATTCTACGAGATGGTTGTATTGTACAAGCTGGCGATCCCAGAGATATTATTATGACCCCAAATGATCCCTATATTAAAAGCTTTGTCCGCGACATTAATCGGATGCGGGTTTTACGTGCTGGGTGGGTTATGGAAGCCCCGGATACGCATTCTGGTGAAATATCTGGTTCCATCACCACTGAAAATACTATGGAAACCGCCTCAAAAAGTCTGGTTGGAAATTTTAAGGGAGCTTTAAATGTAACCCAAGATGATAAAATTGTTGGTGTTTTAACTGCACAACGTCTTTTTGACGTTATTCAGCCGATCGATTAAAAGCATGGATTTTGAAAATATTTTGTAATATATTGTGAACCGGTAACTTCGTTATCTCCTTGTCAATAGTAAAATAAAATTTATAATCGGGCATATGTTAGATTATTTTCTAAAGATCCCCGTATTTACAACAATAGAGAAATTCCCTGATGATCCCTTTTACCGACCTTGCCGCCCAACAACAACGAATACGCTCTGAAATTGATGCCGCAATTGCCCGCATTCTCGATCATGGACAATATATTCTTGGTGCTGAAATTCAAGAATTAGAACAAAAATTAGCTGAATTTTCCGGTGCACCCTATGTGGTAACTTGCTCTAGTGGCACAGATGCATTGTTGCTTGCATTGATGGTGATTAACACACAAGTTGGTGATGCTGTTTTTGTTCCTGCCTTTACTTTTGTTGCCACTGCCGAAGCTCCGGCTTTTCTTGGAGCAACAGTTTTCTTTGTTGATGTATGCCCAGCAACCTATAATTTTTCTACCCAAGATTTTGCACGTGCCATTAACGAAGCCAAGCAACAAGGGCTAACGCCAAAAGCAGTAATCCCTGTAGATTTATTTGGTTTGCCCGCCGATTATCCAGCCATTCATGAAATTGCACAGCAGCATGATATTTTTGTGCTTTCTGATTGTGCGCAAAGTTTTGGTTCACAAAAAGATGGGAAAAATGCCGGAGCATGGGGGCATGCCGCCGCAACCAGCTTTTTTCCAGCGAAACCTTTAGGTTGCTACGGTGATGGTGGCGCAGTTTTCTGCCATGATGAAGATTTTTACCAAGATTTACTATCCTTGCGCGTTCATGGTGAAAAACAACGTTACCATTCTGAGAAAATTGGTATGACAGGACGGATGGATTCGATACAAGCTGCGATATTACTCGTCAAACTCACAATTTTTGAGGATGAAATTACGCGTCGAAATAAAATTGCCACACGTTATAATTTGGCCTTTCAAAATAAATTACAATTGCCTGCCATTCCTGATGGGGTTATTCACATTTGGGCGCAATATTCTTTGCTTGCCGAAAATAGTGAAATTCGAGCTAACATTCAACGCCATTGCTATGAAAATGAAATCCCTACTACCATTTATTACCCTAAACCCTTATCTCAACAAGGAATATTCACCCGCTACCCGGTAATATCTACTGGTTTACCGGTAACGGAATCCTTATGCAACCGAATATTTTCCTTGCCAATGCACCCCTATTTAACAGAAGATTTGCAAGATAAAATTATTACAACGGTTTGCGACGCGCTTTAAGCGAGATTTAGGTTCATTATCGAAGAATCTTGTTGAAATCTTAATCGAAAAATCTTATTGAAACCTAAATTTTACGTTAAACTAACAATTTGCCGAATGCATCTTTCAACATTGGAAAGATATTGTGTCCCTAATAATCGACAATAGAGCAGATAAAAATATAATTGATAAACCAAAATTGGTGTGGTAAAAAAATTCTTATCAATTGGCATCACATTACTGTAAGATTCAAAAAAATCTTTCCCCACTGGATTCATTAACATCAATGAAGCTAAATCCACCTGATGATGCCCATAGTAAATGGCTGGATCAATAACTGCCATAAGCGATTTTTCGTGAAAAAGCATGTTACCACGCCATAAATCACCATGCAATAATGAAGGAAATTTCGGTGGCGTAATAAAATTACCAATATTGCTTACAATACTCTCCACAGCACTCATAACCTTGTGGTTAAGGCAACCCGCATCCATCGCCTTTTTTGCCATCGGTAATAATCTTTGCATTGCAAAAAATTCTAACCAATTATCCGATACGGTATTATCTAAAACCATACCAGCATGAAAAGTTGCAACATCTAAGCCGAACTTTTTACCTCGTATTTGATTATGGAGTGATGCAATTTTTTTTCCAGCATCGATTTCGGCAAGCATATCCATCGCACCTCTACTACGCTGAACATCATCCATTAACACCAACCCTGCCTCTGAATGTAAAATTCGAGGTTGATGATCATTGGGAATAAATTCCATAATTAACAGATTATCTTGAGAAAATAAAACTTCTGGGGTTGCAATACCGGCTTGCAATTTCTCTAGCATCATAGCCTCGGTTGCAATCATCGCTTTTGATGCAACCTTTATCACAATTATTTTGCCATTATGCAAAACCACCCGTTGTGTGTCGGCAACAAAACCACCCGTCATTGGTTCGGCACTGACCACAGCAGAACCAATATTGCGCTCAATCATTTTGCGATGTTTTTCTAACATTTCATGTGGAAATATTTTTCATTCGCTTAATTTCCTAAACCATGCCTGGCAAGCCTCTAAAATTACACCATATAATTTATTAAAATCTGCCAAAGTACCATAGTAAGGATCAGAAACATCACCAAGCACTTCTTTTTCCAAAATGCTGAGTAAAAGTTGAATTTTATGTTGATGTGATTTCCCACCAAGACGTTGCATAAATGCCTGATGTCCTTTATCCATGGTAAGAATATGATTATACACGACAAAATCCGATTGTTTCTGAACTTGGCGCGCAGAATGCGCCTTAATTGAAATTCCATGACCACGAAGCACTTCTAAGGCTCGTCGATCAATATTTTGCCCAGAATGCACACCCGAAGTACCACATGAATCCACATAAAATAAATGATTTTGCCGATTAATTTGCATTAAATGCTTAAATATCCCCTCGGCCATCGGCGAGCGACAAATATTCCCCGTACAAACAAACAATATATTAACCATAATGGAATCTATTATAGCGTCTTTTTAAGATTTTCACCAGAATCTTCTACTCTAGATGGAAATTAATTTCTAAAAAACATCTATAAAACCCCTCTTATTTTGAATAAAATCACCTTATCAAACCATTCATAAGATATTTATCACCCATAGAAAACCCCTACCCCACCACCAACAGAATAAAGCCGTCATATGGCAGGGAGGGATTATCTATTTTCCTCACCAGATCTTGGACCTGATGGCTGATTATACTGCAAATCCCCCTATTAGAGTCAAGATATAGTAACAAAACTACATTAATATCATCTATTTTTCTTAAATTCATCGTAAATTGAGCAAAATATATATAATTATCATTGTTTGAGACGGCATTTTTATTATTTTGCGAAAGAAAATATTTTTGATTCGTGAACTGATTCTTTAAATTTCAGAATATCGTAAAAAATTGTTTAGTATTAAATAGTTGGATTATATCATTTTATCGCTTTTTTTGCATGAATATATTTGATAGATATGTAACATGGAGCCAAAAAATATTCCTATAATTGCAATAGTTACATTTTTTTTCAACAGATAAGTGATGTTTGTCGATTTTTCTCGGTTTTTTTGTTTCTTATTCAATAGCAATGATTGCATTATATATTGATTAAATTCTACCTTACAATGTGCCAAACGAATAGATAAAGCGAGAAACATAAATTATTAGTGCAAGCGTACAAAATCCCCAATCAAAATTTCGGATATTGCACAACATTGCTTGCATCTCAAAGACAATATAGCTCTAATTCATGTTGCATGAAACCACAATAAAATCGTTTTGGCGGGAATTCCCGATAAAGAAAATGGTAAAATAATGAAGGGTGTTGCACACATAATTAACAATAAATAGAGCGTATTGAGCCCCCGTAAAAAAGAATAAAATATCGCCGCATATAAAGAAATTTTTATTTTGATAGAGATTTTAAATAGTCTATTAAAGCCTGACGCTCTTGTGGTTTTTTGATCCCAACAAATGCCATTTTATTTTTGGGAATGAATTTTTTTGGATTCGCAATATATTGATCAATATTTTCTTCTGTCCAAATTAAATTGACTGCTTGCATCGCCGCTGAATATTTAAATCCATCTATGCTTGCGGATTTACGACCAATAATATTCACCAAATGCGGGCCAATCTTATTTTTATTTTTGGTTGCTTCATGACAAGCTCTGCATTTGTTGAAAATTCGCTTGCCATCAACAGTTTTTGCCATACCCGTTTGTGCAATCATAGATAGGATGATTATAACAAATATTTTCATAATCATGGGTTTCACCGGTAACATTATTATCTCCTTGATTATCGTAGAAGCGAAATTAACCGAAAATTTACC
The DNA here is from genome assembly GCA_965206365.1 of Alphaproteobacteria bacterium. Taxonomy (GTDB): domain Bacteria; phylum Pseudomonadota; class Alphaproteobacteria; order JABAAW01; family JAHZMA01; genus CBDBJL01. The sequence continues at coordinate 90,539 of CBDBJL010000024.1, forward strand.
ATCATTACGGTTTTCCAAAATAACAGCATAAACAATCTAAAACCCGGATCTATAAAAATTAGACCCGATCGGGTTTAATAATATGATCATGTTGTCTTTCTAAACGCTCATAAACATTTTTAATTAAATAGATCCCCGTTAAACAAATCAGCATACCCAAACTCTGCTTCCATGTGAGGATTTCATCAAAAATTACCCAACCCAAAAAGCTTCCCACCAAAGGAGTTGCTAAAAGTGTGGTGCTTACAACATTAATCGGTAAATTCCTTACCGAATAAGTTAGGCTAACCTGCCCTAAAATTTGGGCTGTGATCGCAAAACAAATCACAATTACCCAAGAGCGGAAATCAGGTGGCAATAGCGACACATTTTTGATATTGCCAACAATGCCCGCCGTGATAACCGCACCGATTGTGATAAAAAACATTGTTTTATAAACATTAAATTTAATTTTACAATGTGCCAAAATAAACAAATATAAGCCAAAAGATAGGGTTGCCCCACTTGCAAGCATCAAACCATATTTTTCTTGTGATAAACTTGTAAGCGAAATATTCCCCAATACGAAATATAATCCAACAAAAGCCACAATTAGCCCAACATAGAAAAGCTTGGGGGGCAATTCACGATAGAAAAGTAACGATAAGGGTAAAATAACAAGCGGTGTGCTAAGATTGATCAACAACCCATAGCCTAATGGAATATATTCAATCGCGTTGAAATAAAATAAATTATTCGCCGCATAAAGCCCACCTAAAAGTAATAATATACAAATTTCTACGAATTTTATTTGAAAATGCGCTACATGCACTTTTTTGAATTGGAAGGAATTTACCATTATAAAATAAAAAGGCATTGCAAACAAAAACCGAAAAAATATATTGGCAAATACACTCGCATCGCTAAATCGGGTATAAAGCCCACTAGAGCCAAACAGAAAAATACACAATAATAAGCTGCAAAAAGGAGCATTGAAACCGAATGAGGCTTTGGTTTTTTTCATAACCGAAAATTACCGCGAAAACCGATTAAAATTACGCTGTAGGGCATTTGGAACGATTTGAGTTTTCCCACGCCATGTTGGTTGGCAATCTTCCGCAAAAATAGATAATCCATTTTCAGTTTCAATTTCAATACTCACCCAGTAAGGAATCACTTCATTATTAATATCATCCATTAATTGTACCACCAAATTTTCCAAAGGCATATCTATCACTTTGTAATTTTGTAACCAAGCATCGATTGAATCATGCAATAACAATAATTTATGCGGAATGTAGGATAATTTTATGACAACACCCACACGCATCTGTTTTTCAATTGTCACTCGCAAGGGAATCCGCGCAACCCCAACCAATTTAAAGGATTGAGTGCTAATCGCATTTCGGGGTAAATATTTCATCCAAAACTCTTTTTTCGTAATTTAATCATAGCAGATAATTGAGATCACACCGATATGCGCCAACATCGGCAAGCAACGGGCTATATTGAAACGCAATCCGTCCTTTCACCCCCATTGCCATAATCGCCGTGTAGTAAAGTTGCCTTATTTGTGCCATATTGTCAACGTTTAACATTTTTAAGCTACGCACAATCAAATATAATTGCTGATCCTGCATATAAATATCCATCTCTAATGCACCCATTTGTTCAAAATCAAAACACAATAAGAATCTGCCATGATCCCTGGCTTTTTTTCCTTTCATTTTCTGTTTAGATGATTGCTGTTTCGGCATATATAATCTTAAAAGATTAATTTGCTTATCATTTAATAAAGGCAAAAATAATCGACGCCAATGATCGCCTTCCTTATCCGTAAAAATTTGGCTACAAAGCTCTTTTAATTGGTCCCCTTGTGCTTTGATTTGCCGATGCCGTTCAGGCGATAATTCGCTGGCAAACCTACTTACCAATAGTTGTCC
>CBDBJL010000025.1:0-79319 GCA_965206365.1 Alphaproteobacteria bacterium
TGTTATTATTATCGGCGGTGGCGGGCATGGTTTGGCAACAGCTTATTATCTTGCCAAGGAACATGGCATTAAAAATGTTGCAGTTTTAGAGCGCGGGGCTTTTGGACAGGGCAATGTTGGGCGCAATACTACAATTATCCGCTCTAATTACATGCTTCCAGCAAATAGCCGATTTTATGAAAAATCTATGAAATTATGGGAATCTCTTTCGCAAGAAATTAATTACAATGTTATGTTTTCGCAACGTGGTGTGCTTAATTTAGCGCATTCTGATGTGCAATTAGATGATTTTGCCCGTAGAGGCAATGCAATGCGTTTGCAAGGGATTGATGCGGAATTGTTGGATGCCAAGCAAGTGAAGAAATTGGTGCCGAATTTGGCTTTTAGTTCGGTTCGTTATCCTATTTATGGTGGTTTGTTTCAAGCTCGCGGGGGCACTGCGCGTCATGATGCTGTAGCGTGGGGTTATGCGCGTGCGGCAGACAGGCTTGGCGTGGATATTATTCAAAATTGTGAAGTTTTGAATTTTATTAAAGAGGGCAAAAAAATTATTGGTGTGGAAACGAATCAAGGAAAAGTGATGGCAGGGAAAATTGGCTTGGCTGTAGCTGGTTCCAGTAGTGTTCTTACGAAAAAGATCGGTATGAAATTACCGTTGGAAAGCCATGTATTGCAGGCTTTTGTAACTGAAGCTGTTAAGCCTATTTTAGATACGGTGGTAACTTTTTGGTGCCGGGCATTTTTATATTAGTCAGTCTGATAAAGGTTCCTTAGTATTTGGGGGTAATTTAGATGGTTATAATAGCTATGCACAACGGGGCAATTTACCAACAGTGGATGAGGTGATTACAGAAGGTTTAGCCATGTTCCCACAATTTGCAAAATTAAGATTATTGCGCAGTTGGGGCGGAATTATGGATATGAGTATGGATGGTAGCCCAATTATTAGCCCAACGCGCTATGAGAATTTTTATCTTAATTGTGGGTGGTGCTATGGTGGATTTAAAGCGGCGCCGGCATCGGGTTATGTTTTTGCCCATACCATTGCCAATGATGTTGCCCATGAATTAAATAAAGCAATGAATATTGAGCGTTTTGCTGAAGGAAAACAATTAGATGAAAAGGGAGTTGGTCCTGTACCAAGAATGCATTAAAGATGAGAATTAAATGTCCACTTTGCGGATTGCGTGATAGCCTAGAATTCACCTATGATGGTGATAGTGTTGCGCAATCAAAATACCCAGAACTGAATATGTCTAATCCAAAAAAATGGGTGGATTATGTTTTTTTAGAAACAATCCAATTGGCAAACATAAGGAAATTTGGCAACATTCTGGAGGATGTCGGCAATTTATTGAAGTGGTTCGCGATACGCAAACTCATATTATGTATGGAAGCACTTTATTTTCCTCGGGTGGGTCATCATCCCAGGGGTCATCGAAGGCAGAAAAACCTGAAACCTCAAAATCTGAATTATCGAATGCGGGGGAATCCTAATGCGGCGGTTAGAAAATGGTGGTTTGATTGATCGCACTCAGATATTGCCGTTTACATTTGATGGCAAACGTTATAGCGGTTATTCGGGCGATAGTTTGGCTTCGGCATTATTGGGCTCTGATGTGCGGTTGGTTGGGCGTTCTTTCAAGTATCACCGTCCGCGTGGTATTTACACTGCCGGCAGCGAAGAACCCAACGGTTTGGTTGAATTAGGAAAACCAGCATTTCGAATTCCCAATAGTCGGGTTACCACTCAGCGTTTATATGCGGGCATGCAAGCGCGCAGTCAAAATGCCTCACCTTCGCTACGTTATGATTTTGGGGCTATTAATGGTTTGTTTTCAAGATTTTTAGGGGCTGGATTTTACTATAAAACCTTTATGGGGCCTATGCGTAATACCAAATTTTGGATGTTTTGCGAGAAAATTATTCGTCGCAAAGCTGGGCTAGGCTATGGGGCAAGTACAGATGATAATGCTTATTTTGAACATATGCACGCACATACGGATATCTTGGTTGTGGGCGCAGGGCCCGCGGGCTTATGGTCAGCCTATATGTCAGCCTTAAAGGGTGCGCAGGTGATTTTGGTGGATGAAAATTTCACCATGGGGAGTTCGTTGATTGGCAGCAAAGATAAGCTTGATGATCTACCTCTTTATGAATGGGGTTTGTATATTCTGAATAAAATGAAAAATATGGCAAATGTTACTTTATTGCCTGCCAGTACGGTGTTTGGGCTTTATGATGGCAATATTGCCGGTGTTGTTGAACGGGTGGGGCATCATAGTGTGCATGTGGCTTCGCATCATGACGAGAATATTTTGCCAACGCCCTATGGAATTCCTTATGAAAGGCGGTGGAAAATTTATTTTTCACAGATTATTATGGCAACCGGGGCAGTTGAACGTCCGTTGGTATTTGGCAATAATGATTTGCCCGGGATTATGCTTGCAAGTGCGGTGCAACGTTATATCAATGAATATGCAGTTTTGCCGTGTGACCGACATGCGGTTTTGTTTACGAATAATGATACGGCTTATCAGGTTGCGTTTGATCTGCGTATGCATGATTTGCATGTGAGTATTGTTGATATTCGTGGTCGTACTCAGCTTGTGGATCAAGCCAGAGAGTTAGGAATTGATGTTTATTGTAGTGCCGTTATTAGCAAAGCTAAGGGTAAAAGAGCGGTAAAATCGGTTGAAGTGCGCTCTTTCGATAGTGAAACGGGGAAACTTAGCAAAAATTCTCAGGTAATTCCGGCAGATTTGCTTGCAGTATCGGGAGGGGTTACGCCGAATGTGCATTTATTTTGCCATTTAGGGGATAAGGTTGAGATTAGTCAGGATACATTATTGCCACCGCAAGGCTCGCCTTTTGGGGCAGCAGGTTATTGTTGTGGGGTGCATGGCATTAAAGCGGTGATCGTAAGTAGTCAAAAAGCGGTGGAACGTGCGCTTGCGAGTATTGGCAAAAGAACGAAAATCCAATTGCCAAAAATTGAACAAAATCACCCGGCATCTAAAGAAACTCCACTTTGGGAAGTGCCAGCATCAAGGAAGGTAAAGAAATTTGTAGATTTCCAACATGATGTTACTGCGCAAGATTTGCATCAAGCGGTTCAAGAAGGTTATATTTTTTCCGAACATGCCAAACGTTATACGACAGCAGCGATGGCAACAGATCAAGGCAAAATCAGTACATTAAATATTTCGGGAATTTTGGCACAATCGCGTGGGTTGCCCTTATCTGAAGTTGGCACGACAACGTATCGCCCGCCTTTTACGCCAGTGAGTATGGGTGCGTTTGCCGGTTCATTTCGCTCAACCCATTCACAAGCGACGAGGTTAACGCCTATGGATTCATGGCATCGTGATCATCATGCCTCGATGGTTGAGGCTGGGCTTTGGATGCGTCCGCGTTATTATCGTCAACATGGGCGTAATATTAATGAGGCCTATATTTATGAAATGCGCAAAGTTAGGAATTTTGCGGGGCTGTGTGATGTTTCAACATTGGGCAAAATTGATATTGCGGGGCCGGACGCAGCTGAATTTTTAAATCGGGTCTACGTAAATAAATTTTTAAAACTTCCAATTGGTAAAGCGCGCTATGGGGTTATGCTTCGTGAAGATGGGCATATTTTTGATGATGGTACATGTGCTCGTATCGATAAGGATCTTTTTTATATGACCACAACAACCGCAGGTGCGGGTGCAGTGATGCGGCATTTGGAATATTATCTTGCTGTTATTTGGCCAGAATTGAAAGTGCGGGTCAGCTCGGTTTCTGATCAATGGGCGGCAATGGCACTGAGTGGGCCCTTGGCAAGAACAATCCTAGAGAAATTGTTTGATAATGTTGAGAATGAAAATCTACCTTTTATGGGGGTTCGTGATCTGTTTTGTCGCGATATTCCGGTACGAGTTATGCGCATTAGTTTCTCGGGAGAGCTGGCTTATGAATTGCATACACCGGCTCGTTACGGTTTGGTGTTGTGGAAAATGGTTATGAAAGTAGGCGACAAAGATATTGTGCCTTATGGTACCGAAGCTTTGGGTTCATTGCGGATTGAAAAGGGGCATATTGCCGGGCAAGAAATGCGCGGTTATACAACTTTGCATGATGTCGGGTTGCATGGTATGGCTGCGAAGGATAAATATTTTATTGGGCAGCCTTTAATGATGCGTGAAGGGTTAATGGATGATAATCGTGGTCAGCTTGTTGGGCTTAAAGTGCATCCGCAAAAACGTTCAATTCGGGGTGGTTCGGTGATTATGTCGCCTAATTTAGGGAAGGATAGTTCTACAGCAATTGGGCGGGTAACCTCTTCAGCCTATTCGGTGGCTTTAGAGCGGTATGTGGCACTGGGTTTGGTAAGTAATGGGCGAAAACGGCATGGGCAAATTGTGATTGTGCAAGATTTTGTTCGGGATTTAAAGTCGGAAGCAGAAATTTGTGATCCCATTTTCTATGATCCAAAAGGAGAGAAACTTCATGGTTAAGCGGCTTTTCCCACAACAAATTAAAGGTGTAGATGGGGGTTACGGGATCAGAATTCAGGATGTTTCTGATTTTACCAAGATTGAAGTTCATGGCTTTGCTCATAATTTTAACAGTATTAATCGGAAACTTAAAAGCCAAATTGGTGTAACTTTGCCCGAAGAACCTAACCAAATTATTAAAGGGTCAGGCGATAATCCAGTGCGGGCTTTATGGATGGCACCGCAAAAAGCAATGTTGGTTTCCAGGCATCCGATTGCAGTTGATTTAACTTCTAAAGAAGCTTTGGTGTGTGATCAAAGTTATGGTCGTGTGGGTATCAGGGTCTATGGTAAAAAAGCTGCTTATGTTTTAAGCAAAGGTATATCGGTTGATTTGCGCGAGCAACCACAAGTTTTTCAGACCACTTTACACGGGATCAGCTTATTGGTTTCCGGTGATGAGGATGGTTTTGATATTTTCTTTTACCGTTCTTTTGCCGAGAGTTTTGAGAGTTGGTTTTTTCAATCCGCTTTAGAAACGGGATATTTACGCGAATAAATGTGAGCGTGGAATGAGTAGTTTCATTCATTTGCGAAGCTCTACTTCTTGCTCGATGCTAGAAAGCGCGCTTCGGATCTCGGCGATGATGCAATATTGCCAACAATATCAAACTCCGGCGATTGCGCTTTGCGATCATCATAATATGTTTGCCGCGGTAGAATTTACGCAAAATGCAATGACATGTGGCGTTCAACCGATTTTAGGCATCACTCTGGATATTGCGTTATCGGATGTGGAAATTCCCGCCTCACATGTTCCCTGTGCCTCAGTTGCGCTTTTGGCACAAAACTCGCAAGGTTATAAGAATTTATGCCATTTAAGTTCGCAATATTATTTGCAAGGGCGGATGCCGATCAGCCTAGAAAAATTATGTGCTCACCATCAAGGGTTGATTTTGCTGACAGGTGGGGCTTCGGGTTTTTTGGGGCAACAGATTATGATGCAACAGGCTGCTACAAAGAATTTGCGCCAGCTTGCTGAGGCATTTACCGACAGATTATACATTGAATTGACTCGCCATCAAACCGTAGTAGAAAAAAAACTTGAATCGGCAATGTTAGATTTGGCCTATCGGTATCAATTGCCGATTGTTGCAACCAATCATTGTTATTATGCCGAACGCAATCATCATCTTGCCTATGCGGTTTTACGCGGGATTGCCACTGGTAAGACCGGAATTTTGGAAAATGAAAGTAAACAGGGCGAATATTACTTGAAAAGCCCAGAACAGATGCAGAATTTGTTTCGAGATCTGCCTGAAGCCATAGAAAATACGGTTTTTATTGCCCAAAGATGTCATTTTCTTTTAGAAGATAAATCGGTTACTTTGCCTAAATATCATGGGCTTGATGGAAAAAGCGAGCGTGAATTTATTACGCAAATTTCAAATTCTGGATTAGAACATAGATTAAATCATGAAGTTTTGCCAAAGCATGCCAAAAAAAATTATCCGATGATTGTAGAAAATTATCGGCTGCGGTTAGATTACGAGTTAGGAATTATTATCGATAAAGGTTTTGCGGATTATTTTTTAATTGTTGCGGACTTTATTCGGTGGGCAAAAAAACAAAATATTCCTGTAGGTCCTGGGCGTGGTTCGGGAGCGGGTTCGTTGGTAGCCTGGGTTTTACAGATTACAGATTTAGATCCGATTCGATGGGGGTTATTATTTGAACGGTTCTTAAATCCTGAACGGATGTCGATGCCTGATTTTGATATTGATTTTTGTCAGGATCGGCGCAACGAAGTGATTGAATATGTTCGTGATATTTATGGGCAGGATCGAGTCGCACAAATTATTACATTTGGAAGTTTAAAACCACGCGCCTGTGTGCGTGATGTTGGTCGAGTGATGGGCCTACCCTATGGGTTGGTAGATCGGATTTCTAAATTAATCCCGGATTTCACCTCGCAGATTGCTCCATTACTTCAAGGGAAGTATGCGATAGAAGCTTTGGTGAATATGCGTGATCAGCAAGGCGAAGTAAAAACATTGCTTGAATTAAGCACTGAACTTGAAGGGTTGTATCGCCATGCCTCAACCCATGCGGCGGGCATTGTTATTGCCAACCAGCCTTTGGAAGAGATTGTTCCACTTTATCATGATGGTAGCGATGCATCTTTGCCAGCCACGCAATTTAATATGAAACATATTGAACGCACAGGATTGGTTAAATTTGATTTTTTGGGATTGCGGACCCTAAGTGTGATTCATGCGACGATGGCTATGGTTGCGGATACGAAAAATATTATGATTGATATTAATCAAATTCCGTTGGATGCAAAACCGGTTTATCACATGCTGGCAAGGGGGGATAGTTTTGGTGTGTTTCAGCTTGAATCTACGGGGATGCGCGATGTATTACGGAATATGCAACCCAATCGATTTGAAGATTTAATTGCTGCAGTAGCGCTTTACCGTCCAGGTCCTATGGAAAATATCCCACTTTACAATGCTCGTAAAAATGGGCATCAACAGGTAAAATATTTGCATCCTTTGTTAGAATCAATTTTGGCAGAAACTTATGGCATTCCGGTTTATCAAGAACAAGTGATGCAGATGGCAGAAAAATTGGCGAATTATAGCTTAGGGAATGCAGACAAGCTACGCCGTGCTATGGGGAAAAAAAATCAAGAAGAGATGAAGGCAGAACGTGAATTTTTTATTGCAGGTGCCCAACAAACTCATCATATTAGCAAAACGAAAGCGCAAGAAATTTTTAATGAGATGGAAGCCTTTGCTGGTTATGGGTTTAATAAATCACATGCGGCGGCTTATGCGTTGGTGTCGTATCAAACCGCATGGTTGAAACAGTTTCACCCGTTAGAATATTATGCGGTTATGCTTTCGTATGAAATGCAGAATACGACAAAAATTGCACAATATAAAAATACCATGCAACAGCAGGGGATTGTTTTTTTATCGCCAGATATTAATCAATCACAGGTTGGATTCTCGCTTGGGGAACAAGTAAATTCTTTACGTTATGCTTTGGCAGCTTTGAAAAATGTTGGCTCAGATATTGTGCAGGCGATGATCAATAATCGCGACCAGGGCGGTGATTACGCAAGCCTTGTAGATTTTGCTGCGCGCAATTGTGAGCTAAAGTTGAATCGGCGAATGTTGGAGACGATGGTAAAAGCAGGTGCTTTTGATCAATTAACGGCTCATCGCGCTCAAGCTTTCGAAGCGATTGATGTGATTTTAGGGCATGCGGCAACTTGTTTTTCTGAACAAAACTCTATGCAAAATAATCTATTTTTCGATAGTGAAACCGCAAAACCGCCCCCTCCGATTCTACCCGAGGTGAGCGCGTGGGGGCATCATGAGATGTTGAAGCATGAAATGGAGGCAATCGGGTTTTATTTAAGTGACCATCCGCTCTCGCCTTATCGTGAGGTGATTACCAGCTTAGGGATTACTGAGGCAAAAGATTTGGCATCTTGTAAGGGGGGCACGATTGCTTTGGTGGGGATTGCGAGCAATATTCGGAAAATTCGTACGAAAACGGGAAAACGTATGGCGTTTGTAGAATTTTCTGATCTGAGTGGAATTTTTGAATTGGCGTTTTTTGAGGAGCAATTAACTGAGGCGCAACTTTTATTGGATGGGCAACAGCCACTTTTAATTAAAGCAGAAACTTATCTTAACAAATCATTGCAAAATGAAGAGAGTTTACGCCTGCGGCTAAAGCATATCGAACTTTTAGATGCAAATCTTACGCAAGCGATTATGCAAGTAAGGCTTTGCTTTACGGGGCAGGAATGGCTTGCGACAATTTCTGAAATTTTACAAGATTTTTCTAAGCAGGGTTTGGGGAAGATCGAATTACAATTTCCGATTGATAATCGGCTTGTTACTCTTGCACTTTCCGGGCGATATAACCTCTCGCCGGGATTGATTAAAGCCCTGAAAGCTCTTGAGGGAGTGAGAGTGGGAATTGGGTAATGATTTAAGGGATATGGCATTGTCCGGCATGGTGCAGATCGATTGCGGGACCGTAAAAATTATGTAAAGTACCACGGCAAATAATTTCAACGCCGGTTAGATTTTTTCCCCAGTGATTAATTTTCACAATTTCAGCGAAAAGCTTTTTTGGTGAACGTACCGTAAAATCATTTCGCCAATCATGGCCAAAATTCAGATAGACAGTTTTTTTATGTTCATCATGTTTGATAATGATGCCGCGGATAATTTTATATTGCCCTAGGTAATCGGTAGTGGCATCGGCGGAAATTATTGGGGAATATTGGGTTTCATTCCAAATTCCTATGTTTTTCTTTGCAGCCATTGCTTCTAATTTCCGTAAAAATTCGGCATCCATTGGTGAGATTGCAAAAGGAAACATAAGTGCATTTCCTGATTTTAACAATTCAGCAATTAAAAAGAAATTCGGAAAAAGTTCAATATCGACTATTAATGGTAAATTATCATTAAATTGTTTTTTAAAAACATGCACTTGTACCTGATTATTATGGAGAAGTTTTTGCAGATGTTGTGCACCATTTTCTGTGATTAAAATTCCTGCAAGCTGAATTTCACGACCATCTTTTAAGGTGAAAATGTTATTCGTGTTAATCTTGGTAATGGTTGTTAGAAAAGGGGATAGGTGTTGTGCGTTAAGATGTTCTGCAGAGCTGCTCGCTACAAAAAATATTTGTAGCGAGAGCACCAAATTTAGGAGTAGCGTTTTAGTAGCGTTTTCCACCGCCACGTTTCTCACCACTACGTCGATCATCGCCGCCGCCACGGAAGCCGCCACCACGTCGATCATCACTGCCACTACGTCGATCATCGCCGCCGCCACGGAAGCCGCCACCACCGCGTCGATCGTCACCACCGCCACCACGGAAGCCACCGCCACGTCGGTCATCACCACCGCGTCCGGGAGGAGGTTGACGTTTGGGAAGTGTATCTTCAATATCCTCACCGGTTTTCTGATCAACAACACGCATGGAAAGGCGAACTTTGCCTCGATCATCAATGCCAATGCATTTGATGAAAATTTCTTGACCCTCACTTAAATAATCGGTGACGACATTGACACGGTCAGTAACAATTTCGGAAATATGCACCAAACCTTCACTGTTGAATTGAAATTCAACAAAAGCACCAAAATCTACAATGCGTGCGACTTTGCCTTTGTAAATTTCACCAACATTTGGCACAGAAACAATGCCTTCAATCCATTCTAAAGCCCGCCGAGCACTATCATCATCGGGGGCTGAAACCGTAACGATGCCAGTATCTTCAATATCAACTTTTGCACCAGTTGTCTCGCAAATTTCACGGATAACTTTACCACCAGTACCAATAACATCACGAATTTTATCTTTGGCGATGGTAATTGTGGTTAATGTGGGTGCAAATTTAGAAATTCCTTTTCGGGGAGCTGTTAATGTTTTCGACATTTCACCCAAAATATGCATCCGCCCTTGATTGGCTTGTTTTAAGGCAATTTCCATAATTTCACGCGTAATGGAAGTGATTTTAATATCCATTTGTAGGGCAGTGATTCCATTTTTCGTTCCAGCTACCTTAAAGTCCATATCACCTAAATGATCTTCGTCACCAAGAATATCAGAAAGCACGGCAAATTTTTCACCTTCTTTAATTAACCCCATTGCAATGCCAGCACAGGGGCATTTTAAGGGGACACCAGCATCCATTAATGCCAAAGAGGTGCCACAAACGGTTGCCATAGAAGAAGAACCATTAGATTCGGTGACTTCGGAGACAATGCGAATTGTATAGCCAAACTTTTCTTTCGCAGGAAGCAAAGGGCGAATTGCCCGCCATGCTAATTTGCCATGCCCAATTTCACGACGCCCGGGTGGGCGCATTGGGTAGGCTTCGCCTACGCTATAGGGTGGAAAATTATAATGAAGCATAAAATCTTCTTTATATTCACCATCGAGCGCATCCATAATTTGTTGATCTTGTCCGCTACCTAAAGTATTTACCACAAGGGCTTGGGTCTCACCGCGGGTAAATAAAGCGGAACCATGGGAGCGTTCCAAAATACCGACACGGGAATCAATTTTGCGGACCTCGTCGGTGGCCCGACCATCAATGCGTTGCCCATTTTCTAAAAGATCACTACGCACGATATCCTTTTCTAAATTTTTCACCACCAAGCCAGCTTGCGCGACTTTATCAGCCGGGATTTCACCGATTGCTTCTATCGCTTCGGTGCGAATCGTTTCTAACAAAGTTGCACGTTCTTGTTTGTCGGTTTTTTTATAGGCAGCCCGAAATTTACTTTCCGTTGTATCACGCACTATTTTCTCCCATGGCGTTGAAACAGCATCTACAGGCACTTCCCATGCGGGCTTACCGGCATCTTTTTTCAGGGCAATAATGGCCTTAATTGCAAGTTTACAAGCTTCATGACCTAAAACAACGGCCTCTAGCATCGTTTCTTCTGAAAGCTCGCGGGCTTCAGATTCTACCATAAGCACGCCCTCTTCTGTTGCGGCAACTAGTAAATCTAAACGACTTTTGAGCATTTGTGCGGTGGTGGGATTAATAACAAATTTATTATCAATATAGCCCACGCGCGCGCCACCAATGGGTCCCATAAAGGGTGCCCCACCTAATGAGAGCGCGGCAGAAGCACCAATTAAGGCTGGAATATCAGGATTATTTTCGAGATCATGAGCCAATACGGTACAAACAACTTGGGTTTCGTTGAAAAAATTTTTGGGAAAAAGAGGGCGAATCGGGCGATCAATTAATCGCGACGTTAACACTTCTTTTTCGCTAGGGCGTCCTTCACGCTTGAAGAATCCACCAGGAATTTTGCCAGCAGCAAAAGCTTTTTCTTGGTATTGGATTGTTAATGGAAAAAAATCTAAATCTACTTTGGGAGTTTTAGAGCTTACCGCGGTACATAACACTTCAGTACCACCATAACGAACTCTGACAGCGCCATCGGCTTGGCGCGCAATCAAACCAGTTTCTAATGAAAGCTTGCGGCCTCCAATTTCCGTTTCCTGTGTTGAGATATTAAACATCTAATTCTATATTCCTTGCTTGTCTCTATTAAAAATTGCTATAAAAATCAAAGATTAAAGTGGGGTCTTAACGACGCAAACCTAGTCTCAGGATGATTTCTTGATAGCGTGAAGCTTTTTTCTTATTAAGATAATCTAAAAGCTTCCTACGTTGTCCTACCATCTTTAACAACCCACGGCGAGAATGGAAATCCTTTTTGTGAATCTTTAGATGTTCGGTTAGGTCTTTGATCCGCGCTGTTAAGATCGCAATCTGCACTTCCGCAGAACCTGTATCTTTATCGCTACGCGCATGGGTTTTGATTAATTCTTGTTTGTCTTCATTGGTAATGGTCATATAACGGATACTTTCATCACATTTCGGTATCATTTGTTTTAATATTAAAAATCCGCTTCGGTAAGATATTTCCTTGGCGGTAAATTGCAAATCCAACAGGCACAAGAGCCTCTTGACTTCCTGTCATCACCAAATACACAACATGATCTAAAAAATCACCATCGGTCATGATTTGGTTATACGGATAAACCAAGAAACGACACTCACTTGCCACAATCCCATTCCCATATTTTAAGGTAGTGGCTTGCTGGGTTGTTACATATAATGCCGGGATACCGGCTAGCACTATTTGTAACGGACGCAGTATAGCGTTGATACCTGCTGTATGCATCATTTTTTCTACAAAGTCCAGCGAAAAGCTATTCTCATAGGTAAAGATTCCGCATTTTGTTCGTTCTAGAGCAGCTAAATGTGCATAGCACCCTAATTTTCGTGCGAGATCACGCGCTAAAACTCGCATATAAGCCCCTTTTCCCGAACGAACTTCAAGCAAAATATCACCATTTTTATCTTTTCCGTGTAAAGTAAGCTTATCAATGGTAATGAAACGGGGTTTCAGGGTGAAATCAACGCCGGCACGTGCCATTGCATAAGCACGTTTGCCATTAACTTTGATTGCACTGAAGGGGGGAGGTGTTTGCAGAATATTGCCTTGGAAATCTGGGAGAATCGCGGCCAAATCTGCAAGTGTAGGGCGATTTTCAGATTGCGCAGTAATATTTCCATTACAATCATCAGTGTCGCGCTCTTCACCAAAGCGGATGCTGAGGAGATAAGTTTTTTGGCTGTCTTGCAAATATGAAATCGTTTTCGTTGCCTCGCCAATCGCTAATGGCAACACACCTGTGGCAAAAGGGTCTAGGGTTCCTGCATGTCCAATTTTTTTTATGTTCAGTAAAAAACGCAATTGCGAGACAATATGGGTTGAGGTAACAGCTGCCGGTTTATGAATCGATAGCCAACCATGAACAGGTCTATGATTGATAGAAGAAGAGGAGTTTTGCAATGGTATAACAGATTTTTATGAAGATTTTTCTATCTAGAAAGCAAAGCCTTGGTAAAAAGACCATAATCAAGGCATTCTAGATATTTTGCCAGCTTGCCTCGGTTTGTTAAGTTTTCCTCGATAAGTTTGTAAGGTTGCTTCGATAAGGTAGAGCCGAGGCATTGTTAAGACTCAGACCGTAGGCTAGTGGAAGCTGTTGAAAAATACAAGCGTATTTATCGAATCATATCGAATTTGCAATGGTTTGAAGATATAGATTTATTTGCACTTAGTCAGGTGCAAATCAGCAGGTTTCGAGTTTTGGACATTCAAGCCTATGAAACTTTGCTTCCTAAATTGTCTGTAATTGTAACCTCAAAATCATTGATTCCAATTTTATGAGAGCCTCCTTTGCTTATTGCTCCCAAATATGTTAGGCTACTTTCGTGAATTGGGGGAGAAAAGTATCATTTTTTCGGTAACAAAAGGTTCAAAAATATAAATGTCAGATACTGAGTCTACAAGAATTTCTGCACAGCATTCATTGTTGCAACAACGCCAATTTGTTTGTGATTTTATTACCGTTACGCATCAAAAACGCGGTTATGTTTTGTTGGATGGTGCCATGGGCACGTCGCTGTTTGTGCAAGGCTTGCAAAGCGGAGATTCGCCAGAATTATGGAATTTAACACAAAAAGAAAAGATAAAAACAATCTATCGTTCCTATCTTGAAGAGGGCTCAGATATTATTTTAACGAATAGTTTTGGTGGTAGCGCGGCACGCCTTAAATTGCATAAATTAGAGAATCAAGTGCATGAATTAAATCAATTTGCGGCATCTTTGGCAAAAGAAGCCATTGCTGATTGTCGTTTGAAGGGAAGCATTACCGATGATTCTCTACGTCTGGTTGGTGGTTCGGTGGGTCCTTTGGGTGAATTATTGCAACCGATGGGACCGATGAGCAAAGCAGAAGCTGAAGAATTGTTTTATCAGCAAATTATTGGGTTAAAGGCCGGAGGAGCTGATTTAATATGGATTGAAACCATGTCGCTTTTGGATGAGGTAGATGCTGCTTATCAGGCGGCGATCAGGGCAGAAATTCCTGCTTGTATAACTCTTTCTTTTGATATGAATGGCAAAACCATGATGGGAGTAAGTGAGCAAGAATTTTGCCGTTACGCCCAAGCTTTAAGTCCAAAACCGGTGGCAATTGGGTTTAATTGTGGTTTGGGTTTTAGTGATTCGCTGCTTACTTTGAAAGGTTTGCTTGAACATGCAGGTGATTTGCCAGTGATTGCGAAATCTAATTGTGGGTTGCCGGTATTTAAAGAGGGAAAAATTCATTTTGACGGCACGCCAGAATTAATGCGTGATTATGCGGTTATGGCGCGCGATGCCGGGGCAACAATTATTGGTGGTTGTTGTGGCTCAACATCGCATCATGTTGGTGCGATGTATCATGCATTGCAAGAGAATTCTAAAATTTTTCAAGGATTAGAACGTAAGAAAATTGAAACTATTTTTGGTGCTGCTCGGGTGCCTAGCAATAAGTCGGTAGCACAAATGGAAACTGATATCGCTCGGAAAAAATCGGGCAGAAGAAGGCGGTTATCTTAGGGTAAAGACAATAACAGCATTAATGACAGCATCATATTGTTTTTCAGTAACGCTCTAAAAATTTATTTTGCAGAGCTAATGATGTTTTTGTCTTAAGAGTGTAGGGGTAGCGGAAGGTTTTGGGGCACCGGAAAAATTAACACCGAAAAGTTTACGGGTACCGAAAAGTTTACGGGCACCGGGAAAGGGGGCACCAGAAAGTTTTTTGGTACCGGGAAAGGGAGTACCAGAAAGTTTACGGGTGCCGAAAAGTTTACGGGTACTGGCCTTGCGTTTATCAATATTTCCGCGGGGGGTAGCAAGATGCATTAACTCTAGGGTTATCAAGACTTCTTTGGCATGTTTTTCAACCTGAACGTCGCGCCAAATATTCCGAATCATGCCAAAACTATCTACAAGGAAGGTTGTGCGTTCTAAGAAGCCATCATTACATGTTTTTATACCATATTTTTTTGCTACCGTGCTATTGAGATCAGAAAGCAGTTGATAATTAAGATTAAAATTTTGGATAAATTGTTTATGTGAGAAGATTTCATCAGGGGATATGCCGATAATATGGCAGTGATGGTGGTGGAAATCGGGTTGCAGATCACGAAAATCAGAGATTTCCTGAGTGCAACCAGGGGCATTATTTTGTGGGTAAAAGAAAATAATCACATTGCTCCCTTTGTAATTTGCCAAGTTTGTAATATGGCGAAGTGGGTTAGGGGTGTTGTTTTTTTGAGAGTCATGATCTGTAATAAAATTGCCAATAGCAAGTAATTTAAAATCTGGGGCTAGTTGTCCAATTTTTAAGTTCATTGAATGGGTTCCTCTTATTTTTTATTCGGTATTTTTTGATTCGATAATAAACCTATTATATATATAAGTAACATCTTTTTCTACCTTAGTACACATATTTCTGCAATCAGTGAAATTTTTTTGGTTTGTAGCTTTTGCTAACATTGTCAAATCTTTATCAGTTTTTTGTAATTTGCTTTGGGTAAGATCTGTTAGGCGGAGTGCGGCTTGCATGGTGATATAAAAATCCAGGGCGTAATGTAGGGTTTTCGCTTGGGGTTGTGAGAGATATTCTTGTGTGGCAAGGCAGGAAATGATTTGGTGATAATCATAACAAATATCAATATCACCATGTTTAAGAGCTTGTAGATAGAGAGCTTGCAGTGTAAATTCTAAGTCAATCAGCCCTCCGCGCTTATATTTAATATTGAAATTACCGGTATCTTTATGTTGCGTTGCAATTAAATTACGGATTTGAGTAATTTTTTGGCGGTAATTTTCCGTCATTTCATTTTGGGTAAGAATTTGTTTGATGGTTTTCGTAATTTTAGATTTTAGGTCGCCCTGATTGCAAATAACGCGGGCTCGGCTTAACGCTAATTTCTCCCAATAACGGGCTTCATTTTGATAATAATTTTGATATTGTTGTAGGCTTTGGGCAATCGGGGCATCACTTCCCCAAGGACGCAAACGCAAATCCACTTCGTAGAGTTCGCCACATGCGGTATTGACTGTAAGGGCCGTTAATAATCGTTGAAAGAATTTAGCATAATAGGTAGTTGGAAATAGGCTTTTTTTGCCATCAGAACTCTCAGAGCTTTCATACAGAAAAACTAAATCTAGATCAGAATCAGGTAATAATAAGCCAGAGCCAAATTTTCCCATAGCGATAATGGCAAAATTACCACAAATTCCATGCTGAATTGCAAAATTTTGCCAAACAATTTCTGCTAAACAATGAATATTAGCCTCAGCGATCAGGCTAAGCCCACTGGCGGCTTTGGTGGTAGAAAGGGTGCCATTTAACAGATGACAACCAATATTAAATTGTCGTTCATGAGTAAAATCACGAATTTGCGATAGAATCGTTTCATAATTATCAATATTTTGCAAAGCTACGGTTAGGGTATTTTGGGCTTCGGGTAAATTTTGTGGAATTTCCAAATCATGCAAAAAAATATCCATTAAGGCTGGACGTGCTGCAAGCATTTTGGCAAGCCCTGGGGCATTGCCCATAATATCGGCAATAACGCGCATTAAGGTGGGGTGGGCAAGGAAAAGTGAAAATAATTGCATGCCCGAAGGCAATGAGGTTAAGAATTTGTCGAAAGCAAAAAATGCTTGATTAGGGTTAAGAGTATCGGAAAAACTTTGCAACAAATCGGGTAATAATTTATGCAAAATTTCGCGGGCACGTTCACTTGCTGTGGCGCGTAAGGTGCCGTTTTGCCAATGAAGAACAGTATTTAAGATCGTATCTGTTTCTTTGAAATTCATACCGTTTAGCGATTGAATAAGTTTTTGATTGGGAATATTTTGATTAGGATAATCTTTATTTTGGGTAAGATTTGATTGGTTTGGGTGGATAAAAAGATGAAGCAAACTTGTGGAATGATGATGACATTTGTGCATGGTTTCTTGTAATATTTTTCTGAAGGTTTCGGTATTTTCAAAGCCAGAAAAATAGACAAATTTTTCGAAATCAATTTCCGTATTCGGCAAGATTTGCAGTTGTAAATCATTCTGCATTTGCAAGCGATGTTCTAGCGAGCGCAAAAAAGGATAAGCATGATTTAAGTCTGTAAAGGTTTCAGAATTGACAAAGTCTAATTCATGGAGAGTTTCCAAAGTCTTCAAAGTTGAACGCCCACGTAATTTAGGATATTTGCCACCCCATAAAAGTTGTAAAAGCTGGATATAAAATTCACAATCACGAATACCGCCCATGCCGGTTTTTAGGTTATAGCCAAGAAAATCATCTCGTGAATTATGATGATCACCAATTTGCTGTTGCACATGATAAATATCTTCAAGCGCAGTGTAGTCAAGGTTTTTTCGCCAAATGAAGGGCGAGATATTCTGGATAAAATCATAGCCTAACGTTAAATCACCCGCCATTGGATGAGCGCGAATCATCACAATACGTTCCCAGTTACGGGCAATACTTTCATAGTAAATTAAGGCAGCTTCAATCGTCATCGCCGGTGGGGTGGCGGAAGGGTTGGGGCGTAAGCGCAAATCAGTACGAAACAGGTAACCGCCATGACTACGCTCATCTAGTAAACGCACAAGATAATGCGAAAAATACTGAACTTTTTGCCCGATACGCTCGGGTCGGGTTGGGCCTAAAGAATCGGGAAATTTTGCTGGATCATATAAGAACAATAAATCAACATCACTGGAATAATTAAGTTCGCCAGCACCGAGTTTTCCAAGAGCAATGATCACAAATCCGCACTCATCTTGCGTGAGTGTGGATAATTTATCTTCCTCAGCATTTTGTTTTAAGGCAAAAATTAAACATTCATTAATCAGCAATTCTGCCATTTCTGTTAAAGCTTGGCTGATGCGGGAAAAATCCCAATGGGTAGAAATATCGGCGATGGCAATCAAAAAAGAAGCTTGTTTTTTCAATAATCGACTTTGTTGCATAAAATCATCCTCACGGGTAAGATGATGTAATTTTTTGATATTTTCCATACAATGGCAAAACTCATTTTCTAGTTTCTGGGCACAATCTTGCCCAGAAATATTGTGTAACCACTCTGGATTTTGTTGGTTAAGTTGTGCTAAATAAGGGCTGTGGTTAAAGATTGTATCGGTAAATTCTGTGATCAGTGATTTATAATCACAGTTGTTGTTCGCAAGATATATAGGCATGAGAGACATAATGTTTTTTCTACTTTGTTTGTTTGGCATTTCTAAAAATTTTGCTACATGTTATAGTCGTTTAGCGTTGGGCATATATTCAGGAGGATGGTTATTGTTGCGTCGTTTCGTTATGATCTCTAGCATAGCATCGAATATTTATGATTAGCAAATTCACCCCTATTGTTCCTCACTATAATCAGGCCACCATTGCGTTATTATTATTTCATGTGATTGTACGTTTTGTTTCGCGGTTGCTCAATTTTATTACTTTTTCGTTGTTTGTCTTGCTATTTTATATGATCGAGAATCAATATGATGAAGTTAGGGTTAGGCCTGATGCTTTCGTGGCGTTGTATAATCTTGTTAATCAAGAATGGTATTTAGAGATTAAGGAGATCGTTCTCACCAGAAAGGTTAGTAATTTAGATATTATTTTTCACGATGTTACGTTATCGAATCGGATCACAACCAATGAAACCCTGGCTATGGCAGTGGATAGGTTGGAGGTACGCTATTATGCGGAAGATATTTTCCGTGCGAAAACATTGCCTCGTTACGGCAATGCCAGTCAAGTTATTGTAGAGCGGAAAATTCATCACAGTATTGTACAGGATTTTTCAGCGCATAAGGCTTATTTGCAAGATAAGAAAATTATGAATATTATCAGAAAATTACAAAATCAACTTTATTTACCGAAGGTAGATTCTTCATACACACTTAACCAGATTGATTATCGTTATTCTTATCCACAAGCAGGGCGATATTTTCGGTATTATCAGGGAATTTTTGGGGTTGGAAAACAGCTCGGCAGTATGCATGGCAATTTTCAAGGTAAGTTAGATATTACCAATGAAATTAACGGTATCAAATTTGTAGGTGGAGTGGTTGAGTGGCAGGGCGATATTTTTTATGGCACAGCAGGTGAAGAGATACGTCCGGAAGTTAAGTTTGCGTTACAGATCAATCCGCCTGAAAATATAGAAATCACTTCACGGCATCGCGATACCACAAAATTGCTAAGTTATTTTAATATCCCGTTGCATTTTACCGGAAAGCTACAGCCGGTGGCGAATGTTAAAAATTATCAAATGAATTTCAAACTAGAATGGGTGGGTCGGATTGTTGCGCAAATGGATTTTGATTATTTGGGTGATCTGTGGGTAGGGCGTGATGTAACATTTACAGGTTCGGTTGTGCAGTGGGATCTGCGAACATTTTATTCGGTTGCGAAATTATATTTAGAAGACCCCGTATGGACAAATATTTTGGTATCGGGTGGTTTTCGTAGCAAGATTGTTAATCGAAAAATAATCCAAATGGATTTTAAATTTTATGGTGATGCTGGTAAGATTCACATGTTGAATGCAAGTACGGTTACAATTGATCATTGGCGTTTGGAAGGGGAATTGATTACGCGCAATCAACAAAAATTATATCAGTTGGATTATTATCAAGATCAGCTTGGAGCGAAGGCGTCGGGGCAGCTACAAATTAAGCAAGAAGGATCAGCAAAAATGACTTTTCAGCTGGATTATAAAATTACAGATCTGCCATTTCAAAATTTATATGACTATTGGCCTTCGCATTTTGCATCCGATACTCGGGCATGGGCTGGGAGAAATATTAAAACTGGACAAATAGCCTTATTACAGGGGCAGTTACATTCTAAAATTAATGCAATGCGCGAGCTTGAATTGGTTGGGATAACCGGAGTTGGAGAAGCACAAGATTTTGCAATGCACCCTAATGATGGGCTGCCATTGATGCATGATGTGGCAGGGCATTTAAGCTTCACAGAAAATAGGCTAGATCTTATCATAGAACAGGGGATAAATGCTGGTGGAAATATTGTTGCCGGGGCAAAGGTGGGGATTGTTAAAATCGTGCCAGAAATAATACCAGCGGTTAATCTAACGGATAACCAAGAAGCGCAACAGCAAGATTTAGTGCTTTTGGAAGCCGAGTTTGACGTTGATTCGAAATTGGCATTTCTGCTTGAAATTGCTGAACAATATTCACCGAGCTTAGTAGATTATCAAGAAATTCTTTCAGAAATTGAGGGAAAAGCTTCTACTCAAGTTACCCTGAAAGTGGCTTTGAGTGAGGATCCAGAATCTGAACATTTGGCCTTAAAGGTAGAGAGCCAATTATATGATACAAAATTCGCGCTTTCCTGGTTTGAATTGGTGAGTGGGAAGGGTAAGTTAGTTGTTACCGATGAAGATTTAAATTTTACGCTTAATTTTGACCATGGTGGTGAGGTTTTGTCGGTGAATTGGAGCGAAGGTTTTGGGGATCGGGATCAACGCATCATTACCGTGGACGGTAATTTAAGTGCAACCAAAATGTTGGAAAATCTTTATTCGCCATTCGCGCAAGATTTCGCTGGTGCGATGAATATTGATGTATTGTATCAAAAACCTACAGCGAAACCAGGAAAAATAACCGGCAAGATTAATATGCAAGCGGTGGATATTTTTCTGCACCCTTTATTTATTGAAAAACAAGCTGGGCAGGAAGGTTTTATCAAAATACAAGGCGATGTTCACGCCGATGGTGAGATTTTCTTGAAAGAAATTGAGGCGAATTTTGCGGGCATTGACATGCAGGGGCAGATCAAATTTTTGAATAATGGGCAGGTATTGGCAACATTGCCTAATATTAGTTGGGGCGAGCGCAATCAAATGGTTTTGGATGCGATTGTGGAAGCCAATGATGATGCGGATATTTTGTTAGAAATAACGGCTTTGGATTTGACGCGGTTGGCAGATTTATCAGGGATTTCTTGGGTTGATAATCATCTTTCGCAAGAGGAGGGTGAGGTTGGTGCTGTTACAGATATTGAAGGGGTGGTTGAAAAAATTTATCTGCGCTCGCAAGATGATCATCATTTTCTGGCAGATGCAACTTTTACCTTAAATTTTGATGGGGATATTTTAAAGCAAGCCAGCTTTGATGTTCCCGATGAGAATCAAGATTTGATTAATTTTCAGTATAAAAAAGATAGTTATGATTTTGGGGCATTCAACCTTGCGGTAAATTCACTGGGGAAGCTGACAAAAATTGCGAAGGAGGATCCTGTTATTGATGGGGCCGTGATCAAACTTAGTAGTAATAAATTGCCAGGGAAAGATACCTATACTGGCAGGCTGGAAATGGGCAAGGCAGTGATTTATAACATGCCGGGGTTCAGCAAACTGCTAGATGCTATTGCCATTTTTACCGGTAATTTTACGATTATTAAGAGAGGTTCTAGCATGGATGGATTTTTTGCCGATTTTTACTACGATGATAAAAAAATTATCATTGAAAATATGCGACTTTATTCTTTGGCGCAAGGCATTACCGGTAGCGGGGTGATTGATATTAAAAATAGCGCAGTGGATCTTGAGGGCAATGCAATTCCTCTTTACATTTTAACCCGTATTTTAGGCAAAACTCCTATTTTAGGTCCGTTATTAATTGGTGGTGAGGGGGATGGTTTGTTTGCTGTGGGGTATCATATTTCTGGTAAAGAAGATGATATTAAGGTGGATATAAAACCGCTTGAGGTTATTTTACCGGGGTTTGTAAAAAAAATACGGGATTCTTTAGTGCTCAGTGCGGATGAAAAAGCCTTAATTGAGATCGATAACAAGTAGCTTCGCTATTCAAGATTAATTAAGATATGGTTTTTTTTGCCACTAGAGAGTTTGAATTCGTTATTTTTGAATGAATCTAAGGTGATGATGTGATTTTCGTCTGCGATTTTTTCGTTATTAATGCGCGCGCCGCCACCTTTAATTAATCGGCGAGCCTCGCTGGTGTTGGTGGTAAGCCCTGATAAATGCAATAGCTGAAATAATTTTATGCCAATTTCTAATTCCGTTTTGGTTACAGTGTAGCTTGCCATGTTGCTGTCGGTGGTTCCTTGGCTGAAGAGTTTTTGGGCAATCTGTTCGGCTTGATTTGCCGCGCTGGGATTATGGCATAGGGCGGTGATCTGATTGGCAAGAATAATTTTGGCGTGATTCATTTCCGCCCCCTCTAATTTTTCTAACCGTGCAATTTCATCTAAGGGTAATTCTGTAAATAATCGTAAAAATTTGCCCACATCACCATCATGGCTATTGCGCCAATATTGCCAAAAATCAAATTCCGAGCATTTATCGCGGTTAAGCCAGATTGCACCTTTTGCGCTTTTGCCCATTTTTTCCCCGGATGCTGTGGTGAGTAAGGGCGAGGTGAGACCAAAAACTTCTATGTTTGCCATTTTTCGGGTTAAATCAATACCACTGACAATATTGCCCCATTGATCAGAGCCCCCCATTTGAAGGCGGCAACCATAATCACGCGCCAAAAACATGAAATCATAGGCTTGCAAAACCATATAGTTAAATTCTAAAAAACTGAGGGGCTGTTCGCGTTCTAGGCGAAGCCGAACCGATTCAAAACCCAGCATGCGATTGACGCTAAAATGGGGACCAATAGTGCGGAGCAAATCGATATAATTTAGTTCTAACAGCCAATCGGCATTGTTGACAATGATCGCATCATTATCTTTGGTACCAAAATGGAGGTATTTTGCGAATATTTTTTGCAGGGTAACAATATTTGCCGAGATTTCTGTCGGCGTTAACATTTGCCTTTGCCGATCCTTGCCTGAAGGATCTCCAATCATGCTACTACCCCCTCCCATCAGGATGATCGGTTTATGGCCCATTTTTTGGAGCCAACGTAGCAACATAATTTGGGTTAGTGAGCCCACATGTAAAGAATCTGCGGTGGCATCAAAACCAATATAAGCGGGGATAATTTGCGTATTTAGCAAGCGAGCCAACGCATCTTCATCGGTAATTTGATGAAGAAATAAACGGGTTTGAAGAATGGTAAGCAGTTCAGGTTTTGCCATAATTTTAAGGCTTTGCAAAAAAAAGATTCAAGAAATATTGCGTGATGAAAATATTGTTTTTTTGATTATATTATTAGGTCATGATTGTTCAGCAACATAATGATATCATTTAGTTTCTTTGTTAGAATTGGGTTAAAGGGGCGGGGAAGGGCATAAAATTTACGCTCATGCCTTTGCTTTTTGCCCGGCTATTGGCAGGGCAAATAATAAGCCCATCGGCGCGTGCGAGATTTTTTAGCTGGGCAGAATCCTGCATTTGTAGTGCAGTTGCATAAATTTTTCCTTCTTGATAATGAAGTTGCGCACGCCGATAATGGGTACGGTTGCCTTCTTTGGGTAAATCGCTTGCTAAAATTACACTTTGCTTGGTAAGCTCTGTGGGTTGTGCGAGCATTTTGGCAATCGCTGGAAGGATCAGTAAGATCGCAGCCAATAGAGTGGATACTGGGTTGCCCGGAAGTCCGAAAAGTAGTTTATCGCCACAGATTCCAAACAAGGTAGGTTTTCCGGGTTTCAGGTTGATGCCATGAAATATTGGGGTAAAGCTCGGTAAATTTGCCATGATTTCGGGAACATAATCATAATCGCCAATGGAAACCCCTCCGGTCATCACGATCAGATCATTTTCGGGCAAGGCTTGTTGCAACCACGATGCTAGGGCAGTCTTATTATCTTGAACGCATGTGTAGTTTGTGATTAAAGCCCCATAAAGCGGGAACATTGCTGCCAGAGCGACATCGTTAGAAGAGGGAATTGTCCAATCTGTTTGCAGATCTCCTAGGGGGATTAATTCATCGCCAGTGGCGGCAATGGCGATTTTTGGTTGGCGCAAAACATGGCAATGAGTGATATTCATCGCTGCCATTAAGGCAAGATCGCGAATTGTTATCTTCGTATATTTCGGCAAACAAATTTCACCTTGCGTAAAATCCATCCCAGCATGACGCACATATCGCTGATCTATTCTGTCGATTATCGAATGCTGCAAACGCAATTGATTTCTCGTTATATTATCAGCTTGTTCGGTAATTACTACAAGATCAGTGCCTTCAGGCAATAAAGCACCGGTAAAAATTTTAATGCAGCTCCCTTGGGGAACTGTTTTCAGGAAAGGTTTGCCGGCAGCACTCTCGCCAATAATTGGGTAGGTTTGGCTTTGATTTTTGGGATTTTTGCTTTGCAATGTGGCGATGGCGATGGCAAAACCGTCCATTGCCGAGATTGTGGCTTTTGGGCTAGCATGCATCGCGGATAAATCTTGCGCTAGGATTCGACCAATGCTCTGCGCAATCGGAATATTTTCGGATTGCATTATTGGGCATCGTTCAAGAATTGCGGTTAGGGCTTGGGCATGGGTGAGCGCAGTCATCGGCGGAAATAATCTCCTGATTTGCCACCCGTTTTTTCTTCAAGTTGAATATTTTCAAGTTGCATGGCTTTATCATAGGCTTTGAGCATATCATATAAAGTTAACCCGGCAATCGATGCTGCGCTTAAGGCTTCCATTTCAACACCAGTTTCCGATTGAGTTATGGTTTCGGCGCGAATCATAAAAAAGCAACCCGCATGGTTTTCTTCGGCATGAATTTGTACCTTTACCGATTGCAGGGGTAGATTATGGCATAGGGGAATTAAATTGGCAGTTTGTTTTGCGGCCATAATGCCTGCAGTTTCAGCAATTTGGATCACATTTCCTTTTTTGGCGGTGCCATGGGCACCAGCGACAAAAGCTTGCGGACTGCAACGCAGGCGTGCCGTTGCCACTGCGCGGCGTAACGAGCTGTTTTTCGTTGAAACATCCACCATTTGGGGACGCCCTTGGGAATCAAAATGGTTACTCATTTTTTAGCCAAATTTTGAAATGCATGAATGAGTTGACTTAGTGCAATTTCAACATTTTCTTGACGCATGAAAAATTCGCCAATTAAAAAAGCTTTCGCACCATAATCTGCGATTTGTTTTAAGTCTTGAGCCGTAGAGATCCCACTTTCCGAGATAAATAAGGCATTTTTGGGAATAAATTCGGCTAAAATTTTGCTGTTATTTAAATCGGTTACCAAAGTTTTTAAATTGCGATTATTAACCCCAAGCATGTTTGGAGAAAATTTCAGTGCCCGCTCTAATTCAATCTTATCGTGAATTTCTACTAATACATCCATATTCAACGATTGTGCCAAATGATAAAAATTAGCGACGGTTTCATCTTTTAAAATTGCCATAATAAGTAAGATGCAATCGGCTCCAAGAAGCCGACTTTGATAAATTTGATACGCATCGATGATAAAATCTTTGCGCAATATGGGTAAATGAACCGCATTTTTTGCCTGCATGAGAAAATTATTTTCGCCCATGAAATATTTTTCATCGGTTAAAATCGAAAGGCATTGGGCGCCCGCTTGTTGATACGCCATGGCCAACTGGGCAACATGAAAATTTTCGCGAATTAAACCATGTGATGGAGAATATTTTTTAATTTCGGCAATAATACATGGGGCAGTACCGGTAATTAATTGTTTCCGAAAGCCACGTGGTTGCTTATTTTGGATTGCAATTTCGTCAATCAAAGCTTCAAGCGATACATTTTTACGATCACGGGCAACAATTTCATGCTTATAGGCAACAATTTCATTTAAGATTGACATGGATTAGGTTTCATTGTTACGAATGAGTTATCTTGATGAACTCTTCAAGCTTCGCCATGGCAGCCCCTGAAGCAATTGTTTGTTTTGCAAGTTCTAAACCTTCGGTTAAGTTTTTGACTTTGCCTGCTACCCATAAAGCTGCGGCACTATTGAGCAAAACTAGATGATAACAAGGGCTGGTTTCACCACGCAAAACAGCGCGAATGGCTTGGGCATTATCGTTGGCATCGCCACCACGTAATTCTTCTGGGGTACAAGATTTAAGCCCAAAATCCTCAGGTTTGATTGTTACTTTATTTAAGTTTTTACCATCATAATGAATCATATGAGTTGGGCAAGAAAGACTAATTTCGTCCATATGATTCTCAGCACTGACTACCAAAAAGTTTTTAAATTCAAGATTGAGTAAAACATTGGCAAAAGCGGGTAGCAAAGCAGAATTTGATAATCCTAGCAAAATATATTTCACCCGTGCCGGGTTACAGATCGGGCCTAAAAAGTTAAAGATACTGCGAATACCAAGGGCTTGACGCGCTGGCATCACATTGGCAACGGTTTTGTGGTAAAGTGGGGCAAACATAAAATTAAGCCCGATTTCGTTTAAGGATTTTTGCATTACAGCTTGCGCAGCTTGAATATTGACGCCTAAAGCATTCAGTACATCCGAAGCCCCCGATTGGGAACTAACAGCGCGGTTTCCATGTTTCGCTACCGGCACGCCCGCCGCGGCAACAATAATCGAGCTGTTGGTAGAAACATTATAGCTGCAAAGACCATCGCCACCGGTGCCGACAAGATCCATTGTATTTTCGGGGGCTTCAATTTGCGTGGCTTTACTTTGCAAAATTTGCATGCCCGCAGTAATCTCCGTAACGCTTTCCCCTTTTTGTGCGAGCATCCCTAAAAATGCGCCAATTTCAGCATCGCTTGCTGCGCCCGAGAGAATTTTTTCAAAAGCCTGTTTCGCTAAGGGTTCGGGGAGATCTTTTCCTTGGGCTAATTGTTCAAAAATCAGTTTCATTATTCATTCTTTCTGCGTTTGGGAATTGCAAATTAAGGCAAAGCGGGGATTAAAGATTCGCTGAGATAATAACAGACATAGTCGCGAATTTCATCTGTATATCCTTTATAAAAATGATCTGCATCGGCAATGATCTTAAAATCTACGGAAATATTTCTTTGTTGATTGAGCTTTTCAACCAATGCAATTGTATCTTCGATTGGGACAACTTTATCTAAGGTGCCATGGATAATTTGTCCTGATGTTGGGCAGGGGGCAAGAAAATTAAAATCATGCATATTACAAGGGGGGGATATGGCGATAAATTTTTTAATTTCCGGACGCCGCATTAATAACTGCATTGCAATCCACGCACCAAAAGAATAGCCACATACCCAAATATCTTGCCCAGGATTTTTAGATTGTAACCAATTTAAGGCTACCGAAGTATCGGAAAGCTCGCCTTCGCCATTATCAAATTGCCCCTGAGAACGCCCAACAGAACGAAAATTAAACCGTAGGCAAGAAACATCTAATTTGATAAAACTATTATATAAGGCATAGATGACTTGATTATTCATGGTACCACCCATAAGTGGATGGGGGTGCATCAATAAAATGGCGGGCGCATTGCTGTTACCTGCGTAATAGCGGGCTTCAATTCGGCCAGCAGGACCGCTCAAAGTAAGTTCAGGCATAACATCTCCCTAAATGATTTTAAAATCAAAAAATATCAATGCAAAAAGACTGATAGCACCGTGAAAAGACAAACTCTCATAAGTGAGGTAATCATAATGAATACCTTAATTGATTTATAATGCTACAAAGTTAGTAAAATACATTCCATTATTTAATAGTTCGTTTGTGAGATTATCACCCAAGAAGATTGTTACGTAGGGTCCCTAGAAATAACAAAACATCATTTATGGAGCAATGAAACTATGAGTAAAGTAGAATGCGCGTAGCCAAGGCTACTATAGCAGGAAGCGCGCAAAATTCAAGAAGAGTTTTGCGTAAAGGCATAATTTATTATCCCGAAATTATTTGCAAATAAATTTTGCAAATAGACTGTTTTGTGTTTTTATCTATGGTAGAGTGGATCGATGATGGTAAATTATTTTAAGGAGGATGAAAATGTTACGGCAAGTGAAATCAATGATTGCGCGCGATCCCGCTGCCCGTTATTGGCTGGAGGTGGTGTTGTTGTATCCTTCATTTCATGCTTTGTTGATTTATCGGTTAGCCCATTTTTTATGGAGAATGAAGTTAAAATTTATTGCGCGGTTATTATCATATTGGGCGCGCTTTCTTACGGGGATTGAAATTCATCCGGCTGCAAAAATTGGCAAGGGGTTTTTTATTGATCATGGGATGGGCGTTGTAATTGGAGAAACCGCAGAAATTGGCGATAATGTCACTTTATATCATGGTGTTACTTTAGGGGGAGTATCGCCTGCGATTGATTCTCACAAGCAACGATTGCGCAAACGGCATCCAACAATTTGTGAGGGTGCGATTATTGGTGCGAATGCACAAATTTTAGGACCAGTTACGGTTGGTAGAAATGTCCGCGTGGGAAGCGCAACTATTGTTACGAAAAATGTCGTTGATGGTGTAACGATTGTTGGTAATCCTGGGCGAATTCTTGGTAAAAAATGTTGCGCGGAAATTTTCTCTGCCTATGGAATTCCCGATGGTGAGCTACCGGATGTTGTCGCCAAATCTATCCAAACCATGCAGGGTGAATTAGCATTATTGCGCGGTGAAATTCAAAAATTGAAAAATGTAAGGCAAGAAACAATTAATGAGAACGGTGCTAATTTTCCATCAGAAAACTCTAAATCAAGTTAATCAAATAAATAACAGGCAGTGATGGAAGATTGTTATTTTGATGTTAATGCAACGGCTCGGATTTTGCCTGAAGTAATTGCTTATATTACACAACAAATGGGAGAAAAAAAGAAAAATGTTGGCAATGCTTCATCTCCGCATCGCCAAGGACGTTTTGCACGTGCAATTATAGAACAGGCGCGAATGCACATTAATTCATATTTTGGGGCACATTATGAAGTGATTTTTACTTCCGGAGCAACGGAGGCGAATAATTTGTTTGCGCATCAAATTTCGAAAGATGATTTATGGTTAGTGGGTGCCACCGAGCATCCGTCGATTTTAGAGCCCGCTTATGCGCATGGAAAAATCGGTGGCAAAATTGTGATTCTGCCTGTAGATCAACAGGGTTTATTATCATTAGATTATTTAGAGCAGACTCTACGTTCCTATCGAGAACAAACTGGTAAATCCAGGATTTGGTTAAGTGTTCAAGGGGCAAATTCAGAAAGTGGCGTTGTCCAAGATTTTACGGCGATTTCTAAAATTGCTTGGGATTATGATGCATTTTATCATTGCGATGCGGTTCAGCTTTTGGGCAAGGTTGCGCTGGATTTCACGCAAATTCCAGCTGATTTTGTTACAATTTCAGCGCATAAAATTGGCGGTATCTTGGGGGCTGGGGCGTTATTATCGCCAAAAAATTTTCCGATAAAAGCCCAAATTTTGGGGGGAACGCAAGAAAACCGCCAACGTGCAGGCAGTGAGAATTCGATGGCAATTGGGGCATTTGCCGTGGCGATGGCTCAGCTAGATCGAATTGATCATGGCAAAATGCTTATTTTGCGACAATATTTAGAAACGGGATTGCAAAAAAAAGGCAGGGCAGAATCCACACAAATTATTGCGCAAGAACAAATTCGACTGAGCAATACAGTTTTTGCTTTGCATCCGCACTTACAAGCACAACAAATTTTAATGCAACTAGATTTGGCAAATATTGCAGCGGCTTCGGGCTCAGCTTGCTCATCAGGGAAAATTTCGGCAAGTTATGTTTTGCAGGCGATGGGCATCAATTCAGAAGTTGCGAAACGGGCAGTACGATTTTCATTTGATGCTACCATAGATAAGGTAGCAATGGATTATGTGATCGCGCAATGGCAAAAATTATGAAACGAATTTATTTAGATTATCACGCCACGACTCCCCTGAATGGGGATGTTCGCGATGCGATGCTAGAATGGATGGGGGAGCAATTTGGGAATCCGCATTCTGCCCATGAATTTGGGCGCAAAGCATCGGATCAGGTTGAAAATGCACGCCGAGTGATCGCGCAAAATATCAATGCAAAACGCACTGATATTATTTTCACCTCGGGGGCAACCGAGGCTGCCAATAATGCAATTTTTGGGATTGCACCTTATTTAAAATTACAAAATAAGATGCGGATCCTTACTTTGCAAGGTGAGCATGAAGCGGTATCTCAGCCTTTAAGAATATTAGAGCAGCAAGGTTTTGAAGTGGTTGCCTTAAAGCCGATGCCAGATGGTAGGTTGAATTTTGCCGATTTGCCACATTATGTTAAGGGGGATCAAGCGCTGGGCCTGGTTGCGGTTATGCATAGCCATAACGAGATTGGGGTTTTGCAAGATATCGCCAAGCTCGCAGAATTTACACATGAAAATGATGGATTTATTTTTTCAGATATGACCCAATCTTTGGGGAAAACGCCGATAAATATGATAGACATGCAGGTGGATCTGGCATGTTTTTCAGCGCATAAACTCTATGGTCCAATGGGTATTGGTGCGCTTTATTGTAAAACTGCGATCCAAAAATATATGCAGCCCCATTTTTATGGCGGGGGGCAACAAAGATTGCGCTCAGGCACAATCCCGGTTTTTCTTACGGTTGGTTTTGCCAAAGCAGTACAAATTGCGCTTGAGAATTTGCCAGACGAAATGATTCGTCTGGGTAGGTTGCGTGACCAATTTTATGTGGGGTTACAAAATTTTTTCCCCGATATTATTGTGAATGGTTCGTTGCAATATCGGCTTGCGGGGAATTTACATCTCACTTTTCCGCAAATTTCTTCGGAAAAATTATTGTATTCTTTGCCAGAATTGCAATTTTCCACAGGGGCTGCATGCAGTTCGGGTAATGATAAAGGTAGCGAAATATTGCGAGCATTGGGTTATCCGCAAGAGGGAAATCATGGGCATATTCGTCTTTGTGTGGGTGCGCTTACAAGGGAGGAAGATATTGTTGATTGTTTGGCATTATTTCAACAAAGACTTAGGCACCCAAAACCTTGAGGAAAGCTTTGGGAGAAAGGTTGTTGGTGGGCCCGATAAAGGGTTTGGGTGGCACCTTCGCGCCCTGATGGAAAGGGTGGCACCTGCGCGCCCCGATGGGGTGTTTATTTTTCTGCTGCGGTGATTTTCAATATTTTCGCTTCCTCTAGATAGCTTAGCATTTCGTTGCGTAATGTTTGGAAATTTTCTAAATTATCAGCTTCGGCGCGGATCGTGATTTGCTTTAAGCTGGCATCGGCGCGAATAATATACCAACTTTTATTTTCATTGTTGGGCTGGTTTTTTTTATGAACGAGAATCATGTTATGAAAATATTGAAAGGCAATTTGGTCACGATTCAGAAAATTTGCAATCTGCTTAAGATAATCTTCAGGAGGTTGGGTTAGGGTATCAATCTTCTCGATAGGTGAGATCACTGAATAGGGCAAAGCATCGATGCGTGTGCTTAAAGCGTGACCCAAACTACAAATTTCTAGTACTTTTAGTGCTACCATGAAAACATCATCGATGCCGTAGAAATAATCTTTGCTAAAAAAGAAATGTCCATTCATATCTAATCCTAGGAAAATATCTTCTTCCAGCATTTTTTTATGAAAACTGGCACGGCTAGAAGGCATGCGTTCGCACACAAACCCTTTGTTTTGAAGGTAAAGGATGATGGTTTCTGAGGTTAAATAATCGGTGATAATTTTTTTACCTTTGGGTTTATTCTCGCTTAAATAGATCGCCAAAATAGGCAATAATCGATCGGGATCTACCCGTCTTGCTTGATCATCTACAAAAAAAATACGGTCGCATTGGGCATCGATGCCAATGGCAAGATCTGCATTTTGTAATTTCAGATGGGCTTGCAATTGTTGGGTCATGATTTCATCATCATGATGATGCTCGGCAATGAATGTATGATTCCCCGGAAGCGCGGGATAAAATTTGGGCAATAATTGTGATGCAATGCCCGACATACCATACCAAACTACTTGCAACGTTTCGCTATGCAAAACAGCATTGGCAAGGAGGCGTTTCGTATAAGCCAGATTTGCATTTCCCGAAATATAACTGCCACCATCGGCAAATTGCCAATTCCCACTGAGTGCAATTTTTGCGATATGTTTAAATTCTTCACCATAAAAAGGTTTGCCATGCATCATAATTTTAAATCCATTATGATGGGAATCATGGTAACTTCCAGTAATCATTACGGCAAGATCGGATTTCATTTTGTGGTCTAAAAACCACATAAGTGCGGTAGGGCAGGTCCCTATTGACATTACTTTAAGCCCAGAACTTACCAATCCACGGGCCAATTCAGTTTCAAGAACGGTGGAAGAGTTTCTAGAATCATGTCCGATAATGGCTCGCTCTGAATTTGTATAAAGAGCAATGGTGCCAAGAATTTTTCCCAAATAGTAGGCATCTTCCAAATTAAGCGATTCGCCAACAATCCCTCTAATATTATCAGATAAAAAAAGAGATGGATTGAAGTTATGATAAGCGGTTCGCATTGGTTGTCCTTGTACAAAAGCCATTGTACAAAAATCATTAAACTTTTTTATATTCTCAAATTTAATGATAATATTTTCTAATATAAGTATTTCTAAGTTTTACCATAAGGTATTTTCTAGCAAAAGTAAACATAGTTGTTTTTGCTCTATGGTGGCACCATTGACAAATTTTTGGAAATACGTTATTTGTAGAAAATTGAGGAGTATAATGTTTAGGATTATATTCTGTATCTTTGGCAATTATTTTTAGAAGGATTGAAGGATGCAAAATTTTTATTATCAGGAATTAAAAAACTTTAGGCGAAAATGTTTCAAACTATTAATGGTTGCTACGTTAATGTTACCGCTATTTTTTGCAGAAGTTTTTGCCAAAGATTTGAATTTTTTTACGATTGGTACGGGTGGAACTGCCTATACTTATTATCCTGTTGGTGGTATGATCGCAAACGCCATTTCGCGCCCTCCTGGTTCGCGCCTTTGTAAAGATGGTGGCAGTTGTGGGGTTGAGGGTCTGATTGCCTCAGCGGTATCCTCACGCGGTTCGGTTGATAATCTCAATGCCATTGACTCTAAACTAAGAAATTCAGGCTTCGCACAAGCGGATGTGGCTTATTGGGCCTATACGGGTACGGGCACGATGAAGGGTCAAAAAAAGAAGAAAAATTTGCGCGCGATTGCGGCGTTATATCCAGAGCATATTCATTTGATTGCACGCAAGGATGCGAAGATTAAAAAAGTTGAAGATCTTAGGGGAAAACGTGTTTCTCTCGATGAGCCAGGTTCGGGAACCTATGTTGATGCAAATTTGATTTTGGCTGCACATATGGTGGCATTGTCAGATATCGAAGTAGAATCTTTGAAAGGCAATGCGGCGGCGGATGCTCTTCGGAATCGGAAAATTGATGCCTTCTTTTTGGTTGCGGGCTATCCTGCAGGTGCGGTTGTAGAGCTTGCTTCCAGTACAGATATTGTGTTGGTGCCTATCGATAGTAAGGCTGCGATGAAATCACTTATTTTGCAATATAGTTTTTTCTCAGCAAGTGATATTCCTGCGGATACTTACAATAAGGTGGGTGCGGTAAGAACAATTGCGGTGGGTGCGCAATGGATTACGAGTGCTAAAGAAGATGATGAGTTGATTTATGGGATTACAAAGGCGTTGTGGAACAAGCAATCTCGTATTTTGTTTGATCGTGGCCATGCAAAAGGTGCTGTTATTACTTTGGATACGGCTTTGGATGGTATTGGCATTCCCTTGCATAAGGGAGCAGAGCGTTTTTATCAAGAGATAGGTTTGTTGCAGAAATAGTGGAACTGCCTAAAACTTATTACTTAAAACTTATTACTTTGTCTCCATAAGAAGCCTTAGGTTTGGGTTGGGTTGGCTTTTTATCAAGAGGGTTTCTTTCTTGTTGAACTGCCAAATTTGGTTTGCTCTCTTGAAAAATTGCAAATAAAAAATTGTCAATTTGATGCTTAGGATCTGTGCTTATGTCAATGATAGACGCGAATAAACCCCCTTCAAACTTCAAAAACTCAGATACAAATGCTCATGCGCGTTATGATCCTTCAGTTACTTTTCGGGTTTTAGCGGGCAAGATGGCACAAATAGTCACTGGATTATTGGTGGCGATGTCGTGCTATCATTTTTATGTGGCAGGCTTTGGTGTGGTCACTGAGTTGGTTCACAGAAGCGTTCATATTTCTTTTGTACTTGGGTTGGTATTTCTACTATTTAATGCGCGCAAACATAGTGGGCAAGAGATTATCAGTAAGAAATGGTATGCGATTGGTGGTATTGGTTTGTGGGATTTTGCTCTTGCCGCTCTTGCTGTGCTTGTCGTTAATTATTTGCCATCGCTTTCGCCTGAAGTTTTGGCTAGGCGGGTAGGTGCGCCTAATAGCATCGATGTTTTCATGGGAACGGTTTTAATTGTTTTGGTATTAGAAGCAGCTCGGCGTGCGGTGGGTTTGAGTTTGGTTATTATTTGTCTCATATTTATCGCATATGCACTTTGGGGGCAAGTGGCTCCGGGAGTTTTAAAACATACTGGTAGTAGCTGGCTTGGGTTGATCAATCACCTTTATCTAACGAATCAAGGGATTTACGGTATTGCGATCGGTGTGGTTGCAAAATATGTTTTCTTATTTGTTCTTTTTGGGGTATTGGCAACTGAAGTGGGTTTGGGGCAGCTTTTCATCGATATGGCTCAGATTGTCGCGGGGCGGTTTGCCGGTGGGCCTGCCAAAGTGGCTATTTTTTCTTCTGCAATGCTGGGCACAATATCAGGTTCGTCGATTGCAAATACGGTAACAACGGGTTCATTAACGATTCCAGCGATGAAAAAGGTAGGTTATCCGGCCCATTTTGCGGGTGCGGTTGAGGCAACTGCCTCTACCGGTGGGCAAATCACCCCCCCGATTATGGGAGCGGCGGCATTTGTGATGGTAGAATTTTTGGAAGTTCCATATCAACAGATTTTGCTGGCGGCTTTATTCCCGGCAATTCTACATTATTTTGGTATTTTTACGATGGTGCATTTCGAAGCAAAAAGATTAGGTTTGCGCGGGTTACGTCGCGATGAAATGCCGGTTTTGTTACAAATAATGCGAAAACATTGGCTTACTTTGGTGCCACTTATTTTATTAATTTATCTTATTATTGCGGGGCGCACTCCTGATTATGCTGCAGTATGGGGGATTGTGGCGTGTGTTTGTGTTGGTTTTTCGAATCGGTATAATCGGTTGAACTTGCAAAAATTAATCCATGCTTTATCGCTTGGGGCAAAATATGCTCTCTCGGTGGGGGCGGCCGCTGCTGCTGTGGGGATTATTGTGGGTGTTGTTACCTTAACGGGAACAGGATTTAGGCTAAGTTTTATGATTACACAAGGTTCAGCTTTGATCGCTGAATGGTTTGTAACGTTTTGGTTAGGAAGTTTGCTTACAGTTCATGGGATTACTTTGTTTTTCACTTTGTGTTTTACGGCTCTGGCTTGTATTCTCATGGGTGCTGGGTTGCCAACAACGGCTACCTATATTATTTTGGCATCGATTGCGGCTCCGGCATTAAGCCTATTGGGGGTTGAGCCTTTGGTTGCACATTTTTTTGTATTTTATTACGGAGTGCTTGCAGATATTACGCCACCGGTTGCGCTGGCTGCTTATGCGGGTGCAGGCATTGCTGGGGCGAATCCTTTTAAAACCGGCAACACCGCATTTCGGTTAGGAATTGCGAAAGCTTTGGTGCCCTTTGTTTTTGTTTATTCGCCTTCTTTATTATTGGTGGCGAATCATTTTTCTTGGCAAGCTTTTTTTGTTACTTTTCTCGGGGCTGTTTTGGGGATTGGGCTGTTGGGGATCGCATTTTCGGGCTATGCTCTTTGTCCCTTAAAACGGTATCAACGTTGGTGGCTGGCAGGGGGAGCCCTGATTTTGATAGCCCCTGGGCTGAAAACGATTATTATCGGGTTGGTTTTGGTTACACCGATTTTGGCGATGCAAATAAAAGCAAGTTATCGGGGGCGGTTATTATCGTCTTGATTTTGCTCTGGTTTACTGATGTAGGGAAAAGTTAAGTACTGGAAATAGTTTTTGTTACTGAAATGATTTTATTTTGATAGCGTGGAGTTAAGGCATTGAAAATGCATATCGATGGTTTGTGGAACTAAAAATTACGAAAATTAAGGAAGATAATTACGATGATTATAAAAAAGCAACATTATATTGATGGCAAATGGGTGGATACAGCCAAGCCCAATGATTTTGATGTGATTAACCCCGCTACAGAAGAAGTGATTGGGGTGATTTCTCTTGGGAATTGCGATGATGTGGATCAGGCGGTTATCGCTGCACGCAAGGCGTTTATTGGTTATTCGAAAACCACGATCCAAGAGCGGGTGGTGCTTTTAGAAAAGCTGTTAAAAATTTATCAGCGTCGTTATGAAGAAATTGCGCAAATTATGACCTTAGAATTAGGCGCGCCCATTGATATGTGTCGCGATGTGCAAACCGATACTGGGGTTGGAATTTTAAGATCAACAATTGAAATTATGCAGAACCTAAAATTGCAAGAAATTTTGCCATCGGGAGATCAAATCTGGTTAGAGCCAATTGGAGTTTGCGGATTAATTACACCATGGAATTGGCCCATTAATCAAATGGCGATGAAGGTGATTCCGGCATTGGCGGCGGGTTGTACGGTGATTTTGAAACCCAGTGAATTAACACCACTTTCGGCAATTATTTATGCTGAAATTTTTGCTGAGGCTGGGTTCCCCGCAGGGGTATTTAATTTGGTGAATGGCGATGGTCCTACGGTGGGTTCTGCTCTTTCTTGTCATCGCGATATTGATATGATGTCATTTACAGGTTCTTCGCGTGGCGGTATTGCGGTTTTGAAAGATTCCGCGGATACAGTGAAGAAGGTAACCTTAGAGCTTGGTGGTAATTCAGCAAATATTGTATTTGCGGATGCTGATTTAGAAAAGCTCATTCCAAATGCGGTATCGGAATGTTTTTTCAATACGGGGCAATCGTGTGATGCACCTGTGCGCTTACTTGTAGAACAAACGATTTATGATCAAGTGGTGCAACTGGCAACTGATTATGCGAATTCGGTTCAAGTGGGTGATCCCACCCAATCTGGTGATTTTTTAGGGCCCTTGATTAGTGCGACGCACCATGAGAGGGTTTCTGATTATATTGATGCTGGGATTGCTGAAGGGGCACGTTTGGTTGTGGGAGGAGCAGGAAAGCCTGAAGGATTTTCTAAGGGGTATTATGTGCGTCCAACTATTTTTGTGGATGTTGGCGAGCAGATGCGGATTTATCAGGAAGAAATTTTTGGACCGGTACTGACGATTAGCCCATTTCTAGGCGAGGCGGATGCGATTCGTATGGCAAATGATACGGATTATGGGCTTGCTAGTTACATTCAAACCTCTGACAAAGAACGCGCAAAGCGTGTTGCACAAGCAATTCGGGTGGGGGGCATCCATATTAATGGGGCGGCATATAATTATGGCAGCCCGTTTGGGGGTTACAAACAATCAGGAACGGGGCGCGAGGGGGGGCGTGCCGGCATTGAAGATTTCATGGAACTAAAAACAGTTCATGGGCTTTGAGGTTAAGCAAATTTTTCGTTTCGCTTAAAGGAGAATATTATGGAGCAAGTTGCATTTACACAGATGAAAGATGGAACGAAGGAAGAATATGAGTTTTTGCATCATTTGGAAGAACATTATATTCAAAACACTGGAGAACGGTTGTTGGGGTTGCTGGAAGTTATGGGGGCAGATAGTTTGGGCGGTTATCAGGTAAGTCGGAAAGAACATTGCTTGCAATCTGCAACTAGGGCATATCGCGATGGTGCTGATATTGATTGGGTGGTCACAACTTTACTCCATGATGTTAGCGATGTGGTTGCGCCT
This sequence comes from Alphaproteobacteria bacterium, assembly GCA_965206365.1. Classification (GTDB taxonomy): domain Bacteria; phylum Pseudomonadota; class Alphaproteobacteria; order JABAAW01; family JAHZMA01; genus CBDBJL01. The sequence goes on from CBDBJL010000025.1 coordinate 37,760, forward strand.
TGCACGCATGATGTGGTTGCTGCTGCAATTTTGCGCCCATTTGTGCGTGAGGAATGTAGCTGGGTGGTCGAATATCACGGGATTTTTCAGAAATATTACTATATTCATCATTTTAATGGGGATCGAAATGAACGTGATCGTTATCAAGATCATCCAGCCTATCTAACATGTATTGATTTTTGCGAAAAATGGGATCAATTATCGTTTGATCCTAATTATGAATCAGAGGATTTGGAATTTTTTCGGGCAATGGTAAATGAAGTTTTCTCGCGAACCCCTTATGATGCCAATGTAATTCAAGCGGGAATTTATAAAGGGCTGTAGTTAAGTTTTGTTGAGAGAATTATGAATTGCGGTTTTGTTGGTGATAAAATAATATTTTATCACGTGCTGCGGTAAGCTGGGCAGTTTTTTCGGCGTAAATATCAGGCTCGGTTTTTTGTATTTCGCTAAGTTTTTTTTTGGCAGCTAGGTAGGCTTCGATAATTTGGCTTTCATCCGCATCGCGAGAAATACTTAAAAGTTTTTCAGCTTGTTGCAAGGTTATCCGGTATTGTGTGGTTCTAATATTTGGGCGTGCACCCATTGGGCTGAGCTTTTTTCGTAAAAAATTAGCTCCTAAAATATAGAAGGCACTTAGTGCCAAACGCTTTAATAAGGGTAAAAAGGCAAATAACCCAACCCAAGAAAGGTAGGCTTTGCCACTGAAAAGCAACCAAATGCCAAGCAATAACAGTAGTGCGCTTAGCATGTAATTTTTAATTTTTTTTAGAAAATTAGCGATAATATGTGGATTACTTTTCACAAATCCATCCAATAATAGCCAACCAAGAAGTAAAATAATTGCAATGATGATTAAGTACATTTTATCCCTAAAAAAAGACCGAAAGAAAAGACCGAAAAAAAGACCAAAAAAAAGATAAGTGCTGCATTATAAAACATACTCATATACTCCTAAAATAAGGCTTGACTTATATAGGAATATGTTCAAAATTGTTTTTGTCGTTTGGTATGATCATACACGTTACATGTTGTTCGATTTTGTTAAAAAATTGTTTGTGAAAAAATTGCATAGGTATTCAAGTAGCATATGAAGAAGATAGAAGCAATCTTAAAACCCTTTAAGCTCGATGAGGTGAAGGAAGCCTTGCATGAAATTGGGGTTCAGGGGATTACTGTGGTTGAGGCAAAGGGATTTGGGCGTCAAAAGGGGCATACTGAGCTTTATCGAGGTTCGGAATATGTTATTGATTTTTTACCGAAATCGAAGATAGAGATTGTCATTGAAGATCATTTATTGGAACGTGCTTTAAATGTTATCCAGGAAGCTGCAAAAACAGGGCGGATCGGAGATGGAAAAATATTTGTTACCGAGGTTCTAGATGCTGTGAGAATTCGCACAGGTGAGCGTGGGAACGAAGCCGTCAGATAGTTTATTTTAAGAAGGAAAAGAAATGACTGATTGTAAGAAAATATTGGATTTAATTAAAGAAAAAGAGATTCAATATATAGATTTTAGATTTACGGATATGCGTGGAAAATGGCAACATACAGCGCAGCATGTTTCTACTGTTGGTGAAGATTTGTTCGAAGATGGGATTATGTTTGATGGTTCATCAATTGCTGGTTGGAAAGCCATTAATGATTCGGATATGCTGTTAATGCCAGATCTAGATTCTGCTTATATTGATCCCTTTGTGGCTCAGCCTGCATTAGCAATATTTTGTGATATTTTAGAGCCGTCGACGCGGAAACCTTATGCTCGTGATCCGCGTTCGATTGGCAAAAAAGCTTTGAATTTTATGAAAGAAAGTGGTGTTGGTGATACAGCTTACTTTGGACCTGAGGCAGAATTTTTTGTGTTTGATAGTGTTTTGATTAAAAATGATATGAATCATTGCATGTATCAGGTGAGTTCAGAAGAAGGACCCTATGCCAGTGGTGACGAGATGGAGGGTGGCAATTATGGGCATCGTCCAGGAATTAAAGGAGGGTATTTCCCCGTGGCTCCGGTCGATTCAGCTCAGGATTTGCGCGCCGAGATGGTAAGTGTGTTGCATGAATTGGGCGTGGAGGTAGAAAAACACCACCATGAAGTAGCACCATCGCAACATGAGCTTGGCATTAAATTTTCAACAATGGTGGATATTGCTGATAAAATTCAGCTTTATAAATATGTTGTTCATATGGTTTCGCATAGCTATGGGAAAACCGCAACTTTTATGCCGAAACCAATTGTTGGTGATAATGGTTCGGGAATGCATGTAAATCAATCGATTTGGAAAGATGGAAAAAATGTTTTTGCGGGTTCGCTTTATGCGGATCTTTCCGAAACATGCTTATTTTATATTGGTGGTATTATTAAGCATGCCCGTGCCATTAATGCTTTTAGCAATCCTTCTACGAACAGCTATAAGCGGTTGGTTCCTGGGTATGAGGCCCCTGTTTTATTAGCTTATTCAGCGCGCAATCGTTCAGCTTCATGCCGAATTCCACATGTTTCTAGTCCGAATGGAAAACGCGTTGAGGCTAGATTTCCCGATCCAACTGCAAACCCATATTTGTGTTATACGGCTTTATTAATGGCTGGATTGGATGGAATTCGGAATAAAATGCATCCAGGAGAGGCAATGGATAAGGATTTATATGATTTGCCAGCCGAAGAATTGAAAGGGATCCCAACGGTTGCTCGTAATTTGCAAGAGGCTTTGGATAGCTTAAGTGCGGATAGAGAATTCTTAAAACAGGGCGATGTGATGAGTGATGATTTTATTGATGCTTATATTGCTTTGAAGACCGAAGAGGTGGAAAGAATCGAATTGGCAACACATCCGTTGGAATATGCGATGTATTATTCGTCATAGAAGATTTTGGTTGAAAAAAAAAGCACAGAAAAAAGCATTGCAAGTATTTTTTGCAGTGCTTTTTTCTGATCTAAGATCAGATTATTACGGATCGGTTATTCATTCTTCGTAAGGGAGTTGTTGGCAGAAGTGCCTTGCAAAAGATAAAATTTAATAATAAGTTTTAATTTTATTACCAAAATTAAGACTATTATATTCAATGGGTATGGAAATATCAATATTGTTCCAATCTTGAAAACTTTCTTTAATGATTTTTCCAAAATTTGGATCGCCAGGCGTAAAGTAAAAAAATTGAATTAAATCAGAAAATTTCTTCAATTGGTCCGGGGCATATAAATCACTGCCAGGGGCTCCTCTTCTAAAGAATGAAGGAAAAATTCCAAAAATCTTTCGAATATCGCCAAGTGGGATTGTCGCTGTATAGAATGGATGTTCTGGATCTAGGCGTTTTAACTGAGCGTTGATCTGGGAAGCTAGCGTTGCTGGTTCAATAACATCATAACCACCATCAATGAAGGGTTTGTTTTTGCCAGTTACCACAAAATCTAGATTGCGTGGATCACCAATCGTTGGGGCATGGAAAAGTTTGTTGGGGCAAAGATAAGGCTCGTTTGAGCGGATTGCATAGCAAATCGCAATATGATTATTTTCGGGCAGGGTTAGATCATGATTGAAAATATAACTACGATAATAGTTATGTTGTGCCAATAATAGTGCCATTGGCTGTAAGCTTTGCGCATCTAACATTAGGATAACGGCACCATGAATATCTAGCTCGTGCCAAATGGTTTTATTACCGGCTAATGTTGCAAAAATATTTTGGAATAAATTTAATATTTTTGGTAAGCCACTTGCGGTGAAAACCACATTATATTTAAGGATAATAACCGGCTTATCGGGAAGATGAATATTTTTGGGCAGGGTTAAGGTTTCATAATAAACGCGCCCATAAATTGGGGCGATTTGATTTTTATTGGCATTTGTTAAAATTTCATGAGAGCCTTGATAATCAACATAATAAATATCTCTTTCATTTTCAATGGGTTTAACATCTTTGGCACTAAGGGGAGCTGTTTTCACCATTTGATGGTTTTTCATTAATGCAGATTGCATTAAATAGTGAGTATCAAAATCTACGGGACGGGCAGAACCCATAGAAATATAAATTTCAGGAAGAAATTTCTGTAAAAGCTGAGTTTCGCTATTGTAAGATAATTTAGACAATAGGGTTTCGCTATAGGCCAGGTGAGGCATGAGTAACCATAAAATAATACTTATTTTTGGCAAAATCTTTCTGCTTAGATTTATAAAAATAATAATAAATGCAAACAGATTCATGATCAACTTTATGATGTATTTTTTTTCAGCTCAGCTTGCGCTGCAGCCAGGCGTGCAATCGGCACCCGATAAGGTGAGCAAGAAACATAATCTAACCCCACAGCATGAAAAAAATCAATAGATGCCGGATCTCCACCATGTTCCCCGCAAATTCCAAGCTTAATATCAGGACGTACAGATTTGCCTTTCTTTACTGCCATTTCTACTAAGGCACCAACACCATTAATATCAATGGAAGTGAAAGGATCAGCATCAATAATGCCTTTACTTTCATATTCAGCCAAGAATTTACCAGCATCATCACGGCTTAATCCCCATACGGTTTGCGTTAAATCGTTGGTACCAAAGCTAAAAAATTCCGCAGATTCAGCAAGCTTATCGGCAAGTAAAGCCGCGCGCGGTAATTCAATCATTGTACCGATCATATAAGGGATATCCTGAGTTGTTTCCGAAATAATTTGCGCTGCGACATCATTGATAATTTTTTTGAGCAAAGTTAATTCTTGATTGGTAGCGGCAAGGGGAATCATCACTTCGCATTGTACTGCTTCGCCAGTTTCTGAGGCGGCTTTAGCAGCCGCTTCAAATATCGCCCGTGCTTGCATTTCGCAAATCTCGGGATAGCTAATCAGCAAGCGACAACCCCGATGCCCAAGCATCGGGTTCGATTCCTGTAATTGTGTTGCGCGCTCACGTACAAACTCAACATCACAATTTGCCATGGTGGCAACATCACGTAATTCTTCATCAGAATGGGGCAAAAATTCGTGTAAAGGTGGGTCTAACAAGCGAATGGTGACTGGAAGCCCCTTCATAATTTTAAAAATTTCTAAAAAATCATTAGATTGGATCGGTAAAATATCGGTAAGTGCTTTGCGCCTTTCGGTAACATTATCCGCAAGAATCATGCGACGCATGGCGATAATGCGTTCGCCCTCAAAAAACATATGTTCGGTGCGACATAGCCCAATGCCTTCAGCACCAAATTGCCTGGCGACGCTGGCATCATTAGGAGTTTCAGCATTTGCCCGGATATTCAGCTGCTTAAATTCATGGGTCCAATCCATAATTGTACCAAATTCATCAGAGAGATCTGGCAAAACCATTGGAACTCTCCCTTGAATAATATCGCCAGCACTACCATCAATGGTAAGGAAATCTCCCATCTTAACGGGTGTTGTTCCAATGATACAAGTTTGATTGGCTTCGTCGATAACTACGCTTGATGCCCCGGCAACGCAAGGGCGCCCCATACCACGAGCCACAACAGCAGCATGGCTTGTCATCCCACCACGTGCGGTTAAAATGCCCTTTGCAGCATGCATGCCGTGAATATCTTCCGGAGATGTTTCCGAGCGAACTAAAATAACATCAGTACCATTTTGGCTCATTGTTTCGGCATGCTCAGCACTAAATACAACTTCACCGCATGCAGCCCCCGGGGATGCCGGTAACCCACGGGCCAAAACATTTTTCTCACTTTTGGGGTCTAATGTTGGATGCAAAAGCTGGTCCAAGGAACGTGGTGCAATATTCATAATCGCATTTTCTTTGCTGGAAATATTTTCATTCACCAAATCAACCGCAATACGAAGTGCAGCACGGGCACTGCGTTTGCCAGAGCGAGTTTGCAACATATAGAGTTTGTTGCGCTGAATTGTAAATTCAATATCTTGCATATCTTGATAATGATTTTCTAGAATTTTTCGAATTTTCGAAAGCTCAGCAAAAGCCTCAGGCATCGCCTCTTCCATGGCAGGCAGATCTGAACCAAGCTCTTCACGCGCTTGAATTGTTAGGCTTTGCGGTGTTCTGATGCCAGCGACAACATCTTCACCTTGGGCATTGATCAGATATTCACCGTAAAACATATTCTCGCCCGTAGCAGGATTGCGAGTAAAGGCAACACCCGTAGCACAATCATTGCCCATATTGCCAAACACCATTGATTGAATATTAACGGCTGTTCCCCATTCACTGGGGATATTATTAAGCTTACGGTAGGTAACGGCACGCGGAGTCATCCAGCTTTGAAACACGGCACTAATGGCTTGCCATAATTGCTCTTTCGGGTCTTCAGGAAAATCTTCTCCAGTTTCAACCCGAACCAAACTTTTATAATCGGAAATAATTTTATTCAGAATCTCTTCGGTTAAATCAACATCATCATAAATATTGGCATCACTTTTATGTTTTTCTAAAATATCTTCAAATGCATAATGCTCAATATTTAACACAACATTGCCATACATTTGAATAAAACGACGATAACTATCATAAGCAAAACGGCGATCACCACTTTGATTTGCCAAACCTTGTAGGGTTTTTTCGTTGAGTCCAAGATTTAACACTGTATCCATCATGCCCGGCATGGATGCACGTGCACCTGAGCGAACTGAGACTAATAGGGGGTTATCTGCGTCGCCAAATTTTGCATTAATCTGGGATTCGATTCTTGCAATGGCATGATCGACTTGGGCTTCCAGATCTTTGGGGTAGCTGTTTTCATGATCATAAAAATAACTGCATATTTCGGTACTTAGGGTAAAGCCCGGCGGAACTGGTAATCCAATTTTAGACATTTGCGCCAGATTGGCTCCTTTTCCACCCAACAAGTCACGCATCGTCTCATCGCCATCACTGGCGTCTTTTCCAAAATGATAAACCCATTTTTCCATTATTATCCCTTTAGTATATTTGTAAAAAAAGTATATGATCTATGGTTGCACTCAAATATTTCAGAGTTTACCCTTATCATGTTTCTTGAATTAAATCAAAATCCGCAAGCATGTTAATGTAGTATTTAAAATGTAAAAGCAAGTGCAAACGGTTATCGGCAATGGTTTGCTCGGCATCATTAATGGTAACATGAGCAAAAAAAATCATCAATAACAGGGCGTGAATTAGCAATTTCTTGTAATTTTTCTTGAAAATTACGGTTGGGATCGATAAAAAATTTGCTAAATTTTTGGATTATTTCACACAGCTCTTTTTCTTGTGATCGTGTAAATAATTTAGGGTTGATCGGATAGATTTCGGGTGAAATCTGGAAATTTACTTTGCGTTTTTTGGCTTCAGTACGAATCAAGTTACTCACGCGTTTACAGCCTGCCAATAAATTTTCTCCTTGCGGGGTTTCAAGAATAAATTTTTGCAAAATATTCGTATCATTTTGCAATTGAACCAATTCATCAGCTGGCAAGCCTGTTTGCTGTTTGGCAATAAAAATTGCATCAATAAAATCATAACGAAATCCGTGATTCTTCATAAAAACTTGTTGACGTTCAATAATAAAATCTAGAATTTCTTGGCATATTTCATCTTTTTCAGCAAGGTTTTGGTTCCACAAAGCAAAAGCCTTGGCAATAAAGGGACGTAAAGGTAGACGCATATTTTTGTGATTGGCATGTAAAATGCGCATAATTCCGGTGGCTGCTCGGCGTAAAGCGTAGGGATCTTTTGAGCCTGTTGGGCGTTGTTTGATCGCAAAAAAGCCGACAAGTAGAATCATTTTATCAGCTAGGGCAAGGGTAACCGTTAGGGAGTCGGTGGGGACATCATCATCATCGCGCTGTGGCAAATAATGCGTGGCAATGGCCTGGGCTATGAGCGGATTCTCGCCGGTTTTGTCGGCATAAAAACCACCAATCTTGCCTTGCAATTCTGGAAATTCGCCGACAATAAGGCTAGGTAAATCGTTTTTTATCATTTGTGCGCAAGATTTCACTTGTGATTTTTCCTGTTCACCAGCAATATTCGTAAAGTCACAAAGATACTCTGCCAAAGCCGTAATATGGCAGATTCTTTGTGCCATACTGCCTAAATTTTGGTGAAAAATTTGATGTTCAAGCGCATTTAATCGTTCTTTTATGGGTTGTTGTAAATCTTTTTCGATGAAAAAAGCGGCATCTTTTAATCTGGCACTTAATACGCGCTGATTGCCTTTAATTACCTGTTCATTATTTTGCTTTCGATCGCCATTGGCAACAAACATAAAACGGTTTGTCGTGGTATCATTTGTGATACTTTTTTGGAGAACAAAATGTTTTTGGTGATAATTAAGTACTGAGGCAATCACAAAATCGGGTAATTTTAGAAATTTTTCAGCAAAAATTCCTTGTAATAATTTTGGATATTCAACAAGATTTGCCACTTCGCGCAATAAGGCATCTTGTCCGGCTTTGCAATAATTGCCAGATACGGCATCAGCGTTCATAGCATCCGCAATCATTTTTTGTCGTTCGAATGCATCAATAATCACGTGGTGGTCGCGCATTTTTTCCTGGTAATCAGAAAAATTTTTCGCGTAAATTTTACGATTATCCAGCATGTAATGCCCGATTGTGCTGTGGCTATAGTGAAGACAAAGCTCGGAATGGGTAAATTTACCAGAAAGGGGATTATTGTTAAAAATTGCCATAATGGCGCGAAGGGGGCGAATAAAACGAAAATTACCCGCGGTAAAGCGCATTGATTTGGCAAAGGATAAATGGCTAATTGCATCATTAATCCATTCGGGTAAAATTTCGCTTAGAAGAATTTCCGGCTTGTTGATGCGGAAAAACCAGCTTTGGGCATTGGCATCTTTTGCCGTTGGGCTGGGTTCTAATGTGCAATCTTGTAAGGTGATTTTGTTGGCTTGTAAAAATCCTGCAATGGCTTGAGGCGGGGCATGTTCGCCGGGCCCTTTCCGTGTTTCAACGCTTGCAGGTATTTTTAGGGGCAAATTTTGTAAACAAACAATAAGGCGGCGTGGCGTGTGGAAAGTTTTCAGATCAATATCTGGCAACAGGGTGCATTTTTCTTTCAGCAAGTTTCCCAGCATGGTGGCAGCTTTTGCTTGCGCGTTGGCTGGAATTTCTTCAACTCTAAGTTCTAAAAGCAACTCAGCCATCTACCGGTTATCCTCAACCCATTTTTCAGCGCATAATTTCGCCAAATCTCGAATCTGACCAATCATTGCCGGACGCTCGGTTACTGAGATTGCGCCACGCGCATCGAGTAAATTAAAATAATGGCTCGCTTTTAGGCAAAATTCATAAGCCGGCAGAATAACATTGGCGGCAATCATACGCTTAGATTCACTTTGAGCATTGATAAAATATTGTTGCAATTTGGCAATATTGGCAAGTTCAAAATTATATTGAGAATATTCACGTTCAGCGATTTGGAAAATTTCACCATAGAGCACACCGTCGGGATTGTAGCGCAATTGGTAAACATCATCAATAGCTTGAACAAACATTGCTAGGCGTTCAAGCCCATAGGTAAGTTCTGTACTTGGCAAAGCACATTCTAATCCGCCGACTTGTTGAAAATAGGTAAATTGACTCACTTCCATACCATCGCACCAAACTTCCCAGCCCAAACCAGCGGCCCCCAATGTTGGACTTTCCCAATCATCTTCAACAAAACGGATATCGTGGGCTTGGGCAGAAATGCCAAGAATATCAAGGGAATCCAAATAAAGCTGTTGGCTATTTTCTGGGCTAGGCTTTATTAATACTTGAAATTGATAATAATGTTGCAAACGGTTCGGGTGTTGCCCATAGCGCCCATCGGTAGGGCGTCGGCAGGCTTGAACATAAGCGGCTTTCCAAGGTTTTTTCCCCAAAGCGCGTAGAGTGGTTGCGGGGTGAAAAGTGCCCGCACCTACCTCAAGATCGAGAGGTTGCAAAATAACGCAACCTTGCGCCGACCAGTAATTTTGCAACAGGGCAATCATCGATTGGAAATCAAGAAAAGAAGACATGAAATTAAGATTGAATGAGTTTACGAAAAAAAGTGAATTGAAAACAAATATCAAAGTAACCTTTCTGTTTGCAAACGGTCAAGGGGGAAATAGATAGCGGAAAATTATTGTATTGTTGGTTACGAAGCAGTAGAGATCGGCTATTGCATAACAAAGCCATAAAAGTTATTACTTGAGGAATATTTCATGTAATAAAATGATAGAAATTTAAAATATTATGCCAAAACAAAATGATATAAAATCTGTGATGATTATTGGTGCAGGTCCGATTGTAATTGGGCAGGCGTGTGAATTTGATTATTCAGGTACGCAGGCATGTCGAGCCTTAAAAGAGGAGGGGTTGCGGGTAATTTTGATGAATTCAAATCCGGCGACCATTATGACGGATCCTGAAATTGCCGATGCAACGTATATCGAGCCAATTAGCGTAGATTTTGCCGAATTAATTATTGCGAAAGAACGTCCAGATGCATTATTGCCAACAATGGGTGGGCAAACAGCATTGAATACAGCCTTAGAACTTGAGAAAAAGGGCGTTTTGAAAAAATATGGGGTCAAATTGATCGGGGCTGATGCCAAAGTGATTGATAAGGCAGAGGATCGACAAAAATTTCGTGATGCCATGGTAAAAATAGGGCTTGAAACCCCGCGCGCTATGCAAATTAAGCATATGGATCAAGCGGATGAAGCGATGGAATATGTTGGGTTTCCAATTATTTTGCGCCCAGCCTTTACTTTGGGGGGGCTAGGTGGCGGTATTGCCTATAATCGTGAGGAATACCGTAAACTTGTTGATAAAGGTTTGCGGGCATCGCCAACATCAGCGGTTTTGGTAGAAGAATCCGTTCTTGGTTGGAAAGAATTTGAAATGGAAGTTGTCCGCGATAAGGCGGATAATTGTATCATTGTATGTTCTATTGAAAATATTGATCCGATGGGTGTGCATACCGGAGATTCGGTTACGGTTGCGCCGGCTTTAACACTTACAGACAAAGAATATCAACGCATGCGAGATGCTTCCATTGCAGTTTTGCGCGAGATTGGTGTGGATACGGGGGGGTCTAATGTGCAATTTGCCATTAATCCTAAAGATGGGCGTATGGTGGTGATTGAAATGAATCCACGAGTGTCGCGCTCTTCTGCTTTGGCATCTAAAGCTACGGGGTTTCCGATTGCAAAAATTGCAACGAAACTCGCCATTGGTTACCATTTAGACGAGCTTGAAAACACAATCACCGGCGGTGTGATCCCTGCAAGTTTTGAACCGAGTATCGATTATATTGTTGTGAAGGTGCCACGATTTACCTTTGAAAAATTTCCGGGAATTTCACGAGAATTAGGAACATCGATGAAATCAGTAGGCGAGGTAATGGCAATTGGGCGCAGTTTTCCCGAAGCGATGCAAAAAGCCATGCGCTCGTTAGAAACAGGATTTAAGGGGTTTGATGATATTGAAATTCTGGGTGCTCCTGATCGTGATGCGGTGAAAGCGGCTTTGGCGCGGGCAGTACCTGCGCGGTTACGGATTGTAGCGCAGGCGATACGGCATGGGATTTCTTTGGCAGAGATTGCAGAGATTACCCATATTGATTTGTGGTTTTTGCGACAGATTGCAGAAATTATTAATGCTGAGAGCCAACTGTTGCGTTCAGGCGTTACTACGCCTGAACATATGATGGCGTTGAAACGCTTAGGCTTTTCCGATGAACGCTTAGCTCAGCTTTGTGGTAAGAAACCAGCTTATATTACGAAACGGCGTCATAAAATGCAGGTTTTTCCAGTCTTTAAGCGAATTGATAGTTGTGCGGCTGAATTTGCCTCACTTACCCCCTATATGTATAGTACCTATCATCATTATGGGATGTGTGAAGCTTTGCCAAGTGAGCGTGAGAAGGTAATTATTTTGGGAGGGGGACCGAATCGGATCGGGCAAGGAATTGAGTTTGATTATTGTTGTGTGCATGCAAGTTTCGCGCTTCGAGATGCTGGATTTGAGACGATTATGATCAATTGCAATCCAGAGACGATTTCTACTGATTACGATACTTCGGATCGACTTTATTTTGAGCCTTTAACGCCGGAAAATGTTTTAGATATTATCCGAAAAGAACAAGAATCGGGTGAATTAAAGGGTGTGATTGTCCAATTTGGTGGGCAAACACCTCTGAAATTAGCAAAATTTTTAGCAGAGCAACAAGTTCCAATTATTGGCACCTCACCTGGTGCAATTGATTTGGCAGAAGATCGAGAATTATTCCAGAAATTACTGAAAAAACATAAGTTACGCCAGCCACCCAATGGAGTTGCAAAAAACTTGCGCAAGGCTTTGGCGATTGCTCGAAAAATTGGCTTTCCCATTGTGATTCGCCCTTCTTATGTCTTGGGGGGGCGCGCGATGGAAATTGTTCATAATCCTGAGGATTTAGAAAAATACATCAAAACTGCAGTGCGGGTTTCGGGTAAAAATCCGGTGTTGATTGATCACTATCTACAAGATGCCATCGAGGTAGATGTTGATGCGTTGTGCGATGGCAACACAGTTTTCGTTGCGGGTGTGATGGAACATATTGAAGAGGCTGGGGTGCATTCAGGGGATTCGGCTTGTTCTTTGCCAGCCTATTCTTTAGAGCAAACGATGATTGCTGAAATTGAACGGCAAACGGAAACATTGGCATTGGCATTAGGAGTTTGTGGGCTGATTAATATTCAATTTGCTGTGCAAAAAGAAAAAGTTTTTGTGCTTGAGGTAAATCCTCGTGCAAGCCGAACCGTGCCGTTCATCGCTAAGGCTACGGGTGAACCGATTGCAAAATATGCAGCGCGGTTGGCGGTTGGCGAAAAACTTGCCGATATGAAGATGTTTAATTTTCCAAAACCAGAACAGCAATTTCCAAAACAACAATTTTATGTCAAAGAATCGGTATTTCCGTTCACGAGGTTTCCGGGTGCCGATGTATTGTTGGGTCCAGAAATGCGTTCTACAGGTGAAGTTATGGGTTGGGCATCAGATTTTGGCAGTGCATTTGCGAAAGCACAAATTGCAGCAGGAATGCGGTTGCCTGAAGGCGGAAAGGTGTTTATTTCAGTGAAAGATTATGATAAGATGTTCTTCGTAGATTTCGTGAGACGGTTGTATGCACTTGGTTTTGAAATTTGTGCAACAAGTGGAACGGTTAGAAGTCTTGCTGAGCATGGTGTTGATGTGGCTCGTCCGATTAATAAAGTTCTTGAGGGCTCTCCTCATATTGTTGATGAAATGATTAATGGTGGGATTCAACTGGTGTTCAATACAACTGATGGTAAGAAAGCAATAGAAGATTCTCGCGAGCTAAGGCAGACGGCTTTGCTTCGAGGTATCCCTTATTGTACAACGCGGGCAGGGGCACGAGCGATTGTTATGGCTTTTGAAGCGATGAGAAGACATGAGTTTACAGTTTCTGCATTGGCGAAACCGAATATTGGTTAGGTAAAAGAGGTTTTTTTTAAGGTTTGAATAAAATGAATGATAGATTTCCGATTACGATTGTGGGTTTTACAAATATGCAGGAAGAATTAAAAATGTTGAAAACACGGGAGCGTCCTAGCATTATTAAGGCGATCGCTGAAGCACGAGCACATGGTGATTTGTCAGAAAATGCCGAATATCATTCTGCACGTGAACGGCAAAGTTTAATTGAAGGTAGAATCATGGATCTGGACGATAAAATTAGTCGTGCAGAGGTGATCAATGTTGCGAATATTACAGGGGACCGAGTGATGTTCGGGGCTTTTGTTACTTTGGCAGATTCTGAAGATGATTGCGAGGTTACCTACCGAATTATTGGTGAATATGAGGCAGATATTGACAAAGGACAGGTTTCTGTAACCTCGCCGATTGCTCGCGCTTTAATTGGGAAGCAAGAGGGTGAGGTTGTAGAAGTGCAAACGCCTGGGGGAAGACGCGAATATGAAATTATCGCGATTGAGTATAAATAATGAAATACGAACTTCAGTTGAATCCTAAATATATAGTAAGTTTGGTATGAAGAAAGGGAGTTAAAATGGATGGAAAAAATTGTAAAAACACAGAGTGAATGGAAACAACAATTAACTGATGAAGTTTATCGTATCACTCGTGAAAACGGCACTGAGAGAGCCTTTACAGGGGTTTTTCATGATTGTCAAGAAGAGGGGGTGTATGTGTGTGCTTGTTGTGAGTTGCCTTTATTTGATTCGACCAATAAATTTGATTCAGGGACAGGTTGGCCTAGCTATACAAAACCCCAAAATGCAGAAAATATTACAACAAAAGAAGATCAAAGCTTTTTTATGATGCGAACTGAGGTTTTGTGCACGCGTTGCGATGCTCATTTGGGACATCTTTTTACAGATGGCCCTTTGCCTGAGGGGACGCGTTATTGCATCAATTCTGCTTCGTTGAATTTCAAGAAGTCTTAGAATGATGGATGAAAAGCCAGAGGGTTCGGCAAGCACTCAGAAAGATTTAGGAGCTCGGATTGCGAAAGCTCAGGAAAAATATCAGAAATCTGAGAAAGTGCAAGAACCTGTTGCCGGTGCCGGTGTTGGGATGCGTATGGCAATAGAAATGGTGGCGGCAATTGGTGTGAGTGTTTATATTGGATATTGGTTGGATAAAGGGTTGAATACGAAACCCCTTTTTTTGCTAGTTATGTTTTTTTTGGGTGTTATCACCGGTTTTTGGGGAGTTTATCGTACAGCGAAACGTTTGGAAGGGAAATAGTCGGTAACGAATTCGGGTAGCTGATAACGAATTTTGGGCTAATTTTGTTATTTTGAAAAGAAAAATATAAAATTATGGAAACCCTACTTGAATTATTTGCATTTTTGTCTTATATAGAGGCAAGAATTTTTCAAGGAGACTTCGGAAATGGTGCTTTGGCGTTATCAAAATAGTTGGTTGAAGAATTGTTTTGATAATTTTTTTTAGAAAAACCTTTAAGGTAGGTTGCGTTTAGGGTTATGAGTAGCGAAACAGAAGGACATGGTGGTGGGCATTCGCCCCTTGATCAGTTTACGATTAAGCCAATTATCGATATTAAGCTTTTTGGTCTTGATATCTCTTTTACGAACTCGGCTCTGTGGATGATGATTAGTGTTGGGCTGATCACTGTGTTTTTTCTGGCGGCAACAAGAAAGCGTGCGATGGTGCCAGGTTATACGCAGTTGCTAGGTGAAATGGTGTTTAACACAATTGTTTCGATGGTCAAAGATAATGTTGGCAAAGAGGGTAAGGCTTATTTTCCGTTTATTCTTTCGTTGTTTATGTTTGTTTTATTCGGCAATTTATTAGGTTTGGTGCCTAAATCCTTTACGTTTACTAGCCATATTGTGGTTAATTTTTTCATTTCTACGTTAATTTTTTTAACTGTTACCGTTATTGGAATTGTTCGGCATCGGTTAAAGTTTTTTCGGTTGTTTTTGCCCGAAGGTACACCCTTATTTTTAGCCCCGGTTTTAATTCCTATTGAATTGCTTTCTTATTTATCGCGTCCGGTTTCTCTTGCTGTTAGGTTATTTGCCAATATGGTTGTTGGGCATGTATTGCTGAAGGTGATTGCTGGTTTTGTTGTGATTATGGGTGTGTTTGGTGTTTTGCCATTTTTAGGATTGATTGCGATTACAGCGCTTGAATTTTTGGTAGCTTTTATTCAAGCTTATGTTTTTGCAATTTTAACGTGTATTTATTTGCATGATGCCTTGCATTTGCATTAAAAATATATTGATATTTGTTAATTGATTATAAAGGAGTAACAAAATGGAAGCTGAAGCAGCGAAACTTATCGGAGCTGGGTTGTCTGCGGTTGGAATGATTGGTGCTGGTATTGGTGTGGGTAATGTTTGGTCAAGCTATTTCCAAGCGATTGCACGCAACCCTGCGGCAAAAAAAGAAATTGGTGCATCAATTTGGGTTGGTTTTGCGGTAACAGAGGCGATTGCCTTGTTTGCATTGTTAATCGGTTTGATGCTAATGTTTTTGTTTTAAGCCATTTTATGATTTAGAACGGGTTGATGTAACGATATGCCACAAATTGAACAAACTTATACTTATGCTTCACAAATTTTTTGGTTGATCATTAGTTTTTCACTATTATATGGTTTGATGCGCTTTTTGTTGATTCCTCGATTGCTTGGTATCTTGAATGCACGTGTTAATCAGGTGGCATCTGATTTGGAGCGTGCTTCTACGGCGCGTCAAGATGCGGTGGAAGTGTTGGGTGCTTATGAACGTATTATGAGTACCGCTCAGAAAAAAAGTGATTTGCGTGTGCGTGAGGTGTTTGAAGCACAAATGGAAATGATCAAAACTGAGAGTGAAAAATTACAAGTGGATTTGGATAAAAAATTTGCTGAAGCCGAACAACGAATTGAGGATGCGCGTATGCAGGCTTTTACCGATATTGAAACAGTGGTTCAGCCCATTGTTCATACCCTATTGGCAAGAACTTCGGATAATTTAATTGAAGTTAGCAGAGCGCGGATGTTGGCTGAAATTCGTCATGGAACAAGGGAATAACGGGTGTTGCATTATTTTTCTGATCCTGCTTTTTGGGTACATCTTGCTTTTTTCGTATTTTTGGCAATTGTGATTGTGAAAGGGCGCGTTGCTGTTAAATTGATGTTAGATGGCAAAATTAGCGAGATTATTAAAGAAATTGAAAATGCGCAACAATTGCGTGAGGAGGCTTTAGGGGTTCTTGTTGAGGCGAAATATAAAGAACAATTGGCTGAAACTCGTACGCGTGATATGGTTCAAGAAACGGAAGATCGAATTCGGCATATTGAAGATGAGGCTCGGCAAACTTTGAATCGAACCCTTGCGGTACAACGGCGTAGAATGGGTGATAAAATTCGGCGTTTAGAGTTAGATACAAGAAAAATAGTGCATCAAGAACTGATTGCCGTTGCCATACGGGTTGCAGGTGGTGTGCTTTGTAATGATTTTCATGAGGTAGAAGATCGGCTTTATGTGAATAAAGCCATCGATTCTTTGCCTATGGTTTATGATAAAAATACTGATTTAGAAAACATTGATTCAGAAAACGCTTGAGTGAAAAAATAGCAACGGAAAAATATCGGAAATAATCTTTTCCGATCTCGTTTTTAAGGCTCAATTCTTAGTGGTAAAATACGGATTTTAGTGTCGGAAATGGCGAACTCTGGTAAAAACCATTGCCATGTTCGCTTGGTTGGCTGTGGCGATGATTTCGGCATCTCGTACGGAGCCACCTGGTTGGATGATTGCAGTTATGCCAGCATCAGCCAGAAGATTAATCGTATCGATAAAGGGGATGAAGGCATCAGAAGCAGCAACGGATTCATTTGCTCCTTGAAAGTGTCCTGCCTTATTAACAGCAATGTTTGTTGCATCTACACGGCTCATTTGCCCAGCACCAATACCAACACTTGTTCGATCACGCCCTAAAACGATCGCGTTAGATTTAACATATTTGGCAACGCGCCAGCTAAACATTAAGTCAGTCATCTCTTGTTCGGAAGCTTTGCGTTTGCTTACTATTTCCATTTCTTCAGGATTAATTGCGCCAAAATCTTCATCTTGTACCAGATAACCGCCTGAAATAGATTGAATTACGGGGAAGGGGTTATGACGTGGGATCGGTTTGATTGTTAAAATTCGTAATTTTGGTTTTTTGGCTAAGATCTTTAAAGCTTCTTCTGAAAGGCTTGGCGCAACGATTACTTCTAAAAATAGCTGGCTTAACTGTTTCGCAAGATCCACATTAATACTACGATTGAAACCAACAATTCCCCCAAAGGCTGATTTAGGGTCGCAATTAAGTGCACGTTGCCAAGATTGATCAATCGAAATGGCTTCAGCAACACCACATGGGTTGGCATGTTTAACAATACAGCAGGCAGGATTTTCAAATTCGCTAATCAATGATAATGCACAATCCGCATCAATAAAATTATTATAACTCATTTGTCCGCCTTGTAGCTGAGTGGCATGGGCAATGCCTTTGCGTTCACTTATTTGATACAAAGCTGCGCGTTGATGCGCATTTTCACCATAACGCAAATCATAATTCTTTGATGCTGATTGATTAAATTGTTGGGGAAAAGTATCTTTATGTGTGGTTTGTAGGAACAAATAATTCGCAATATGAGAATCATACCAGCTACTGAGCGCAAAGGCTTTATGGGCTAAATATAATCGTATTTCTTCGGGAATTTTGCCATCATTTTCTTTTAAGGCTTTTGTGATCATTTGGTAATCATGATGTTCAGAAATAATAATGACATGCTGATAATTTTTTGCTGCAGCGCGCAATAATGCCGAACCCCCAATATCAATATTTTCAATGGCTTGTTCTAGGTTTCCGCCATGGTTTAGCACATTAACAAAAGGATATAAATTGATAATTACCATATCGATGCATAGTAAATTATGCTGAATCACATGTTCGATATCATCATCATGATCACGACGGTGTAAAATGCCCCCATGGATGGCAGGATGCAATGTTCGCACCCTTCCTCCTAATATTTCAGGATAATTGGTAATATCAGAAATTTCTTCTACAATAATATTGGCTTGACGTAACAATTCGGCACTTCCGCTGGTAGATATAAATCGAAATCCATATTGCCGAAGCGTTTGTACAAAATCTACCAATCCAGTTTTATCCGATACCGAGATTAAGGCATAACGTTGATTATCAGAAGACACAGAAAGAATCCTTAAGATTGCTTGTTTAAATTTACAAAAATTATTACCATATCTTTCTACAAACGCACCTACAGCTCTTGAAATTTTTATCAAGAATGATTATATTAATCTTATCGAACTGGGAATGTTGTTCCAGCTTGAAATCTGGAAACGGCCTGTCGAAATAATCAACTCTATGGGGAAACTATCCCAGATAAGAGTAGTTTGCAAGAGATCTAGGCAAGAAATACAGAAGAATTCACATTTTTGTTTTTGTGGGAATGATTGAGATGTATGGTAAAGTTGAAATAATAGATGCAAAGTGTGATTTTTTGCCTGTTGAAACTGGTGAGGTAACACAAGTTTGGCAAGAAAACATCCAAAATGTTGATAGCGAAGCAAAGCGTGTTGAGGGAAATAATTTGCCGGCAATTTCAACAGATGTTGGGGGTGCTGGAAATTTAAGTCACTATTTAAATAGTATTGCTAAATATCCTTTATTGGATGTACAAGAAGAGCAAATCTTGGCGATTAGGCTTCGTGAGCAAGGTGATCTGCAAGCTGCGCATAAATTGGTGACGAGCCACTTACGGTTGGTGGCAAAGATTGCTTTTGGCTATCGTGGTTATGGGCTTCCGGTTGCAGATTTGGTTTCTGAGGGCAATTTAGGGTTGTTACAGGCGGTTAAAAATTATAATTCTGAGAAAGGTGCGAGGCTTTCTACCTACGCAATGTGGTGGATTAAAGCTTCGATTCATGAATATATTTTGCGGAGCTGGTCGCTGGTGAAAATTGGCACCACAAGTGCACAGAAGAAATTGTTTTTTAATTTGAAAAGGTTGAAAGAAAAAGTAAAAAGATGCGATAATGGTTATTATCTTACTGATGGTGAAGTGCATTCGATTGCAAATGAACTCTCAGTTAGCGAGACTGATGTTAGGCAAATGGAAGCGCGTATGGATGGATTAGATCAATCGCTTAATACGCAAATTATTCAAGGCGAAGGGGATGATTGGCAAAGTCGGATTGTTGATGAACGTGCCAACCAAGAAGAAAATTTATTAGAAACAAATGAGAAAAAATATAATAATCAGTTATTATATCGTGCGATTGAGGGTTTGAAACAGCGGGAACGTGAAATTATTATTGCTCGGAAATTATTGGAAAAACCGAAAACATTGGAAGAGTTAAGCGCAGATTATGGTGTTTCTCGTGAGAGAATTCGACAGCTTGAAGGACAGGCAGTGCAAAATTTAAAAAAAGCTTTGCTTGCGATTACTGAGCAACCCTTACTGCAATAATTTTAAAATTCATGTGGCGCAAACCCTAAATTTCCACGTACCTTATCACCCCATTCTTCGATGATTTTTGCTTGTCTTTCTTTTAGCAGAGTTTCTTTGCGATTAATCCAAAAATCAGCCCAAATGCGAATGACTGCAGGCAAATTGCGGTAAATTATAAAACCTAATAATGCCAATCCAAGCGGTAGGACCCAGTTGGTAAGATCACGTAAAAGAATGCTGAGTGAATTTATCGAACCATAAGTGACTAGTGAGTAATTGACCGCATGTGCGGTGCCAACAATGTTAAGGCTGCCAATGGCCTTCGTTTTAATTTGTTCAGGATCTTTATCAAAATAAGCAAGCATGAGTGTAGGTAATAGCGTAAAACTAAAAAATAAAATGCTAGGAATAAAAATAACACTTACAAGTAACACACACACAGCTAAAGAAAGTAGAGAAGATTGTTGTTGCGTCATAAGATTTCCCTTTATCCAAATAATAATATGATAACGCCAAGTGCAGAGATACTTAAGCACACGATGAGTGTATAACGATTGGAGCGTGTTTTCACATCGTCATTTACATGTTCTTTCGTGCGTGCCAATTCAGACAAGATGTTAGCATTGCGAGCATATTCTGTACGTGCTTGGGCGTAATTACTATTATCGGTTCTGAGCAAACGGCCATCCTCAATAACATCAATGAGCTGATTTAGCCAACCTATTTTGGCAGTATTATAGAGGCGTGTCCGCAACCGATTACGCAATTTGGTATTATGATAGCTCATTAATGCCGTTTCAAGTAGTCCGCAAGCATACTGGCATAAAATTGGGAAAGGACGCGGGCTAAAATCTTCTTGCAGTACGGATAATAAAATAATTTGCGCTTTTTTTGAGGCAAGTTCTGAATGCATATCCATAGCAATACGTAAAACTCCGGTGAGGTTTCGTTGAATACGGGTTCCAATATAACTAATCATATGGCGATCAACCAGAAATTGGTAAGTCTCAGGATCTTCCATGCTAAGTTTTTCTTCCAAAGCATCTAAAAATGTTGCGAGATCAAAAACAAATTTACCATGAAAAATAGGTGATAGGCAAGGCAGATCAGGATAAAGCGTATAGAGCATACGCTCAAAGCCAAATTCTAACCTTTCTAGCGTGATGGCTTGGCGAGCCAAAGCAATTTCTTGAATGATCGAATTATAAATAGTACTACGGCTTTTTTGGTGGCGATACCAATATTGAATGAGTTCAGTGCTGATAACAGATTTCAGTTGAATCATTTCGGCAGAGTTGGGATGAGCAAAAAATTGTGCAAATAACTGTCCAAACCCGGTCATGGTAAAACGTAAATCTTGAAAAACAATCGGTGAATGTGGATTCATTAAAAATAACATTTTCGCAAAAGCGATATGTAAATTAGCATCATATCTGCTTGCCATCCCCCCTGATATGCTAACTTGACTTTGTAAATCACGAATATAATTGCTTGTCGCTTCGTCGGCAACACCGTGGCGAATCCAGATTGGAATATCAGGATTAATCGTTTGTTCTACAGAATCGTTCCAACTATTTGCGAAGAAGGCTGCAAGTTCGGTACTGGTATTAAAAGATTGATGGTGATAATGAAAGCTCATTCGTGAGCGTGATTTAATGATTCGCACTTTTTTTTCGCCTTGCCGACCACTGAGCCAACCATAAATACGTTCCAGGGTCCAGCGTTCGTTTACATTATCGGCAAGCATGCCACGCAGAGGGTCTTTCATGTTGATCGGCACATTCAACCCTTCGGTTAAGGCACTGAAGCTGGAAAGGCTTAATTTACGGCGGCTAATTTCAATATCATCCATATGCGCCATAGGGATAGAACCTCGCATCAAGCAAACCATCATAACGCCAAGTGCATAGGTATCGTTACTTGATAATTCTTTACCGCGATAATCATTATTTGCCATACCAGCGGAAATTGTTTCAAAAACCGTATGTTGCATAGTACCGGGTGGGTCTGATATGCATTGCCCTAACATATAATCGCGTTGGACATTGCCACTAAGATCAATGAATAGGTTGGTTGGTGAAAAGGCGCGATAGGTAGCGCCGATAGTGTGTAGTTCGTTAATTGTTGAGAGTATGGGTTGTAAGAATCGTTGCATACAAATAATCGGAGCTTGGGGCTGAAAATTCATGGTTAATTTTTGAATTAAAGGCTCACTTTGTGGGAGTGCAAATAAGACAATTGGATATTGTTTTTTCGCATCATCTTCAATTAAATCCCAGCCTAAAGGCAATACCATATTCAGGGTTTTTAATGTTTGAAATTGTTGAAGCTGGCTAAGGCGGGGTGGGTGCGAAGCAGAACAAATTAACGTGTAATAAGAATTTTCATTATCAATTCGTTTCGTTGTTCGAAAAGCACTGGCATAGTTTGTATCTAGCCAATGGATAGGGTCGTGAAAATTGATTCTAAATTTATTATCAAATATATCCAAATAGGGGGTTTGTTCAAAATCAATGATTGCTGAGTAAATCTTGGCAATATGTTCGCTTCTTTTCGTGAATGTTTCCTTAGCAAGCGAACTACTGCCATGTCCGGCATGATGAACAATATCTTCATTGTTTCTTTCAGGTTTCGAAGGTTTTTGCATGGCTAAATGTAACCAACTCCTTGAATTTATTTCTATCCACCAGTGTCAAAGAGACTTTGTGGAATCGATATTGGGAAAATATCAATATTTTAAGTGATCACGTATCGGATAACGACATCCGTTACCCCTAAAGTGCCAGAAAAACAATATAAATTCAATAAAATTATACGGATAAAATCTGATAAGAACAGGAAAAGAATTTTATTTCTGAAATTACTCTTGCAAAAATGGTATTCGTTCGCTTAATATTCTGTAGAATTATTTTTCATAAACAGCATTGCATTTTTGCATCAAAAAGGAGTATCTATTATGATGAAGCAAGGACAAGTACATTTGGTAACTGAAAGTAAAATGGACAAAGAAAGAGCATTAGAAGCTGCTTTAGGGCAGATTGAAAAAAATTTTGGTAAGGGTGCAATCATGAATTTAAGTTCAGATACACCTCTAGATATTCCGGCAATCCCTACAGGTTCCTTAGGATTAGATATTGCTTTGGGGATTGGTGGGCTACCGCGTGGGCGGGTGATTGAAGTTTATGGTCCGGAAAGCTCTGGCAAAACAACCTTAGCGTTGCATGTGATTGCCGAGGCGCAGAAAACAGGTGGTAAATGTGCTTTTATTGATGCCGAACATGCTATGGATCCAAGCTATGCGAAAAAGCTTGGGGTACGAATTGATGAATTGTTAGTCTCGCAACCTGATACTGGTGAACAGGCATTAGAAATTGTAGATACCTTGGTGCGTTCAGGAGCATTAGATGTGGTGGTTATCGATTCTGTTGCCGCGCTTGTACCACGCGCTGAGCTTGAGGGAGATATGGGTGACAGCCATATGGGATTGCATGCCAGGTTAATGAGCCAGGCTTTGCGTAAACTTACCTCTTCAATTTCTCGTTCCAATTGTATGGTTATTTTTATTAATCAGTTACGAATGAAAATTGGTGCGATGACGTATGGCAATCCGGAAACAACAACGGGGGGAAATGCGCTTAAATTTTACGCTTCGATACGCATCGAGATTCGTCGGATTGGTCAGATTAAAGAAAAAGATATAACAGTGGGTAACACAACGAAAGTGAAGATTGTTAAAAATAAAGTGGCACCACCTTTTCGAATTGTAGAATTTGATATTATGTATAGCCAGGGCATTTCCAAGATGGGAGAAATTTTAGATTTGGGTGTGAGTGCTGGTTTGGTAGATAAAGCTGGTTCATGGTATTCTTATCAAGAACAACGCATTGGGCAGGGGAGAGAAAATGCCAAGCAATTTTTATTAGCTCACCCGGAAATTGCGAAAGATGTTGAAAGGAAAGTGCTAGCACATGCGGGCGTACTTTCTGAGGCGATGCTAGAAGGTGAAGTGACTAGCGGAGCCAATGAGGCTGATGCTGAGTTAGTAGAAAAGAGTAAATCATCGCCAGCGACTTCAGTGAAACCATCGAAGAAAACATAATCAAAGTTTCATTTTAAGTACAAGCATATTCTCAAAATAAAAAGCCAACATTTCTTGTTGGCTTTTTTTGTTGTGCAAAAATCAATTTCAAAATGGCGTAATAATTATGATTACGATTCCAAGAGGTTAGATTTTATGAATTTTGAATTTCAATAATTTTCATATGGAAATCTTTAATTTCAGCTCCTAACTCTTCGGCCAAACGACGGAGATTTTCGGCATCTGAAAATAGAGTTGCCGCCATAGTGCCCGTGCTGGTGGCAGCAGTAGATACTGAGACCAGACCTTGGGTTACTTCATTGGTGCCTGTTGTTGTTTGTTGGGCATTATTTGAAATTTCATGAACGGCATTGGTTTGCGAATCTATAGAATCAGCAATATCACTTGAAAGTGTATTAATATTTGTAACGACTTCTGCAACCTGGGCAATTGCAGCAACCGCATGCTGGGTTTCTGCTTGAATATTTTGAATTTGAGAAGATATTTCATCCGTTGCTTTTGCGGTTTGACTCGCAAGATTTTTTACCTCGTTTGCAACTACAGCGAAGCCTTTCCCACTCTCACCCGCACGCGCGGCTTCGATGGTGGCATTCAGTGCCAATAAATTGGTTTGGTTGGCAATATCATTAATTAAGCTCACCACCTCACCAATACGCTGAGCTGCATTCGCCAAACCTTGAATTTTCTGGTTGGCATCATTGGCTTGCGAACTTGCATCTTCTGAGATGTTCCGTGATTGATTGACTTGTTGCAACACAGTAATAATAGATTTAGAAAGTTCACCACCGGATTCTGATACTGAGCTAATATTTTGAGCCATTTGATCGGTAGCAGAAGATATTAATGTAATTTGGCTTGAGGTTTCTTCGGCATTTGTAGAAAGGTAACCGGTAGAATCATAAATCTTTTTGATTGAGGCAGAGATATTTTCAAAGGTGATATTAATTTTATCATCAAATGAATTCATGAGTTTTTCTAGCCGTTCTGTGCGTGCTACCTTATTATGGGTTTGTTCAGCTTCTAATGTTAGTACTTTTTCGTGATCTTTCATATAACCTGTTAATTTTTCTAATGACCGAGCCAAATCGCCAACTTCATCACGACGATCTTTATGAGGTATCGGTGTTTTTGTACCTTTTAGCATTGTTAAAGTTGCGCTGCTAATGGCAATCAAAGGCTTACCAATACCAAAATCGATACCAAAGCCTAATGCTAAGGTAAATATCATTAACAGCAGCATGATGCCTGTTAGACCATAACCAAATTTGTGGCCTCGGGAAATTAAGGATTCAACATCGACAGCAATTTCCAAAACCCCACGTGTATCGTTTAGGCTCCAACCGGCAATAGGAGTGTCGGGATGATTATTATGGCAATCCACACAAGTTTCAGAGGTCAATTTGTCGGCTTTGGCAACATAAACAATTGCTTTACCAGCATTATTTGTTGCAAATTGATGATAGATTGCGTCAGGATTGGCAGTCAAAAAATCCCAAGCCGCTTGTTGCCTTGCATCCAAGACACGTTCAGAACGATTCGGCCAAGGAAAGGGGCTATAAAGATTGGCTTGAGTGCCAGTTTCAGAGATGACTTCGCTAAGATTATGTGTGAAAGTAGCGGGTGCTGGTATGGTGCCTGCACTCTCACGGTGGTCTGTATCTGTTTCAATTCCAGCGAGAAGAGCTTCTGTTAAAATATATTTCGTATAAAAATTACGAATGGCTTGAATTTGGTCGAGAGTATTGGTTCCCACCTCAACGGCGGTATGTGTAGAATAATGATGGATAACCAAAGGAATTAACCCGGTTACAACAAGTAAAGCTACCAATATCGGAACACAAAATATGTATTTCCAGCTTCTCAATCCAATTTTCATTTATTATTCCTTAAAGTATCTCAATTATTTTTTACAGAAAACTCCACTGCTTATATTTATATCATAATGCGGTGAAAAACGCCTTTAATTTTCAAAAAATACACCCTTATTTCTTTATGGTCTTAAACACAGAGTATAAAGTTTTTCAAGCGAAGATACAAGAGGTGTCTTAAATCAAGGTGTTTTCATATCCATAGGGTATAGATTTTATCAGCATTATCTTATGTTTAGGTGCAATTTGATTAAATCGGGGTACGTAATATTTCACGATAAGCTTCCACCACACGATCACGAATGGTAACAATGGTATTTAAGCTGGTTTCTGCATTGAGCAAAGCGGGCACCAATTCGGTAAGATTTGCATCTCCTGTCAGAGCTTTTCGACTGATCCGTTCGGCATTATATTGTCCATCTATGGTTTGGTTGATCGCATTGCCTAAGATTTGCGAAAAACTACCAACACCTGTTTTATCAGGATTGCTAGCTTGCTGAATGGCTTCAACGAGTTGCGGTGTATTGGCAACAGATTTCGCTTGTTCGGCAAGGGCATTTTGCCATAATTGATTTGTGTTTGTTATTGGGTCCATGGTTTTGTCTCTCAGATTCTGAATTTATTTCTTTATTGTCAAGCCATTAATATTTATATTATTATCCAGGCTATTATTGCAACATATTAATCGTTTGCTGCTGTAATTGTCGGGTGAGGCGGAATGAATTGAGCTGGGCTTGGTAAGAACGGTTGGCTTGTTGCATATCCGTCACCTCAATTAAGCCAATAACGTTTGATTGTCGGATATAGCCTTTTGCGTCTGCACCAGGATGGTTGGGATCAAAGCGACGTTCGAATGGTCTTTGATCTTCACTAATATTGCTAACGTGCACTAATTCTGTTTGCGTAGCTTCGTCGAAATAATTTTGAAAATGAACAATTTTCCGTCGGTAAGGCTCATCTTCTGCGCGCAAAGCCGTGCTATCTTTATTGGCAAGGTTTTGCGAAATCACTTTCAAACGCTCTGATTGTGATTTCATTCCTGACGCCAAAACTGAAAGTGTTGATTTTAGGGGATCCATGAAAATATTACTCCTTTGTAGATCAAATATTATTTGCCAACGGCAATGGCAATTAAGCCATGCATTTTACGATAAACATTACTAGCCAATGAATAATCGCTTGCATTTTGGTTCATTTTAATTAAATTTTCTTCCATATTCACAGTATTCTCAGAAAGGGTGGCCTCAAAAAAATCACGTTGTTTTTCTGCCCACTGCGTGCTTCCCCCATAAAGAGAGCTATAATGCGAAATGTTGGTAGCGAATAATTCTAGTTTCGGTGAAACACCTTCGCGGATAATGCGATTAAAGGCATCGGGGTCTAGATCTTTGGCCTTATAACGAGGCGTATCAACATTGGCAATATTTTGCGATAGAATTTGTTGACGATGTGCCAACCAATCCATTCTGCTAATTGTTGCCGAAATTAGTGGAATATTGTCAAACATGTTAATCTCTACTGTATAATGATGGACTCACTTGGGGAATCTCTGTTATTATGAAGTTAAACAAAGCAATTAATATGCCAGATAGCCGATAAATTGTTTTGATGATGGAATTATTTTGGTTAGGAAATCGATTCGAATATGAGTGAGCAAGAAGCACCATTTCATGATTCACAGTTGCAAGATGGGCACGATATTATTGAAACAAAGCGTAATGTTGCAAAAAAACGTGCGGTTGCATTGGAATATAAACCAAAAAACAATTGGGATGCACCGAAGATTAGTGCAATTGGTAAGGGGATTGTTGCTGAGCACATGATAGAAGTTGCCACGAATCATGCGGTTCCAATTGTGAAGCATGCAGATATGGCAGAGATGCTTTCGGCATTAGAAGTTGAATCTGAAATTCCGGCAGAAGCTTTTCTGGTCGTTGCTGAAATTTTGCGTTATATTTACCATAGCAAAGGGGAGAAAATGCCAACACCGAAAATGCCAACCGATGATTAGGGGTTTTCAGTAATTATCATGGATTATATTCGTTTCATATTAGCACTTAGTGTTGTTTTGGGGCTTATTTTGTTGATCGGGATGTTGTTTCGAAAAATGATGTTATCAGGTATGCTTGCGAATAGTTTTTTGTTGGCTCCGAAGAAGGCAATGTCCCAAAGCCAGAAGATTACCATCATCGAAAGTAAAGTGCTAGATGCAAGAAGAAGGGTTATTTTATTGAATTGTAGTGGTAAAAATTATCTGCTGTTAATTACGCCTAATGGGGATATGCTACTAGATCGTATTGATGTTGGTGTAGAGCCTGGTGAGGAGCAAATAAAAATAAAAACAGTGGATAAAACCACTGGAAAAGCGGTTAAAAATATTGTAAAACAAGTAAGAATGGATGGAGGTGCCGCAAGGGGCAGTTTCGACTATCTACAACACAGAGATGGTGCAGCGCGTTGACTATGATCAAAGCTTAACGCGAACATTTGCCAAAAATAAAAAATCCCATAAACTAGGAGGAAAAGACAAAAAATTCATGTAAGGAGTTTTCGTGTCTTTTTATTCTATAGATATCGAAGCCCTGGCTTATCCAGAGGCTCAGGAACCGCAAGAAGCACCCGCGCGCGGTATTTTAAGACCTGGTCAGGCCATTGGTCCGCTTCGAGCCCTTTGTGTTTTAATGGTTGCAAGTTTCCTATTTTGGTTGTTGTTGAGCATGGACATTGCTTATGCGCAGTCGGTAAATATTGATTTAGGCGAAGGGGGAACGCTTTCTGCTCGCGTTATTCAGTTGATTATTTTAATCACTGTGGTTTCACTTGCGCCTTCATTGCTGATGATGGTTACCTCTTTTACGCGCATTGTGGTTGTGATGTCGTTATTGCGCACAGCATTGGGTACGCAAGGGGCACCTCCGAATAATGTATTGGTTTCACTCGCGTTATTTATGACCCTATTTATTATGCAGCCGGTTTTTGAACAGATTTATCGCAATGCGATTCAGCCCTTATTGGCAGAACAAATTGATGAACAAGAAGCTTTCGCACAAGCAGTAACACCGGTACAGACCTTTATGCTGAAACATGTGCGTCCGGCTGATTTACAGCTATTTTTAGAGTTAGGTGAGTTTTCTGAGTTAGAAACTCCTGAACAAACCCCCTTGCGGGCATTAATACCAGCTTTTATGATTTCAGAGTTAAAGCGTGCTTTCGAGATTGGCTTTTTATTGTTTGTGCCTTTTATTTTGATTGATATGCTTATTGCTTCGATATTAATGTCGATGGGCATGATGATGCTACCTCCTGTGATTATCTCCTTGCCGTTTAAATTAATATTTTTTGTATTGGTCGATGGTTGGTCGTTGGTGGTTGGCTCGCTTGTGCGTAGTTTTGGTTAAATTGCAATAGAATTTTCCGTTAGGATTTAGGGCTTAAATGTGTTATTTTCAGCCATGGAATCTCAATTCTACGAACCTGTTTTCACATTAGAAATTTCTGAAGATCGGCTTTGGCAATTTGCGGATATTTTTACAAAAAACCTAGATCGGGGCGATTTTATTGCGCTTTATGGTGAGCTAGGAGTAGGCAAAACCAGTTTTGCGCGGTTGGTAATTCAGCAATTATGCGGCAACATTAAGGTGCCAAGCCCTAGTTTTAGCTTGGTACAATATTATCAAACACTTAAATTATCAGGCGGTGATTTAGATTGCACAATTATTCATGCTGATTTTTATCGTTTTGAGGATCCTAGTGAAAGCCATGATTTAGGAATTTTTGATGATCCCAATGCAATCATTCTTGCGGAATGGGCGCAATTGGGTGATTTTCCTGATATGGTAGGGTATGGACAAAAATTATGGCAAGTGACGATTGCGGATCATGTGCAAGATACCCATCGGTATTATCAAATTCACCCGCCAAAGCGCGTTTTAAGATTTCCCTTTCCGGGGAAAATAAATTTTCACGATCAAACACAGAGCATTACAGGATTAAACATTGGCGAGTAATCTTTATACAATATCTGCCACTGAATCGATGGCAGATATTTTGGCGCAAGGTTTGTATCAGCGTTTCAAAGCTGATCCGTTGGCTTTGGCTGCGGGGGTAATTTATGTGCCAACACGCCGAAGCGTGTTAAGTTTGCGCGATGCGTTTTTTCAGCTAACTCAGCAGTTAAATTCTAGCAGTATTTTATTGCCTAGGATTGTGCCGTTAGGCGATGTTATGAGTGATGGTGGGCAAGATTTTGATTTGGCTACGGTAGATTTGGCTAACATTTCTGATTTCCGCTTTGCCCGCCCGATTGCCCATGAGGCCCAATTGTTAATTTTGGCAAAATTATTGCGTCAATCAGGTTTTTTTAAAGCCAGCCATAGTCAGTTTTTGCATATGGCACAAGCATTATCAGGATTGTTAGACGAGTTGATGATTGCAAAAAAAGATATTACCGCACTTTCTCAGATTACCGTAGACGAGGAATATGCGCAACATTGGCAACGAAATCTTATGTTTTTACAAGATGTTTTGCTGCGCCAATGGTCAGGGTTGTTGCATCAAATGGGAATGTGCCACGCGATAGATTATTTGCATAAAAGGCTTGAGCTTGAAGCTAAGCGCGTACAAAATTCACAACAAGGTTGGTTCCTTGCCGCAGGTTCTACGGGCTCGCGCCCAGCAATTGCTGATTTTTTGGCATGTTTGCTTGCGCATCCAAATGGTGAAGTGATTTTACCAGATTTTGCGAATAATTTATCTGCTGAGACTTATCAGGCAATTTTGGATGATTATACGCATCCGCAACATATTATGGTAAAAAATATTATGGCATGGAAGATTGCTCCGCAAACAATTATGCCTTGGAGCAGCGCTAAGGGAAATGTTGCGGAAAACGCAAAGACCCAGGATACGTATGGTTATCAGCAGTCTGTGTTGAATTTTGCTTTTCGTTCGGTAAAGGATGAAGCAAAGCCCAAAGGTGCTTTTGTTGCGCATGCTTTGCAACATGTTGAGTTGGTAGAGTGTGATACCTCGCAACAAGAGGCATGGGTGATTGCGTTGATGATGCGACAAGGCATTGCTGAGGGCAAGAGAACCGTTTTGGTAGTGGCGGATCACGAATTGGCGCGGCGAGTTACGCAAATTTTACGTTGTCATTATGGCATTTGGGTGCAGGCAAGCCAAGGGCTTCGGCTGGATTTGTCGCCAGCGGGGCGGTATTTGTTATTATTATCCCAAGCTTGGCAGACGAATTTTCGTGACGATACCGTTTTATTGTCGTTATTACAGCATCCTTTCAGCTGTTTTGGGCATGCACGCGCTGAAATTTTACCGATGATTCGAAAAATTCAAAAACAGCTTCGGAAACAATTACTCGATGGGGGGGTGCAGAAAAGTTTTCGCGAAGAATTGCATCAAGCATTTTCGAACAGTTTTCGGTGGCAACCATTTTTAGGGGAAGAGCCCAGGGAAGAGCCCAGGGAAGAGCCAGGTGGAGAAGCAGAAGAGCATACAACAGAGCATCAGGCTAGAATTTTCCCTCTACAAATGTGGTTAGATAGATTTATCGCTTTGGCACAAATGCAAACGATCGATTCATCGGCTTCTGGCGCGCCTCAATGTTTTTCAGGGGCAGACGGCAAAGCTTGTTATGATTTATTGATGCGAACTTCACTACATGCACAGCATTATCCGCCACTTAATCATCAAGGTTTTGGTGAGGTTTTGCGGTTTTTTTTGGTACAAGAAATTTACCGCCCGCAACGAGATTATCATCCGGATATTGAGATTTTAGGAAGCTGGGAAAGTCGAATGATCAGCGCTCAGCGCGTGATTATTGGTGGGTTATGCGAGAACGTTTGGCCCAAATCTAATTCTGGTGATTTATGGTTTAATCGTGATATGCGCAAACAATTAGGGTTAGGTTCGCCTGAGATCAAAATTGGGCTTGCGGCTCATGATTTTTTGCAGAATCTGCAAAAAAATGAAGTTTTTCTTACGCGGGCTCGCCAAAATCAGGGGAGTGTTACTTTGGAATCAAGGTTTTTGACGCGGTTAAAGGTAACATTTCCGGCTTGGGCACAAGCCCAAACTTTGAATAATCGGTGGGTGCAATGGCAAATCGCTGCTGGATCGCAATTGGCAAAAGCCGAACGTTTGCCGAAAATCACTGCGCCTGATCCCAAACCCGATATTGCCTATGTGCCTAGGGAATTACATGTTACTGAGATTGAGAAATGGATGCGCGACCCTTATGGTCTTTATGCACGGAAAATTTTAACCTTACAACCGCTAACGCATTTTTTTACTGATACTGCTTCGATACGTTTTGGGCTGTTGGTTCATAAAATTTTAGAATGTTCGGTGCATGATTCTGAATCATTGGCAATCCAGGCAGAAAAATGGGTGGGCCAATATATTAAGGGTGCGGGGAGGCAGGCTGTGGCGCGGGTTCGCTTGCAAAATATAATTGCCTTTGTTTCGGAAAATTATGATGCCGAATGTGAACATTTTTCTGAAATTTCGGGGGAGGCAAAATTTATCACTCCAGATGGGCATTCAGTAATTGTTCGCGGGCGAGCCGATTCGATTCGGCTTTCTCGTGAGGCATCAATTTCGGGTTTACGGATTACAATCATCGATTACAAAACCGGGGAAATCCCTAGCATCAGCGAGCAAGAAAATTTCCAAGCTCCACAAATGCCATGGCTACAATTAATTTTACAGCAGGCTGGATTTGATTTGTCGGCTTATGCCGGGCAACTGATTATCGAATTGGCTTATTGGCAATTGAAACCGCGCTTTGGGAAAAGTAAAATTGATGTTTTTTTGCCGAAAAAATCAGAACCAGAATTGGCAGAAATTATCAGCGATTACCAACAAAACTGGCTTGCGCTTTGGGATGATTTTTTGGCAGGCAGGCGTGGATTTCAAGCGATTCCAGATCGGGCCTTGGCACCTAAATATAATGATTATGCGCATTTGGCGCGGCACAAAGAGTGGGGCGAATGAAGCCA
Source organism: Alphaproteobacteria bacterium (assembly GCA_965206365.1). GTDB lineage: Bacteria > Pseudomonadota > Alphaproteobacteria > JABAAW01 > JAHZMA01 > CBDBJL01. The sequence goes on from CBDBJL010000025.1 coordinate 70,666, forward strand.
GATCTGAAATCCGTCAGTAGTAAATATCCTAAACAAAATATTTGGGTGAATGCCTCGGCAGGTAGTGGCAAAACCTATCAGTTAGTAGAACGGTTTACTGCGCTTTTGTTAAGTGGGGTGGCTGCGGATAAAATTTTATGCCTTACCTATACGCGCGCCGCTGCCACAGAAATGCGGCAACGGATCATTAATAACCTTTCTCAGCTGGTAAATTTAGATACGAATGCCTTACAAAAGAAGATCGCAAATTACCTTGAAGATACTCGATTAACGAGTGAAGATATGATACGGGCGCAGAATTTATTATTTGCAATCTTGGATGTTCAAGGCGGGTTGAATGTGATGACAATTCATGCTTATTGTCAGTCGGTTATTGGCAGATTTCCACTGGAATCTGAGATTTTACCAGCGATGGATGTTGCCGATGAGCATCAAGCGAGGAAAATTCGCCTTGAGGCGTTGGAATTGTTAAGTCAGAAAATTATTAAAGAGCAACAAAAATTTCCGCAAATGGCCCAAACTTTGCAGAATTTGGCGCGATTGCGTGAATTTAACAATATTGGGAAATTGCTAGAACAATTACGGGTACAGTTGGTTGATTTTTCGAATCAACAAATTAACTTTAAGATGAAAAAATTAGCCAATTTTTTCGCTGTTGAGATCGATGAAAATCCGCAAAATTTACAGCAAAGCTATCAACAGAAATTGCGCGCTAACAAATTACAATGGCAACAAGCTTTCGAAGCACTTAGAAATGAGGGCGGCAAAGAAAATTTAGGTCTTGCCAATGGGATTGAGAAATTATTATTGCAAAATTTTTTGCCCAGCCATGTTCATAGCATTGTGATGACGGGTGAGGGTACGCTACGGAAGCGATTGGGGACCAAAAATATTGCTGAGGAGGTAAGAGATTTTCTACAGCAAATGCAGTTAGAATTTGCTGCCTATCAACAACAACAGCATCGAATCGATATTTTTCATGCAACTCAAGATGCTGTGCGCTTGTGCATTGCCTATCGTGAATTCTATAGTGAGTTGAAAAATCATTACGGTGTTGTTGATTATGATGATCTGATCAATAAAATGCATCTGCTATTAAGTGGCGAGAATGCGGGTTGGGTGAGTTACAAATGTGATGGTGGTTTTTCGCATATTCTTTTAGATGAGGCCCAAGATACCAATCCTCGGCAATGGCAAATTATCAGAAATATTTGTGAGAATATTTTTGAAAAGGGAACATTATTTACGGTAGGGGATCCAAAACAATCGATATTTAGTTTCCAAGGTGCTGATCTTAGCAGTTTTCAACGTAGCCGTGATGAATTTGAGGCGCAAAGTTGCGTTGGGGAGCATCCTGAGACACGCTTGCGCGAGATGGAATTGAATCGCTCTTTTCGTACCTGTCAAGAAATTTTGGATTTTGTGGATCATGTGTTTCAAAATTACCCAACCCTGATGGGGTTGGATCACCAATGGCAGAAACATATTGCGCATCGAAATCATAGCGGTTATGTTGAGGTTTGGCCGATGATTCACTATCAAAAAGGCAATTCAGATGATGGTTACAAACATTTTGCCGAGATGATTGCCAATAAAATTGCGGGTATTTTGCATCAAAAATTAATTTTGCCGAGCACGCAAAAACCAGTGCGTTATGGGGATATTATGATATTAATGACGAAGCGTGATCAATTAGCCAGCTATTTAATTTATGCCTTGCAAGAGAAAAAAATTCCAGTTACGGGTTTGGATAAATATAAACTTGCCAATGATATTGCCTATGAGGATGTGATGGCAATGTTGGAATTTATTAATTTGCCACAAAATGATCTAAATTTAGCGGCGTTATTAAAAAGCCCCTTCATTAATATTTCGGAAGAAATGCTATTTACTCTTACGCATAATCGTAAGGATAGTTTGTGGGAACGCGTGGCAGAATTTAGCGAAACGGATGCGCATATCGATTTAATTCATCGGTGGCTACAAGGTTTTTTGGCAAAAGCAGATCTTCTTACACCCTTTGAATTTTTGAATCTATTTTACTATACCCATGCAGTTGTTGAGCCTGAATTTACTGTTTTCGAAGTGATGCAAGCGCGTTTGGGCAATAAAGCCGCAGATACGCTTGAGCAATTGCTAATGTTGGCAGAAAATTATGAAGCCCAAGCGGAAATTTCACTTTATGGTTTTATGGCGTGGGTGCATCAAAGCGAGGCTGAGGTGAAGCGCGATTTTGCTACGATTAATCAGGTGAAAATGCAAACCATTCATGCAGCCAAAGGGTTAGAAGCTCCGATTATTTTTATGCCTTATTTGGGGAAAACAAAATCCCCAAATCAGGATATGATTTACTACGAAAATGAGGTGGTTAATGAAGAGGGGAGCAAAAATACTTTGCCGATATTTGTGCCTTATGCGCAGCTACAGACGCCAGAGTTAGAGAAGGTGAACCGAAAAAGAGAGATAAAACAGCGTGAAGAGAAGTTTCGGTTGCTTTATGTGGCAATGACTCGCGCGCAAGATCAGCTGTATTTGATGGGCATTGAGGTAAGTACGAAGCAAAAAAAATCACCCGAATCGGTGCCAGAAAATTGGTTTGAGGTGGTAAATAAAGCGATCGAAAATGAATCGGAATTGCCGCAATTTTCGCAATTTATTTTGCCCGAAATTGCCTCCAGCACTACCGAGGCAATTTTGCAGGTACAGGCAGATGCCACTTATGCTCAATTTGGAACGACTACCCAAGATTTCATTGGCAAAAAATTAGCCAGCATGAATCAGGAGATCGGTGGGAATGAAACGGAGATCGCGACTTTGCCAGATTGGTTGCGTGTTCAGGCTGATATTAAAAAATTTAAGCAATTGCCACGGTTACCCGTATCGCAAGGTGATGATGATGAGCTTACGGATTTGCAATCAAAGAAGCAAGAATCTACCAGCGTATCGAATGTTTTGCGTGGTACTTTAATTCACAAAATACTAGAAAAAATTCCAGATTTAAATTTAATTCAACAAGAACAAACAATGATAATTAACCCGCAACTGGCAGAATTTATTGCAAATTTATTGCAACAAAATGGTTTGGATCGGATGCAAGCACAAAAAGATGCTGAGAAAATTATCGCTCTTGTAGAAAAATATGCATCTTATTTTCAAAACTCAGAAAATATGCGCAGTGAAGTTGCTGTAAGCGGGCAAGTGCATTACCAGGGGCAAGATTATCGGGTGGATGCGGTTATCGATCGGTTAATTATTTTTCCGGATAAATTGGTAATTTTAGATTATAAAACTGGGCAACCTAATGCATATAAACGGAAAAGATATCATCGTGCCCTTAATATTTATGGGGTATTGATGGCAAATATTTATCCAGAAAAAAAGATTGAGGCGGGGTTGTTATGGATTGATCATTTAGAGTTTGAAGCGGTTTTATTGGATTTGCTATGAAATAATGCTTCTATTGCAAAATTATGTTTCGTTTTGTGAAAGGATGTTGCTTGTGTGCGAACTTTTATTGTTCTTGACATCGTACAGGTGAATCTGGATTATTGAAGGATGAATAATGCATGAATAAGGAGAGTTTTTATGCCGGCTATTGCTGTAACGGATGTTGATTTTGATGCGAATGTTTTGCAATCAAATAAACTTGTGCTTGTTGATTTTTGGGCGCAGTGGTGCGCTCCGTGTAAAGTGTTGGCACCTTTGTTGGATGAGATTGCTGATGAGATGAGCAGTAATGTTGTGATCGCTAAAATCGATATTGAGGAAAGTCCCGAAACGGCAGAAAATTATCGTGTTCGTGCTGTTCCTAGCTTGATGCTGTTTCGCGGTGGCGAAATGATCGCATCCTCTACCGGGGCGCAACCGAAAGGTCAGCTAAAACAATGGCTTCAAGAAAATATAGAAGGGGATGTTTAGTAGATTGGAGAAAAAATATCGCAAAAAATATCGGTAGTTTTGGCTATTTCGTTGCTTTATGATTGCTGAAAATTGTTGCCGAACACCTAAACATTAAAGCGGAAATGGATAATGTCGCCATCTTGTACGGCGTAGTCGCGTCCTTCGATTCTAAATTTGCCATTTTGTTTGGCCATTTGCTCGCCTCCATGCAAATAATCATCATAGGCAATGACTTCGGCACTAATAAAACCGCGTTCAAAATCGGTGTGAATGGCCCCGGCAGCAGCGGGGGCAGGGGTATTTTTTACAATGTGCCAGGCGCGGGCCTCTTTTGGGCCTGCGGTAAAATAGCTGGTTAAATTGAGTAAATTGGCACCAGCATGGCTGATTCTTTCAAGGGAAGTTGTGCTTAGCCCTAAGGCGGTTAAAAATTCATCTTGTTCTTCACTTTCAAGCCCGATTAATTCAGCTTCGATCGCAGCGGAAATCAGCAAACATTCATTATTTTCATTTTTGGCTTTTGTGGCGATCGCCTTGGAATATTTGTTGCCCGATAGAATCGATTTTTCATCGATATTGGCGATATATAAAACCGGTTTGTGGGTAAGAAGATGGAGCAGTTTCACGATTTTCAATTCATCTTTAGAAAATTCGATATTGCGCACAGGATTACCTTGTTCTAATATTGGGTTGATTTTGTTGATTAAATTAAGTTTTTCGGTGGCTATTTTATCGCCACCGCGCACCAATTTGATTAACTTTTCTTTTTGTGCCTCGATGCTAGCCAAATCAGCAAGCATTAATTCAGTTTCGATAATTTCTGCATCGCGCACAGGATCAACCTCACCTTCGATATGGGTGATGTTTCGATCTTCAAAGCATCGAAGAACATGCAAGATCGCATCTACTTTTTGGATATGCGCAAGAAATTGATTGCCCAGCCCTTCGCCCTTCGAGGCACCGCGAACAAGCCCGGCAATATCAACAATTTCTAAAATTGCGGGGATAATTTCTTTTGATTGTGCAATTTTAGCAATTGCATTAAGGCGTGGATCTCTGATTGGAACGCGCCCAATATTCGGTTCAATCGTACAAAAGGGGTAATTGGCCGCTTCGGCATGGGCATGCTGGCATAAAGCGTTGTAGAGCGTGGATTTGCCAACATTTGGCAAACCGATAATGCCACAATTAAGTCCCATAATGTTTCCTTAAAATAATATTCTATGATTTAGAGTAATTTTGGATGAGAAAGATTTGTAACAAAATCACCAAGTTTTGGGTAGCGAATTCGACGCAAACGCTCAGCAATTAAAATATTTTCAATTTGCGAGATTGCCCGTGGCAAATCATCATTGATAATAACATAATCATATTCGTTAAAATGGCTCATCTCATTTGCCGCTTGCTTCATCCTTAAATCAATAATATCCTTGCTATCGAGGGCACGTTTTTGCAAACGTTGATAGAGGCTTTCTTGGTTTGGCGGTAGAATGAAAAGGGTAACAGGAGCATCGTTGGTATTTTTTTTCAGCTGCTGAGTGCCATTCCAATCAATATCAAACAAAACATCTTCCGAACGTGCGAGTGCATCTTTAACGCTTTGGCGAGGTGTGCCGTAATAATGATTAAAAACTTTCGCATATTCTAGGAAATCACCTTGATTGATCATCGCTTGAAATTTTTCTTCACCAACAAATGAATAATCGATACCATCAGTTTCATTTTGTCGCGGTGGGCGCGTTGTTACCGAAATTGATAATTTAAGATCATTATGCTTTTGCAGCAAAGCGCGAGTTAGGGTGGTTTTGCCGGCACCAGAAGGCGAGGAGACAACCAGCATTATACCCTTACGTTTGAGAGATTTTTCAGGCATCATGACAAATTATGTTGCAATTTGGCGAAGGTTTGTCAAATATATTTTTATATATTTTCATGGTCGTTGCGGATCAGAAGATTTCGGGGGGTGTTTTGGTGAGTCGGGCGATAAAAAATCCATCAATGCCTTCGAAAAAATGTGGCAATAATGTTAGGGCATCTTGTTGCAATCCGGCGTGTAATTGCGCAGGGATTTCATGAGGGGTAATGGGTGAGATTTTGGCATCGGGCTGTGCTTGCACGAATTGGGTAATAATTTCCATGCCTTCTTCGGCCTCAAGGGAACAAACGCAATAAAGCAACTCACCATCATCTTGTAAAGCTTGCCAACATTTTTTTAAAAGTGCCAATTGGGTTTGCGGATAAAATGTTAAATCTTTCGCATGGCGGTTGAAAATAAGATCAGGGTTATGGCGAAAAGTTCCCAGTGCCGAGCAGGGAGCATCAAGCATAATAAATTTAAATTTCTGTGGAAAATCAAAATCTAGCGCATCGGCAATAAAAGTTTTGGCTTGTAGTTTTAAGCGAGTAAAATTTTCTTGAAAGATTTTCATTCGGTTAGGGGCAATATCAATCGCGGTTATGGTTGCTTTTTTCTCGGCAAACACAGCGCTTTTCCCTCCAGGGGCGGCACAAACATCAAGTACAGGCATTTTGGCGATCGGTTGGGTAAATAATTGGGTTGCAACATAGGATGAAAAATCTTGTACCCACCACTCACCTTGCGTGAATTGGGGAAGTTTATGGATCTGATAAAAATCTAATCGTAGCGCATTTCGCCAAAGATGTTGGGTAGGGAAACCGGCTTCATTAAAAGCTTGGCACCAATATTCTGGGTGTGATTTTACGGTGATGCCAAGTTTTGGAATTTGTTTCAGGCTATTGATCATCATTGGATATTCAGGAAATTTTTGCTGCCATTTTGTATCTAGCCATTCCGGTAGAGGTGAGATCTTTGTAGCCATTTCCAACAATTCATCACGCTGGGCTGTGGCCCGACGCAAAACCGCATTGGTAAAGCCTGGTGCGCCATATTTTTTACTAAGATTGACGTAAGAATTAACCACAGCAAAATTAGGCTTCTTTAAGAAAAGAATTTCATAGAGTGCGCTTAAGAGCAAGGCTTGATGCAAATAATTTTTTGGCATTTTTTTCACAAGATGATTTAGAATCGCTAGTAAAGGATAATAATTACGAATAACCCCTTGGCTTAACAACAGAGTAAAGTTTCGTGATTGGCTTTGTTCAAGGCGATGAGTGGTACTAAATGCGTTTACCTTACGCTTTTGTGGCGAGATAATTTGCTGAATAATCCTCGCAGCTAGGAAGCGGGGGCAGTGGTTTTGGGAAGACATTTTGGATCGCAAGCTTTGGATATTGAAGTATAGGATAGCTTTAAGCCATAACATAAATTGCTGTTTGTTACTTTTATCAGCTTACGCCCATAAAGTAAAATCGTTAAAGGGCAGAAAAGAAAATCCCCTCTTAAGGATAAGAGGGGATTGAGTTGCTACAGAGAGATCTGCGGTTTTGTTATTGGATCTGCCTTAAAATGGCAATAAGATATCTGCGATCTGAGATCCATAACGTGGCTGTTGCACGTTGGTTAGTTGTCCCCTACCTCCATAGGCAACTCGTGCTTCAGCTATTTTTTCATATGTAATTTGGTTGTTACTATCAATATCTTCCGGGCGAATAATTCCTGCTACATGAAGCTCGCGAACTTCTAAATTGACTCGCATCTCTTGCCTACCATAAATCACCATATTGCCATTGGGTAAGTTTTGCGTGACAATGGCAGCAACGCGCAGTTGAATTCTCTCGTCGCGACTAATAGAACCGGTACCATTATGTGAGGTATCACTATCGGTATCGAATAAATTGTTTAAGCTGGGCTCGCCGGGTAATATTTTGCTAAGAGTACTATCAAATCCAGCCAGGGCACCAATGTCTGCATCGGTACTGCTTTCACGACGTTGTTGTGTTTCGTTATTTAATGTTGCGCTGTCTTGAACATCGACGAGCACAGTGACAATATCGCCCACTTCATTTGCGCGCAAATCTTTGAAAAATCCACGAGATCCTGGTTGCCATAGTGAATTATCTTGGGGAATAAAAATTTTAGGTTCGGGCATAGGCATTGAGACGGTGGTATGGGATTTGCGATCAAGCGGGTTTTCAATCTGAGTTAATTTTGGAGTTTCGCCAACATGGGCAAGCTGGTTTACCCCACAACCGCTTAGCCATAGAATGAGCATCAATGGGCCAAATAGTGGCTTGATCAGCCGGGTTATTTTTAAAATTAGCAATCTTTTTCTTACGATAAAAAGGAGAGATTTTTGCGAGGCGATCATGATTAATTGATCGCTTTGCGTGAAGAAGGATTCTGAAGATTTGTTGCGTTGTTAAGCGTATTTTTTTGGTTTGCGGTATGATAAAATGTTAAGGTTTCATATCCGGTAACCACACCTTCGACAACAATACCACTGGTTAAATTTTTTGCGCGCACAACATCTCCCATCGCTCCATCTTGTAATGCAACGCCTTGGGTGGTAATTTTCATGCGATCGGTTTGTAAATTCATGACAACATGTTGGCGTTTTTTCACAATAATCGGCATGCGCAGATCTTTATGGTGTAATAGGCGGTTGGCTCGCAATTGATGCCGCGTTTCCATACCAATTAACTCTTTGGCCGAAGTAACAACATTTGTGCCAATATGATTAAGGCTTTCCAATCGGGTGGTAAGATCTTCCTCTTGGATCAGAGTGCCACGGGGGGTGTGTGATATTAGCACAGGAATTTCACGTTGTAAGATGGCTTTGCCACTAAAATTTACGGAAATTACAGAATGATTATGATTGGTTTTAATTTTTACG
>CBDBJL010000026.1:0-2536 GCA_965206365.1 Alphaproteobacteria bacterium
CCTCAAAATAATCTTTATGCTTCAACACATAGCCAATTAGAAGAGATAGAACAATTAGAACGCTTCAAAGAGATATCTCTTCAATTGGTTTGTCAGTGCGGGTGCAAAACATTATTGGATAGCTGTAATCATTTGACCTGTATGGCTTGGTCTATGCGATCGGTCATAGATTCTCTCATTTTGAACGGATATTCCAATAAATTTATTCTCAATTCTTTTGAAAAAGGTTTTGGGGAGATGGTTCATAATCAAAAAGTAATGCCTATTTTTTGAAGATAAAAAATACCAAGCTTATAAAGCGAGTTATCAAAATGGATTTGGCTCAACGGTATATAGCCAACCAAAATCATATGTACCTACGGTTTGGTTTATTGCGGTAAGCTCTCTCGTGACTTTATTATGCGTTGTCTTATTTATATTTCGCAACAAGAAAAAAATAGCCAGAAATGAGAACAAGAAAGGTCTTTCAAAAAAAGAAAAAGAGTTATGGAATCGGCTTTACCGTGGATAAACCAACCGCCATGGTTCTCTTTTTAGCAAGTTAAAAAACTCCTTGGCATTTCGAATGGTTGCATAGGCGTCTTTGTAAAGCTGGTCATCTTGGAGGAGTTTGCCAACGGAGCCTCTCCCTGAGGTGATTCGTTTGGTAATCAGATTTAAGTCTTGAGAAACAAGAGAGAGGTTTCCGATGGTTTCTGTGATATCAGTTTTATTTTTACTCGATATGTCGACGAGGTTTTCAGAAAGGATATTTAATCTTTTTACCAAAATCCCTAATTCTTTTGACAGACTACCCACTGATTTTCGAGTGTTGATGATGGTTAGGCGAATGTCCTTTCTATTTTCAGAAACAATAGAGTTTAGGGTATTAATGAAGAGTTTTGTTTCATGAACAATTTGAGCGATGACCTCTCCTCCATTTTTACCGTCAAACCAACTGGAAAAAGCAAGAAGCATTTGGTCGATAGAAGGGGGGTCGATACCAATCACTTGATCACCCGGCTGATAGTATTCGTCTCCTTCTTTAGCTTCTCCGATGTGAAGGTTCACATATTTTTGGCCCATGAGGCCTTCCGTAAATATAGCAAAATAAGTCTCTTTTGTTTTGGGGATTTTATCTCTAAGTGAGTTTTCAAGATAGATGCGGACGTAGGTGTTCAAATTTTTTTGATAAATTTTTTGGACAAAACCAACATTTATTCCTCCAGCAATTCGAACAGGGGCGCCAGTAGTAAGATTATTTAAAAATGAAAACCGGAGATTCATCGTAAAGCCTTTGGTACTAATCTGCCATCTTGAGATAAAAATAACGCTCCCGGCAAAAACTAAAAAGCTCATGATTACCATAAGGCCAACTCTGATTGCGGTGGTTCTATTTTCGCTCATTTTTACTTCGCTTTAAATAATGGCCATAGGCCCAGAGGCACTACCTAAAATAAATTGTCGAATAACAGGGTCGTCATTCTCAGAAAACTCTTTGGGTTCTCCGGTCATTATGAAATTTCCTTCATATAACATCGCCACACGATGTGCCAGTTTCATCGTTGACTTTATATCATGGGAGACAACGACGGTGGTGACTCCCAGTTGTTCATTCAGGTTACCAATCAAATCATCTACCGCAGAAGCCAGAATGGGGTCTACCCCCGTGGTAGGCTCATCATATAGAATAATTTCGGGGTTCGTTGCAATTGCACGAGCTAGACCCACTCGTTTTTGCATCCCCCCGGATAATTCTGAAGGCATTTTGTGTTCGACATTTTCAAGGCCAACCATTCGTAGCTTCTCAGCCACGATACCCTCAATTTCGTCTGCTGACTTTGTTGGTAAAACGTTTTAAAAAAAAAGCAACATTTTCAAAAACAGAAATGGAGTCAAAGAGTGCTGACATCTGAAATAAAAGAGACATTTTTTTTCTTGTTTCATTAAGTTCAAGGGGAGAGCGTTTTACTATATTTTGGGAGTCAATAAATATCTCCCCAGAATCAGGTTGCATTAGACCCATAATATTTTTTAGGAGTACAGACTTCCCTGAACCGCTTTTGCCAATGATAAAAAATATCTCACTGCGGTAGATATTGAGGTTAATTTTATTTAAAACATGATTATCCCCAAATTTTTTGTCAAGATTTTGAATCGATATTTGAATGTCCCTCACGGTTTATAATCCGAATAATTGAAAAAGGTATGTGATAAAATAATCAGAGATGATGATTGCCATAAAAGAATAAACAACGGCCTGTATGGTGGCTTTCCCGACACCACCGGCACCTCCTTGAGCAGAAAACCCAGTGAAACAAGAAATCAGAGCGATTTCACCGCCAAAAAACAGCGTTTTAAGTACTCCAGAAATAAGGTCGGTAACCTTGAGAAGTTGTTGTGCATTGGTATAAAATATACTAAATGGGATTCCCAAAGTGAGATAAGACATGAGGGCTCCACCAAATACTCCCGTGACAATAGAGATGACCGAAATAAGAGGCAAGCTAATGAGAGAAGCAATGAATCGAGGAACCGAAAGATAGTGGATGGGGTT
>CBDBJL010000027.1:0-1868 GCA_965206365.1 Alphaproteobacteria bacterium
GTCACCGATTCGGTGGCCGAAATATCCGGCGATTTATGGATTTTCGCGCCGTTGCCGATGGCTATGATAGGTAGAGCCACCAAATTTTTAGGAAAGGTGCACCAGATGATGCCGCAAATATCGTCTTTTAGGGCTCGAACTCCACGATTCGTCGTTGCCGAATACGGCGGGTCCGAAAATTCGGCCAAAACACACTTTCGCGGAAACGGCGGCCAAAACGGCTGAGAATCGCTTCGAAAACCATCGGAAGTTGTAGCGCGGACCGGAAAACATATTGTGACCAAGTTTCGAGTTCATCGATTGGACCCCGGCGATTCGGCGGGCCGATCGGCAAACCGATATTTGGCGATCTTTGCCGTTTCCAACGATTTTCGAAAACATTCTTTCGGAAAATGACTTAGCACGCTTTCTTGGGTGCCCCCCGCACCTTCGGCACCGACCTCGGACCTTCCGTTGCCGAATCGCCGGCGTATCCGGACCTGATTCAGACCCCTGGCGATCTTCGCCGTTTCTGACGATTTTCATGAATTTCTTTCGACAAACGACTTAGAACGTTTCATTGGGTACCCCCGCACCCTCGGCACCGACCTCGGACCTTCCGTTGCCGAATCGCCGGCGTATCCGGACCTGATTCAGACCCCTGGCGATCTTCGCCGTTTCTGACGATTTTCATGAATTTCTTTCGACAAACGACTTAGAACGTTTCATTGGGTACCCCTGCACCCTCGGCACCGACCGTGGGCCTTCCATGGCCGAATCAGCGGCGTATCCGGACCCCAATGCAAAGCATAGGTGATTTTTGCAAAGTTACATGTTTTTTTTTTAATTTCATGAAATTTCATGCTGAATTCAATGGTGAAAACCATTTTCGAATCTGATCATGTGATCACGAGATAATCGATGAAAATCGATAATAACACAAAACATATGCGATTTTTCAATATTATATTCAAATTAACGGAAATTTCACGCTGAATTCAATGGTGAAAACCATTTTCATTTTCGAATCTGATCATGTGATCACGAGATAATCGATAAAAATCGATAATAACACAAAACATATTCGATTTTTCAATATCATATTCAAATTGATGGAAATTAACGGAAATTTCACGCCTCGAATTCAATGGTGAAAACCTTTTTCAGAATCTGATCTGATAATCGATTCAATGGTATGTGATTTTTCAATATCATAATTCAAATTGATGGAAATCTGCGCTGAATTCAATGGAGACAATCATTTGCAAATTTGATCTTGTGATAGTGAGATAATCAATAATAACACAAAGCATATGCATTTCATGTACCTACATTTCAAATAAAGAAGTGAAATTAGATGGGAAGTGCCCCCACTATGTAAGGGCAAGGTTGCCGTCCAGATATGGCTGAAATATCATACAGAATTAAAGGGATGAAACAAGAGAAAGTCCCACTTCAAAAAAATTAGCCTCCTTTGCCATATCTGGACGCGCTGCTTAAATGTCCTTTAGAAACCGCCCAGTTGTCGACAATCATTGTGAATTGATACAACATGCAATAAATATGTACCAACAAGTTGTCAGTGGTGGTCTATTCGGGATCCTCCACCCCTAAACATTCCATGTGCCCTTTCAATACCATACATACCCACCGTATTGCACTGCAAGAAAAATTATAAAATCAGGAATCTGATTTTTAAAATATTTTTAACCTCCCAAAATTGTTTCGTTATTGGTACCGCTGTATGCATTCTGTATGTTAAGCTTTTTGGCACAGCTACGATTTTTAAGCAGCGCGTCCAGAGATGGCAAAGGAGGCTAATTTTTTTGAAGTGGGACTTTCTCTTGTTTCATCCCTTTAATTCTGTATGATATTTCAGCCATATCTGG
>CBDBJL010000028.1:0-9889 GCA_965206365.1 Alphaproteobacteria bacterium
ACGCCCTGTCACAACGTTATCAACAAATCATAGCCTGCAAGCTATCGGCTTTGGATAAAGCACTATTGCTGCTCAAAGATTGTAAAACCTATGGCACCTTGCCATTTGCACACCTCGCGCGCAGTGCTTTCATTGCCATGGCACTGCTTAATTCTGCCGTAACACGCAAAGTTATCAGCGAGGCCACCAAAAATGATTTTTTAAATTCTATTCATACTATTGCTAAACAATATTGTGATGATGTAACTAAACTCCGACAGCAACACATAAATTTAGAAAATTTCCTGGATAATTATGGTCATCTACGACCGGGCACCTACGACATCACCACGCCTGCCTATAAAGACGATATTGATCGTTATATTAAGCCATTGTTACAAGCTAATGATGAATTTGATCAAGCGCTTGATAAACAAGAATTTCACTGGGATAAACACAGCCAGGAGAAAATTACTGAATTGCTTTTGACAGCAGATTTACCCGCTGATTTTTCTAAATTTGAAAAATTTGTACGATCTGCCATTGAAGGCCGCGAATATGGAAAATTCATCTTTACGCGTAATTTGAGTGCGGCATTAGACCATATTGCTATTTTTGCTGCGCAGCATAATATCAACCGCGATGATATTTCTCATTTATCTTTCGCTACATTGATGCAAATTCATACTGGCTTTAGCAGTGGTGATTTATCTGGCTGGCTGCAACAACAGATCCAGCAAGCTAAACAAATGCATGAAATTAACGCAGGTATTGAGTTACCACCATTAATTACCACAGAAAATGATTTCTATAATTTTCTTTATCCCAATAATGAGCCAAATTTCGTGAGTCACGTTTCAGTGCACGCCCCGGTAGTTTACCTGCCTCAGTGTGATGCCAATGAAGACAGCTTAAAAGGTAATATTGTCATGATCCCGCAAGCTGATCCTGGCTTCGACTGGTTATTTGGTCATCAGATTGCTGGTCTTGTTACTGCCTATGGCGGGGCAAATTCGCATATGGCGATCCGTTCCGCAGAGTTTGGTTTACCGGCCGCCATTGGGATCGGCAAATTATTGTATGATAAATTGAAAACAGCAAAATTAATCAGCCTTGATTGCCGATCGCGTAAAATAAAGGCCATTGCATGAAAAAAATCGCCATCAGTCAACGTGTAGAGGTCATTGAAGCTTATGCTGAAAGACGCGACTGCCTTGATCAACGCTGGGCAGCACTATTAAGCCAGGCAGGATATTTGCCTGTTCCTTTATTTAACCAGGCATCTTTAGTCAATAATTACATACAGGAACTACATTTGAATGGCATTATTCTCTCCGGCGGCAATGATATTATTAATCAAGTCGATCCAAAGAATGTAGCGCCAGAACGTGACGCATTCGAACATCAACTAATTGACGCAGCAATAGCCAATAATATCCCAATCCTGGGCGTATGCAGAGGCTTTCAATTATTAAATATTCACTTTGGCGGTAAAATCAGTAAAATCAGTGCGCATGTGGCGCTACGACATAATATACTTAAATACCATCAAGATCCCCAACAGCAAGAGGTCATACAGGAAGTGAATAGCTTTCATGGCTTTGGCATTCAATACCCGGACCTCAGTCCGCAATTAAATGTACTTTATGTCGATGAACAAGGCTGGGTAGAGGCGGCGATAGAGCAGGAGGCAGGTTTAGCAGGGATCATGTGGCACCCGGAAAGAGAAAAGCCTTTTGACAACAATGACATACGATTTTTACAACAAATTTTTAATTGAAGATGACCATACACGCCCTTATTTTAGCCGCAGGCCAAGGCACACGTTTATATCCTTTAACCAGGGATAAACCAAAATGCTTAGTCGAGCTAGCTGGTAAACCCTTATTACAATACCAGCAGGAAACATTACGTGCCTGCGGGATCCAGAATATTTCAATTGTAGCAGGTTACTGCGCCGAGCAAATTGAGCCAGATGGTTTCAGCCATGTATTTATTAATGCAGACTATGCCACCAGCAATATGGTCAGCAGTTTGTTTTGTGCGGGTATTTTATTTGATAATACTTGTGACATAATTATCAGTTATGGTGATATTGTTTATGAACAAAACGTTTTACAGCAATTACTAGCCGCCAAAGCGCCAATCGCACTGGTCATTGATAAAGCCTGGCATGATTATTGGCAAATCAGGATGGAGAATCCACTTGATGATGCCGAAACATTGAAAGTCAATCAACAGGGATATATAAGCGAGTTAGGCAAGAAAACCAATAATTATGCTGATATCCAAGCTCAATATATTGGACTGATAAAAATTGATAAAGCTTATACCCAGGCATTTAAAAAAGCCCATATGCAAATGGACAAAAACATTCATTATGATGGACAGGAGTACCATAATATGTACTTGACCAGCTTCCTGCAATATTTAATTAATCTGGGGTGGCAAATACAAGCGGTACCGATACAAAATGGCTGGCTGGAAATAGACAGTGTCAGCGATCTTAATTGTTATGAAAATCTACATAATCAAAATAAGTTACAACGATTTTTTCAACTGGACAATCAATAATTACAAATGAAAATATTCACCGAGTTAAAATATTGGAATCAGTACAGAAAATTTTTAGCTTTGCCTAAAGCGCAACGCGCCATAGTATTTTACTGTGAAGGCAAAAATTATTGGGTGCACTTAGAACCGATTATTGATTATTTATTGGCAAACAGCCGGCAAGCGATCTGTTTTATTAGCTCAGATCCCAATGATCCAGGCTTATCTATCAACAAGCCACAATACAATAGTTTTGTCATCGGCGAGGGTCATGTGCGTACCACATTTTTTGCTGCACTAAATACAAAAATTTTAGTCATGACAATGCCTGATCTCAACCTGTTCCACATCAGACGTTCTCCACAAACACAATATGTCGCCTACATTCATCACTCTATTGTCAGTTGTCATATGGCCTATAGAAAAGGCGCATTTGATCATTTTGACGCTATTTTTTGTGCCGGACCTCACCACGAAAATGAGATCCGTGCGATCGAAAAGCACCAGGGCTTAAAACCAAAGCAATTAATTAAACATGGCTATGGGCGACTCGATGCCATCCTTGCTAAAAGTAAATATACGCACTCTAAAACACTAGCTGCTAAACCATATCGGATTCTACTAGCGCCATCATGGGGTGAACAGGCAGTATTAGAAACGATTGGCAACGAGGTGATTGATATACTATTAGCCGCAGCGTTCCATGTGACGGTACGCCCACATCCACAAACCTACAAACTGCACCCACAGCGATTGGCGCAAATCAAACAACAGTATACCAGACATGATAATTTTTTACTGGAAGAAGGGATCAGTTCGCAAACAGCTCTACACCAATCGCACGTCATGATCAGCGACTGGTCAGGGGCTGCTTTCGATTATGCTTTTGGCTTGGAAAAGCCGGTATTGTTTATTGATGTTACAAAAAAAATTAATAATCCCGAATATACTAGCCTTAATACACCTGTTCTGGAAGAAACGATAAGATCACAGATCGGTAAAGTAGTTGCAACAAACCAATTGCAAGCGATCCCTGATATGTTACACGAATTAATCAATAATAAAACAGATTTTCATACTAAAATTCTTCAGGCAAGAAAACAATGGGTATTTAACATCAGTAAAAGTGGTAAAATGGGCGCCCTGGCTTTACTTGATATCTGTGAACAACTTGCATAAGGCGAAACGATGGAGCAGCAACAAATCTTTAATAAAATAAAAGACAGTTTGATCGCGCAAATTAATCATATATATCAAGGTGAATCGCAAGCAAACACTATTACGCATGTAAAACGCTTACTGAATAATTCATCTAATGAATATCAAGCAGAAGATCATTATATACTCACACAATTATTAAATAAGGTTGATATATCTAAACGTGTTTATATGCAGTACGATGGTGAATGGAAAAAACCAATTAATAAAACATTAGTCCCGGATCCAATATTATTAGCGCTTGCGCTAATTTTCGTTCAATGCGCGTTGACAAAAACCCAGCAAGATGAGCATGAAAGAGGCTATTTTTTTAAATACCTCAATACGGCTTTTAACTGCATATATATGGTAAAAACTGATCTATCACAAATGAAGCAATCACTTAACCATTTTTGCCAGAAATTATTACCAGAAGCACTATAATATGCAGACGATACCACTCACCGTTTTAGTTTATGAAGGGCCAATAGCCAGAGCCTATTTAGCACATCTTAAACAACAAAAGCTTAAACCTGAAAAAATTATTTTAATGGTTCAAAAGCGCGATCCTGCTAATAAAAAATTAATTGCAAAATGGCTTCCTGAATCCATAAGAAAGAAATATGCAGAAAAATTGCAAGACTTGCGCATGAATTTTTGGTCGCGGAAATTAACTCAGCACTATCCAAAAGTAGTAGATACTATGTGCAAAAAAGTTGCTCAGGAAACAGGGATATCAGAAAGTACTATTGCTATGGTGTCTGAACCTGCAAATTATCAACAATATTCAGATCAGACAGTACGGGTATTTGTCGATGGATTTAAAGATCCAAATTTATTTGCCCTGCTGGAGCAATTACCTGAAACCTGTGTTTTATATACCGGTGGCGGTATCGTGCCTGAAAAAATATTGTCTATCCCGCATTTAAAATTTATGCATGTTCACCCAGGTCACCTGCCTTATGTGAAAGGTGCGGATGGTATATTATGGTCTACCCTGATAAGAGGGCTCCCCAGCGCTACCTGCTTCTATCAAAATGCAGGTATAGACACTGGTGATATTATCGAAAGCCGACAATTTTCAGCTATCTCATTTGCCCTACCTAAACCCCGACTGGACATACAAACACTGTATCGCTTAATTTACTGCTTCTATGATCCATTTATTCGTGCTGCTTTATTAGCAAGTATAATCAAGTCATATTCTAGCTATATAAACATAGCCACATCACCACAAGACAGTACAGCCGGACTAACTTATCATTTCATGAATGATGATTTGAAAAAATTTGTTATGCAGAAGATATTTGAATTTTTCTGATTGACTAGGCAGTCAATATTTATTATTAGTTGCCATAATAAAGGTACGATTACGATCCAGGAATGTCCCATCATTCAGTATACGTTGCTCCACAATAGTAAATTCTTCATCTATAATTTGACATACTTTTTTCAAGCCGGGACCTTCCAATTGTGGAGGATGAGATTCAAACAATAATAATCCATTCGGCTTAATCAATTTTTTGCACTTTTCAAAATAACTTTTGATCAAAAGATTGCTGTTACCATCATAAGTTGTATGATTTGCAAATGACAATACAGCATCAAACAATTGATTTGTCTCAAATTCATCAAAAGAAGCGGTAACAAACTCCAAATTAGTATACTGTAAATAACGCTGCACTATTTGCGCAACATCTAGCAAATATGGATTTAAATCAAAGCCAACCAGGCTTTCTATTGTTTCTGCCAATGAAATTGCCAGAAAACCACTATTACAGCCAATTTCCAGTACCGACATATCCTTAAGGACCGCACGCAAACCCATCGCATCTACTCTGGCTTTGGTATTGCGGAGTCCAGTGATATTTATTTGATCTAAACCTTGATAAAAATAGCCCTCGCCATAATCATGACTCTGCCATTCAGAAGCTGCCAATAGCAGCTTTTCATGAATTTTATAGTGTAGATCTAACAATGCTGGATTACTTTGCAAACTCATATAATCTCTATGCCGGTTTAATAGCGACAGTCGTTTAATTTTAGAACCTGCAAATAATATATCCTTTATAAATTTCCAGGATGAAAATAGTGAATAATTTTGATAGTACTTTAGATAATTTCTTTTCATCATACATCCAATACATTCATAGATAGGCACATCCAAAAATTTCTATATAAGATCAAATCTATCACTTTTTATCCTTATCTGAATTAAGCTGCTCTTCAACACTAACCTTTTTTTTGCTCTTCGCAAAAAGGGCACAAAACTTTTGCCAATAAAGTTTCACTGCTGTCCTTATTGCAACAAAGCCCGCAACAATTGAGGCAAGGATTATGCTACCACTACCCGGATCTATATAAGCATATGCTGCTGAACTCGACAAACTAATAAACAGTGTAATCGAAATTACATCAAATAATTTAATTTTACCCATGTACATATTCTCCTTAGGGAATATTAGAACAATTCTTGCGAAATTCGGTCAATGATGCACCCTATTAAAATGTCTCGAGCAAGAATTGTATTGCCCACAATATTTCTGTATTATTCCCAGTGGATAATACATTACTTTGGGTTAAATTGACAAAGGCACAGCGCTGATATTTATAAAATCATTAAGTAAAATCCAAGGTTTGAATACCCCCAAAATTTGCCTTTTGAAGTAAGCTATCGAACTACACCCAAACTATTTGACAAGTTAAATGTTTTTTTTCGGCAGTAATCTCGAAAGTTCCTGGTAACACAAGCAACTACGAATGAAATTACTACATCGCCATATTTGGCTTTGCAAATAATTTGAACAATCACAAGAACCTCAAATGCAGACAACACCAGCCCTAGCAAAATTTTTCAATGGCTACCTTCTTGTCGCGCTTTATGTGCTATTCGTTGCCCCTGCTACCATCTATTACTACAATGATGGTGAGTTTGAGACTACTTTAATATATTATTATCAAACAGCAATCATCATTGCTGTGCTGTTTTTATTATGCGCTTATGTTGCGATCAAATTCCTGCCTACTTCGCTCTCCAAGTGGTTAAATACGCTCTGTATATGCCTTGGAATATATATATTTATTGTTAATTTTATTTTCCCTATCGATATTGGTCTGCTTGATGGCACAAATGAAAAAATGATGGTGCTTTTTACTAAAGACTCTATCATACAACTTATAATTTATTCCTTATTCTTAATAATAGTTGCATTATTGGTTGTAATTTGGCCTAGAATAAGTAGCATTCTAGTTGAAACTGCTTTCATCATCGGAATCATATGGATTATCTATGTGCCATTAATGTACACAAAGAACAGCGAAGTAGTAATTCCAGAAGACAACCAGCAACTTCTCGAAAATTTTTATTCACTATCCAACAATAAAAATATTTTAGTCATTGGTTTTGACGCATTACAAGGAAATTTCATAGAAGAGGTATTAGAGGAAAATCCAGCATATAAGCAGCTATTTGATGGTTTCACCTATTTTAGTGATACTATATCCATCTCCCCCACTAGTCTACTCTCAATCGCAAGCACACTGGAAGGAAAAATACCTAGCCCCATCCAAAACAAGGACTATAAAGAAAATGCAAAGCGTGTCTCTGAAAACAATTTTGTAAATGATGCCAGACTTGCCAATTTTAAAACTTCCGTATTCCCTTCGATGGTAAATCTTTGTAAGTTAGCTCCAAATGATAATTGCTTCACTATAGCACATGATGTCACAAAAAAACATATACTAAAGATAAATACCGAAGACTCCTTACTAAAACTGTCATTGATACGTTATATACCATCTGATCTTTTACAATTAATTGACAAAGAAATATATAATATTTTTAAACCAAATACAAAAGACACTATAAAAGCTATTATGCGAGATAAGTCTAGCAATATTGTAGGATTTAGTTATCTTACTTATAAATCACTCATTGATAAGCTATCAGTTAAGACAAGCTCACCTGTAATTAAATTTCAGCATTACATATTCACCCATGTACCAATAACTTTTGATGAAAACTGCAAATTTATTGGCATTGGAAAAGGAAAAACTCGTCAAACTAAAAAGAATGCGAAAAAAGAAATTAAATGTGCCTTGGATAGCTATATAGAATTAGTAAAAAAATTGAAAAATCTCGGTGTTTACGATAATACTTTAATTATTTTTACCAGCGACCATGGCTATGGGCCAAATATAAATAGTGTAAAGCAAACATATAAAGAAAAACCTTACTTTGCAAATACTACAAATGAGATTATAGCATTCTCAGCAAGCCAATACAATGCACATATATTTTATAAGAATTTTAAAAAAAAGGGTGATTTGATTATAAAAGAAGAACCGAGATCACTATTAGACATCAGAGCTACTCTATGCAAGTACTTTACTGCCTGTGATCCTGCACAACTGGATGGGATATCTTTGGATGAAGATATTACCTATGATAGAGAAAGGACCATACTAGTATATAATGGCAAGCGTAAGGATTTTAAAGAACATAAATATAATATAAAATATTTTCGCGAAATAAGCTTTAAGGGCCATTTTACAGACTTACCGATACAAATGATTAAAAAGAAACTGGAAATTGGAGATAAATTAAATTTTACTAGCAGATCAGTTCCAATATTAATTCAAGGACTATCAATGCGCCGTGATTTTTCTATAACTAATAATAAGACTGCGGTAATCATGCTCGATTTCAGTGATTCTATAAAACAAAGTGGCGCAACACTCGCACTCGATATTCCTCGCGCCTATGTCAGTAAAAAACATCCCGAATTAATAGTCGATTTCTTCTTTAATGATGTTCACCTGGCAACTGAAACATTTAGTTACTTTTCAAAAGACAGTTATCAAAATAGGCAGATCCTGCTGAACATTACCCCTGCTAAAATACAGCAAGTAAGGAGTCTACAAAGTTTACGCCTTGAAATTGATAATCTTACTCAATCTCCAGATCTTCCAGATGGTAAAGTTGAGCCCGGGATTCAATTATCTTCAATAGAATTATTAAACTTGGCATTAGGCTAGTGCTAAACATACAATATACCGCTTCAACAGATCCGACAAAATATAAAGATTCTAGAAAGATAATTCCGATTAAAGAAACTTATTATTGCCAGACATTAAGTATTAACCACATAACCCTAAGAGATTCAAATGAAAACAATACTAACTCAATTAAAATTTTTCAGCGGCTACTTTCTCGCTGGGCTTTACATACTATTCGTTGTCCCCGCAACTGTCTATCACTATAATGAGGGCGAATTTGGCATCTCTATAATAGATTATTATCAAACAACTATAATAATTGTTGCGCTACTCTTTCTATGCGCTTATGTTACAAATAAATTCCTGCCCTCCTCACTATCCAAATGGTTAAATACCATTTGTATATGCCTTGGCATATATGTATTTATTGTTAACTTTGTTTTCCCTATCGATACTGGTCTGCTCGACGGCGCAAATGAAAAAATGATAACGCTTTTTACCAAAGATTCTATCATACAACTTATCATTTACTCCTTACTTTTAATAATAATTGCATTGCTGGTTATATTCTGGCATAGAATAAGTAACATTTTAGTTGAAGCAGCTTTCGTCATTGGGATAGTATGGATTATCTATGTACCTTTAATGAACAAAGACAGTAACAAAATAGCAACTCCAGAAAATAATCAAAAAATCCTAGAGAATTTTTATACACTATCCAACAATAAAAATATTCTAGTCATGAGTTTCGATTCTTTACAAGGGAATTTCGTAGAAGAGGTATTAGATGAGAACCCTAAATACAAAAAACTACTTGACGGGTTTACTTATTTTAGTGACACATCAGCTGTTTTCCCAATTACTCAATTTTCGCTTTCAACCACATTAACGGGTAAAATACCAACGAATCTTAACCAACAGTTTAAAGAAACCGTAGAGCAAATTTCTAAAGATAATTTTATGCATGATGCAAAGCTTGCAAACTTTAAAACTTCAGCTTTTTCTCTTCCTGTTGCATCGTGGTTATATAAAAACAATTATGGCTTTAGCGCATTCCATAACGTTGTAAAAAATAATATGCTAAATATAGATACTGAAACATCTTTGCTAAAATTAGCATTGATACGTTATATACCCACAGATCTTCTGCAATTATTAAATC
>CBDBJL010000029.1:0-34127 GCA_965206365.1 Alphaproteobacteria bacterium
AGAACTGTTACTTATGAAGAAACAATTGCGATGATTGATCTTTTAATCGAATATGGCGCTGATGTGAATGTGAAAGGTGAAGGTGGAAAAACGCCTTTATATTATGCCGATAATGCTGAAATTACCAAATTATTGCTGGATTTCGGGGCGGATGTGAATGCCAAAAATTTACTTGGAGACACGCCCTTGCGTCATGCCCGCGATGCTGAGATTACGAAATTACTGATAGATGCGGGGGCGGATGTTAATGTCAAAAATATTTGGGGAAGCACGCCCTTGCATTGGGCAAAAAATGCTGAAATTACCAAATTATTGCTGGATGCCGGGGCGGATGCAACTGCCCGTGATGATGATGGAGATACGCCCTTGTATCATGCCCGCGATGCTGAAATCACTAGGTTTTTGCTGGATGCCGGGGCGAATGTTAATGTCAAAAATAATTGGGGAAAAACGCCTTTATATTATGCCGATAATGCTGAAATTACCAAATTATTGCTGGATTTCGGGGCGGATGTGAATGCCAAAAATTTCTTTGGAGACGCGCCCTTAAATAATGCCGGCGATGCTGAAATCATCAAGCTGTTACTAGATGCTGGGGCAGATGTGAATGTAAAAACTAAGAATGGAGAAACACCCTTGCATAATGCCGGCGATGCTGAGAGTATCAAGCTTTTATTAGATGCCGGAGCAGATATTGATGCCCGTGATAGTGTTAACGGAAAAACGCCTCTGCGTAAGGCAACGTATGATGCCAATATTCCCCTTGTTCAATCTTTATTAGAAGCAGGTGCGGATCCCAATATTCAGGATCAAGATGGGAGAACAGCTTTTTTATATGCAGCGTTTATTGGAAAATGTCAGGTTAGTTATAATGGCCATTTTTTGACACCGGAGGAGGAAGCGGCTATTGATTATGAGGCGGATAAAGCTGAATCAATAGCCAGCATTGCCACTGGCATTGCGATGATGAAATTATTACTTGAATATGGTGCCGATCCGCATATTATCGATGCTGATGGTGGTGGTGCACATTACATGACAGATGTTGATGAAATTCATGATTATGTATATTCATTGGGTGTGATAGCGCATAAATATAAAGAATATGGAGGGGAATCTCAACCCTGTTAAATAACCTTTATGCTTGCATGAGCCAAAAAAACGAAATATAAAAAAGCTTGCCATCTTGAAGCTTAATTAACATTAGGTGGCGGTTACAGATGTGGTGGAAGGAGCTTCGTTGCCATTGATTGTGGGTTTGCAATTTTTATCCTTCATATCCTTCATTTTTTATAGGGATTAACCTTTCATGGCAATTTTACTAAATTATCACGGATGTGATAATAAAATTTGGCAAACAAGATTGCAATCTCTCTTGCCTGATTTACCCATTAATATCTTCCCCGATATTGCGGATATTACTGCCATTCGCTATGCTATTTTATGGGATCATCCCAAAGGCGATTTGTGTCGTTACCCTAATTTACGCGCGATATTTTCACTTGGCGCTGGGCTTGATGGTTTTTTAGAGGATCCGCAATTGCCAAACGTTCCGCTTGTTCCCATCCATGATCCCAGCGCGATGCATGATATGGCAATGCATGCCCTCCATTGGGGGGTGCATTTTCAACGGGGTTATTATCGCTATTATACCCTGCAACAGCAACAAATCTGGCAAGCTCTACCCTATAAACCAACACGCGATTTCAAAATAGGAATCTTAGGATTAGGCCGCATTGCCAGCCATATTGCGAAAACCTTTATCGAAGCCGGCTATCCTGTGCAAGCTTGGGTGCGTAGTTTCAAAACCGGGCAAGCGATCCATAAAGAAATCCAACAATTTTATCCTCTTGCAAATACCGCTTCAAAGGCAGATCCACAACTTAAAAAATTCTTGCAAGATTTAGATTTATTGATTAACTGCCTGCCACTTACACCACTCACTCAGAATTTTATTAATGCCGACTTCCTTGCGATAATACCAAAAAATTGCTTTTTGCTCAATGTTAGCCGTGGCAAAATTATTGATGAAGCTGCTTTAATTGCAACATTACAATCCGGACATTTGGCGGGCGTGGCATTAGATGTTACCCAAACCGAGCCTTTGCCAGAAACCAGCCCCTTATGGCAACAGGAAAATTGTTTTATTACCCCGCATATTTCGGGAAATATTGACCTCATCACTGCCAGCGAAATCTTAGCCGAAAATATCACAAGGCTAGAGCAAGGGAAACTGCCACGCCAAATTTTTGATCGCGTTCAAGAGCAGCTGATTTTTCATGATTAGCTCAATAAATACAACACGCACATGGCTTTGTTGATTGCCTTTTTGCAATATGATCCTTTACGCTACCATTACTTCTCGGAATAGATTTCGCTTTCGCAAAATTATCTTGCATCTTCTTTATTTTGTTACTATTCCCCAAATTTGGTCCTGATTTTATCGAAACAAGATATTTTACATGATCTTGAAACATTTTAAATTTTCTTTGTTTCGTAAAATACAATAGCCTTTCCCACGAATCTCTAAACCTACTAGGCCATTTCCCTCGATAACAATTTTTATGCCACATATATTCTTCTGCCCAGAACCAACCTCGTCAAAATCTTCTTAATTTAACTTCGTATCCGCGTGCCTTTACTATTGCAGACCCCAGAAAACACAATCTTTCTACACAGATAAACTCACCCCTAATCTAATTTTATCAATGCATATTCTAAATCAATCATTTTTAAGGCTTAGTGATAATTTTTGAAATCCACTGAAAATATTCACACGAAACCTACAGCTCGATAAACAATAAATCTAGATGAAGAAATCTTCACGTAAAATTCAAAAAGCCACCTGCCTCACTGTCAAATAGAATGCCTAGTTGATTAAAATTTTGCTTGATTGAAGAGTGTGTGGACATAGAAACGGTGCCTTTATTGTCGCTGCAGTTTTCATTCCCATACATTCATAATAACAGATTTTATAAAATGAATTTGTTTCTTCCGATTTGTAAAAACAAACATTGGCAAATGCACTATAAGATGGCATAATGATTATGCTTAAAATGATGTATAATGTTCGAATTGTTTTTTTCATAAAATTTCCTTTCCAATTCTTAAAATATCCTTACAAAAATGTGCCAGATTTCAACAAGCATTTCCGCAAGTGTTTTTATGTTATTCTATCAAGAATATCGTGACCTTTATAAATATAAAATGACCCATAAAAATTACAAGCAAGTTTGCCAAAAATATTTCTGGCATCCTAATATATCTATTGCCAATGCCAAATAAAGCGATTATCATATTTTTTTACCAAAATTTCAAGGAGAATATCAGCATGAACCAACTTACACAACCCCCGGGTTGTAATTATATTGCCGGTACATGGGTGCAAGGCGAAGATGAGATTGCCAATATTAACCCGTCTGATATTTCCGATATTATTGGTAAATACGCACAAATTAGTGCATCACAGATCAATGATGCGATTGCCAGCGCGAAGATTGCCCAAAGAGAATGGCAAAAATCTCCGATTGAACAACGTTATAATGCGCTGATGAATATTGGCAATGAGTTAATGGCACGTAGCCAAGAATTAGGCACGTTATTAGCCCGTGAAGAGGGAAAAACCATTGCTGAAGGCACAGGTGAAGTTTTTCGCTCAGGGCAATTTTTTACGTATAATGCTGCTGAAACTTTGCGTCAGATTGGTGAAAATGCTGATAGTGTGCGTCCGAATATTGAAATTGACATTCGCCGTGAACCTGTTGGATTGGTTGGCATTATCAGCCCATGGAATTTCCCAATGGCAACGGCTGCATGGAAAATTGCCCCCGCCTTGGCATTTGGCAATGCGGTTTTATGGAAACCTGCTAATTTAGTCCCGGCTTCTGCAGTTGCCCTTACCGAAATTATTTCTCGGCAGGATTTGCCGAAAGGACTGTTTAATTTGCTGATGGGTCCAGGAAGCAAGGTGGGAGATAAATTATCTAGCCATCCTGATATTGGCGCGATTAGTTTTACCGGCTCGGTTGATGTTGGTAGGCAAATTGCCGCAAATGCTGTTCAAAATTTTACCAAAATACAGCTGGAGATGGGCTCTAAAAACGCTTTAGCGATCATGGATGATGCTGATTTAGAGATCGCTGTTTCTTGCGCACTTGGTGGGGCTTTTGGCTCAGCCGGACAAAAATGTACCGCATCTTCACGATTGGTTGTTCATAGCAAAATTCACGATGCTTTTGTCGAAAAATTGGTAGCTGGTGCCAAAGCCATGGTGATTGACCATGCCCTGAAAGAAGGCACACAGATCGGACCTGTGGTTTCTGAAACTCAATTAATGGAAAATCTTGCCAATATCAAACGAATTGAAGCCTGTGGTGGCAACCGATTATGTGGTGGCAATCGGTTAGAACGAGAAACTGAGGGTTATTATATGGATCCTGCCGTATTTATCGACACCCAAAATGATTGGCCGGTTAATCGTGAAGAATTATTCGCCCCGATTGCTTGCGTTATAAAAGTGGATTCCTACGATGAAGCCTTAAACACAGTTAATGATACCCATTTTGGTTTGGCAAGTGGTATTATTACCAATAATTTAGCGCGAACAACAGATTTTCGGCGCAATGCAAAAACCGGATGTGTTATGGTGAATTTACCCACAGCTGGTACCGATTACCACGTTCCGTTTGGCGGGCGCGGGCACAGCTCGTACGGCCCACGAGAACAAGGACAGTATGCCAAAGAATTTTATACCATTATCAAAACAGTTTATATGAAATCAGGTTCCCCTGAATGAATCTAAAATCACCCTCACATTACCGAATTGATGGGCTTCAATATGCGAATTGGTCAGAGCAGATCTTTCAGCAAATGCGCGCAGGTGGGGTAGATGCCATTCATGTTACCATTGCCTATCACGAAGATTTTCAGGAAATGGTACAAAATATTATCCGTTGGAATCGCTGGTTTGAAGAATTTCCCGATTTAATTTTTCAAGGCTTTACTGCCGATGATGTTACCAAGGCGCGTGAAACGCACCGCACCGCAATTTTCTTTGGTTTTCAAACACCAGCCCCAATTGAAGCCGATATTGGGTTGGTAGAAATTGTGCATCGTTTGGGAGCTCGCTTTATGCAATTAACCTATAACAACCAATCATTGCTGGCAACAGGTTGTTATGAGACAGAAGATCCAGGCATTACGCGCATGGGTCGTGAGGTGATTATCGAGATGAACCGCGTTGGTTTGGTTGTGGATATGAGCCATTCTGCCCAGCGCTCTACTCTTGAAGCCATTGAGATTTCCACCCGCCCTATTGTCATCACTCATGCCAATCCTAGTTTTTGGGCGCCGGCAAGACGCAATAAATCTAATGAGGTGATTCAAGCTTTGGTTGCAAAAGGCGGTATGATTGGGTTTTCACTCTATCCACACCATATCAAGAATAAAAGTGATTGTACGCTTGAAAGTTTTTGCCTGATGGTGAAGCAAATGCGTGATTGGGTGGGAATAGATTGCCTTGGAATTGGAACTGATTTATGCCAAAATCAACCGGATCATATTGTTGATTGGATGCGCGCCGGGCGCTGGACCAAAGGCAAAGATTATGGGGAAGGTTCTGCAGAAAATCCGGGATTCCCACCCATGCCTAGTTTTTTTCAAGATAATCGCCATTTTACGAATATCGAAAAGGGGCTTGCCCAACAAGGGTTAACCGCAGAAGAAATTGGGAAGTTTATGGGTGATAATTGGTTCAATTTTTTCAAAAATAATTTCACGCGCCAATAAAAACGCATTAAGTGTAGAAAAGCAACCCAAAGGAACAATAATGGCGCAACAAAATAGCAAAACCAAAATCCCACTACGCCCACCAGAATTTGTGATGCGACTTGCGCGAATTGGTTCATTTCATCAATCTCGCCTCTCTTTTATGCGTACCTTGCTACAAAGGCTAGAAAGTGAGAAATGGCAATTTGAACGAAGCCTTTGGGAAATTGATAAAAATGGCGTTGGGCAAGCGGTTTACCAGGCCCAAGGGCCGAATAACACCTATTCCCTTGTGGCTTTTGCGCATGATTTGCCCGATTCCATGCGCTCTGATCGTGTAATTGCAACAGCGTGGGATGCTACCTTTACTTTGTTTGATGGCATTCCCACCCAAGATGATTTGGCTCGCCTTGCCAAAAATGTTCCCTATCAAGAGGCGGGCAGAATTAGCGATCAAGAATTATCTCTCTCACGTGCCAACCGCTCGGTTCGGCTTTGGGATTATGTGTTGGAATGCCTTGCCAATGGGAAACAACCCGATAAAGCTGAAATTTTACAAGTTGGTTATTTAATGCGGACCTCCGCAGTCTATGGCTCTAGTAAATTTGGTTCTGCCGACCGCCTAACTTTAGCGAAACGCAACTTAATGTCAGGTCCATTTTGTGTTGAATTGTTAAGCGTTTTTTTAACGCGTGCTTTTGTTTTAGATTTGGTTGAACAAATGGCTGTGTATAAAGGCGGAAGCAAGGCGGTCAAGCTGGAGCCTAAACTGCGACGAATCTTTGGCATTGGGAATTCTACAGGGCTGGGGATGGCACCTTATTTGATTAACCATCCAACATTAATTAATAATTGGGTTTTGGCACGCGAAAAAGGATTGGCAAGAATCCGCTCCTTAAAAACTCTTAGCATTGCCAATATCGATACCCTCAATCATTTTTCTCGGCGCGCCGAAATTTGTGCCCATCAAGCCAATTCGATGCATCCAATTCAAATTACAAAAAATAATAATTTGCGCAAT
This sequence comes from Alphaproteobacteria bacterium, assembly GCA_965206365.1. Classification (GTDB taxonomy): domain Bacteria; phylum Pseudomonadota; class Alphaproteobacteria; order JABAAW01; family JAHZMA01; genus CBDBJL01. Next base: position 6,788 of record CBDBJL010000029.1, read on the forward strand.
GATTTGGCAAAACTTAATCTCTATCTTGCTAAGCATAATTTTGCTCAATCCCGCCCCTTAAACCAACTCTATCTTTGGGGGCAAAAAAACCTATCCCTTGAAGGGCAAGAACAGTTAGTTTCATTGTTGCTAGAACCCTTCCCGGAATTAATCGATAACCTTGCCCATGAAATGGCATCCAATGAATATAAAGCCTTTTTTATCGATGGTAGTATGAAACTAAAAGAATTAAAAAAAATCTTAAATCAACATTTCGCTTGGACCAAAAAAATTAATTTTACCAAGCCGGAAAATCGAGCACGTTTCTGGTATGTCTCGGAAGAGAAATTAGAGCCCCGCCTGGGCGAAAGATTTCAAGAAAATGGTGCTGAGTTAGAATTACCCTTGAAGGTGGGTTATGACATTACACTTTTGCTACAAGATCTTGCCAATTACAAAGAACAACAAACTTTGGCGGTTTTCTTGAATAAAATGCCTCAACATCGGCATATTATTCGACGCATTCAGATGGCACCTAACTATCCCTATAGTGAAATCCAAGACAATTTAATTGCTGATGAGATGTTACCCATTCATTTGTTACGCTGTAAATTATCCTTTTTTGGAGCAACACAATTTGACCCCAAATCTGATCGTTGGCTTAGAATTTGTATGTATCAAAATGCCCCTTTCCCGCACGAGCTTACCGCAACATCGGTAACGGATTGGGTATACCCACCCCTACAGGCAGTGCGATGTTAGAAAAACCTTTCCTACCCACAACCGAGCCTAATCTTACGCGTGAATCTGTGTATTTTGCGTTGGGGGAAATTGATGCTTTATGCAAAAAGGCCGCACGTGGTGCCGGTTTTTCTTGGGGTTTGGCAGAAGAAGCCGGGCAGGCAACCCGTTGGCTTAGTGCCTATCATCTGCCCAGCTGTGAGATTTTGGCAAAAATTTTACCTACCTTAAATCCACTGTATTTAGAAAGCAAAGCCCCGATTCTTGATATTCGTAACAATGAATATCATATCTATTGTCGTGGTAATAGCTTATGCCCAATTATGAGCGGGGCAACGATCAGTGATTTTACCTATATCTTACAAGCAGGCTATAAAATTATCACATCTGTGATCGATTACCCACTTTTTATTGTGCCTTTTTTAGGGCGTGCTGCAGAAAATTTACAGCAAAACTTAAAGATTCAAATGGTAGATACTGAACTTATTCTTACACCGCTGGGGCTTGGTATTGATGGCACTGATTTTCACTCATTAACGCAATCTTCTCTTGAGAAAACAGAAACTTTGATTTGTACATTTACCCAACAACAACCGAAAAATTTAATTCAACCTGAATTGAAAGCCTGCCCAATCTATTGCGAATCCTGGAAAATTCTTACCAAATTTTATATGAAAACCACCGTACCCGAAAATGACATCTCGCGCCTTACCGGTGCTGGTGCGGGCATAAATGACAATGATTAAACATAAAAAAGGAATCTAATCAATGAGTCAGACGATATTAACCCTTGAGGAAATTGAAAATATTACCTTGGATGCTTTATTAAAAGCAGGCACCCGCAACGATAATGCAATTCCTCTTGCAAAAGCCGTTGCCGCTTCAGAAGGCGATGGCATTCCTAGCCATGGGCTTATGTATGTACCCAATTATTGCCTGCATGTTAGATGCGGAAAGGTTGATGGCGATGCTACCCCTGAGCGCACTCAAATCGGTGCCAGCACAATTAGAGTCGATGCCAAAACTGGCTTTGCGCATCCGGCAATTAATTTAGGCTTTCAACTTTTGCCCCAGCTTGCCAAAGAAAATGGCATTGCGATTCTTACCATAAAAAATTCTTATAATTGTGGCGTGTTGGGTTATCATACAGAGCGGCTAAGTCGGAACAATCTTTTGGTATTGGGCTTCACCAATGCCCCGGCATCGATCGCTCCTTTCGGAGGCACCAAACCTTTTATTGGCACCAACCCCTTTTCAATTGCCGTACCTAGTGCCGAGCAAACCAGTATGGATACGCAAAGTGATTGTGCCTTATTAATTGATCAAAGCGCGAGTGTGGTAGCGAAATCAGAAGTAATTAAATTAAACAATGCTGGCAAAGAAATTCCTGAAGGTTGGGTGCTAGACCAAAATGGAAAACCCACCACCAGTGGCGAGGCTGGCTTAAAGGGATCTATGGTGCCTTCAGGCGGTTATAAAGGCGTAGGTATGGGCATATTAGTAGAAGTTTTTGCCGCGGCTATTACCGGAGCCCATTTGGGAATTCATGCGGCCCCTTTTGGTGGCGATCAAGGTGGCCCTCCCAAAACCGGACAATGTTTTATTGCCATTAATCACGAAATGACTTCAGGTGGCACTTTCCATCAACAAATTGCAGCTTTGATTCATGCCATTACCGCGCAAGAAGGCACCCACCTTGCCGGCACTGAAAGATTTGATGCCCGAAAAAAGGCGCGAAACGAAGGGGTTTTTGTGGATAGCAATTTACTAGAAAAAATTAAGGCCTTATAAATCGCGGTAGAAAATATTCAATCATTGCATGAAACAATTTTGGTTGCAGTGATCACTGTAAATTTTTTCCAAATACCAATTGAAAAGTTTTCGGGCATTATGGTGCCCAAATGATTATGGTATCCAGTTAAAAGGTTAGTATCAAAATGACTCTTGGCCTGGTTGTTTTTGCTTAGTTATTTTTGGTCAAATTTCTTTTGCTACCAAAGATATAAGCAATACTAAACCCTCTACATTCCCAATAAGCACCCGCATTATCATCATCAGCCAGCATAAAGGCGGATTTTTCATTCATCATATTATTGCTCATCCGTGCGTGCCAAACCACCAAATTTAACAGCCGAATCAAGAATTAGAATTATTGGGTATCTTCAATAAATCCGCACAGCATATGGCCAATGGCAATATGCATTTCTTGAATATGGTTAGTTTCTAAACTCGGCGCTTGAATCATCACATCGCATAAACCTAGCATTTTCCCGCCATTTGCGCCAGTAACCCCAATCACAACTAACTGTTTGTTGCGTGCGACTTGGATCGCCTCCAATATATTCGGGCTGTTGCCACTAGTGGAAATCGCATACAAAACATCGTCCTTACGTGCCAACCCTGCAAGTTGGCGCGCGAAAATCTGCTCAAAACCATAATCATTGCCAATGGCGGTAAGTGCCGATGTATCCACCGTTAACGCGATTGCGGCCATGGCATCACGCTCTTTACGATACCGCCCCACCAATTCCGCAGCCAAATGCTGCGCATCGCCAGCGGAGCCACCATTGCCACAAAAGAAAATACAATTTTGCTTTGCCAATGCTGTAATCATTAAATTTGCCGCACTGGCAATAGGTTTATGTAGCTCATAAAGTGCGGTAAAATTTACCTGAATATTTTCGATATAGGCAGTAATTTTTGCTTGATAATCAGTTTTATTTTCAGGCATATTGATCTCCTCCATCCTTATTGGATAAATTTCAAAGGAAATCTTAGAATATAATATAATTTGATTTCATGCAAAATTCTTTGGAATGTTTCTAAAGTTATCAGTGGTTATTAAAAAATAATGGATTATATTGTTTGCGCTTTTTATCATTTTACGTTGCTTAATGATTTGCCAATTCTACAAGCAAAATTGCGGTCAATCATGGATGAAAATACCTTAAAAGGCACAATTTTAATTGCGCCTGAAGGCATTAATGGTACGGTTTCTGGCGCGGCTGAAAGCATGGCACAACTGATTGCCTGGCTTCACCAAGATCCCCGGTTTGCTACCCTAAAAATTAAGGAATCTTTGTACCATAAAGCTCCATTTTATCGGGCACAGGTACGGGTCAAAAAAGAGATCATCACAATGGGGGTAGGCGATTTAAACCCCAAAATAAATGCTGGAACCTATATTGAACCCGAAAAATGGGACGATTTTATTGATTCAGAGGATGTAATTATTGTGGATACGCGCAATGATTATGAAATTGCCATCGGGAGTTTTAAGGGCGCAATGAATCCGAAAACGCAAAGTTTTCGGGCGTTCCCCGATTTTGTTAAGCAGAATTTAGGGGCGATGAAACAGAAAAAAATTGCGATGTTTTGTACCGGAGGGATTCGTTGCGAAAAATCCACCGCCTATCTTAAAAGTCAGGGCTTTGAAAATGTCTACCATCTGCAAGGCGGAATCTTAAAATATTTAGAAACAGTTAATGCAGAGAAAAAACAAAATTCTGCTTGGCAAGGTGAATGTTTTGTTTTTGATCAACGCGTTGCCGTTACCCATAATTTGCAAAAAGGCACTTACGATCAATGTTATGCCTGTAGAATGCCGATTACGGCGAATGATAAACTTTCTGAATTTTATGTTTTGGGCGTATCATGTCATCATTGTTATCATCAAAGTACCAAGACGCGCAAACAAGGTTGGAGCGAACGGCAAAAGCAAATTACGCTGGCGCGTGCCCGTGGTCACGAGCATATGGGCACAGACCCAAAGCAATTTAGTCGCAAAAACCAGTCATAAAAAAGTCTTTAATTTTTAGTGGGCGATCTCTTCGAGGAAATATTCACAGCAAAGCATCCAATCATACAAATGGATAATCTTGAAAAATATCACTATCAATTCAACGTAAAAAGCTTTACACTGTCCCCTAAAGTGGTGAGTTAGATAGTAATCGTGATTACTACAAACCATAAAATGTGTAATCAATAAAGTTGGGATTTGGAAAATGACTTATTCTATAATTATTGACGAAGATAATCTTGACCCATACGCGCTTCGCAGTGTTTTTGGACAATTTTTAACTGGCGTTACCATCATTACCACCATCGATAAAAATGGCAATGAACGGGGTTTTACTGCTAATTCCTTTGCTTCAGTATCCCTAGATCCACCCTTGATTTTGGTATGTATCGCCAAGCAAGCCCATTCGCTAAAGGCTTTTAGCGAATCGAATAGCTTTGGCGTGAATATTTTGGCAGAAGAGCAAGAAAAAATATCCAGCCTGTTTGCCTCTAAACAACCCGATAAATTTGATCTCGTTGCCCATGAACCCAAAATAACCGGTGCGCCGATCATTCAAGATTCCCTGGCATGGCTAGATTGCACAGCCGAGCAAAATATTAATGCTGGCGATCACATCATTTTAATTGGTAGGGTGAAAGCATGTGGGTCTCGCTCGGGGCGTCCAATCGGATTTTGGCGAGGTTCCTATGTTCGCTTTGGTCTGCATGAAAGTGCCGATCTGGTAGATCCCAATACCCATAAAATATCTGTGGGTTGCCTCTTAGAACATAAAGAACAGATTTTGCTAGAATCTATTAATCCAGACAAGGATTTATGGTCAATTCTTCATTGTCCTTTGCGCGCAAGTTCGGGTGGGCATCGCAATCAAATGGAAACTTATTTGCAAAAAAATAGTTTAGATGCAAATTTAGAATTTTTATATGCAGTTTTTGATATTGCCAATAATGATGAAAGCCATATTATTTATCGTGGGCATCTGCTTAATTTTCCACAAGAACATGCCAATGAAACAAGGTTTAAACTTTTTCCAATGGCTGATATGCCCTGGAAAAAAATTCCAATCCCCGAGATTCGTGATCTATTGCAACGTTATAAAGAGGAATCGGCGGTGGATAATTATGGAATTTATATTGATACCACCCAAGGAGGATCGGTCTTAAAACCTTTAGCCGATTAATTTTGCTATTTTCTACCCAGCCATTTTTTATCAAATTCATAAATGAAGGAGTTTTCTATAATGGACCCCAAAATTCGTAAAATTGTTAGATACTCAGAAGATACTCTCATTGAAGGTGGCAAAGTTGCAAAAACCCCGCTCAAGCTTTTTGCTGTTGCGGCAGTATTAAAAAATCCATGGGATGGGCGCGGTTTTGTTGAGGATCTATCCCCAGAAATTACTGCGATTGCCCCCCAACTCGGGCAACGCCTCACTGCTGAGATTTTAGAGATCGCTGGGGGTGGTGATAACATAGAAGCCTATGGCAAAGCCGCAATTGTGGGTACAAATGGCGAGATTGAACATGCTTCTGCCCTTACCCATACTTTGCTTTTTGGCAATTATTATCGCGAAGCTGTGGGTGCACAAAGCTATTTATCTTTCGTTAATTTACGCGCGGGCCCGGCATGCGAAATCATGATTCCGTTAATGCATAAACAAGATGCCGGCAAACGTTCCCATTATCTAACAATTCATTTCTCGATCCTAGACGCGCCCGCACCCGATGAAATTATCGTTGCGCTAGGGGGTTCGATCGGAGGCCGACCACATCACCGTATTGGCGATCGTTATTCTGATTTAAAAGCAATGGGCAAAGACCCAGATGGCAACCCAGTATGAAAGATGATCTTAATTTTAGGGTAGAGATTTGCAGTTTTTCAGCTTGTAATTTTCTGCGAATTTAGCCGTGCAATATAATATCTTTGGGTAATAGGGGAGAGGTGATTGCAATCAGGAAATATAACCCATAAATCGTTAATTTCAACTTTTGAGTGGAAGCAATTCTAGCTTTGGATCGTTAAAGTTTTTAAGCATGTACGGATAATTGGTTTTACCCCGATGAATTTTTCTAAATTTTCATGATCAAAAAACCACAAATGTGGCGATGCAAAATCTTTTTGCTATGATCCGTTTCGTGGTTCTTGAATAGAGCATCTTGCAAGCAAACACGATAAAAAAAACCATTCGATGAAGGAATATTCATGAACAACATTCCCTCTTCACGTAAACTTTGCCGAACGCAAGCCAAAACGGCCTCTACATCATATAAATGTTCTAGAGTATCATTAAAAATAATCGCATCAATTTTTTCACCGCCGAGCTCAGTAAACGTAGAAAGAAATTTTATTTGCAAAACCGCTCAAGCAAATCTGGGCCTGGATAAGACTCAATACCAACACAAGAAATCTTGCGCGCCTGGCAAATATCAAGAAACCAACCATCACCTGAACCAACTTCTAAAATCTTCGGGTCTTTATTTAATTAAGGGTAAGGTTTTATCCAATAGTTCACGAAAATTCGCTTCACGCAAAACTCGCAGACCAGAAACACCACACCCTATACCCGTAATCAAAGAAGAATGCAATAAACCACATTGTAAGCATTTATGAATATAGGCAAGGTCAGGCTAAAAAACTATATCGCAAATCGGGCAATTTTTATTCATACTTTCATTCATTTTAAACTTGGTTCCAATCCAGCACCACTTTGCCAGATTCACCCGATGCCATAACATCAAAACCTTGTTGAAAATCCTTCGCCGCATAAGAATGCGTGATTAAAGGTGAAATATCCAAACCATTTTGGACAAAATTCACCATCTTATACCAAGTTTCAAACATCTCACGCCCGTAAATGCCTTGTAGCGTTAGCATCTTAAACACAACCATACCCCAATCAACTGCAAACGGTGCTGCAGGCAAACCAAGAATTGCTACCCGTCCACCAGTATTCATCGCTTCAATCATATCACGCATCGCTTGAGGTGAACCCGACATTTCCAAACCAACATCAAACCCTTCTTTCAACCCAATACGACGCATCATATCTGGCAATTTTTCCTCATTTACATTTACAGTATATTCAATCCCCAGTGATTTGGCTCGCTGTAATCGCGAATCATTAATATCAGTAATCACAACCTTACGAGCACCAGCCTTTTGCGCTACCATCGCACCCATAATCCCAATAACGCCCGCACCCGTTACCAGCACATCTTCGCTCACCAAATCAAATTTCAGTGCAGTATGGACTGCGTTGCCAAAGGGATCGAAAATCGCTGCCACATCATCGGAGACATCATCCGGAAGTTGAAAAACATTATGTTGTGGAATTACCAAATATTCGGCAAATGCTCCCGGACGATTCACGCCCACCCCCCTGGTTTCACGGCATAATTGTTCATTCCCGGCACGGCAATTACGGCAAGCCCCGCAAATAATATGCCCCTCACCTGAGACTCGATCTCCAATTTTATAACGCGTAACCGCGCTACCCATAGCTACAACTTTCCCTGAAAACTCATGCCCAACCACCATTGGTACTGGGATTGTATTTTGTGCCCATTTATCCCAATGATAAATATGCATATCTGTACCACAAATCCCGGTTTTTTCGATCTTAATCTTCACATCATCTACACCCACCTCAGGTATGGGAACTTCTTCTAACCACAAACCTTGTTCTGATTTTGCTTTCACTAAAGCTTTCATTGTATCTGCCATCAACAATCCCCTTTTCCTATTACTTAATAAGTCCCAACTCACTGCCCACTTTACCAAATATTTCCACGGCACGCAAAATATCATTTTCACTGTGAGCCGCCGACATTTGGGTACGAATTCGTGCTTTGCCTTGCGGTACAACTGGATAGGCAAAACCAATAACATAAACACCACGTTCCAACATTTTTGCCGCCATTTCTTGCGCCAATTTTGCCTCACCCAACATTACCGGAATAATTGGATGGGTGCCAGCAACCAAATCAAAACCTAAAGCCCCCATTTCTTTCCGAAATAATTGGCTGTTATTCTGTAATTTCTCTCGAAGTGCATAGCCATGATCACTTGCAATTAAATCAAACACTTTCAACGAAGCTGCCGCAATAACAGGTGCTAATGTATTGGAAAACAAATAGGGACGCGAACGTTGTCGTAACCAGTCAACCACCACAGTTTTCCCCGCAACATAGCCACCCGAAGCCCCACCTAAAGCTTTGCCTAAAGTTCCGGTGATGATATCCACTCGATCACTAACACCACAATGCTCTGGCGTTCCTTTGCCATTGGCCCCCATAAAACCTACGGCATGGCTATCATCTACCATCACCATAGCATCATATTTTTCTGCCAAATCACAAATTCCAGCCAAATTGGCAATTGTGCCATCCATAGAAAACACTCCATCGGTGGCAATCATTCGAAAACGTGATTTTTGCGTGGCTTGTAACTTTTCTTCTAAATCCACCATATCATTATTTTGATAACGATGCCGTGATGCTTTACACAAGCGAACCCCATCAATAATCGAAGCATGATTAAGGGAATCTGAAATAATTGCATCAGATTCATCCAACAAAGTTTCAAAAAGTCCGGTATTTGCATCAAAACAAGACGAATATAAGATGCTATCTTGCGTTCCTAAAAATGTTGCAATTTTACTTTCAAGCTGTTTATGCTCTTCTTGGGTGCCACAAATAAAACGCACCGAAGCCATGCCATAACCATATTTATCCAGAGCCATTTTTGCCGCCATAATCAAAGAATCATTATTAGCGAATCCTAAATAATTATTGGCACAGAAATTTAATACCCGTTCTCCCGATGCTACAGCAATATCCGCAGATTGTTTGCTGGTAATCACCCGCTCACTTTTATACAAACCCTCGCCACGCAAGCCTTCAAGTTTTTCGCCAATATAATGGAGATATGTTTGATCCAATTTTTTTCCTTAAATCTTACCCTATGCTATGTTAAACCCAAAATCATAAGCCATCCCAAAGATATTCCCCGAAAAAATACAAAGGTTTGTCTATTTTTACCCCTTATAAAAATAAGATAATGAAGCTTATAACTCAAATTATTTCAAAGTGCAAACAAAAATAAATTTCGATGTTTCATGAAACACATATTACCTATTAAAGCGCATATTAGATATAAATAGAAAGCATTTTATTTCCTTCGCGGGGGGGCGCAAGATGCACCATATCCTCGCAAAACGGCCCCCCCCCTTTAAAAGATATATGCGGAGGTTATTAAGGGGGTATCGCAAGGGATTGAGCTTGCCTTCAATCCCGAGAAGCGCAATATTTTCCCTCGCAAAGCGGGCGCACCCCCCTTAAGATATAATGGGCGGGGATATTTGTGGTTAGCTTACGTTTGGGGTTTGCTCAAATTGCGCGCTAAAAAATGATTACGATTAATTTTATGGCTTTTAGGAACATAAATATATTTGCCACTTAACCGCTGCAGAATTTAGATTGCATCATCTAGCCTTAAATTATCTACCAATTGGTAAAAACCTCACTCACCTACAAGCCGATCATTTGCCAATAATGTATAGAAAAAACGCATATCTTGATTCTAGCAAAATGGTATGGTAATTGCCAAATAGCGCAATAAAAATGAGTTTTTATGGCATCGATGATAATTCTTTCTTAAATAATCGTATTATCCATAGAGAAGATATTTTTATTCTATTAACAATACAAAAGAAGAACAATAAAAGCTGGGCGTGTAATACATTCAGCTTTTATTGTTCAGACTTAACCATTCGTTCAAGATTTGTTCATGAAGTATTAAATAGTGATTTCACATGCCACTAAGATATAGATTTTAAGAAGGTAAGGGCTAAATATTAATTTTTTTAAACAAAAAAAACTCAAACCATGTTTCGAATGAGAGCAAACCATATTTCGCGCTACACTGCTACAATTGATATGTTTGTAAATACGCGCACGCATTCAGAGTGGCCTGGCAGTATTAATGAATTTCGAACTTGTTTTGATGAAGTTAAGGGGTGTTGGATAGGTGGGTTTTGGTTGTGGGCGGAGTGAGAAAAAGGGAGTGGTTTTTTAAATTTGTTGATGGTAAAATTAAACTGTTAAAAATATAAAATTTAAGAACTAGGTATCAAGTGAGTGAAAAACAAAAATTTAATCTTCTGTTAAAAGAATTCGTTTCTGATCTACAGGGCTACATTAGTGATCGCAAGGGTCAGTGGAATATTAAAGGCTTTATTGATATATTTCAAAATATTTACACTATATCTTCCGACACAAAGATAGTTTCAAAAGTTCTTGAAATTCATCTCTTCCCCCAGATTATGAGCTTTGCTGAGAAAAATGGTTATAAATTAGTTTTGGCGGGGCATCAAAATTATTATCCTGATATATCTTTTGTTAAGGCTAATGACGAAAGTATAAAATTTGCTGTAGATTTTAAGACTACTTATCGAAATCCAGATAAATCCCATTTATGTAATGGATTTACATTGGGCTCTCATGGAAAGTATTTTGAGGATAGAAAAAGTACAAAGAGTATCCAGTTTCCTTACGGTTCTTACTCGGGGCATTTTTGTGCTGGTTCCGTGGATTAAAACAATTGTGCCTGATGGGTTTGATGGGACTTGGATTGAGCCTTTTATGGGAACTGGCGTGGTGGCATTTAATATTGTCCCTAGAAATGCAATACTTTGCGATACGAATCCTCACCTTGTTAATTTCTATCAATCTCTAGATAGAGGAGAGGTAAATGCCGATGTTGTAAAAAAGTTTTTAATAAGAGAGGGTGGAATGTTGTTGGAAGAGGGAGAGTCTCATTATTACAAAATCAGGGAAAGATTTAATAAGGATCATGACCCGCTAGATTTTCTATTTCTAAATAGAGCTGGTTTTAACGGAATGGTTAGGTTTAATAGAAAGGGAGGGTTTAATATACCATTTTGTAAAAAGCCTCAGAGATTTGCTCAAGCTTATGTTACAAAAATTGTTAATCAAGTAATCCATATATCTCAGCTGTTAAAAGAAAAAAGTTTTATTTTTAAATGTCAATCGTTTAAAAAGACTGTTGATGAAAATAACTCTGAAGATATTTTGTACTGTGACCCTCCTTATATTGATAGAAATGTTGACTATTATAATGGGTGGAGTGGTGATGATGAAGAAAAGCTTTTCAATATCCTATCAGGAGTTGATGGAAAGTTTATACTATCTACCTGGCATCATAACGATTACAGAGAGAATGAATATGTTAAATTTTTATGGTGTAAGTTTAATATTTTAACGCGGGAGCATTTTTACCACGTTGGTGGTAAAGAGAAAAACAGAGGACCTATAATTGAAGCTATAATAACAAATTATGTCGCTCAGATCACTTCAAAATAGATAAATCCAAACTTCAAGAGCTCGGCGTGTTTGACTCAATACTCAACACCTAATCAAAACTCTTCATCGAGCCGAACCTTCTACAATATAGTTCATCAGAAATAATAGAATCACAAAAACACCCGCGCACATATTAAATATATTTCGTTTTTTAAGTTGTTCAAGAGTTAGATATTTTTTCTTTGCCACTTTCATGCTTTAATGCAGGCGATGATTTTATGGAAACGGTGTCAAAATCAACAAAAAACTGAAAAACCATCTGTCTTGGAGTATCAAACCATGTGGCGCGCTACATACATACATGAAGTGTTTTCATCGGATTTTATCGGAAAGAATATGGCGGATGGGGTGGGATTTGAACCCACGGAGGGCGCGAACCCTCGCTGGTTTTCAAGACCAGTGCTTTCAACCACTCAGCCACCCATCCATAAAAAGCATTTATGCTTAAGGCTCATTTCTTGATAATAAATAAGATATTTAAACCCTGTTATGCAAGCATAATCTATCAACTCTGCACAATTTTAGCGATTATTGCTTGCAACTGTAAGAATAGTAAAAAATAGGAAAGTTTCAGTAAAGGATAGAAAAACCTTATCGCCTCTACGAAAAAGATAATATTTTAACTGATATTCCAAGGATTTTTTATAGAATCGAGGCATCATTCAGTTCAAACATTGCATTATTTTTGAGTATTATCATCACGAAAACAATCCTATTTCTCAGTAATTTCAAATTTATGAATAGTTTGCCGGGTAATGAACAGTTTAACGAACAGTTGCTCATTGGCATTTTTTCTGTAACTGCCAAAGCAAAATTTATATTTCAGTGAGGAAATTTGCTTGAAGGGTATTTTTATCTCAAAATTTATAACACTTAAAATTAACTTAACCCCCAGATATTCGCTCTTTTTCAAGAATTGCAATCATCATAAATTCATGAAAAGGCACAAAAAATTTTCGCTTTTTGGGGAATAATTTTTTCAACGGAGGTAACAATCATCATCATATGTAAAATATCTCTTGATTTTTATCAAAAAATACGGCAAATCATGATTATGAATGAACAAGTAAAAAAATTTCGTCATCCGGGTTCTGGGCGACGTAAGCCGTTGATCGCTCCGAAAGGACGGCAAGTTGAAGATGCGGCACTGCAAGCGATACAAACTTTGCTTGCGGGGCGGATTGATCTGTCAAATAGCGATAATCATCGTTATGGTGGATTAAGGCGCGACCATCTTATTGAATATTTGCATCTTATTCAAGATCAATATGGGCATTTAAGCTCTCAAAATATGGCAGCCTTGGCGCATATTATGAAATTATCCATGGCGGAGATCTACGAAGTTGCAAGTTTTTACGCACATTTTGATATTGTATTAGAAAATGATCTTGCCCCACCGAAGATAACGATTCGAGTTTGTGATTCACTTTCTTGTATGATGCAAGGTGGTGCGGAATTATATGCAACTCTTGCCGAAGATGCGGATGCGAATATTCGTATTTTGCGTGCCCCTTGTATGGGACGTTGTCATCTAGCCCCTGTTGCTGAGGTTGGGCATTTTCATGTTGGTAAGGCGAGCTCTGAAAATATTATGGCGCATGTTCAAGCCAATAAAACTCATGCACAGATGCCTAAAAACGCGATTGATTTTGCGCAGTATCGCAAAATGGGTGGTTATGATTTACTGACAGAATGTATGCTGGGCAAACATCAGCCGGATGATTTAATTGCTGAAATGTCGAAATCAGGTTTACGAGGCCTCGGTGGGGCTGGTTTCCCTACGGGAAAAAAATGGGGCCTTGTGCGCGCTGAACCAGCACCGCGAATTATGGCAGTTAATGGTGATGAGGGTGAGCCCGGTACGTTCAAAGATCATCATTATTTAGTCCAAGACCCGCATCGTTTCTTAGAAGGGATGTTGATCGCGGCTTGGGTTGTAGAAGCGAAGGAAGTTTATATTTATTTGCGTGATGAATATCCAGATGTTCGGTTACTATTATTGCGTGAAATTGCATCTTTGGAAGCATCGGGAATCAGTGCTGGTATCAAAATTGAGCTTCGTCGGGGTGCGGGGGCCTATATTTGCGGTGAGGAATCTGCGATGATTGAATCCATCGAAGGTAAGCGTGGTTTACCTCGGCATCGTCCGCCTTTTGCCGCTCAGATTGGATTGTTTGGATTGCCTACTTTGATCCATAATGTGGAAACTTTGTATTGGGTGCGGGATATTCTCCAAAAAGGGGCATCTAGTTTTTCAGCTCAAGGACTTAATGGACGTACTGGAATGCGTAGTTTCTCGGTATCAGGGCAGGTAAAATATCCTGGAGTGAAATTTGCGCCAGCAGGCATTACCATGAAACAGTTAATTGCTGATTATTGTGGTGGGATGAAAGATGGGCATGAATTTATCGCTTATTTACCAGGAGGCGCTTCGGGAGGTATTTTACCCGCACGTCTAAGCGATACTCCGCTTGATTTTGATACTCTGCAAACCCATGGTTGTTTCATTGGTTCAGCGGCGGTGATTGTTCTTTCTGATCAGGATGATCTACGTGCAGCGGTACGGAATTTAATGTTATTTTTTGAAGATGAATCTTGTGGGCAATGTACGCCTTGCCGTAATGGAACCGAAAAAATGGTTACATTGCTAAAGTCAGAAATATGGGATACTGATTTAATGCAAGAATTGGCAATTGTGATGATGGATGCTTCTATATGTGGGCTTGGGCAAGCCGCACCGAATCCTTTGCTTACCTATTTGAAATTTTTTGAACAAAAAAATAACCATTCTTGATGTTCAACGATATTAGCAAGCCATTATTATTATTAGAGCGTGAAATTATTGCGGAGTGGATTGATTATAACGGGCATATGAATGTAAGCCGTTATTTAGAATTGTTTAGCCTTGCTTCCAATGTTTTTGTTAGCGAGCTGGGTGCTGACCAGGGTTATGTGGCTTCAGGTTATAGTTTTTATACGGTTGAGACCCATATGCTTCATTACACTGAAGGCAAATTAGGGCAAGGTTTAGCCGTAACCATGCAGTTGCTTGCCTATGATGAAAAACGGGTTCATGTATTTTTTTGGGTTCATTCACAACAAGATAACCGCTTACTGGCAACCGGAGAACAGCTTTTTGTGCATGTGGATATGAAACAAGGGCGTGCTTGTGTTATCATGCCAGAAATTTTGATGAAATTGAAGCAGATTCTTGAAACACATAGTAAGCTAGAGTGCCCGAAAGAAGTTGGGCGTGTGATTGGCAAAAAGTGAAATTGATATTGGTTTTATTGTCATCTTTGTCAATTCTTATCTCTTAAGTTTTGCTTCCAAGTTTCATTTTAAGGCTTAGGTTCAGTTTTCTAGGGTTCGATTTTCTGGGCATATATTTTTTCTACGGTGCGCAATGTGTCGTTGATGTTTTTCTTCCCCAAAAGGAAATTGGCAATTTCATTTCCTAAGATTTGATGGAATAACAACATTTGTGATGATGCGGGATAATGCGCTACATTTGCTTCTATATTGGCCAGAGCTCCTTGGGTTAATGCATTTTCGCGGTAGCCATCAATTAACCAAATTGCAGTTTTATTGTTGTCTTTTGCTGTAACCATGCCAACATCAATGCCTTCCAGCGCAATTCGGAATGCCATCTCAGCCTCTTTTTCTGGTATTGTGGCGGGGATCATAAATCCGTCCCACCATAATGTGCTTGCCGGGGCCTGGTTTTTTTTGGCACTGGGTGATGCCGCCATCGCAACTTTACCCATCACTTCCGACATTTCCGCATCATCGGTTGCCTCAGCATAAGAGGCCCATAAATGCGCGACCGCAATTTTCCCTTGTTGTAAATTACGGAGTAGAGTTTGACTATCTGTGGATAAGTAATTTTTATCGGCAAAGTTACTATTGCCTTTTAGGAGTGATAAAGTTGCAGAACCAATTTTATGATCAAGTTTCAAATGTTGGTTTTGATCCCATAGCTTACCACCTAAGCTTAAATAAATATTGATAAATTCTAGACCTAAATTCCACCCTATTTTGTAAGCCACCCCTAGGGGATATTCCATAGGGGTATTTTTTTTAATTTTTTTCAAGGCTTGGGATAAATCCTGATAATTTTTAGGCACGGCAAGATCAAGTTTGGTAAAAATATCGCGACGATACATTAAATGTTGCGTATTAGCGGTGACGGCAATGGCAACAATTTTCCCTTGATATTTGATGAGCTGGCTGGGTTTTAAAGCTTGCCCATACTGCGCCACCCAATCATCTAAGGGGTGCAGCTGATTATTTGTAAGATATGGAACGATGGCAAGAGTGTCGGTAACAAGCAGGTGGTAGTTTTCGGTTAGCGACATTTCGTTTTTCTGTAATTTGCCACTATCATATTCTACTTGCAACGCGCCACATTCCTGCATAGCAAGCCCAACGGCTTGCCAGGCATGCGAGGCGGGAAGCAAGGCTTTTAGAGTGATTGTGTTGACAAAGCTACAATTTGCCCAAGCTGACTGCCCGAAAATAGCCACTAGCAGAATGCTAGTAAGCATTATTATTTTAGCAATGATTGCCATGTTATGGGGCATGTTATTGCGAAACATTTATGTCTCCTGAAATTGTGAAATATGCAATGCCGATATTATAGCATTTTATGCCATAAAATAACAAATTTTATGGCAAAGGATGTTGCCCGAGGTTTACGGGTACAGAATGATAAAATCAATATAAAAAACAAGCGCGGAATAAAATATATTTCGCGCTTGCAGGGAATTTTTTCCAATAATTGCTTATTATGGAATTATTTATTATTGCTAAAAATGATCACTTCTTCGGTAATTTTATGATTTCCCGGTTTTGTAATTATATTCACCCGTTCTTACCTTATCGATCGGATTATTAGCAATGAGATCTGTAACGCCCAATTGTCTTAAAACTCCACAAGCGGCATTTAATCCCGTTTGAAAAGCCCCTTCAGTCCAGCCTCCATAGAATGATATGCCATCACCCGCTATAAAAATATTCTCGCCACGGACTTCATCTCTAGGGGTTGCGAAATCCAAAAAGGCATTTGCAGTTAAAGCGCTCTGTCCGGGTTGGTTCAATTTGAATGCACCATGATAATTGGGCTCAGTGAGCCAATCAACCGTAACAACACTAGTAGCATCATAGTTACCAGTAGCAGGGATAAGGTGCTCGGCAAAATCGGGGAAAAAATTGCTAATATCTTGAACTAATTGTTGTATTCGCGCCCTTAGATCTGCTGATGTATTTCCTCCGTTGGCCACTTGCTTGGAAGAATCATCTTGCCAAGTATAGCTAATTAACACCACACCCATACCATTAGGGTCATCGGGGGTATAATCCAAACAATATAACCCCCGAATATAAGTATCAGATTGAATATTTGCTGGTAAATTATTTTTCAACCAAAACTTATCTTTTGTGAATAGAAAAGTTTTGGAAGAACTAATAATATGCTGTGAACGTAAAGCTTTTCTAGCATTTGCGGAAGCTATTATTACCTTTTCCTCAGCCCCCTGAGGGAAAGAATCGGAATTTAATCTTCCCGAAGCCTCTGGTTCATTCGCAAAATAAGGATTGGTCACTAAGCCATACATACTGACTTGCGCTGCCCAATTCGGAATTGTAGAGATAACAATGTCAGCATTGGCAATCATAGCGCCTCTGTCACTATTATAAATACTATATTTATCAACATTATACAACACGAGGCCAACATTCGTTTCAAATGTAGTAACATCACGTACCGATTTATTCTTGGGGCCTACTTTTACATTGGCCATGGCATCAAGAACCGAAGCAATTCCCACCGGGAACAAATTGTTGATCGGTTTCGAGTTCATTAACAAATAACCGCATAATTTCAACAAAACCAATATCATAAAGTGAACCAAAACCACCACTACCCACACCCAAAGTGCCAAACATATCGATATCTTTATCACTCCAAGCAACGCCACCTGGAATATTAGAAACCTTATTTTGTTGGAAAATTAAAGTTAAAGCGGAGCGAAAAGAATAAGCTTCAAACTGTGTAATCCAATCTTGCCAAGCCGCTTTAGCTTGATCTAGTTTCAAGTTTTTCAACATATCGGAAATTGTTTCGGGGGCGATCAATGTAACACCATTTTCTAAAGTTAAATTTTTAGAAAGTAATGCGCCTAAGCCATTACTTAATGGTTTAAATAAATCAGGAACTTCATCTCCCTTTTTCCAGAGATAATTTTTGTCATCAATATGTAATAAAGTATCCACTTTGCCAGGATCAGGAAAATTATCCGTATAGGGAATTTTAAATTTATTAATATAATGGAATAAACAAACTTCCGAGAGAGGAAACCGCATTGCACCGCGTTCAGCAAAGTACCTTTGACTTTGCTTAAAAAATGTGGTACTATCGCATCTGCCATAATGACGACCGGCACCGTCATCAGATGTGTTTTCTGCCGTGATTAGGGTAACATCCACTCCACAACGCAAAAGCTCGTAAGTGGCCGTGACTCCAGCAACGCCGGAACCGAGAACGATCACTTTAATGTTTTTGTCGCCAGTATAGGTAGCGATACTTCCTTTTGTATCAACATCTCGTAAAAATTGGGCATAATCAAACAAAACGTCACTATAGGGGAAATTTTTTGGAACATCAACCTGTTCTTTACCGACTTCTTTTTTCTTGGTTCTTAAATTAGGAATAAAAGTCATTTTATTCATCCTTTTTATCAAACAATATTTAACAATAGATAGTTGTATTATATTATAATAATAATACTACCTTACTTATTTATAAACCACTCGCACAATAATATCAATCAATAGTACGATAAATAATTTCAAATAAACAATAAAATTCATGTTATTTGTGAACAAATAAAGAAAAATGCAAAAATAGCAAGAATATAATTAGGGTGAGCTTTGATTTTGCCAAATTGATTGCTTGCAAAAATATCTTCAAAATTGTATTTTGCAGGGAACAAAATGTAAAAGTATTCAATTGAATACAAAAAATAAGAGGTTATGATTAAAATTTCTCGAAGTTTTTTCCTGGCAAAATGCCAAGCTACACCATACAGACCGCATCATACAAGGCGCATGAAACAAAAATGGCGCATATTGGCAAAATTAATTTGGTTAAAACGGAAGTTTAAAGCCTTTGGGTAAGGGCAAACCGCTTAACAAATCTTGAGTTTGCTCGCTACGTTGGGTATCAATATTCTCGCGAGCATGATTAAAGGCGGCAATCAGTAAATCTTGTAGCATCTCTATGTTTTCGGATTCTAGCAAATTAGGTTTAATCGTAACATTGGTAACATTACCATTGCCAAGCATTGTAATTTCAACCATACCTCCGCCTGATTTTCCCACAGCTTCTAATTCTTCCATTTTCGTACGCATCTCATCCATTTTGGCTTGAATGCCCCCGAAATCTTGGAGGGCTGAAAATAAATTTTTCATATTTTGTCTATCCTATAAATAAAAATATTATACCAAAATATCAATTGGGTTTATCTTTTTAAAGATTTTCCTGATTATCGATCGCATTATCGA
This sequence comes from Alphaproteobacteria bacterium, assembly GCA_965206365.1. Classification (GTDB taxonomy): domain Bacteria; phylum Pseudomonadota; class Alphaproteobacteria; order JABAAW01; family JAHZMA01; genus CBDBJL01. The sequence continues at coordinate 26,252 of CBDBJL010000029.1, forward strand.
TCGCATCGATCGCTATTATCTGTGCATCTGGAAATAAATGCAATGCCTTTTTCATAAAATCTGTTTGCTTTAACGCTTGTTCTTCGGCTTGTTTTTTTGCCAAAGCAAGCTGTTGCAAACTTAAAAGATGATCGGGATTAGTTTCTTGCCAAATAATTTCCCAATCCTCACCTGTTTGTTGCATAATAAACTTTTGTAATTTTTCCGTAAAATCTACAGATAATTCGCGAAGGGGATAGAATGTTACCTGATAGGGAGTAAAATTAAGGCAGATAATTTGTTCTGTGAGGATAAATGCAAGTTGTGCCTCATGATTTTGTTCGGTCATGGTAACCAAATTTTGAAAATCAATAATTGCACTATTTTTTCCAGTAGGTTGGGGGAAAGTTTCTTCCGAGAGTGGCTCGATAATGGGAAGTGGGGCAATGTTAGGAAAGGATTGGGCTTTTGTTTCAGGTGGGATCTTTGCTGTATCTTTAGCATCTTGATTTTCTTGGATTCTTGCTGTTGGGGGTGGCGAAGATTCTGCTGAGGGGATCGCATCATCTAACAAATGCATCAGGCTTGCTGGATCGGGAAGATTCGCAGCATAACATAATTTTACGATTAACATTTCTACAGATTGTAATTTTACTGGCGATGTGGTGAGCTCGCTTGCACCTTGTTGTAAGATTTGCCAGGCTCGTGTTAAGCGGGGCAAATCAAGTTTTTTTGCCATTTGCGCTGCTACGAAACGCAAAACCTCACTTAGCGATAAATCTTCAACCAAATTAGGTGTTAGCTTAAGTCGGGTAAGCCAATAAACCGCATTTAATAAATCGCGAATAATAATTTCTGGCTCGGCTCCTTGTTGATAAAATTCGGCAAGTAGGGTTTGCGCTTGGGCATAATCACCTCTAAAAACCGCATCTAGCAATTGATAAATTTGGTTTTGATCATTTAGGCGTAGCATTTGGCTAATTAATGCGTAATTAATGATTTTGCTTTCACCCGCAAGGGTAATGGCTTGATCTAATAATGATTGTCCATCACGTACCGAGCCATCGGCGCTCTCAGCAATTTGCATCATGGCCTCCGCATCAGTTTTTATCGCCTCGCGTTGCGCAATTTCAGCGAAATAATTAGCCAAATCTTTTCGTGTTAAGCGATTTAATTCAAAATGTTGGCACCGGGATAAAATTGTTGCTGGCACTTTGCTAAGTTCGGTGGTCGCAAAAATAAATTTCACATAATCAGGGGGCTCTTCTAATGTTTTTAATAAAGCATTAAAAGCCGACTTTGATAACATATGAACTTCATCGATGATATAAATTTTAAAATTGCCACTAGTAGGACGGTATTTAACCGATTCAATCAAAGAGCGAATATCATTGACGCCAGTATGCGAAGCTGCATCCATTTCAATGACATCCAAACTCATTTCAGCGGTAATCGCACAACATGCTTCACAAATGCCACAGGGGTTAGGATCTTTAGCAAGCTCACGCCCTGTGCAATTAACAGCGCGGGCAATAATGCGCGCTGTAGTGGTTTTGCCGGTACCGCGCACACCTGTAAGCATAAAGGCATGGTGCATCCTGCCCCACTTTAATCCATTGCTCAAAGTGGTTACCAGAGTTTCCTGTCCAATAATTTCCGAGAATTTTTGTGGGCGATATTTCCGCGCTAAGGCCTGATATTTTCCGATTTCATCCCTCATTTTTCTTAATTTATCGCTATAATAAAATTTAGGCAATTATGACCCGCAACACCTATTACGGCTGCTTCTTCTCAGACCTGACCGAGTTTATAGGAAATGTAAACGCCCATAATCACCCAAACCCATTATACCATAGTCGCTGTGAGTGCCAAGTAAATTATGCAAAATTTTTCATGAAAAAATCAATGAGTATCCAATAATAAAATTATGAATTTAGACTTGCCTTCCTGTTTATAAGCCGATATGGTTATCTTCATCAAATTTATCAATGATTTTTTTACAGTTAGGTGTTGTTATGAGTTACTCTTATTCTAGATTTCGATTATCGCAATTAAAATTACTTTTATTCTTGTCGCTATTCATTTTTATGGCGTGGTTGATGTTGGGTATCGTCTCTGTGAATGCAGCCAATTGCCCCAAACAGGTGAAAGAAGGCAATTCTGCTTGGCAAAAAACCGCGATGCAAGCTTGCGGGCAAAAGGTTAATTTTCATGCCTGGGGCGGGGCTGATGCGATTAATGATTATCTTGGTTGGGTTGCTGGCCAAGTGCAAGAAATTTATGGCGTTGAATTAAACCATATTAAAATTAGCAATACCGCTGATTCTGTACAAATTGTATTGGCAGAAAAAGGGGCTAATAAAAATAAAGATGGTGCGGTGGATTTGATTTGGATTAATGGCGAGAATTTTCGGAAAATGAAAATGGAAGGTTTGCTAAAAGGTCCTTTTGCTGAAGATTTGCCTAATTTTAAGTATGTGGATGTAGAAAATAAGCCAACAACCATTAATGATTTTACAGTACCTACCCAAGGTTATGAATCTCCTTGGGGGATGGCACAATTGGTCTTTATTTACGATAGTTCTAAGGTGAAAAAATTGCCCCATACAATGACCGATTTTTTGGCTTTGGCAAAAGGTGATGCTGGGCGTTTAACTTATCCGGCACCCCCCAATTTTTTGGGCGTAACTTTCTTAAAGCAGGCTTTGATTGAGCTGATTTCTGATCAAGAGAAATTAAAAATTGCCCCTGGTGCCGATGCCGATAGTGTGAGTGCTCCGCTTTGGCAATATTTAGACTTATTGCACCCAAATTTATGGCAAAAAGGGAAAAATTTCCCGAAAGATTCGCGGGCACAAAGTCAATTACTGGCAGATGGTGAAATTTATTTTTCCCTAGCGTTTAACCCCAATGATGCTTCTTCTAGCATAGCGCGTGAAACTTTACCCGATACTGTGCGTACATTTATTCTAACGAAAGGAACCATTGGCAACACCCATTTTGTGGCAATTCCTTATAATGCGAAGGCGCAAGCCGGGGCACAGATGGTTGCGAATTTCTTGCTTTCACCTGAGGCCCAAAGCCGTAAGGCCAATCCTGAAATTTGGGGTGATCCTACCGTGTTGAGTTTGAAGAAATTGCCGAGTGCAAAACGGAAATTATTTGAAATTTTGCCATTAGGTGTTGCCACATTAACGGCTGAAGAATTAAGTAGAGTTTTGCCAGAACCACATCCAGAATGGAGCAATTATTTACGTGAACAATGGTTAATACGATATGGTAGCTAAAAACGAGTCATGATTATTGTAACCAGAGGCTTGGGGTGATTTTTCATTTTTTTTCTGGGAGGTTCTTGAAATTTCTAAAAAATAAGATGGGAAAAAAAGATGTTTTCTTTTTTATCCCTGCGTTTACTTTATCGATATTTTTAGTTCCAATTATTGTTAGCTTTACCTTTATTTTGATAGCTTCCTTGGGTATTTCGGGGGCGGTTGTTACCGGTCCTTCCGAATCTGGAAAAATTCCCTTATGGGCGTTTTTTGATCGCGTTGGTGTTTGGCATAGTATTGGCTTTACTTTGCTCATTGCGCTTTCTGCCACTAGCATTGCCTGGGGACTGAATTGTTTGTTGTTGGGTTTTGGACGCCAGCATCGATTATTTCAGATTTGTCAAAAATTTCTATCTCCGATTCTAGCGATTCCTCATATTACCTTAGCAATCGGGTTGTTATTTCTCGTAGCTCCTGCTGGTATTATCGCCCGAATTCTTGCGGTGATTCTGGGTTGGCAATCGCCACCAATATGGGCAAGCAATCCCGATCCTTACGGTGTTTTGTTGGTTTTGGGTTTGGTAATGAAGGAATTGCCGTTTCTATTTTTATTATCACTTTCGGCTTTAGAACGCATTAATTTAGACAAACATTTGTTGGCAGGAAAAAGTTTGGGTTATAGCGAAGCAATGGCATTCTTTAAATTGATTTATCCGATATTTTATTCGCAAATGCGCTTGCCGGTTTTTGTTGTGTTGGCATTTTCTTTGGCAATTATTGATATGGCTTTGGTTTTGGCCCCTCATGCGCCACCGGTTTTGGGGGTGAAGATTCTGCAATGGGCACGTGCCCCTGATTTATCACAACAATATTTTGCAGCTGCTGGGGCATTTTGGATGATGGTCTTAACTTTGGGGGTGATTGGCATTTGGTTTGGCTTGGGTAAATTAATGCTTTATCCGTATCATGCGTTTATAATTAATGGCTGGCGGGGAAAAAATTATCGCCTGCCAATCGGAAAATATTTTACATTGTCGTTAAGTTCTCTGATTATTTTTGTAAGTATGGGTGCAATTTTCATGTTGGTTATAATATCGGTAAGCGGGCTTTGGCCGTTTCCAGATTTATTGCCGCCAAAATTATCCTTGCGTTATTGGATTCGGGCTTTTCACGCAATGCAAACCACTGTTACCCTTACCCTTATTATTGCATTATTGGCAACGATGCTTAGCATGGTCTTAGCCATTGGTTGTCTCGAAGCCGAACAAAGATACGGTTTCAAACCACAAAAATTTGCCATTATGGTTTTATATTTACCGTTATTGATCCCACAAATCTCTTTTCTTTTCGGAGTACAAATTTTATTGTTACGCTTGCATTTAGATGGCACATTGGGGGTTGTAATTTTCGGACATATGATCTTCATCTTGCCTTATGCTTATTTATCGCTGGTAGGGCCTTGGAAAAAATTGAACCCGCATTATCGGCTGAATAGCTATGCGATGGGAAAAACCCCTAATCAAACTTTTTGGCGATTGATCCTCCCCCTACAGCTCTCGCCCGTGCTTACGGCCTTCGCACTTGGCATTGCGGTAAGTATTGCATTATATTTACCAACCTATCTTTTGGGTGGCGGACAATATCGCACCCTTACCACCGAAGTGATTGTGCTATCTTCGGGTGGCAATCGTCAAATTGTAAGTGTTTACGGCTTGGTGCAAGCTTTTATACCTTTTTTATTTTTCGCGTTAGCGGTGTTTTTGCCGCGTTTGCTTTACCACAATAAACGAGGTATGGATGTTAGAACTTAAAGCCATCAATCTTGCTTTGCGGCAACAAATTATGGCGCAAAATTTTTCGCTTACCATCAAACAGGGCGAAATTATTACGATTACCGGGGCTTCGGGTTCAGGCAAATCTTCTTTGTTGAATTTGATTGCTGGCTCGCTTGATGCCGGCTTCAACGCATCGGGTGATATTTTGTTGGCGGGTAGAAAAATCAATATTTTGCCGATGCATCAACGCCAAATTGGAATTTTATTTCAAGATGCCTTATTGTTTCCGCATTTAAGCGTTGGCGATAATCTTGCTTTTGCTTTGCCAGCGGGCTTAAATCGGCAAGAACGCACAACGAAAATTATCCAAGCTTTGCAAGATTGCAACCTACAAAATTTTGCTGATAGCGATCCTGTTAGTCTTTCGGGTGGGCAAAAAGCCCGAATTGCCTTGATGCGGACTTTATTAGCCCAGCCCAAATGTTTGTTACTAGATGAACCTTTTTCAAAATTAGACCCAGAATTACGCGATACTTTTCGCAAATTTGTTTTCCACCATCTCCGCGCCAAACAATTGCCTGCGATTTTGGTTACCCATGATCCGGATGATGCGAAGGCAACCGATGGGAAAAAATTTAATCTGCCCTTGTTACAATCAGCACCATAATGTTATCAAAGAATAAACAATCTAAATCTATTTGCAAAAGGTTGTTTTAAAATATCAGGTAATAGTATTATGGCAACTACAACTAAATTGATTCATTCTTATCCAGCGGGGGCAGGGTTTAGAAGCTTTTTATTGATGTTGATTCACCAGCTAGATGGTGAATTAACTCATGCGTTTTTTGGGCTTTTAGCCGAGCTTGATGATCAAGAATTAACCAAGGGAATTCGCAAGCATTTTACCGGGCAACAGGAAAAAAATGTCTGGGAATTTATTGCCAGCTTGCGTGAAGCCCAAAGGGATGAAAAATCGAAAACAGAGCTTGACTATCCGTTTGATTGTTTTGGTTCAGATGTTAAAGGCACAGTGAAATTGCTTCATGTTGCTATGAAATTAGCGCAAACACGCAAGAATGAATTTACCAGCATCTTAACCGATCAGCATTTTATCTACTTAAAAACCAATGGTCGGTTTCCAGATTTCAAAGAAAAAATCACCGATATTGCTAGCCTCAGGCATCATCTTACCCATCAGGGGCAGGAACGCCGAATAGAGGGATTTCATTTAACGAAATCTTTGCATGCGTTATTGTTATTCTTGCCTGATGATTATAGTCGTAAGGTTAGCAATCATTTGAAAAATTTGGTAACCGATGCTGAAAAAATTCCGCCATGGCTACAGGCTGAAGGTTTAACGTTGGCTTGGCTTGAAGAAAACGGCAAGCAGATCCACGAAACTAACCGAACCCAATCTATGCGGGATCTCACTGAGACTGCAAAAGAAAATTTTCAGAAATTTACAAACCGATATCCGAAAATTGCGTCGCGAAAATTATTTGATTCTGTCCGTCACCAATATTTTATTGGCTCGAGAAATATTGCTGTGATCAAACATATTGTAAGTGAAGAATTTAACAATATTGATGCAAATCGGCGGCAAACCATGTTTCTGGGGGATCATTTTGATGATAATGACCATTTAAATGAAAAACAATTAAAAAAGAAGCGTGAGGCCATTTCCTTTGAAGAAATTTCTAAAATCTTTAATTTTTTTCTGGAACTGAATGGTTTGCTTCACCGTTATTTTACGGTTTATGTTGAATTTTACCCGGGAAAAGATTTATCGGAGCCGATGCACAAATTGCGCAATAATTTAAACCATGCCCATATTTTTCTGGGCCGCAAAGAACACACTGTTTTGGCAGGTTTTTCTCAAGCTTTTAGAACCATATTAGATTTTTACAATGAATATTACCCAAAATTGGTGAAAAAGCATCAGAATCAAGAATTGTTACCCGCTGCACAAATGAAAAGTAGCTTTGTGCAAGCCTTGAAAGCTTTGTGTCAGCGGAAAGATTATTTGTATTTGTTGGTAGAGATCCCAAAATCCAAGGAAAAACATCGAATGCAAAAGCAGATCATTAGCATCCATCCGCAACATTCGGGGAAAAAAAATCACCCGTACCGATATGGAACGAGCGGTTGCTGAGAAAATAAAAAAAAATTATGAAAATCCACAGAATCAGAATCTGCCAGAGCCGAAAGTGAAAAAAATTACTTGGCTGAATTTAATCCGCACCCAAATGCATGGGGAATTATTGCAAATTAGACGAGAAAATAAGAAAAAAAATGAAGAAATTGCACTTAGATTCTTGATTTCTTATCGATTTTTTGATAGTCTAAATCCCAGTTATGTGTGGTGCTGTAATGCTTACAGCCATCAAGGGAGGGGCAACCCTCCATTCAGATGGTTACGTCACCATTACCCCCATTGGTAAGATAATGAATTTTGGAGGGGCAACCCTCCATTCATGGAGCTTCAAACAAATATGTTCAAGCAGTGCCTGATCGCATCTGTAGTTTGGCTGGCTGATCCAGCGTAAGCTGGATCAGCTTGAGCGGTGGGCGGTAATTTCCACTTCCACTTTCATTTCAGCATTTGCAAGCCCAGCAATGATTAAGGTTGATGCCGGTTTAATATTGCCCATATGTTTGCCAAAACGGGGCATGGCAAGAGCGCAATGGTCGACATCGGATAAAATATAATTGGCACGGACAATATCTTCGAAGGTAAAGCCAGCCTCTGTTAATACCGATTTAATGGTGGTGAAGCAATTATCGATTTGCACTTCCACTCCCTCAGGCATCTGCATGGTTTCATAATCATAGCCGGTGGTTCCAGCCAGAAAG